>NZ_JBVIFC010000005.1:0-168914 GCF_055571535.1 Streptomyces sp. NPDC030893 | reverse complement strand
TTGCGCGGGCAGCCGTGCCGCTCCCGCGGGGCTCGCGTCGCCCCCGCGGGGCCTGCCCCGATCCCGCGGGCAGCCGTGTCGCTCTCGCGCGAGGCCGCGCTGCTCCCGCGGGGTTCGCGCCGTTTGCGCGGGCAGCCGTGCCGCTCCCGCGGGGCTCGCGTCGCCCCCGCGGGGCCTGCCCCGATCCCGCGGGCAGCCGTGTCGCTCTCGCGCGAGGCCGTGCCGCTCCCGCGGGCAGCCGCCCCGCTTCCGCGGGCAGGCGTGCCTCCCCCAGAGGGGGTACCCCCAGGGCGGCACGGGTGGGGCGCGACGGCACCCCGCCGGCGCCGGGCTGCGTAGAACGCCTTCCGCCCACCCAACGCGGAGCACCCCACCCCGCCCCCCACCACCGGCGCACCTCAGCCGGACTCGTCCCCCGCCGGATCAGCCTGCCCGCCCACGCCCACACCCGCCACACCCCGCCGCTCCGGCCGCAGCCGCAACCCCTCCGGCATCAGAGTCAGCCGCTCGGTCACCCGCAGCCGGTACGCCGGGTCGGGACGCAGTTCGTACCGCCGCAGCAGCAGCCCCAGCACCAACGTCGCCTCGTGCAACGCGAACTGCCGCCCGATGCACGCCCGCGCCCCCGTCCCGAACGGCTTGAACACGTGCGGCGGCCGAGCCCGCACCGCCCGCGCGTCGAAGCGATCCGGATCGAACCGCCCGGCGTCCGCCCCCCACACCTCCGGGTCCCGGTGCAGCATCGGCGTCAGCACCAGCGTCCACGCCCCCCGCCGCATCGGATGCTCCCCCGCCAGTACCGTGTCCCGCGTCGCCTCCCGCGCGAAGGCCGGCGCCGTCGGCCACAGCCGCAGCGACTCGTCCAGCACCCGGCGCACGTAGCGCAGCTTGGCGACCTGCTCGTAGCCGGGAGCCGCCGTGTCGCCCCAGACCCGGTCCACCTCCGCGCGGGCCCGGGCCGCGATCTCGGGCTCACGGGACAGGTAGTGCAGCGCGAACGACAGCGCGCCCGAGGTGGTCTCGTGACCGGCGACCAGGAAGGTGATGACCTGCCGCCGGACGTTCTCCGCCGACAGCCGCTCCCCGGTCTCCGGGTGCGCGGTGTCCAGCATCCGGTCCAGCAGGTCGCCGCCCCCGCCCCCGCCTCCGTCCGCCCGCCGCTCCCGGACCACCTCGTCGACGATGCGGTTGAGCCGCTGGATGTCGGCCGCGTTCCGGCGGCTCGCGCGGCGCAGCAGCAGCGGAGTCAGCGGCGCGGGAACGCTGTTCAGCCGCTGGGCGTAGGTGAGCGTGCCGACCATCGCCGTGACGAACGGGTGCGGGCGTGCCCGTTCGAAGGACCCGAAGTCGTGCCCGAAGCCGGTCCTCGCGATCGTCTCCAGCGTCAGCTTCGTCATGTCCCCGGGCACGTCCACCGACCGGCCCGCGGCCGCCGCGCGGTCCCAGTGCTCCGTGAGCCGCTCCGCCACGGCCAGCATCATCGGGTGGTACCCGGCCATGGCCTCGCGGCTGAACCCTGGGGCCAGCACGTCGTGCGCCAACTGCCAGTTCGGCTCGTGGTTGTACGCGGTGAACAGCCCGTCGCCCGCCACCGGCCGCAGATTGGCCACGCCCAGCCCCACGTGCTTGGCGAACCGCGACTCGTCGGCCAGTTCGGCCACCAGCCCGGCGCCCCAGGTGAACACGAACTCCTTGCCGAAGGCGTTCCGGCGGAAGATCGGGCCGAGCGTGCGGGCGTACTTCAGCGAGTCCTGCAGGGGCGTGTGCCTGCTCGCCCCGACGATGTCGCCGACCAGCGGCAGGCGGTAGGGCGGGTGGGGTATGCGGTGCAGCGCCGGCCAGCCCTGCTCCGCGCTGCGGAACCCCTTCGGCAGCCCCGTCCGTGTCGTCGTCTCCGCCATGACGCGATCTCCTTCGACCCGGCGAGCGAGTGCGACCTGTTGTACGCGAGTTCAATAACGCGGCCTCAGTCTGGTCCGGTTGTTGAACCGGCGTCAAGTAAGGTGCGGGGATGGCCGTGAACCAGGGCGGGCGCGCCCGCCGCCGGCTCAGTACCGAGGAGCGCAGGGAGCAGCTTCTGTCGGTCGGGGCGCGGCTGTTCTCCGAGAGCCCTTACGACGACGTGTGGATCGAGCAGGTCGCCGGGATCGCCGGGGTCTCCCGAGGGCTGCTCTACCACTACTTCCCGAACAAGCGGGACTTCTTCGCCGCGGTGGTGGAGCGGGAGAGCGGACGGATGCTCCGGATGACGGCGGCGGTCCCGGGCGTCCCGGTGCGCGAGCAGCTCACCGCGGGTCTCGACGCGTATCTGAAGTACGTCGAGACCCATGCCCACGGCTACCGCGCCTTCCACCGTGCCGACGCGGCGGGGGACCAGGCCGTGCGCCGGGTCTACCGGCGGGCGCTGGCCGCGCAGGAGCAGCAGATCCTGGCGGCGCTCGCGGCGGATCCCGAGTTCGGTCCGGTCTTCGAGTCCCGTCCGGACACCCGGCTCGCGGTGCGCGGCTGGCTGGCCTTCACCACCGCGGTCTGCCTGGAGTGGCTGCGCGGCGCGGACCTGGACCGTGAGCAGGTGCGCGACCTGTGTGCGCGCGCCCTGCTCGGTGTGCTCACGTCCTGAAAGGTCTCGTAAAGATCACGCCAGACGGTTGGCGCACCCCCTGATCTTCGATAGGTTAGGCAAGGCTTACCTAAGAGGAGGTTCGGGATGGGTGACGACACGCACAGCTGGACGGCCGCGCCGGGCGCGGCGGAGCGGGCCCGCTCGGTGCTCGCCGCCGCATGGTCCTGCGCGGTGACCGCGGAGGGCGCCCGCGAGGAGTTCGTCGGCGCGCACAGCGTCACCGACGACGGACGGGTGCTGCTGGAGGTGCCCGAGGACAGCGCGCTGCTCGCCGCCGCGATCTGCGCGCCGCGCGGCGAGCCGTCCGCCGTGCTGGAGTTCGCCGACGTCGCCCCCGTCCCCGTGCGCAACCGTATCCGCGCCCGGCTGTGGCTCGCCGGCTGGTTCTCCGTCCAGGACGGCCGGCTCGCCTTCCAGCCGACGCGCGTGGTGCTCCGGCAGCAGTCCGGCGCCGTCCTCGTCGACCTCGACGAATTCGCCACCGCCGCGCCCGACCCGCTCGCCACCGCCGAGGCCCGGCTGCTGACCCACCTCGCCGACTGCCACGGCGACGCGGTCGAACGGCTCACCCGCCTGGTCGACATGGGCAGCCTGCACGGCGCGGTCCGCGTCCAGCCGCTCGCCGTGGACCGGCACGGACTGACCCTGCGCATCGAACGCGTCCGCACGGGCGGCGACGTACGGCTGCCGTTCCACGCGCCCGCCGACGACGTCGCCGCACTCACCGAACGCATGCACGTACTGCTCTCCCAGGCCGCCGCCGCGTCCTGCCCCCGCCCGCTGCAGCGGCAGCGCACGGACGGCGACCGGTGAGACGAACGGCGTCACCCCCGGACCGCGGTTCACCGCTGCCCTGACCCGCCCGGCACGCGCCGCGGACGGACGGAGGGCGCCGCCACGCCGCACCGCGCGCCGGGTGCGGCCGTTCAGGAACGAGCGGAGGCACCGGGGCGCCCCCGGCGCAGCCGGTCCCGCAGCCGGGTGAGCCGCGGCAGCCGCTCGCGCTGCTCCTGCGAGTGCCGGTCCAGTTCCTCGAACAGCCGGCGCGTGCGGTGCTCGGTGTCCATCTCGTCGAGGATGCGGTTGACCTCGGTGAGCACCGCGCCCAGCAGCTGCCACTGGCGTGCGTCGCGCCGGGCCTCCGCGAAGAGCAACTGGGCCAGCCTGTCCCGCGTGGCCGCCGCCTGCCGCAGCTGGGAGGTGAGCCGTTCCTCCGCCGACTCCGCGCTGGCGCTCACGCTCGTGGTCACCAGCACCGCGAAGCTGACCACGGCATCGGCGATCTCGGACAGCAGCTGCTCGAAAACGGCGCCCGTCTCCGGCGCGAACAGCCGGCCGGGCCCGCGTTCCTTGGACAGGTCGGTGAGGGTGCGGGCCAGCACCCGCAGCACCACCGTGCAGATCTCCAGCGTGTCCAGGCCGGTGCGCAGCACGATCCGGTGCAGCAGCCCCTCCCGGACGCGCGGATTGAGCCGCAGGCTGTCCTCCGCCTGCCGGAGGTCCGCGTCCACCTCGTAGATGTCGTGGTCCAGCCGGCGGGCCTCGTGCAGCCGGGCCGCCGCGCGCGAGGAGGGCGGGCCCTCGGCCGCCTCCTCCCCGATCCGCAGCATCAGCTGCCGCACCCGCCGGGCCAGCTCCTCGATCGACTCGCCGGCCTCCTCCACCCACACCGGCGGGGCCAGCAGCAGGTTGAACGCCATCCCGACGACCGCGCCGATCAGCGTCTCCACGATCCGGGCCCAGGCGGTGTCCCCGTGGGTGGTCACCCCGAGCACCAGCATCGCGCTGATCGCCACCTCGGGGACGAACTCGTGCACCCGCACCAGATGGCCGACGGTCAGCGACGACAGAAGGAGCAGCGCCAGACTCCACCAGGTCAGACCGACCAACAGGCTGAAGAGGATCGCCAGGACCACTCCGGTGACCACGGCGTTCACCCGGCGCAGCCCGGTGGTGAGCGTGGAGTACAGGGTGACCTGGACGACGAGCAGCGCGGTCAGGGGCGCGGTGAGCGGTGCGGCCTCCGGACTGAGCCGCACGGCGATGACGTAGGCGACCGTGGCCGCCGCCGCCGACCGCACCGTCTGCACGACCACCGGGTCCCGGCGTCGCTTGACGAACTGAACGGCCGGCTCGGTCATCTCACGTACGACTTGCATCTCGGGACGGTTCCCCTTCCCCGGACGCATCGAACGTGTTCAGCCGCTACGGCAGTCCCTCGGCGGACACGCGGGCGGGAGCTACAGCTTGTCCAGGAAGGCGAACAGGTTGCGCAGCGTGCGCTCGATCTGCTCGTCCAGGGTGAGGCTCTCCTCGAAGCGCGCCCCGGTCTCCGGGACCTTCTTGCCGCGCAGATAGAGGGAGCAGGCCAGATCGGTGCACATGTAGGCGCCGACCGAGTTGCCCTCGCGTCCGGCCGTGCCCGCCCTGCGGGCCGTCATCAGGGAGACACCGCCGCGCGGATGCGTCGTCAGGCACAGGGAGCACATGCTGCGGTGCAGGAATCCCCGCTGCGCGGGCTGGAACCGCAGGGCCACCCCGACGGGACGGTCCCCGCGCTCCACGACGAGGAAGCTGCGGTCCGGTGCCCCCGGGTCGCGCCAGCCCAGGAAGTCCAGGTCGTCCCAGGGGCGCGTCTCCAGGTCCCGCGGCACGGTCAGCCGCTTGGCCTCACCCTTGGAGCAGTTGATGAACGAGGTGCGGATGTCCTGCTCCGTGAGCGCTCTCATGGGGGGCCGTCTCCTGGCGTGTGCTGTGCGAAATGCCGTACGTGATCATCGAAACCAGGCGGTCCCGGCTTCCGGATCAGGGTAGGGACGGGGCGGACGGGCGAGCCAGTGAATTTCCCGGCTCGCCCGGGGAAGCGGCCGTGGCCCGGCCCCGGGGTCACCCCGTGGGCTCGTCCGGTACCGGGTCCTCGGGGTTGCCGGACGCCGACTGCGGGGTGCCCCGGCGTCCCGTTCCGGCCTCGTCCGTGTCGGGGACGTCGGGCCCGGTCCCGCTCTCGTCCCCGGCCCCGTCGTCGTCCGGCTCCTTCGGCCGCCGGCCTGCCTTCTTCTCGCTCTCCCGTTCCGCGGCGGCCGGGGCGACGTCCCAGGGGTCCTCACCGGGACCGGCCTGCTGGTCGGGCAGGTCGCGGGGGACACCGGCGCCGTTCTCGCCGGGCCCTTCGAGGCGGTGGTCGGTCACGGCCCTCTCCCTCCATCGATGTACGAGCCCTCGCGGGTACCTCCGTGAGCACCCGCGAAACGGCACTCAGCCCACCTTGCGCCCGCGCAGCGGCTCCGTCGCGTCCCCCGCGCCCTGCCGCAGGCCCAGCAGGAACTCCTCCACCACCTGCGTCGCCGTGCGCGCCGGCTGCCAGCCGAGTTCCGCCCGCGCGCGCGTGCAGTCCATCAGCGGCAGCCTCAGCACGGCGTCGAACAGATGCGGGGAGGCGGGCAGCAGGCGCAGCCCCCACGCGGCGGCGACCGCCGACCGGGCCGCGGTCCGCGGCAGCCGCACCCGGCGGGTGCCGAGCATCTCCCCGAGCAGCTCGGCGTCGAGGGCCGGCTCCGCGGCGAGATTGAAGGCACCCCGGGCCTCGGCCGAGAGCACCGCCAGCCGATAGGCGTCGGCCGCGTCGTCGGTGTGCAGGGCCTGTACCCGCAGCCCCGGGATGTCGGGCAGGAAGGGCAGCAGATCGGGCCGTGCCACCGGCCCCGGCAGGAAACGCCCGCCGAAGATGCGGCGCTGCTCGCTCGCCGACTCCCGCTTGAAGAGGAACGCGGGCCGCATCCGTACCACCCGGATGCCCGGATGATCCCGCTCGAACGTGTCCAGGGTCCGCTCCAGATACGCCTTCTCCCGGCAGTACGCGGCGTCCGGCCAGCCGTGCGTCGGCCACGACTCGTCCACCGCCCGGTCCTTCGGGCCCGGCGAGTACGCCCCGACGGACGAGGCGTGCACCAGCGCCGGCACCCCCGCCTCGGCCACCGCGTCGAACACCCGGATGCCGCCGAGCACATTGGTGCGCCAGGTGGTCGCCGGATCGTGCGTCGGCTGGAACGCCCAGGCCAGGTGGATCACCGCGTCGGCGCCGGCGAACTCCGCCACGAGATCGAACCGGTCCGAGGCCACGTCCACCGCCGACCACTCGGTCTTCGGCGGCGACCACTCGGGCACCCGCCGGGCCAGACCCCGTACGGACGCCACCTCCGGTTCCGCCGAGAGGGCCCGCACCACACTGGTCCCGGCATTGCCGGTGGCACCCGTGACCACGACCCTCAGGCCCGCTGCGCTGCTCACCTTCCGCTCCTCTCGGCCGTACGCCTTCCTGGAACCGGCCGGGTACCCCCCGGGCGCGGGCCTGCACGCCCGCGAGGCGGGCCGCGGGGCGGGCGGTGACAAAGAAAGGAGCCCCGACCGCGACGGGGGAATCACGGTCGGGGCGGACAGAGGGTGGGCACGGATGGCGGTCGCCTCTCGGCGAAAGGCTCCACAGGGCTTCAGCCGAACGATCGTCCCTGTGGGCGAATGGTGAGGCCCGGGGACACTGTCCCATCCGCACCCACGTCCTGTTCAACGGCGGACCGCCCCGGAGTGTTCCGGGTCCGGCCGCACACCGGAGTGAGGTGCGTCACCGGGCCCGCTGCCCGCCGTCGAGCTCGGCCCAGAGGTTCTCCGCCTGGAGCAGCAGCGTGCCCAGGACGGCCGTCCGCGCGGCCCCCTGCCCCGCCTCCTTGCGCAGTCCTTCCTGCAGCCTCTCGTGCAGCTCCCGCATCACCGCCTCCGTCCGTTCGTCGAGCAACGGGTCCGCCTGCTCGCCGCCCACCAGCCAGTCGGCCTCGGCCCGGCAGCTCTCACCGAGCAGCTCCAGCAGCTCGGCGTAACAGCGCAGCACCGGCGCGTCGGGCACGGCGGGCGTGCGCTCCTCGTCCGCGGCCACCGCCAGCGAGCGGGTCAGCGCCGTGACATGCCCGGTGATCCTGCCGAACCGCTCGTCCTCCTCCGGAGGCGGCAGGGCTGCCCTCCCCGGCGCCCGGTGCAGCGCGCGCAGGACGCCCGAGGTCAGCCGCAGACTCTCGGCGCTCCAGCCGCGCGCCGAGCGCAACGCCTCCAGACGGTCCTGAAGCCGTACGGACGCCCCCACCCAGCCGACGGCCGTCTGCCCGTCCCACTCGCCCTCGCGCAGGTCCCCGGCGACGGTGTGCAGCACATCGCCCGCCTCCCGGGCCAGCGCCGCCAGGTTCTCCCGTACGTCCCGCAGGTGGATGGGCGGCAGGACCAGCGCGTTCACGGCGATCCCGATGACCGCGCCGAGCGCCGCCTGTCCCAGCCGGTGCCCGACGGCGGTCGCGCTCACCGTCCCCGTGGCGACGGTGAACACCGCCGTGGTGGCGGCGTAGATGCCCTGGTCCCCGAAGCGCGGCCAGTTCGACAGCAGCATCAGCACCGGCACGGACAGCGCCAGGGCGCCCGTCGTGTCCCCGGTGACCGCCTGCGCCCCCGAGGCCACCAGGGCGCCCACACAGATCGCGGCGAACTGCCGGGTGCCCTGGAGGACCGAGCTGTAGACGGTGGCCTGCACCAGCACCAGCGCCACCCAGGGCGCCATCAGGGCCATCGGGTCGCCGAGCCACACCTGCGCCAGCAGCCAGGCCACCAGGGCCGCCGCGGCCGCCTTCAGCGACTGGACGAGCAGGTCCCGCTCCCGCCCGGGTCCCCGCCAGGCGGCCCGCGCCGCCCGTGCGACGGACCCCGCGTCCCGGCGCACCGCCTCCCGCACCCGCGTCAGCGCCGCGACGCGCCCGCCGGCCTCACTCCGCGACATCGCTTCCCACGTCCGCACCATGCCCGGCGGGTATCCCGTCCGCAGGGCGTTTCATGCCAGGGGACTGTCCGCCAGGGACGCCAGGAGATGGGCCGGACCGTCGTAGACGGCGTCCGCGCCGGCCTCCTCCAGGTCGGCCCGCGGGATACCGCCGCACAGGACGGCCACGCAGCGCACCCCGGCGCGGCTGCCCGCCCGCATGTCCCACACCGTGTCACCGACGAACACCGCCCGCTCGGCCGGCACCCCGGCCAGCTCCAGGGCGTGCTCGACGGGCTCAGGGGAGGGCTTGCCCTCCTCGACGTCGTCGGCGCTCGCCGTCGCCGCGATCGCCTCGTCGGCGTCGATCGCCCGGCGCAGCGCGCTCAGCTCCGCACCGTCGGCGGAGGTGGCGAGCACCACCGTCCAGCCGTCGCGGTGCAGCCGCTTCAGCAGCCGGCCGGCGTCCGGCAGCGCGGGCAGCCGCTCGAAGTACTGCCCGTACAGCGCCTTGTGCGCGGCGCTCAGCTCCTCGTCGCGCCCGGCGTCCCGGTCCTCGCCCAGCAGCCGCGCGACCAGAGCGGAGGAGGGCAGCCCCACGGCCCGGTGGACGGCGTGCATCGGCACCCGGTGGCCGGCCTGCCGCAACGCCTCCCACCAGGCCGTCACATACAGGTGGTTGGTGTCGACCAGAGTGCCGTCGACATCGAACACGGCCGCCCGTTCCATACGTGATCCTTCCTCGGGGGCGGTGACGGGTACCACCTCAGCCGCCCGCCACTCCGGAGGGTGTCCTCCGCTCACGGGTCCACGCCAGCAGCTCCTCCAGGGACCAGGTGGTCACCACCCGTTCCGGCGGCACCCCGCACTCCTGCGCCCGGGCGCACCCGAGGATCTGCCAGTCCAGCTGGCCCGGCGCGTGCGCGTCGGTGTCCACGGAGAACAGCACGCCCGCCGCGACCGCCCGGCGCAGCAGCCGGCGCGGCGGATCGAGCCGCTCCGGACGGCTGTTGATCTCCAGGGCGGTACCGGTCTCGGCGCACGCCGCGAACACCTCCTCGGCGTCGAACTCCGACTCGGGCCGGCCGCGTCCGGACAGCAGCCGGCCGGTGCAGTGCCCGAGGACGTCGGAGTGCGGATCGCGCACGGCCGCCACCATGCGGCGGGTCATCGACCGCGCGTCCATCCGCAGCTTGGAGTGCACTGACACCACCACGACGTCCAGCCGCTCCAGCAGCTCCGGCTCCTGGTCGAGGGAGCCGTCCTCGAGGATGTCGCACTCGATCCCGGTCAGCAGCCGGAACGGCGCCCAGCTCTCGTTGAGCTCCGCCACCACCTCCAGCTGCTCGCGCAGCCGGCCGGCCGACAGCCCGCGCGCCACGGTCAGCCGCGGCGAGTGGTCCGTCAGCACCGCCCACTCGTGCCCGAGCGCCGCGGCGGTGCGGCCCATCTCCTCGATCGGGCTGCCGCCGTCGGACCAGTCCGAGTGCAGATGGCAGTCCCCCCGCAGCAGGTCCCGCAGCTCCTGCCCGTCGCGGTCCGCCGGCTGCCGCTCCGCCTCGTCCTCCAGCTTCCGCAGATAGCCGGGCACCTCCCCGGCCAGCGCCTCGCGCGCCACCTGCGCCGTCTTCGGCCCGACCCCCTTGAGCCCCTCGAGCGTTCCGGCCGCCGCCCGCTCGCGCACCCCGTCCGCGCCCAGCTCCGACAGCGTCCGCGCCGCGGTGCGGAAGGCCCGGACGCGGTACGCCGGTGCCAGGGACCGCTCCAGCAGGAAGGCGATCCGCTCCAGCGCCTCGACGGGTTCCATCGCCACCTCCTCGCTCCAGGGTTCCCCAGCGCGGGTGGCGGCGCACGGCGGAAGCGGCGCCGGTTCCCTGCCTCGCGCAGGGACCGGGCGGCCCGGAGGCCCGCGTTCGTGCCGTTTGCGCTCTACCCTCGAGGCATGACCGAAAGCGCGAGCCCGTACATGTCGCACCCGCGGATCATGGTGCTCGGGGTACAGCCCGGGACGCCGCCCTTCCGGATCGTGGAGATCGACGGACAGGTGGTCGGTGAGGCGAGGACCCTCACCGACGTGCTGCAAGCCGCCGCCGCCTTCGGGATCACGGTCCACGACCTGGACGACCCGGACGCGGTCCGCTGGGTGGGCGGTGACAAACTCACCTGGACCCTGCGCCGGTCCGCCGAGGACCGCCGGGCACAGGACGAGGACAGACACCGCCGGTGACCCGGGTCGGACGGGCGGCGGGCACGCCGTCGGCCGGTGGTCCGTCAGGTCTTCGGCTTCCGGGCGTGCACCGCGCGGCTGAGGCGCCGGCCCACGAGCAGATAGCCGAGGAGCGCCCCGCCGGTGTTCAGGATGACGTCGTCGATGTCGAAGGCGCGTCCGGTCACCAGGAGGCCCTGGGCGACCTCGACCAGCAGCATCACCACCGTCGTCAGCACCAGCACCCGCAGGAATCCGCGGGTGCGCGGTGCGACGACGGGCGCGAGGACGCCGAAGGGCACGCCGAGCAGGACGTTGCCGCCGATCTGGCGGACGGCGTCGCGCAGCGCGGGCTGGTCCAGATAGGCCCGCAGGGAGCGGCCCGGACGCAGATTGGTGTGGGTCAGCGCCTCGGAGGCGGGGGAGGGCTGGAGGGTGAGCCGGGCCAGCACCACCGCGAAGACGACCATGAACACGAGGGCGCACAGCAGCACCAGCAGCCGCAGGGGAAGCGGGAGCGGACGTGGGGCGGCGCGGGCCATGCGATCCTCCAGTCGTCAACTTCCGTCAGTGGTACGGCGGTTACCCCCGGCCGGCGCGGTCAGTCGCCGTAGCTGACCCGCACCTTCTCGAACCCCAGGGAGCGCAGCAGGCCTTCGAGCATCTCGGTGGTGTTGCTCTCGGCCCGGGCGGTGAGTCCGCTCTCCTTCGCCGCCTCCCCGATGTGCCGCACCGCGAGCTTCTGCACGGCCTGTTCGCTGCCCGGGTTGTCGGAGAAGAGGTCACCGAGCCGGTCGAGCAGCCCGCGCTGCTTGGAGACGGCGTAGGAACGGCCGGGGTCCAGCGCCGGTGTGCCCAGGCGTGCGTGGGGCAGCCGGAGCGTGGCGGACGTACGGTCCTCGTCGACCCGTACGTCGTCCTCGCCCAGCTTGCCGAGGTCGACATAGGCGTCGACGGTGCCCGCTCCCACGTACAGGGTGCGGCTGCCGCGGATCGCGTCGGGCAGGAACTTCGCGTCCTTCTCCAGGTCCACCACCACCTGGAAGTTGCCCGATGCGGCGTCGTAGCGGCTGATGTCCTGGATGGACTCCAGGAGCGCGGGCCCGGAGCGGTCCCGGGTCTCCGCGCCGAACAGGTCTTTCAGACCCGGCACCACGCTCAGCCGGATCCCGGCGAACAGCACGGCCAGCAGCAGCACCACCGAGCCGACCGCCTTCACCCACCCGGGGACGCGACCGGTTCTTGCCTTCGCGGGAGTCGTCATGGCGACGGCCCTCCTTCCTGACAGTCCGAATGCCCCTCAGTTCGCGGGCCAGACAGGCGAGTCGGGGAACCGGCGACGGCGGCGGAAGCACACGGGGGCGCACGGCGGGCGCCCGGCGGCACACGGTCCGCCGGTGGCCCGCGGGGGCGTCAGGCCGGGCCGGAGGCGGACTCGGGCTGCTCCAGCGCCGCGTCCAGGGTCGGCCACGGGGGGAGCAGCCGGGACAGGCCCGTGATGCGGAGCATGCGCAGGGTCAACGGGTGGACGCAGACCAGGCGCAGACGCCCGGACCCGTCCGCGGTCCGCTGCCGGGCCCGGTACAGCAGGCGAAGGCCCGAGCAGTCGAAGAACTCGACCCGGGTCAGGTCGATCACCACGCGGGCGCCCGGTTCGGCCGTCGCCATGTCCAGATGCGGGACGATCTCCGCGGCCGCGGAGATGTCGATCTCACCGCGGAACTCCAGCACCGTGTGTCCCCGGTCCTGGTGGACGCGCAGATGCCGGGTCAGCGGTGCAGGTTCGTACCGCACGACGCCATCGCCTCCAGCCTGCTCCGTGCAGCGGGGGGACGGGACCGACCTCAACGCCGGTCCCTGCCCTGCAAGTTACCTTCGGTCGAGTGCATTTGAGCATGTTCGAATGACATATGTCTCCGCATTGCGACCGAGTTCTTTCGTGTCTGGTTCCGTGCCGGGGGGCCGACTGAAACCGGCGAGCCGGGACAGGTGTCACGTACAGGGCGGGGCAGCAGCGCCCCGCGCCGGGACCCCGGAGGAGACATGGCACTGGTGACGACGGGTGTGGTGGTGCTCGACTGCGCCGAACCCGAGAAACTCGCCGAATTCTACAAGGAGTTGCTGCAAGCCGACGAGGCCGATGCCAACGCCAACCGGGTGGAGATCCGGGCCGCCGACGGCTTCCGCCTGGCGCTGCGCCGCGACGCCAACGCGACCGCGCCCAGCTGGCCCCGCCCGGAGAACTCCCTCCAGGCCCACCTGGAGTTCGTGGTGGACGACCTGGACGCGGTGGAACGCAGGATCGTCGGCCTGGGGGGCCGCCCGATGGAGACGGGCGACCCCACGGGGCCCACCGAGGAGCGCGGCTACGCCGACCCGGCGGGCCATTCCTTCACCGTCCGCCGGGGCACCCCGACGGCACCGAAGCAGGGCTGAGCCCGAGGTCAGTCGCGGCCGCCCCGGTCCGGGACCGGCCAGTTGCCCGTGGAGCGCTCGATCGCCTTGGCGCCCGCACGGTCCACGGCACTGCGCACCACCGCGAAGATGGCGCCCTGGATGGCCGCGGCCAGCAGGATCTCGCCCCAGCGGCGGTCCCGGTCCAGCGCGTCCGGCGCGTTGTCCTCGTGCCGGATCACCTTCCAGGTCTTCTGGAAGGCCATCCCCGCCACGGTGCCGCTCGTCCAGCCCAGTACGAACCCGACGGGTTTGTACGCCAGGGGCATCTTGTTCTTCGCCTTCTTGCTCTTCTTCGCCACGTGGATCTCCCAGGTCGGTTGCGTGGTTCTGATCGGTGGGTCACGCCCGGTCCGGGCGGTCAGGGCCGGCCGCGCGCCGGGACCTCCTCGCCGGCCGGTACCGGGCCCGGCGGACTGCCGTCCCCGAACGGCCGGCCGCCCAGCTCCTCGCGGTGATGGGGCGTCGTCCAGCCGGACAGGTCGGGCCCCAGGGGCACGATGCCGGAGGGGTTGATACCGGTGTGCACCTGGTAGTAGTGCCGCTTGATGTGGTCGAAGTCCACGGTGTCGCCGAAGCCGGGCGTCTGGTAGAGGTCGCGGGCGTAACCCCACAGCACCCGGTTCTCCGTCAGCTTCCACCGGTTGCACTTGAAGTGGCCGTGGTACACCGCGTCGAACCGCACCAGGGTGGTGAACAGCCGGATGTCCGCCTCGGTGAGGGTGTCACCGACCAGGTACCGCTGCCGCTCCAGCCGCCCCGCCAGCAGCTCCAGCCGCCGGAACACGGCCGTGCACGCGGCCTCGTACTCCTCCTGGTCCGTGGCGAAGCCCGCCCGGTACACGCCGTTGTTGACGTCCCGGAAGACGTCCTCCATGACCGCGTCGATCTCGTCGCGCCGCGCCGCCGGGTACAGATCGGGGGCCCCTTCGCGGTGCAGGGCCGTCCACTCGGTGGCGAGGTCCAGCGTGATCTGCTGGTAGTCGTTGGTGACCAGCTCCCCGCTACGCACGTCCACCACCGCCGGCACGCTCACCCCGCCGGGGTAGTCCGTCTCGCGCCGGTCGTACGCCTCGCTCAGATACCGGATGCCGAGCACCGGGTCACGGCCGTCCGGGTCCAGGGTGAAGCGCCAGCTCCGGTCGTCCTGCACCGGGTCGGCGACGGCCAGGGACAGCGCGTCCTCGAGACCCAGCAGCCGCCGCGAGACCAGCGCCCGGCTCGCCCACGGGCAGGCCCGGCTCACCACGAGCCGGTAGCGTCCGGCCTCCACCGGCCGGCCGTCCCGGCCGTCCGCGGTGATCCGGTCCGCGAAATGCGCCTTCGACCGCTTGAACTTCTTCCTGCCGTACGCGCTGTTGCCGACGCCCCCGTCGTCGCCCATGATGCTCTCCTTGTCGCCGTCGGGATGTCCCTGTGACCGCGTTCCCCGTTTTCCGCCGAGGGCACGGTATGGCGTGGGCCGACCGGGGCAATCGGCCGAGTGTGACTACTCGATCGGATCGCAGGACCCGGGTCACCGTGCTGGTGGCACTCGCCGCCAATCTGGTGATCGCCGCGGCCAAGACCGTCGGTGGGCTGGCCGCGTCCTCGCCCGCGCTGCTGTCGGAAGCGGCGCACTCGGTCGCCGACAGCCTCAACGAGGTGTTCCTGCTGGCCGCGCTGCGGCGCAGCAGACGCCCCGCCGACCGCCGCCACCCGTTCGGTTACGGAAAGGAGCGGTTCTTCTGGTCACTGCTGGCGGCCGTCGGAATCTTCGTGATGGGCGGCTGCTTCTCGTTCTACCAGGGCGTCGCGGCGCTCAGGAACGGCCGCGACGAGGACCTGAGCGGCTACGTCGCCGGCCTGATCGTGCTCGGCGTCGCCCTGCTCGCCGAGGGCGGCTCGCTGCTGCGCGCCCTGTACCAGGTGCGCCGGCAGGGCGGCCTGGGCAGCGGACTGCGCGATCCGGCCCTGCGCACGGTGGTCGCCGAGGACGGCACCGCGGTGGTGGGCGTCACCCTGGCCATGGTGGGCATGGCGCTGCACATGATCACCGGCCAGGTGGTGTGGGAGGCGTCCGCCTCGCTCGCCATCGGCGCGCTCCTGGTCTACGTCGCCTACCGGCTCGGGCGTGAGGCCCGGGACCAGCTGATCGGCGAGGCCGCCGCCCCGGAGACCAGCGCACGCATCCGGGAGCTGCTGCGGGCCCAGCCGGAGATCGACAGCGTGGAGGCGCTCTTCACCATGAAGACCGGCCTGGACACCGTCCTGGTGGCCGCCCGCGTCGACCTGGTGCCCGGACTGGACAGCGAGCGGGTGGAGGAGGTCGCCGTACGCATCAAGCGGTCCATCGCCCGTACGTTCCCCGAGGCGGAACAGATCTTCCTCGACGTCACCGAACGGGGCTCCCCGGAGGCGCGGGAGGCATGGGAAAGCCCCGCCGCGACGGGGGAACGCGGCGGGGCCTGAGGCACGAATGCCCGGCGCCCCGAGCTTCATGCACGCCGGGGCGGAGAAATCTCCTCCCGGCCGCCGGACCGGCTCCCGTCAGCCCTGCCCGGACCGCTCCAGCACGAAGACGGGGATCTCACGGTCCGTCTTCTCCTGGTAGTCGGCGTACGTAGGGAAGGCCTCGACCGCGCGCTTCCACCACTCGGCCTTCTCCTCCCCGGTCACCTCACGGGCCGTCATGTCCCACTTGGCGGGCCCGTCCTGGACCTCGACATGCGGGTCGGCCTTGAGGTTGTGGTACCAGACCGGGTGCTTGGGCGCGCCGCCCAGCGAGGCCACCGCCGCGTAGCGTCCCTCGTGCTCGACCCGCATCACCGGGGTCTTGCGCAGCTTGCCGCTCCTGGCGCCCCGGCTGGTCAGCACGATGACGGGCTGCCCCGTGTGCCGCAGGGTCGTGCCCTGTGTGCCGCCCGAGCTCTCGTACAGCTCCACCTGTTCGCGCACCCATCCTGTCGGGCTGGGTTCGTACTCGCCTTGCAGAGGCATGGCATCCGTCCCGTCGTTCTCGTGTACACGGCCGAGTCGATCACCCAGTGGAACACCTCGGCACGCCGACTTCATCCGAGCAGGGCGTGTTTTCAGCCAGGTTCCACCGCCGTCCGCAGCGCGAGCACGGTCATCACACCGCTCGCCACCAGCGCGGTCACCAGCCGCCCCCGGCGACCGGTCAGGGCCCGGCCCAGCAGGGCACCGCCCCCGGCCAGCAGCACCTGCCAGCCGGCGGAGGCGGCGAAGGCCGCCGCGACGAACACGCTCCGCTCCGGGACCCCGGCCGTCTCCCCGCCCTGCGAGCCGAGCACGAGCGCCGCGAAGTAGATCACGGTGGTGGGGTTGAGCAGGGTGATCCCCAGCAGTGCCAGGTACGCCCGTACGGGACCGGGAGGCGCGGCCTCGGCGCGCACGGCGAGCCGGTGGCTCCGGTACCGCCGTACGGCGGTCACCGCGCTCCACGCCGCCGGCGCCGGCAGCACCAGCACGCACACCTGGCGCAGGGGGCCGAGCGCCGGCCGCAGTGCCCCGGCGAGGGCCGAGCCGCCGAGCGTGGCGGCCAGGGCGTACAGCCCGTCGGCAGTGGCGATGCCGAGGGCCGCGCAGATGCCGGTGCGCAGGGTGGTACGGGCGGTGAGGGAGACGAGAAAGGTTCCGACGGCGCCCACGGGGATCGCGATGCCGAAGCCGGCGAGGAGCCCCGCGAGCAGGGCCGCCGTCATGAGCGCGGCGGTGTCGGACCTCCCCGGCGACCGGACCGCTGCCGTCGGCCCGCGGCGGACGCGGTGGCGGACGGCGGCATCGGGAGTGAACGGGTGCTCATGGCAGGATCCTGGAGCCTGCCCCGGGAACGGGCCATCGGTTTTCGCCGGGCGGGGGCCGGCGGCTGGTTAGGGTTTCCGGGTGACCGAGAAGCCCTTCCTCTACGTCGTGGTCTGCGCCGCCGGTGTCGCCGTGGACGTCAGCAAACTGATCAGCCGCGCACAGGAGCGGAACTGGGAGGTCGGTGTCATCGCGACCCCGGTCGCCATGAACGGCTTCTTCGACACCGCGGCCGTCGAGGCGCAGACCGGGCGCCCGATCCGGTCCGCCTGGCGCACCCCGGGCGAGCCGCGCCCCTTCCCCGCCCCCGACGCCGTCGTGGTCGCCCCGGCGACCTTCAACACCGTCAACAAGTGGGCGGCCGGCATCGCGGACACCCTCGCCCTCGGCACCCTGTGCGAGGCCGCCGGACTCGGCGTGCCCATGGCCGTCCTGCCGTGCGTGGCCGACGCGCTGGCCGCCCACCCCGCCTACCGGGACAGCCTCACCCGGCTGCGCGGCATGGGCGTGCGCTTCGGCGACCCGTACGCGGGCGAGCCGGAAGCGAACGGCGGACGGCCGGAGTTCGGCTGGGAACGGGCGCTGGACCTGCTGCGGCGGGAGTGAGCCGGCCCGCCCCGGCGGGACAGGACCAGCGAGGCGCGGTGGGCCGTCGCGTCCCGGGTCCGGCAGGCACCGGTGCGGCGTCAGGGCGCCGGCGTCTGCCGCATGCCGTGCGTCCCGGGACGCCACCGGCCGCCTTCGGCAGCTCCCGCTCCCGGGCGGCGGCCCCGGCCCCGCCGAGGCGGTCCCCGCTCGCCGAAGCGCGGGGCACCCGTCCCGGGTCCGGCAGGCACCGGTGCGGCGTCAGGGCGCCGGCGTCTGCCGCATGCCGTGCGTCCGGGGCCGGATCACCGGGGGCCGGGACGCCACCGGCCGCCTTCGGCAGCTCCCGCTCCCGGGCGGCGGCCCCGGCCCCGCCGAGGCGGTCCCCGCTCGCCGAAGCGCGGGGCCCCCGTCCCGGGTCCGGCAGGCACCGGTGCTGCGTCAGGGCGCCGGCGTCTGCCGCATGCCGTGCGCCCCGGGCCGGATCACCGGGAGCCGGGACGCCACCGGCCGCCTTCGGCAGCTCCCGCTCCCGCGCGGCGGCCCCGGCCCCGCGGAGGCGGTCCCCGCTCGCCGAAGCGCGGGGCCCCCGTCCCGGGTTCGGCAGGCACCGGTGCGGCGTCAGGGCGCCGGCGTCTGCCCGCATGCCGTGCGTCCCGGGACGCCACCGGCCGCCTTCGGCAGCTCCCGCTCCCGGGCGACGGCCCCGCCGAGGCGGTCCCCGCTCGCCGAAGCGCGGGGCCCCGACCGGCGCGGCGCCCCTCGTGCACGCGGCCGAGGACACCGTGGCCGCCGTGGGACGTGCCACGACGCCCCCACCGGCCCGCCCCGCACGTCGCCCCGTGCCTCCGCCGGAGGGATGCGCGGGGCGGCCACCGGCGGTCCGGACGTCACATCCCGTCCACCAGGGCCAGCTCCGCCCAGATGGTCTTGCCGTCGGCCGTGTGCCGGCTGCCCCAGCGCTGGGTGAGCTGGGCGACCAGCAGCAGGCCCCGCCCGCCCTCGTCCCAGGTCTTGGCCCGGCGCAGATGCGGCGCCGTGTGACTGGTGTCGGACACCTCGCAGATCAGCGTCGAGGCATCGTGGATCAGCCGGAGCCGGATGGGCGGGGCACCGTACCGGATGGCGTTGGTGACCAGCTCGCTCACCACCAGCTCCGCGGTGAACGAGGCCTCGGTGAGCGCCCAGGCGGCCAGCTGGTCGAGGACCTGCTTGCGGATCGGGGCGACCAGCGCCGGGTCGGCCGGGATGTCCCAGGTGGCGACCTGCGCGGCCGGCAGTCCGTGGGTACGGGTCAGCAGCAGGGCCACGTCGTCGCACGCGCCGCCCGGCGCCAGCACCGACTGCAGCACGCGGTCGCAGGTCTCGTCGAGCGGGCCGGCGGCGTCGGACAGCGCCTCGCGCAGCAGCGCGTACCCGGCCTCGCTGTCCCGTCCGCGGGACTCGACCAGCCCGTCGGTGTAGAACGCCAGCACCGCCTCGTCGGGCAGCTCCAGCTCGGCCGACTCGAACGGCAGCCCGCCCACGCCCAGCGGTGGGCCCGAGGGCAGGTCCAGGTGCCGGGCCGTGCCACCCGGCGGGATCAGGACCGGTGCGGGATGTCCGGCCCGGGCGAGGGTGCAGCGGCGCGACACCGGGTCGTAGACCGCGTACAGACAGGTCGCGCCGACCTCGCCGTGCCCGGGGTCCCCGCCCGACTCCTGCGACAGATGGTGGACCAGGTCGTCGAGGTGGGTCAGCAGCTCGTCGGGGGCCAGGTCGATGTCGGCGAGGGTGCGCACCGCGGTCCGCAGCCGGCCCATGGTCGCGGACGCCTGGATACCGTGTCCCACCACGTCCCCCACCACCATGGCCACCCGCATCCCGGACAGCGGGATCACGTCGAACCAGTCGCCGCCCACACCGGAACGCGACGCCGGCAGATAGCGGGTCGCCGCCTCCACCCACGCCGTGCGCGGCAGGGTGCGGGGGAGCAGGCTGCGCTGGAGGGCGACGGTGGTCTCCCGCTCGCGGGAGTAGCGGCGGGCGTTGTCGATGCAGACGGCGGCGCGCGCCGTCACCTCCTCGGCGAGCAGCACGTCGTCGTGGGTGAACGACTCCGGGTGGCTGAACCGGGTGAAGGCGGCGACACCGAGCGTGGTGCCGCGGGCCTGGAGCGGTACGGACAGGATCGAGTGGATCCCGTGCTCCCGGATCTGCCGGGCCCGCACCTCGTCGACGGCGAGCCACGGGTCGAGCTCCCCGGAGGACACCGAGGCCATGACGCTGTGGCCCGCGAGCAGCGAGTCGGCGTGGGGCGCGGCGGCCGGATAGACGACCACCTCGCCGACGTCCGCGATCGCCTCCGGGTCCCCCGGGGTGCGGGAGAGGTGGGCGACCCGGCGCAGCGAGACCGGCGCGGTCAGCGGGTCGGCGGGCTCGCCGCCGGGCTCCTCCGGCTCCAGCAGGTCCACGCTGACGAAGTCGGCCAGCGCGGGTACGCAGACCTCCGCCAGCTCCTGCGCCGTACGGGTGACGTCCAGGGTGGTGCCGATGCGGATGCTGGCCTCGTTGACCAGTTGCAGCCGCTCCCGCGCCCGGAACTGCTCGGTGAAGTCGTGGGCCGTCACGCACACGCCCCGCACCCGGGCCCCGTCGGTGAGCGGCGCGAGGCGGGCCAGCCAGGCGTGGGCGCGGGTCTCGCTCGTGGCCTTCATGTACGTCTGCATCTCGTGCGGCCGGCCGGTGCGCAGCACCTGCTCCAGGTGCCGCTCGAGTTCGGTGTGCTGCGGTCGGCCGCCGATGTCGGTGGGCCGCAGCCCGCGCAGATGATCGGCCGGCAGCCCGAGCAGGTGCGCCATCGCGTCGTTGACCCCGCGCAGTCGCAGCGCCCGGTCGAACACCATCGTGGCGCACGGCGACTGGTGCACGGCCGCCCTGACCAGCGGTTCGTCGGGCAGTTCGTGAGGCGAGGTCTCCAGCGGGGTGACGGCGAGCCAGTCGCCGGAGGTGCCGCCCGCCGGATGTCTGCGGTGGGCCAGCACCCACACGGCGACGGCGCCGCCGTCGCGGTGCCGCAGCGCGAGGGTGCCGCTCCAGCGGTCGGCCGGGAGCCGGGGCGGGCCCGTCCCCTCGGCGAGCAGGCCGGCGGCCGGGCGGCCCACGACCTCCTCGGCCGTGTGTCCCAGCAGCAGGCGCGCACCCTCGCTCCACCGCGCGAGCGTGCCGTCGGCGGCGATGACGGCCCGGGCCGTCACGGCATCGTCGAACGGGTCGTCCGGCCTCATCGTCGCCACTCCATCGCGCACACTCACCGTGAACCGGTGTATCGCCAGAGTTCCAGCCTAGTGCGTCCGGGCCCCGCGCGAACGCCGGGGCGGCAGGGACGCCGGCCGTCAACAGTCCCGTCCCCACCGTTGACGGACCGTCACACCAGCCACAACCATGGTCCGCGTACGGAAATGGGAGCGCTCCCATCCCGCGCTCCCGTGAACCCGCACCTCCCCAGAGGAGCCCCTACGTGAACAGACGCAGAACCGCTCTGCTGTCCCTGGCCGGCCTGCTGGCGACCGCCCTCACCGCGCTGCCCGCCGCTCCGGCCGGGGCCGACGAGGTCGAGCAGGTCCGCAACGGCACCTTCGACGACGGCACCGACCCCTGGTGGGCCTCCGCCGGCGTCACCGCGGGCCCGTCCGACGGCCGCCTGTGCGCCGACGTCCCCGGCGGCACCGTCAACCGCTGGGACGCGGCCGTCGGCCAGAACGACATCACCCTGGTGAAGGGCGAGTCGTACCGCTTCTCCTTCAGCGCGACCGGCTCGCCCGCGGGCCATGTCGTACGGGCGATCGTCGGCCTCCAGGTGGAGCCGTACGACACCTACTACGAGGTCTCCCCGCAGCTCAGCGTCTCGGGGAACACCTACTCGTACACCTTCACCTCACCCGTCGACACCGCGCAGGGGCAGGTCGGCTTCCAGCTCGGCGGCAGCGCGGACCCCTGGCGGTTCTGCGTGGACGACGTGTCCCTGCTGGGCGGGGTCGCCCCCGAACCGTACGTGCCCGACACCGGGCCCCGGGTCCGGGTCAATCAGGTCGGCTACCTGCCCTCCGGGCCGAAGAACGCCACCCTGGTCACCGACGAGACCAAGCGGCTGCGCTGGAAGCTGGCGGACGGCGACGGCCGTGTGGTCCGGCGGGGCTGGACCGTGCCGCGCGGCACCGACGCCTCCTCCGGGCAGAACGTCCACTCCATCGACTTCGGCGGCCACCGCAAGCGCGGTACGGGCTACACCCTGACCGTGGACGGCGAGACGAGCCGGCCCTTCGACATCGACGCGAGCGCCTACGAGCGGCTGCGGCTGGACTCGGCGAAGTACTACTACACCCAGCGCAGCGGCACGCCCATCCGCGAGGACCTGCGCCCCGGCTACGGCCGCGCGGCCGGACACGTGGGCGTGGCCCCCAACCAGGGTGACGCCGAGGTGCCCTGTCAGCCCGGGGTGTGCGACTACACCCTCGACGTCACCGGCGGCTGGTACGACGCCGGCGACCACGGCAAGTACGTCGTCAACGGCGGCATCAGCACCTGGGAGGTGCTCAGCACCTACGAACGCGCCCGGCACGCCCGCACCGGCGAGGCGGACCGGCTCGGCGACGGCACGCTGAACATCCCCGAGAGCGGCAACAAGGTCCCGGACATCCTCGACGAGGCCCGCTGGGAACTGGAGTTCCTGCTGAAGATGCAGGTCCCCGACGGTGAACCGCTGGCCGGCATGGCCCACCACAAGATCCACGACGCGCAGTGGACCGGGCTGCCGCTGCTGCCCGGCGACGACCCGCAGAAGCGGGAACTGCACCCGCCGACCACCGCCGCCACCCTGAACCTCGCGGCCACGGCCGCCCAGGCGGCACGGCTGTACCGGCCCCACGACAAGGAGTTCGCGGCCACCGCGCTGGCGGCCGCCCGCAAGGCCTGGACCGCGGCCCTCGCCCACCCGGACCTGCTCGCCGACCCCGACGACGGCATCGGCGGCGGCGCCTACCCCGACGACACCGTGTCCGACGAGTTCTACTGGGCCGCCGCCGAGCTCTACCTCACCACGGGGGAGCGGCAGTTCGAGGAGTACGTGCTGAACTCCCCGGTGCACACGGCCGACATCTTCGGCCCGCTCGGCTTCGACTGGGCGCGCACCGCGGCGGCCGGCCGGCTCGACCTCGCGACCGTGCCGAACCGGCTGCCCGGCAGGGACAAGGTCCGCCGTTCCGTGATCGAGGGCGCCGACCGCTACCTGGCCACGCTGAAGGCCCACCCGTACGGCATGCCGTACGCGCCCGCCGGCGAGGTCTACGACTGGGGCTCCACCCACCAGGTGCTCAACAACGCGGTCGTCCTCGCCACCGCCTACGACCTCACGGGCGCGCGGAAGTACCGTGACGGGGCGCTGCAGAGCATGGACTACGTCCTCGGACGCAACGCCCTGAACATCTCCTACGTCACCGGCTACGGCGAGGTGCACGCACAGAACCAGCACAGCCGCTGGTACGCCCGCCAGCTCGATCCGAACCTGCCGAACCCGCCCGCCGGCACGCTCTCCGGCGGACCGAACTCCAGCATCCAGGACCCCTACGCCCAGTCGAAACTGCAGGGCTGCGTCGGTCAGTTCTGCTTCATCGACGACATCCAGTCCTGGTCGACCAACGAGCACACGATCAACTGGAACGCCGCACTGACCCGGATGGCCTCCTTCGTGGCCGACCAGGGCTGACACAGGGCCGACACAGGGCCGACGACGGCCCCGCGTCCCGGCGGAAAGGCCGGGACGCGGGGCCGTCGGTACCCCTTCGCATGCCGCTTGACCTGCGGGTATTTACGATCGAGTACCCGAGCGGTACCGTGAGGGCATGCCTGCTCTCAACGTGGAGTTCAGCGACCGCGAGCTCGAGGACCTGCGGCAGATCGCCAAGGAACGCGGTACGTCCATGAAGGCGCTCGTGCGGGAGGCGGCGGCGGCGGACATAGCCCGCCACCGTGCCCTCCAGGAGGGCGCGGAGGCGTTCCGCACGTTCTTCGCCGCCCACAAGGACGAGTTCGCCGCCGCCTTCCCGGACGACGAACCCCCCGCCAAGGGCGAGGGGCGGGCCGCCTGAGCGATGGCACCCGTGCTGCACATCGACGTGCCCTGGCTGCTCCAGCGGCACGAGGAGGTCCTGCCGGACCAGCCCACCATCAACGACTTCTCCGCCCTGGTCGCGGCCGTCGCCCGGCACCGCGTCGACCCGCCCCGGCTCGGCGTGGACTCCGATCCGGCCTGGCGGGCGGCAGCCCTGCTGCACACCCTGGCCGTGCTCCGGCCGCTGCCCTCGGCCAACGCGCGCTTCGCCTGTTCCACCGCCGTGGCCTACATGTTCGTCAGCGGCGTCGGAATCGACCCGCCCTACGGGGCCCTGGTCGACCTCGCCCGTGACCTGATCTCCGGCGACGCCGATGTGTACGCCGCGGCCGACCGGCTGCGCTCCTGGCAGATCTGAGACCGCGCCGGACGCCGGACGCCGGGCGCGGGCTCGGGGCCGCCGGCCGAGGGCGGAAGGATCGGGGCCGGCGGCCGGGCGCAGGAGAGCCGCCGTCTCTGCGCGTGACCTCCGAGAAGGGTCGTGACCAGTCGACCGCGCTCCGGCGTGCGCCGGGAGCGTGCGCGGGGCTCCGCCGCGGGCGCGGCGTTCACACGGGGTGCGTGGCGCGTCCGGCGAGTGCGCGGATGAGCGCCGGGCGGCACTTATGACGCTCCGGATGTGAACCCCGGGAAAACGCAGGTCGAAAGCCGCAGTGACCCCCGCGGGCCGCCTTCCCTTTCTGACTTTCTGTCAACGCGCTGATGTTGCTCAACCGCCTTGTTGGCCGCGTGCCGGTTGTGCGAGAGTGAGCCACCCGCGAGGGGGTAAAGGCCGGGGACGCGCACGAGTTGATGAACCGGATCCGATTCGCCGTCGGTGAATTCGCGCCCCCCGCACCACGCCAAAGAGGTATGCACCAATCGGGCCTCCCTTTTCGGTGTCGGAAACGCTCGAATGTCACATGCGCTGTGGGAAGGAACCATCTCAGTGCACACCCCCCACCCTCCTCGACCCCCCTATCCGCCGCCGGGCGGGGACCCCGGGGAATCCGACGAGGCCCTCGCCGCGCGATTGCGGGGCCGTCCGGAGGGCGAGGCCGCCCGTTCCGTCGCGCTGCTGACGGCGCGGCACTGGCGGCCGATGCAGGACTACGCGGCCGTCTGTCTCGCCTCGCCGGGGCAGACGGCCGCCATGGTCACCGCGGCAGCCCTGCACATCGTCCTGGACCGGGTCGCCGTCGGTGAATCGGCCGTCGCGCTGCGGCCGGTGCTGCTGGTCGAGGTGCGGGACACGGTCCGGGAGTGGGCCGCCGACGACCGAATAGCCGCGGTTCTGCCGGGTCTGCAGAAACCGGCCGGCGGACGCGGCATGCGCGCGGCGACGACCATGACTCCGGAAAACCGCACACTCGCCGGGCGGGCATTCCGGTCCCTGCCCGCACTCGCGCGGTGTTTGCTCTGGCATGTGGAGGTCGAGGCCGAGCCGATTTCCGTACCGGCCGGTCTGCTGGGCATGGATCCCGACATCGCGTCGGGCGCACTCGAACAGGCGCGGGACAAATTCCGTCAGGGACTTGTCCATGCTCATCAGGAACTGGCACCGACGAAGGACTGCGGCTTCTACAACCGTCTCCTCGACGTGCCCATCCGCCGGGGCGGGGCCCTGCTGCCGGACGTCCGCCGGCACTTGGCGGAGTGCCGCTACTGCCGCAACGCCGCCGAGCAACTGAGCCACTTCGAGGGCGGGTTGGGGGCGCTGCTCGCCGAGGCGATGCTCGGCTGGGGCGCCCGGCGGTATCTCGATTCGCGTCCCGGGCGCGTGGCGGCCGGCCCGCGCGGCGGCCGGGCCGCCCGCCGTCGGCGTCGCGGCGGGGGCGGGGGAGCGGAGTCCGGCGGCGGCCGGCACCGTCTGCTGTCCCGGCTGCCGGTCCCCGACCGTCTCGCGGGCATCGCGCTCCCGGACCCGGTGCGCTCCACCCGGACGCTCCTCACCGGCCTCGGCGCGGTGTCCGCCGGGGTGCTGGTGAGCGTGCTCATCGCCGGGTCCTCCACGCCGGACGGCGGCGCGGCCGATCCGACGGGTTCCACCGGCACGGCGGGCGGGCGCGCGGCCGTGCCGTCCGCCTCCCCTCCGGGCGCCGCCGGACTGCCCGGCGCGCCGGGGCGCACCCGGCTGCGCAACGTCGCCTCCGGCCTCTGCCTCGACAGCCGGGTGCCCGAGCCGCAGGACGGCTCGGGCACCCGGCTCGCGGAGTGCTCCTCGGCATGGACCCAGCAGTGGACGTACGAGGACGACGGGCTGCTGCGCAGCGTCGCGGACCCCGGCCTGTGCCTGGACTCCCACAAGGACGCCGGTGTCGTCGTCCTGGGCACCTGCGCCGACACCGATGACGCGCGCCGTGACGACGTGCGCTACGACCTCACCTTCCAGGGTGAGCTGCTGCCCCGCTGGGACCAACAGCTGGCCCTCACCCCCGCCACCCCTGACGCGAACGCCGACATCGTCGTCAAGGTGCGCGACCGGACGGTGAACCAGCGCTGGGCGGCCGAGCCCGTGGGCAGCACCGCGGGCTCCCTCTCCAGCACGGGCACGGACGCCCCGCCGGCCCGCCGCGCGCGGCTGCCGGAACCGCTGGCGTGAGCGTCCACGGCCGGGGCGGGACCCTCTCGGGAGGGGTCCCGCCCCGGCCGTACGGCACATCGTGCGGCTGCCGATTGCCGGCGTGCGTGAGGGACCGGGGCCGGGCGGTGGCCCGGGCGGCGGCTCGTTCCGGCTGTACGGCGTCCCGGACGGCGCGCGGCGCGGGTGTGCCGCCGGGGTGGTTCAGGGGGCCGGCCGGGTGAGGTCGCCGGGGCCGGGTGTGGCCGGGGTGGCGTGGCCCGACAGGGCGAGGGTCAGGTCGAGTTCGGCGAGCAGACAGCGGATGACGTGCTCCACGCCCGCCTGGCCGTCGAGGGCCAGCCCGTAGACGTAGGGGCGACCCAGCAGGACCGCCCGGGCGCCGAGGGCGAGCGCCTTGAAGACGTCGTCGCCGGTGCGCACCCCGCTGTCGAACAGCACGGTGAGCCGGTCGCCGACGGCCGCGACCACGCCGGGCAGCGCGTCCGCCGCGGCGAGTGCCCCGGCCACCTGACGGCCCCCGTGGTTGGACACCACCACACCGTCCATCCCGGCGTCGGCGGCGAGCCGGGCGTCGTCGGGGTGGAGCACGCCCTTCAGCACGATCGGGCCGTCCCAGTTCTCCCGCAGGAACGCCAGGTCCGGCCAGGACTTGGCGGGGTCGGCGAACATGCCCACGAAGTGCATCACCGCCGCGTCGGGGTCCTCGTGCACCGGCTTGGCCAGACCCGCCCGGAACGCCGGGTCCGAGAAGTAGTTGGCGGTGCCCACCCCGTGCAGGAACGGCAGATACGCCCGGTCCAGGTCGCGCGGGCGCCAGGACAGCAGGGGAGTGTCCAGCGTGACGACGAGCGCCGTGTACCCCGCCGCCTTCGCCCGGTTCAGGAAGCTCCGGGCCACCTCTACGTCCTTCGGCCAGTACAGCTGGAACCAGCGCTCCGCCTCGCCCATCGCCTCCGCGACCTGCTCCATCGGCGTGCTGGACGCGGAGGACAGGACGAACGGCACACCCTGCGCGGCGGCGGCCCGGGCGGCCGCGGACTCCCCCTCCGGGTGCATGATCGACAGCACGCCGACCGGCGCCAGCGCCAGCGGTGCCGGCAGGGAACGGCCCAGCACCTCCACCGACAGATCACGCCCGGACACGTCCCGCAGCATCCGCGGCACGATCCGGTGGCGGTCGAGCGCGGCCCGGTTGGCCCGGGCGGTGCTGCCGTCCCCCGCGCTGCCGGCGACGTACCCGACCGGCCCCGGTCCCAGCCGCTGCTCGGTCAGCTCCTCCAGCCGGGTCAGGTCGGTGGGCAGCCGGGGCACGGCACCGGCCATCCCGTTCAGGTAGATCTCGTACTGGAAGTCGGCCCAGTGCTTCGCCATCCGTCCCGCCCTGTCTCCTCGAGCCGTGTCGTCCCGACGCATACTGGCCGGTATGCGCCGGGTGAGTCCAGGGCGGGGCTGTGGGGAGTTCAGCGGTGGCCGGCGGCCTCGTGCAGGACCCGGGCCAGCTCCCGTGGGCGGGAGAACATCGGCCAGTGCCCGGTGTCCATCGTCACCAGCTCCCAGCGGCCGCTCCCCAGCGGCTCCGCCGCGGCGGGCGGCGGCTCGTCGCCGTCCAGCAGGCACTTGACGTACGTCGCCGGCAGCTCCCCGAGCGGCCGTTCCAGGACGGCCGGTTCGGTCAGCGTGGCTCCGGGATGCGGGGTCGATCCGCCGACGAGGCGCGCGATCTGTTCGTCCGTCAGCCCCTGGCCCGCGAAGTCCCCCGCCGCCGGGGGCGGCCACCAGCCGCCGTTGTCCTCGATCGCCCGCCGGACGTGGTCACTGGGCCAGCCCGCGAGGAACGACTCCCCGTCGACCGGCACATGGGCGTCGACGAACACCACCCTCCGCAGCCGGTCCCCGATCAGCCCGGCCGCCTGCCCGACCGGCGTCCCCGCGTAGCTGTGCCCGACGAGGACCACGTCGCGCAGACCGAGGCGCTCCACCTCCGCCACGATGTCCCGCACATGGGTCCGCCGCCCCGCCGGCACGCCCTGCTTCCCGGCGAGGCCGGACAGCGTCAGAGCGTGCGCTTCCCGCCCGGTGGCGCGCAGTTCGTCCGCCACCTCGTCCCACGCCCACGCCCCGAGCCAGGCACCGGCCACCAACACGAATGAGGTCATGCCCGCACCGTAACGAAGGCCACTGACAACGCCACGACGCCCTGAACGCAGGATGTCGGCGAAGGGCCGGCCGGCAGGGGAATCGGAATGTTTCAGGCCGATTAAGCAGCAGCGGGTATTCGGCCATCTGGCCACTTCGCATATGCGTCGGCCGCCCGGTTGCCGGGTCGAGCCCTTCGCGTACTGTCACTTCGCGCCACTGTTTCAACACGCAATGTTACCTGAATCCGCACATCCGACGTGAGTTTCCGCCGCCGACTCGGCAGACTCCGGCACGCCGGTCCGGCACCACCGAGCACGGGCCGGCGACCCGACGAAACGAAGCGGAAGGATGCACACGATGCGGAACACCGCGCGCTGGGCCACCGTCCTCGGCCTCACGGCCGCAGCCGTCTGCGCACCCCTGCCCGGGGTCGCGCTGGCCGCTCAGGGAGATGCCCCGTCCGCGCTCTACGCCCCCTCGGCCCTGGTACTCACCGTGGGCCACGGCGACAGCGCGGCGACCGTCACGCCGGAACGCGCGGTCACCCTGACCTGCGCCCCCGGCCCCTCGGGCACCCACCCGGCCGCGGCCTCGGCCTGCGCGGACCTGAACGGCGTCGGCGGCGACCTCGACGCGCTGACGATGCGGGACGGCGTCTTCTGCACCCAGCAGTACGACCCGGTGCTCGTCACCGTCGACGGGGTGTGGCAGGGACAGCGCGTCTCCTACGAGCGGATCTTCTCCAACGCGTGCGTGATGAACGCTCACGGTTCGAGCGTCTTCGCGTTCTAGGACCGGGATCGCACGGTTCCCGTGACCGCGCGGCGGCCCGCAGATTTGGGGAGTGCGAGCCCCCACGCGGAACGTGCGATCTCGCGGAAGGAGGCCGGCGGGCGGAGTGGGGCCGCCCGCCGGCCTCCGGGCTTCTCACGGACCGGGCGCACGCCCGCCCGGTCGCCCGGGCCGGGTCACGCCCGGTCGCGGTGGCTGGTGTCGCACCAGGGATACCGGCGGCTGCGACGGCAGGTGCACAGGGCCACCCGGAAGCGGTCGGAGGACACGACCGTGCCGTCCTCCAGCTCCACCTCCACCGGGCCTTCCAGCAGCAGAGGCCCCTTGCGCTGCACGGTGACGCGCCGCGGGGCGTCAGACGGGGAGTTCGGCACGGACCACCACCAGCTCTTCCTCGTTCTCCGCGGGGGACAGCAGCCCCCGCTCCCGCAGCCACCGCTCCCGCTCCCGCAGCACCGGGCCGAGGGCGATCCGCCGGCGCCGCGTCACCGCGGCCTTCAGTCCGGCCGTCCGCAACAGGCCGAGGGTCACCTCGGGGCCGCTGAGCGCGGACTGCACCAGCAGCAGCACACCGCCCGGCCGCAGCAGCCGCGGGACCTGTCCGCAGATCCGGTCCAGGACGAGCCGCCCGTCGCCGCCCGCGTCCCAGGCCCGTGCCGCGCCACGCGGCACCCCCCGGCCGCCCGGTGCCGGTACATACGGGGGATTGGCGAGGACCAGGTCGAAGGACCGTCCCCGCACCGGAGCGAACAGGTTGCCGTGCCGGACCCGGACGGGCACACCCGCCCGCAACGCGTTCATCCGCGTCGCGCACACCGCCCGCCACGACACGTCGACGGCGGTGACGCGGGTGCCGAGACGTGCGGCGGTCACGGCCAGCGCGCCGGACCCGCATCCCACGTCGAGCACGTCGGCGCCCGGTGCCAGCGGCTCCTCGAGCAGGGCGCCGGTCAGCAGTTCGGTGTCCTCTTGAGGGGCGTACACGCCCGGTGGTACGAGTGATTTCACAGCCCGCCGAGTACCCCCGCGCTCACGAGGTATGGGCGGACATCCGGTCCAGGGGCTCGCGCAGGGCCGAGCGGCCCGCCCGCCAGCAGGCCAGCAGCCGGTCGCCGAGCAGGTCCTCGGTGAACACCGTGGCGTCCACACCGAAGGCGATGTCCGGGGCGAGCCGCGGCTCGTCCTCCAGCAGTCCGCCGATGACGTCGTGGCGCACCACCTGCTCGTGCACCGCGTCCGCCTCCACGTGCTCGTCGTAGAAGTGCTCGGCGGCGGGCCCCGCGCCCGTGCGCCGCATCGCCTCCGCGAGCCGCCGGGAGCCGGGCGAGGAGGTGATCTCTACCGTGGCGAAGTGGCCCACCAGAGCGCCCCTGAGGGAGCGGTGCAGACCGAAGAGCGACATGAGGTTCACCGTGACGAGGAGTTCGGCGGGGGCGGCGTCGAGGTAGCGGCCGTACGTGGTGTCCAGACCGAGGTCGGTCATCAGATCGGCGAACAGCCGGGCGTGCACACGGTCGGCGCGGCCGCCGCCGAACTCGTCGAACTCCACGGCCGCCATCGCCGCCTTGGCCCGCCCCCGCAGCCGGGGCAGCACCCACGCGTGCGGATCGGCCTCCTTGAGGTGGTACAGCGACCGCAGGGCGGCGTACTCGCGCAGGTGCCACAGCTCGCCCTTGTCGCGCAGGAAATGACTGACGCCGGTGCCGTCGACCGGCTCGACCAGGATCCCGGCGAGCGCGTCGTCGACGCCGTCGTGCCGCCGGGCGTCCGCGCGGAGCGCGCCGAGGAAGCGCCGCTCCAGGGCGGCCCGGGTGCGCAGCAGCTCCGGGTCCCATTCCAGGCCGGGGTCGACGCCCGCGAACCCGCGGTAGTGCAGCTCGTAGCAGAGGTAGAGGGCGAGCTGGAGGTCGTCGCCGTACACGGGGGCCGCCTCGACGTCCTCGGTGGACGGCAGCGGACCGGTGCCGCGCAGACGGTCCTGTACGGCGCCGCTCACCGGGCCGCGCGGGGCGGGCAGCAGTGGTTCGTCTCGGGGGTCTTCCATGGACCCCGGGTACCCGGACGGCGCACCGGAACCCCTGCCCGTGTGACAGGGCACCGCGCACGGGGTACCCCATGGCAGCATGAAGGCACTAGTGATCAACTGCACCCTCAAGAAGTCACCCGACACGTCCAACACCGAGGCGCTGTTCCGGACCGTCACCGAGCAGCTGGAGAAGGACGGCGTGCAGGTGGACGTCGTCCGCGCGGTCGACCTGGACATCGCCCCGGGCGTGGTCAGCGAGGCCGTGCACGAGGGCGACGACTGGCCGGACGTGCACGAGAGGATCCTCGCGGCACGGATCCTGGTCATCGCCACCCCGACCTGGCTCGGCCAGCCGTCGTCGGTCAGCAAGCGCGTCCTGGAACGCATGGACGCGATGATGGCCGAGACCGACGACGACGGCCGCCCGGTCGCCTACAACCGGGTCGCCGGAGTCGTCGTCACCGGCAACGAGGACGGCGCCCACCACGTCATCAGCGAGATCACCGGCGGACTGCAGGACATCGGCTACACCATCCCCGGCCAGGCGTGGACCTACTGGAACCAGGGCCCCGGCCCCGGACCGAGCTTCCTGGAGGGCGGGAGCGGCCACGACTGGTCCCGCAAGACGGGCCGGGCCATGGCGGCCAACCTGCTGGGCGTGGCCCGGGCCCTGGAGGCCCACCCGCTCGGCCCGCCCCCGCAGTAGGAGGCACCGGGGCCGCTCCGCTACTCGCCCCGGGACTGCTCCTGCGCCTCCGTGTTGGGCGTGATCGCCTCGCCCTCCCCGCTGCGGCGCCTGCGGCTCCCGGGGGAACCGGTGGTGCGGCGCGCGGCCTCCTCCGCCTCGTGCAGCAGCTCCTCGACGGCCGTCTCGGGCTTGTCCTGGTCGTCCCGCTCGGACACGGGGGTCTCCTCTCGTCGTACGTCTCGGTCAGGCGCGCGCGGTCGCGATGCGCAGGGGTACGGGCTCGGCGGCCGCCTCCTTCTCGTAGAGGCGGGTGATCTCCGCCCACCAGGACGGACCGTCCTCGAGGTGCCGCAGCAGCACCCCCTCACGCAGCGCCCACGGACAGATCGTCACCGTGCGCAGCCCGGTCAGCTTCATCGCCGTGTGCGCCACGACCGCCCCGGCCAGGCTCTGCACGGAGCGGGGCGCGGAGATGCCGGGCAGCCGGGCGCGGTCGACGGCGGGCAGGACGGCCAGCCGGTCGATCGCCCCGCGCAGATCGGTGCTGGACAGCTCCCGCTCCACGAACGGCCCGTGCCGCCCGGGAGCGGCCCCGCACAGCCGCCCCAGCTGCTGGAAGGTCCGGGAGGTGGCGACCGCCGTACGGGGCCCCTCCCAGCGGACCCGGGCCGCCACGTCACGCAGCTGGTGGCGCACCCGCCGGCGCAGCGCCCGCACCCGCTCCGGGCCGGGCGGGTCCTCGTCCGCGAAGTACTCGTGCGTCAGCCGGGCCGCGCCCAGCGGCAGCGAGGCCGCGAAGTCGGGCAGCCGACCCCGCCCGAAGGCGACCTCCAGCGAGCCTCCACCGATGTCCAGCAGCGCCAGCGGCCCGCACCGCCAGCCCATCCAGCGGCGCGCCGCGAGGAAGGTGAGCTCCGCCTCGACCTCGCCGGGAAGGGTGCACAGCTCGACACCCGTCCGCTCCCGGACCGTGCGCAGCACCTCCAGCCGGTTCGGGGCGCCGCGCACCACGGCCGTCGCGAACGCCAGCGGCCCGGCCGCCCCCCACCGCGCGGCGGCCCGGTCCGCGGCAGCCACGGCGTCCACCAGGTCCTCCACCGCCTGCTCCGGCACCGGTCCGCCCGGGGTGACCTGCTCGGACAGCCTGAGCCGCCACTTGGACGTGTGCACCGGAAGCGGCGCACCGCCCTCCGTGTCCGACACGACGAGTCTGACGGTCTTCGATCCCACATCCACCACGCTGGTCCGCATGGCCCGTGGGTACCCACTTACGGCGCGGATCAACGGCCCCGCCGCTGTGTACGGCGCGGACGGGCCACCGCGGGCGGGGTTTCAGGCCAGCTGGCGCCGCACCAGCTCGTGCAGCCGGCCACCGGTGTCGGCGAGCAGCCGGCCGGGCGGCCCCTGCTGGACCACCTTGCCGCCCTCCATCACCACCACCCGGTCCGCGTCCAGGACCGTCGACAGCCGGTGCGCGATGACGATCCGGGTCGCCTCCAGGGCCTTGGTGCTCTCGATCACCGTGCGCTGCGTCTCGTTGTCCAGGGCGCTGGTCGCCTCGTCGAAGAAGAGGATCCGCGGCCGGCGGATCAGCGCCCGGGCGATCATCAGCCGCTGTCGCTGACCGCCGGAGACCGCGCCGCCGCCGGACACGATGGTGTGCAGCCCCATCGGCATCCGCCGGATGTCCTCGCCGAGCCCCGCCAGCTCCGCCGCCGCCATCACCTCCTGCGGCGTGTACGGCTCGGTCCCGCGGATCACGTCCAGAACGGACCCGGTGAACGGCTGGGCGTGCTGGAGCACCACACCGCACTGCCGGCGCACCGCCGACCGGTCCAGCGCGGCCAGATCCTGGCCGTCGTAGAGCACACTGCCGGACACCGGCCGGTCGAAGCCGATCAGCAGCCGCAGCAGGGTGGACTTGCCGCAGCCGCTCGGGCCGACCACCGCCACGAACTCGCCCGGCCGCGCCTCGAACGACACGTCGTCCAGGACCAGCGGCCCGTCGTCGGAGTACCGGAAGGACAGCCGTCGCGCCTCGATCGCCCCGGTGAGCGGGCCCGGCCGGGTGCTCGCCGCCCGCACCTCAGGAGTGGCGTCGAGCACCGGCTTGATCTGCTCGAACAGCGGCAGCGCGGCGACCATGGAGACGAACGCGCCGGTCAGCTGGGTGACCGAGGTCAGCATCATCGTCACCGACGTGTTGAAGGTGAGGAACTCCGCCGCCGTCATCGAGCCGCGCGCCGGTCCGGCCAGCAGCATGAACATCGCCAGCGTGACCAGCGGCAGGTACACCGCGCCCAGCACCGCCGTCAGGTTCCTGATCCGGCCGGCCCGCTGCTGGAGCTCACGGCTGCGGGCGAACTCCGACGCCCACGCGGCGTACGCGTAGTTCTCCGCCGCCGCCACCCGAAGCTTCGGCAGGCCGCGCAGGGTCTGGAACGCCTGGTTGTTCAGCTTGTTGGTGAGGACCACCAGCCGCCGCTGCCAGCGCACCTGCCACAGCCCGAGCCCCAGGAACACACCCGCGACGACGACCAGCAGCCCGATCGCGGCCAGCGCCATCGGCACGCTGAACCACAGCAGCAGCCCGAGGTTCACCGCCCCCACGGTGACCGACTGCGCCACCGTCGGGCCGACCCCGGCCAGCAGCCGGCGGATGGCGCTGATGCCCATGGCCGCGCTCGCCAGCTCACCGGTGGACCGCTGGGTGAAGAACCGGGTGGGCAGCCGCAGCAGCCTGTCCCACACGGCCGGCTGGAGCGTGGCCTCCACCCGGCCCTCCAGCCGCAGCAGGGTGAGGTTCTGCAGCAGCATGAAGGCGGCGGCCACCACACTGCCGATGATCACCGCGAGACACACCTGCGCGATCGGTTCCGTCCGCGCCGTCGGCACGAACTCGCCGAGCACCTTGCCGGTCGCGAGCGGCACCAGGGCCCCGATCGCCACGGTGACCAGACCGCTCAGCAGCAGTCCCGTCAGATCACCGCGCGTCCCGGTCATGCAGAACCGCAGCAGCCGCAGCGGGCTCAGCCGCCGCTCGGGCAGCGGACGGTAGAACATCACCGCGCGGGGCTCGAACTCCCCGGCGTTCGCCTTCTCCACCGGGGTCTGCCTGCCGGTCGCGGGATGCACCGCCACATAGCCGCCGCGCCGCCACAGCAGCGCCACCGGAGCCCCCGACAGCGCCCGGTGCCCCACCAGCGGACCGACGTCGTCCCGCCACCAGCGGCCGTCCAGCCGTACGACACGGGTGCGCACCCGGGACGCCAGGGCGATCCGCTCGACCGGATCGAGCCGGTCCCCGCCGGTGCCGGACCGCGCGGGCGGGGCGAGCGGGATGCCGGCGGCCCGGGCCACCAGCTCGCAGGCCGCGTACGTGGCGTCCGCGTCGGCCGCCGTCGTGCGCCGTCCGGACCGCTCGCCGATCGCGGCGAGCAGCGTCCGGTCGGCCTGGGCCCGCACCGCCTCGCCGGCCCTGATGCCCTCGGCGGTCCGGGTCTCATGGGTCTGCTCCAGCTGCTCGATCCACCGGTCGAGTGTGGTCATCAGCCGGTACTGCTGGTCGACCATGCTCTGCCACAGCGCCGGATCCATCAGCAGGTCGGCCGCCGCCTCCGCCCCGTACAGCGAGCCGTACCGCACGCTGCCCGGCGGGACCCGCATCCAGAACACGTCGTCGTCGGTGGGCGCCGCGGCCCGCTCCGTCGCCATCGGTGCCTGGAACAGCACCGACAGACTCCGCCCCACGCCCAGGGCGAGGGCGTACTCCAGCGGGCTCGTCGCCGGCGGCACGTACCGCGGATCGCCGTACGCGTCGCAGGACCAGGTGTGCGTGCTCGCGGGCTGGTACAGCTCCCGCAGCCCGATGCGGTGCACCACGCAGTCCCGCAGCGGACGGGCCACCAGCGTGTGCGCCGGACCGGCCACCGGGCCCAGCACCAGCGAGCCCGCCTCCAGCCGGCCCAGATGGTGCCAGTGACCCTGCTGTGCGGCGTCCACCGCGAACAGGTCCACGGCACCGGACGCGATCAGCCACAGCACCTGCGGCCCCTCCAGGTCCAGCCGGCCGAACCCCGAGCAGTCGACCGGTGTGCCCAGCGACCCGAGCGCGCCCAGGACCAGATCGCCGCCCCGGCCCTCGTGCACGGCTGTCATCTCATCGCTCCCCGACCAGCGCCGCGTACGCGCCGCCGCGCGCCACCAGCTCCTCGTGCCGCCCGCGTTCCACGACCGTGCCGTGGTCCAGGACGACGATCTCGTCGCTGTCGCGCACCGTGCTCAGCCGGTGTGCGATCACCACGCACGCACAGCCGCGCCGGCGCAGGTTGTCCATCACCACCAGCTCGGTCTCGGCGTCCAGCGCGCTGGTCACCTCGTCGAGGACCAGGATGCTCGGCCTGCGCACCAGCGCCCGCGCGATCTCCAGACGCTGGCGCTGGCCGCCGGAGAAGTTCCGGCCGTCCTGCTCGACCGGGCTGTGGATGCCACCCGGCCGGCGCCCGACCACGTCGTACAGCGCGGCGTCCGTCAGCGCCTCCACCACCGCCTCGTCCGGGATCGACGGGTCCCACAGCGCCACGTTGTCGCGCACGCTTCCCTCGAACAGGAACACGTCCTGGTCGACGAAGGAGACGGACGCGGCGAGCGCCCCGCGCGGGATGTCCTCGATGCGCCGCCCGTCGATCCGGATCACGCCCTCCCACGGCGTGTACAGCCCCGAGAGCAGCCGCGACACCGTGGACTTGCCGCTGCCGGAGCCGCCCACCAGCGCCACCTGCTGCCCCGGTCCGACGGTCAGGTCGAACCCGGTCAGCAGCGGCTCGTCCAGCGGGTTGTAGCCGAAGGTGAGGTTCCGCAGTTCGACGTGCCCGTGCAGCCGGCGCGTCGATTCCCCCGCGCCGGGACGGCCGTGGAGCGGGTCCGCGCGGAAGTTCTCCACGTCCTTCAGCCGGGCCACGTCCGCCGCGAAGTCCTGGATGCGGCCCGCGACGCCGTTGAGCCGGGTCAGCGGGGCGGTGAACCGGGCGACCAGCGCCTGGAAGGCCACCAGCAGACCGACCGAGACATGTCCCTCGACCGCCCGCAGGCCCCCGATCCACAGGATCAGCGCGCTGTTGAGCGTGGCGAGCGTCGGCGCCACGATGCCGAGCCAGGCCGTCGGCACGCCGAGCCGCTGCTGTTCCTCCAGCGTCGTGGCGTGCTGCCCGGCCCACGTGCGGAAGTAGCCGTCCTCCCCGCCGGTCGCCTTCATCGTCTCGATCAGCTGCAGACCGGTGTACGCCGTGTTCGTGAGCCGCGCCGTGTCCGCCCGCAGCTTCGCCGTACGGGTCGCGCGCAGCCGGATCACGACCCGCATCGCCACGATGTTCAGCAGCGCCACCCCGACGCCCACGAACGTCAGCTGCGGGTCGTAGGTGTACAGCAGCACCGCGTACAGCACGACCACCAGCGCGTCCACGCCGGCCGCCGACAGATCGCGGGCCAGCGTCTCGGCGACCGCGTCGTTGGACTGCAGCCGCTGCACCAGGTCGGCCGGGCCGCGCTGGGCGAAGAACGTCACCGGCAGCCGCAGCAGATGGCGCAGGAAACGGGCGCTGGGCAGGGTGGAGGAGATCAGCCGGCCGCGCAGCAGATTGCCCTGCTGGAGCCAGGTCAGCACGAGGGTGAGCAGCACACAGGCGCCCATCGACGGGAACAGCACGTCCAGCGTCGACGTCCGGCCGCCGATCAGGAACTCGTCGATGAAGGCGCGGCTGAGCCCGGGCACCGCCGCGCCCACCGCCACCAGCAGCAGACTCGACAGCACCACCGCGGGCATGGTGCCCGCGGTGCCGCGCAGCCGGGCCGGCAACGCACCGAGCACGCCCGGCTTGCGGCCGCCCCGGGTGAAGCCCTCGCCGGGCTCCATCACCAGCACGACCCCGGTGAAGCCGCCGTCGAACTCCTCGAAGGGCACGAACCGCCGCCCCTTGCCGGGGTCGTTGAGGTACACGCCGCGGCGGCCGAACCGGCGCCCCATGCCGTCGTAGACGACGTAGTGGTTGAACTCCCAGAACAGGACGGCCGGTGCCGGCACCCCGGCCAGGGCGGCCAGGTCCATCTGCATGCCCTTGGCGGTCAGCCCGTAACCGCGCGCCGCCTTCAGCAGGTTGCTCGCGCGCGAGCCGTCCCGGGAGACACCGCAGGCGATGCGCAGCTCCTCCAGCGGGACATGGCGGCCGTAGTGGCCGAGCACCATCGCGAGCGAGGCGGCGCCGCACTCCACGGCCTCCATCTGGAGCACGGTGGGTGTGCGGACGGTCTTCGCGCGGGACGCGGGCACCGTGCGCTTCGGCGGGGCGGCCCGGCGCCTGCCGCGGGTCTCCCGGGCGGTGCTCACGGCAGCAGCCAGTCGACGGGCCGCCGGTCGGTCAGCCGGACCGAAGCCGTGGCCGGGGTCATCGAGGCCGGTTCGAAGGGTGGACCGTCCGCGGTGGACCACTCGTAACCGCTCCGCGTGGTGGACGACTTCCTCAGCTCGACCGTCACCGCCACCGGCCTGCCCTCCTTGGTGAACTGTTCGCCGAGCCGGCCGTCCCCGAGGAACGCGGCGATCTGCTGGGCCGACTGGGGCGCGCGGTCCACCGACGTCACCTCGCCGCGCAGCACGCCGTACTCCTGGCTCGGCACCGACTGCACGGTGAGGTCCACGGAGGCGTGGGCGGGAATGCCGGCGGCGCTCTCGGCCGGAACGTAGACGGTCGCCCGGAGCGGAGCCCCGGCGCGCGCCACCTTCTCCACGACGGCGACGTTCGCGCCGGTGGAGACGATCTGCCCGACGCCGGCGGCGAGCGCGGTGATCCGGCCCGCGTCGAGCGTGCGGACCACCTCGTCACCCTGCTCGGTGCGCACCTTCAGGACGGGGGAGCCGGCGGCCAGCCGCTCGCCCTCCCGCGCGAGGACGGCGGTGACCTGGCCCGCGACCGGACTCTGCAGCACGTAACTGCCCTGTCCGTACGTCAGGACGGCGGGTCCGCCGACCGTGGCGGACACCGATCCGGTCACCGCCCACACCGCGGCGGCCGCCGTCGCGATCACCGTCACGGCCAGCACCAGCCAGCCCTGCGGCCGGGCGAAGCGCACGGGGAGATCGAGCTCCTCGGGGGACTGGAGCTTGGCGAGGGCCTGTTGGCGGAACTGCACGCGTCTTCCCTCACCTGGACGAACTGTGCGTGGAAACGGGGGAGTTCACGCATCACGGAGTCCCGGAGCCGGGGGGCGGCTCCGGGACTCGGTGACGCGGGAGCGCGATCAGAGACCGGCGACCAGGTTCGCGACCGGGGCCGTGTTCAGGCCGGTGGCACCCTCGACGGTGCCGACGGCCGTGTCGACCAGGCCGGAGACCGGGGCGATGCCGTCCACCGCGCCCGTGAGGGTGTTCACGGCGTTCACGGACAGGCCGCCGGAGACGTTGTCGAGGTCGGCGTCGGAGATCTCGACGGTCTCGACCTGGGGGGTGGAGTTCATGATGGAACTTCCCTTCGTATGGGGTTTCACAAGGGGGAGCGGCCCCCTCCGGGGACGGGCGAAGGCCGCGGACCGCGGGCGCCGAACGCCCGTAGCCGGGAGTCCGAAGCGGCCCTGCGGTGCGATGGATCAAAGCACGCCGCGGGCGCGGGCTTCCAATCAACCAAACGTCCCACCAGGCCATGTGCCGCCGGCGGGCGTTCAAGCGTGCAGACGGGGGCACGGCTCGGCGGCGACTTCTTCACATGGCTCACGGCATCGGCTCATCGCGCCCCTTGCGTCCCCGCGGCCGGATTCCGGCACACCGGTCCCAAAGCCGTGACCCGGCCGGCCGGCGTGCGGAGGGACACCGGCTCCGGTGACCTCCCCGGGCATTCGCTGTGCAGATTCGCCGAAGCCGCCCTTCCGCTCCCGGACGGTGACGCGACGTGCGCGTCGTGTGGCGCACCGTGAAGTCCCGGCGGGATTGAACGCGTTCCGCGCCCCGTGCGTACCAACAGCCATCCAGGCGCCCCCAACTGCCGCACCGCGGCCCGACTCCGGTCCCCCCAGGAGGTCGAGTAGTTTGAGTCACAAGCGAATTCCGAAGCGCAAGGCCGCGATAGCGGTGGGCGGTGTGGTGGCGCTCGGAGCCGCCGCGATCCTGCTCCCCAACGCCAACGCGTCGCAGGACGGCGCGTCGGACGACGCGGCTGCGGCGCCCAGGACCCTGAAGGCGGGCGACGCCTCGGATCTCGCCTCACAGCTCGCCGGGCTCCTCGGCGACGCCTTCGCCGGCTCCTACTACGACGGCGACAACAAGCAACTCGTCGTCAACGTCGTACCGGGCGACAACAACAACGTGATCGTGCAGGCCAAGAAGGCGGGCGCGGCCGTCCGCGAGGTCGACAACAGCATGACCGAGCTGGAGGCCGGGGCGCGGACGCTGAAGTCGCAGGCGACCATCCCCGGCACCTCGTGGGCCGTGGACCCGCGCACCAACAAGATCCTCGTCACCGCGGACAGCACGGTGACCGGGGACAAGTGGGACCGGCTGGAGTCCACCGTCGAGAGCCTCGGCTCCGGCATGGCGACCATCAAGAAGTCCGCGGGCACCTTCAGGACGTTCGTGTCCGGCGGCGACGCCATCTTCTCCGGCGGTGCGCGCTGCTCGCTCGGCTTCAACGTCACCGCAGGCGACGGCGCCCCGGCGTTCCTGACGGCCGGTCACTGCGCCGCAGGGGGCGACCAGTGGTCCGACCAGCAGGGCGGGCAGCCGATCGCCACGGTCGACCAGGCGGTCTTCCCGGGCGAGGGCGACTTCGCGCTGGTCAAGTACGACGACCCGGCCACCCGGGCGCCCAGTGACGTCAACGTCGGCAACCAGACGGTGCCCATCGTTCAGGCGGCGGAGGCCACGGTCGGGCAGGAGGTGTTCCGGATGGGCAGCACCACCGGGCTCGCCGACGGCCAGGTGCTCGGTCTGAACGCCACGGTCAACTACCCGGAGGGCACGGTCACCGGTCTGATCCAGACCGACGTCTGTGCCGAGCCCGGTGACAGCGGCGGCTCGATGTTCACCCGGGACGGCCTCGCCATCGGCCTGACCTCGGGCGGCAGCGGCGACTGCACCTCCGGCGGCGAGACGTTCTTCCAGCCGGTCACCACGGCCCTGGCGGCGGTCGGCGCGACCCTCGGCGCGGACGGCGGCGCGGGCGCCGGAGGCCAGGCGGGCGGCGAGCAGGCGGGCGGCGAGCAGGCCGGCGCCGGTGGGGAGGCCGGTGAGGAGGCCGGTGCGGGCGCCGGTGACGCGGCGGACCAGGGCGCCCAGGACGGCTCCGGTCTGACCGAGACCCACTGACGTATCCTCGCCCCAGCGCGGACCCGGCCCCGGCCCGCCACGTCGGTGGCGGGCCGGGGCCTGCCACGCCGTCGGGTGTGTTCCCCGTGCCGCCCCGGCTCCCGAGCACCTTCCCGCCCCCGCCGCCCCTTCCCTTCCCGTCCCCGGGGGCTCTGCCCCCGGACCCCGTTCGCGCCCGCGCGGCGAGCCGCATATCGGTACAGCCCCACGCCCCGAGGTCAGCCGGGCACGGCCCTCAGCAGCAGCACCGCCACGTCGTCCAGCCTGCTCTCCGCGTCCGCTCCGTGCTGGACCAGCGCGTCGGCCAGGTCGTCCAGGGGCAGGTCGCCGAGGTCGGTGAGACGCCGGCCCAGCTCGGCCAGGGCCTCCTCGAAGTCCGTACCCGGGGACTCCACCAGGCCGTCGGTGTACAGAACGAGCAGCGACCCGGGGGAGAGGTTCACCTCGGTCGACGGGTAGGCCGCCGAACCGTCGATCCCCAGCAGCGGCCCACCGGCCAGGTCGAGGACCCGCACCCGCCCGTCCGGCCTGCGCAGCAGCGGCGGCGGATGACCCGCGCGGGACATCACGGCCCGCCCGCGCGCCGGATCGAGCCGCAGATACAGACAGCTCGCGAAGAGCTCCGAACCCAGGTCCAGCAACAGCCGGTTGGTGCTGCGCATGACCTCCTCGGGAGCCTGCCCGACGGCCGTGTACGCGCGCACGGCGGTACGGACCTGCCCCATCAGCCCGGCCGCCGTCACATTGTGCCCCTGCACGTCCCCGATCACCGCCGCCGCCATGCCCTGCGTCGGCACCAGGTCGTAGAAGTCGCCCCCGATCTCCATGCCCTGAGTCGCCGGCAGATAGCGCGCCGCCGCCTCGATCCCCGCCAGCGGAGGCAGCGTGTGCGGCAGCAGCGCCTCCTGCAGCCCGTGCGCGAGCCGGTGCTTGGCGTCGTAGAGCAGGGCCCGCTCCAGCGCCTGGGCGATCAGCCCGGCCAGACTTGTCAGGACCGCCCGCTCCTCCGTGGCGAAGTGGTGCGCGGACGTGTAGGACAGCACGCACGTCCCCACCGGGCGCCCCGAGGCGATCAGCGGCAGATACGCCCACGCCGAGAACTCGGACAGGTTCGCCACCAGCGCCGGATACATGCGTTCGATCTCCGCGCGGTCCTCGAAGAAGGCGGGCACGCCCGTGCGCAGCACCTGACTGCCGGGAGTCGGCTCCGACAGCGGCATCCCGTCGTACCGCTCCACGACCCGCGGGTCGGGGTAGCCGCGGTGCCCCAGCACGCGCAGCCGGCCCGCCCGGGAACCGAGGACCACCAGCCCCTGGCTGCCCACGGCCGGCGCGATCTCGTCCGCGACCAGCTGCACCACGTCCTGCACGCCGACCGCCTCGGTCAGCGCACCGGCCAGGTTCAGCACCTGGCTGATGGTGACCAGCCGGGTGCCCGTCCGCCCGGGCGGCGGCACCGTGTCGTTCATCTCCGCGACCGCGCGCGCCCGGCTGATCCGCACGCTGAGGCCGGTCGTGCTCGGATACATCCGGAAGGACAGCCACTCGCTGGGCGGGCGCAACGCGACGAAGGACGTGACGTGCTGGCTGAACAGCGCGGCCCGGTAGCGGTCCTCGTACACGGGATCGTTCAGCCACGGCACCGACGCCCACAGGTGGGCGCCGAGCAGCCGGGTGGCCGGGACGTCGAGCAGTTCGGCGGCGGCCGCGTTGGCGAAGCCGACCCGCCCGTGCACATCGAGCGAGCAGAGCCCGTACGGCAGCCGGGACACCATCCGGGCCGCCTCCACCGAGCCGAGCGTGCCGGCCACCCCGCCCACCAGCGGCGCGGCCAGCAGATCCGGCTCGGCCGCCAGCGGCAGACTCCGCTCGGCGGCCCGCTCCAGCCGGACCGCCAGCCGGTCGCAGGCGGCGGTCAGATGATCACGCTCCCAGTCGGACAGCTCCGGCGCATGCGTGCCCGGCCAGGTCACGAACACCGCGCCGTACGCCCGGGTCGCGGTCGCCACCGGCAGCGCGGCCAGCGAGAAGGGGTACGGCAGCACCATGGCGATCCGGGGATAGTGGCGGGCCATCTCCTCTTCGCCGCCCACCCAGACCAGCCGCCGCTCACGCACCGCGTCGGAGACCGGGATCGGCGCGCTCAGCCCCACCCGCTCCCACGGGGCCGCGAAGGCGCGCGGCAGCCCCGCCATCACCGCCATCTCCAGCACCGGATGGTCCGGCGAGAGCAGATACACCGCCCCGGAGTGGGCATGCACCTCGTCCATCATCGAGGCCAGCGTCAGCGACAGCAGCGGACGGCCCACCGGCGTCCGCGCACCCCCGGACGCCCGCGTGGACGACTGCCCCTCGGACACGCCGACCACCTCCTCGCACGGCCGCGCCCCGCGACCCAATCTCCCCCCTGCCGGGCCGTCGCGCACGACGAGCGGCCGGGAGAAGGGGCTGCATGCCGGGGGAGTACGGACCGGAAGCGGCCCGCCGCCGCGGCGCACCTGTCCGGTTACCCCGCGACCGGGGCCCCATGGCCCCGCCGCCGGAACTCCCGCGACGGGAGCGGGGCCCGTCGGCCGCGGAACGCAGGAACGCTCACAGGGGCTGCGCCGGTGCCCCATAAGCGCTGTAATGGCCAACGTGGTCGGTGAGGGCGCTGCGGGACGCAGCACGAGAACGCTGCGTGCGGAAGGCGCCCTCGCGGCGATCGCGGCCGACCCGGAGTCACCCGACCGGCTGCGCCGGATCCTGGAGCAGGCACTCGTCTTCGCCGGCGCCGCGTTCGTCGCCGTGTACACGCCCAGCGCGGACGGCGAGGTGCTCTGTCTGGCGGAGTCCGCCGGGGTGCCGAGGACCCTGTGCGGGGTCCGCGACAGCTACCCCGTCGCGGAGCACTCCCCGGTGGCCGGGGCGTACCGGGGGCGCCCGGTGTGGCTCGGCCCCGAGGACCTCGCCGCGCAGGCCCAGTCGAGGCGGGTGCCCAGCCGCGACTTCCATCTGGCGGCCCTGCCCCTGCGCCGGAGCGGCGGCGGCTCCCTCCTCGCGGTCAGTGAGCGCCCCGGCGGGTTCGACGCCGAGGACCGCGTCAGCCTCGGGCTCGTCGCCGACGCCGTCGCCTTCCCCGCGCCGCCGGCCGCCACCGACGGCGCGGAGCTGCCGCCGGGCGGCTTCAGCCTCGCCATGGACACCGGCCGGGTCCGGGTCGACGACGCCGTCCTGGAGCTGTTCGGCATGGCCCCCGAGGACTTCGACGGACGGGTGGAGACCCTGCTCGGCCTGACCGTCCCGGAGGACCTGCCCTCGCTGATGTCCGTCGTCGAGGCCGACCACATGACGATCGGCGAGCGGGAGCTGGAATTCCGGGTGCTCCAGCCCACCGGGCCGCCCAAGTGGATCCGGCTGCGCGGCCGGCTGCTGCCCGGCGGCGAGGGACGCCCGGCCCGGCTCGTCGGCTCCGTCGCGGACGCCTCCACGCTGCGCTCCGACATCACCGACGTGGCCCGCGTCCAGCGGCTCGCCGCCGCGCTGGCCACCGCGGTCACCGTCCGCGACGTCGGCAAGGCCGTCGTCGCCGCGCTGCGCCGGCCGCTGCGCGCCGACCGGATCGCCCTGGCCGAGCTGGAGAGCGAACGGCTCGTCGTCACCGTCCTCGACCCGCCCGAGCCGGAGGCGTGGCCGGAGCTGTGGCGCGCGGAGTGGCGCACCGAGTGGCCCGAAGCGCCCGTGCGCACCATGCCCACCCTCGCCGCGGCCCTGCGCGAGGGCCGGGCCGCCATCTGGCCGACCGGGTCCCCGCTGGAGACCGCCCTCGCCGAGGTCGGCCCCGGCGGTCTGGCCGTGCTGCCGCTGCCCGCCGGCAACCGCATGGCCGGCGCCTGTCTGATCGGCTGGGACGCCCCGCACGACTTCGGCGCCGACGAACGCGCCCTGCTCACCGCCGCCGCCGGCCTTGCCGGCCAGGCTCTGATGCGGGCCCGCGCCTTCGACGCCGAGCACGAACTGGTCGGCATGCTCCAGCGCCAGCTGCTGCCGCGCCGGCTGCCCCGGCTGCCGGGCGCGGTCGCCGTCGCCCGCTACCTGCCCAGCACCGCCGGCATGGAGCTCGGCGGCGACTGGTACGACGTGATCCCGCTGCCGGACAACCACGTCGCCCTCGTGATCGGCGACGTCCAGGGACACAACGCCGGCGCCGCCACCCTCATGGGCCAGATGCGCACCGCCCTGCGCGCCTACGCCGTCGAGGGACACCCCCCGGACGTGGTGGTCTCCCACGCCAACCGGCTGCTCATGGACATGGAGACCGACCTCTTCGCGACCTGCTGCTATGTCGACGTGGACATGGAGGAGGGCTTCGCCTGGTGCGTACGGGCGGGGCATCTCCCGCCGGTGCTGCGGCACCCGGACGGGCGTACGGAGATCGCGGAGGCCGAGGGCGGCCCGCCGCTCGGAGTGGTCCGGCAGTGCGACTTCCCCATGAGCCCGCTGCGGCTGCAGCCCGGCACGATGGTCGCCCTCACCACGGACGGCCTGGTCGAGTCGCCCGAGACCGACATCGACGAGGGCCTGGCACGCTTCGCCCGGCAGCTGTCCGCGGCCGACCCCGCCCGGCTCGGACCGGTCGCCGACACCCTGCTCGGCAAGGCACCCCGCAGCGACGACGTCGCCCTGCTGCTGATGCGCTACGACGGCATGGCCACGCGCCCGCTGCGGGAGAGCTGGACGGTGTGGCGGGTGCCCCAGGCGGTCGGGCACGCCCGCCGTTTCACCCGGCGCACCCTGCGTTCCTGGGGCGTGACCGAGGACGTCGACGCCGCCCTGCTCGCCGTCTCCGAACTGGTCACCAACGCCCTGGTGCACACCGACGGGCAGGTCCGTCTCGACATCGCCCTGGTGGGAGACCGGCTGCGGCTCGCGGTCGCCGACTCCTCGCCCCGCACGCCCGTGAAGCCGACCAGCATCGGCTGGGAGGCCACCGGCGGCCGGGGCATCCTGCTCGTCGAGGCCGTGTCGGCGGGCTGGGGAACGCTTCCGGTCAGCGGGGGCAAACAGGTGTGGGCCGAGTTCGTCCTGCGCTGACGACCGCACCCCCGCCGCGCCCGGCCGGCCAACTGCGCACCCTGTCCCACCACTTGGGTGCCGTCCGGTACGCGGGTGTCCGCGTCGCGCGCCTGCGGTGACCGGAGGGCCCCGACGGGTACCCGGAACGCCACCGAGAGAACGAGGGCGAGAGGGACACGTCATGGCACAGCACGTCCGCGACATCATGACCGGCGCACCGGCGACCGTCGGGCCGCAGACCTCCGTCGCGGAGGTCGCCCGCATCATGCGCGACCGCGACCTCGGAGCCGTTCTGGTGACCGACGGGGACCGGCTGCGCGGCCTGGTCACCGACCGCGACCTGGTGGTGCGGTCGGTCGCCCGGGGGGTGGACACCGAGGAGACCACCGTGGCCGGCGTGTGCAGCGACGACCTGGTGACGGTGGGGCCGGACGACGACCTGGACCACGCGGTGCGGCTGATGCGCGAGCACGCCGTGCGCCGCGTTCCGGTCGTCGAGGACGGACACCCCGTCGGCGTCGTCACGCTGGGGGACACCGCGATGGAGCGCGACCCGGAGTCGGCCCTGAGCGACATCAGCGTGGCCCGGCCCCACACATGAGCCCTCGTGCCAGAACCCCGCTCACCGGAAGGTGAGTTGACGCCGAGGAGGCGCATGCGGCGGCGGGGTGTTTGCCCGCTGCGGCGCCGGGGACCCGAAGGTCAGTGGAAGCAGAAGGAAGATGATGCGTCGTGACAACGGAGATCAGCGACCCTCGGCCCAGCCGGCCGGAGACCGGCTGGGCGTGCGCCCGCCGACTGCGCGGCAAGCACGCCCTGCGCACCTGCCGCCCCGCCGTGGACCGGGACACCGGCACCACCGTCCCCGAGACGGACGCGGAGGGGAACATCGTCAGGGGCGAGGACTAGAGCGAGCCGACGCCGAACCGTAACTGCCGGGCGACCGGCGTGCTCCCCCGACCGGCCCAGCATCATCGGCCACCCGTCCCGCTCCCGTGCCAGGCTGAGTCCCGTCGCGCTGTATCCGGCCGGTCCCCGGCCGGTCGGCCCCGGACCCGGCGGAGGACACGATGTTGCTCAGTCTTCAGGAGCGGGAGCGCCTGATGATCTACACGGCCGCGAAGCTCGCGCAGGAACGCCGGGAACGCGGCCTGAAACTGAACCTCCCGGAAGCCACGGCGGTCATCTCCGCGTTCCTCCTCGAAGGGGCGCGTGACGGACGGACCAAGGCCGATCTCCAGGACGCCGGACGCGGGGTGCTGCGCCGGGACGAGGTGATGGACGGCGTACCCGAGATGCTCGTCCAGGTGCAGGTCGAGGCGACGTTCCTCGACGGCACGAAGCTCATCGCGGTGCAGGGACCGATCCAGTGAGCGAGCGGCAGGAGCGGCCGGGCAGCCACAAGTCGATCGTTCCCGGCTCCGGCAAGGGGGAGACGACCGGCCTGGTGCAGCCGGGGGCGGAGTCCGGGGCCCGTACGGGGGCGCCCGGGCAGATCATCCACGGCCCCGGTCCGGTGACCATCAACGAGGGCCGCCCCGTGATCAGCCTCTCGGTCGTCAACACGGCCGACCGTCCTGTGAGCGTCGGCTCCCACTACCACTTCGCCGAGGTGAACCCGGCCCTGAGCTTCGACCGCGAGCGCGCCTGGGGGCACCGGCTGAACATCCTCGCCGGCGGCATGCGGCGCTTCGATCCGGGCGCCACGGTGGACGTCGAACTCGTACCCCTCGGCGGCCGGCGCATCGTGCGCGGGCTGCGCGGCGAATGCGGAGGGCCCCTCGATGGCTGAGATCGACCGCCGCGAATACGTCGCCTCGCTCGGGCCCACGAAGGGCGACCGGATCCGCCTCGCCGACACCGACATCCTCATCGAAATCGAGGAGGACCGGTGCGTCGGCGGCGACGAGACCGTCTTCGGCGGCGGCAAGTCGGGACGGGAGTCGCAGGGACAGTCCCACGTCGCGCGGGCCGAGGGAACACCGGACCTGGTGATCGGCGGCGTCGTGGTGCTGGACCACTGGGGCATCGTCAAGACCGACGTCGGTATCCGCGACGGCAGGATCGTCGCACTCGGCAAATGCGGAAACCCGGACATCATGGACGGCGTCCATCCCGACCTGGTCGTCGGGCCGTCCACGGAGATGGTCAACGGCAGCGGGCTGATCATGACCGCCGGCACCGTCGACACCCATGTGCACTACGTGTCGCCCGACATGTCCGTGGTGGCCCTGGAGGCCGGCACGACCACCATGGTCGGCGGCGGCACCGGCCCGACCGACGGTTCCAAGGCGGCCCTGGCCACGCCGGGCGGCTGGTGGATGGACCGCATGCTGGAAGCGTTCGAGCCCTGGCCGGTCAACGTGCTGTTCCTCGGGCGGGGCAGCACGGTCAGTGAGGAGTCCCTCTGGGAGCAACTCCGCTCCGGCATGGGCGGGTTCAAGGTCCACGAGGACTGGGGCGCCACCCCGGCCGTCATCGACACGGCGCTGCGCGTCGCGGACGCCGCCGGTGTGCAGGTGGCGATCCACAGCGACACCCTCAACGAGGCCGGGTTCGTGGAGGACATGCTGCGCGCGGTGGGCGGCCGTTCGTTCCACGCCTTCCACACCGAGGGCGCCGGCGGCGGCCACGCCCCGGACATCATCCGCATCGCGGGGGAGCCCTGTGTCCTGCCGTCCTCGACCACGCCCACCCGGCCGTTCACGGTCAACACCGCCGACGAGCAGCTGGACATCTGCCTGATCGCACACCACCTGAACCCGAAGGTGCCGGCCGAACTCGCCTTCGCCGAGAGCAGGGTGCGGGCGTCCACCATGGCGGCGGAGGACATCCTCCAGGACATGGGCGCGATCTCCGCGATGTCCTCCGACGCCCAGGCCATGGGGCGGCTCGGCGAGGTGGTGCGGCGCACCTGGCAGACGGCGCACCTGATGAAGAAGCTGCGCGGTTCGGCGCCCGGCGACGGCGCGGCGGACAACCACCGCGCCCGCCGCTACGTCGCGAAGTACACCATCGTCCCCGCGGTCATCCACGGCCTCGAGCGCGAGGTCGGCTCGGTCGAGCCGGGCAAGCTCGCCGACCTCGTGCTGTGGGAGCCCGCCCTGTTCGGTGTGCGTCCCACGGCGGTCTACAAGTCGGGCATGGCGGCGATGGCGCTGCTCGGCGACCCCAACGCCGCGGTGCCCACCCCCCAGCCGGTGCTGCCCCGGCTGGGCTACAACGTGCACACCAGGGCGGCCGGCGCGACGAGTGTGGCGTTCGTCGCCCCGGCCGCGATCGAGGACGGACTGGCCGAGCGGCTGGAGCTCAGCCGCAGACTCGTGCCGGTGGAGAACATGCGCCACCGGACCAAGGCCGACCTGCCGGAGAACAGCGCGCTGCCCACCATCGAGGTCGACCCCGACACCTTCACCGTGCGCATCGACGGAGAGGTCGTCGACCACGAACCGGCCACCGAACTGCCGATGAACCATCGGTACTTCCTGTTTTGAGCGGGCCCCACGACCCCGCCACCGGGAGCGCCGCCCTGCTGATGCTGGCGGACGGGCGCTTCCCGGCGGGCAGTCACGCGCACTCCGGTGGTCTGGAGGCGGCCGTCGCCGCGGGCCGCGTCTCGGACACCGGCACCCTGGAGGAGTTCCTCCGCGGACGCATGACCACCGGCGGAGCGACCGTCGCCGCCTTCGCCGCCGCGGCCCGCGCCGCCTTCGGCGACGGACCGGCGCCGGCGGACCGCGAGGGCCGCATGACCCTGCTCGACACGGAGTTCGAGGCCCGCACCCCGGCGCCCGCGCTGCGCGCCACCTCCCGCAAGCTCGGCCGCCAGTTGCTGCGCGCGGCCCGGGCGATCCGGCCGCGCCCGGAACTGGACGCGTTCGCCGCCGCCCTGCCCGCGGGGCCGCACCAGCCGCTCGCCCTCGGCGCCGTGGCGTGGACCCTCGGGCTCGGCCTCCACGCGACCGCGTCGGCGGCCCTGCACGACGCCGTCACCGGCCCCGCCACGGCGGCCGTACGGCTGCTGGGACTCGACCCCTTCGCCGTACAGGCCGTGCTCGTCCGGCTGGCCCCGGACCTGGACCGTCTCGCGCGGACCGCGGCCGGCCACGCCCACCTGCCCCCCGAGCGGCTGCCGTCCCACGGCGCTCCACTGCTCGACATCTCCGCCGAACTCCACGCCACCTGGGAGGTGCGTCTCTTTGCCTCATGACGGGCACGCCACCGAAGAAGAGCTCACACAGAGCCACCCCGACCCCGGCCGACGGCCGGGCACGCTCCCGCGGACCCCCGGCCGCCCGCTGCGGATCGGCCTCGGCGGGCCGGTGGGGTCCGGCAAGACCGCACTGGTGGCGGCGCTGTGCCGCGCCCTGGCCGGCGAACTCCGGCTGGCCGTCGTCACCAACGACATCTACACCACCGAGGACGCCGACTTCCTGCTGCGCAACGGCGTACTGCCCGCCGAGCGCGTCCGAGCGGTCGAGACGGGCTGCTGCCCGCACACCGCCATCCGCGACGACATCTCCGCCAACCTCGAAGCCGTCGAGGACCTGGAGCGGAGCCTGAAGCCGCTGGACCTCATCCTCATCGAGAGCGGCGGGGACAACCTCACCGCCACCTTCAGCCACGGCCTGATCCACCACCAGATCTTCGTCATCGACGTCTCCGGCGGCGACAAGGTGCCCCGCAAGGGCGGACCCGGAGTCACAGCCTCCGACCTGCTGGTCATCAACAAGACCGACCTCGCCGGCCAGGTCGGCGCGGACCTGTCGGTGATGGCACGCGACGCGAAGGCCAAGCGGGACGACCTGCCCGTGTGCTTCCTCTCCCTCGTCGAGGACCCCGCAGCCCACGAGGTCACGGCCTGGGTGCGCGGACTGCTCCGCGACGCCGGATGAGGAGCGGCCATGACCCGGGCGTCGGCCTGCGTCGCCACCGAAGCGGTCCCGCCCGCCGGCACCGGCCGGGCCGGCACGCGGATCTCCGTGCTCCGCTCCGGCTGGCCGGTGATGCTGCGCACCACCTCGCTCCTGGCCCCGTCTCCCACCACCACGTGGGCCTGCCGCACCGCCGACGCGGCACACGTCCACGTGGCGGCGGGCGCCGCCGGTCCCCTCGGCGGCGACCTGCTGCGCCTGGACGTCCGGGTGGGCCGCGGCAGCGCCCTCGTCCTCGGGGAGATCGCCCCGACCCTGCTGCTGCCGGGGACCTACGACGAGGAGTCACGCCTGGACGTGCGGATCCACGTGGGCGTGGACGCCTCCCTCGCCTGGCTTCCCCAGCTGGTGATCGCCGCGCGGGGCTGCCGGCACGTCACCGACGTGCGGGTGGTGCTGGAGCGCGGCGCCCGGCTCGTCCTGAGGGAGGAGGTGCTGTTCGGACGGCACGGTGAATCCCCGGGCAGCTTCCGGCAGCGGGTGCGCGTCGAGTCGGAGCACGGCCCGGTGTACGACCAGGAGCTCGCCTCGGGACCCGGCGCACCGGGGTGGGACGGCCCCGCCGTCACCGGGGGCCGCCGCGCCGCCGGGACGGTGCTCGTCGTGGACCCGGCGCTGCCCTCCGGCCACGCCACCGCCGTACCCGGCCGGGACCCCGACACCGCCGTCATGGCCCTCCCCGGCACCGGCGCGGTCCTGGCCGCCTGCCTCGCCGCCGACACGGCGGTACTGCGCCGGCACCTGGACCTGGCCACCGCCCGGCTCCTCACCCCGGCGGACCCGCCGCGGCCCGCTCAGGCCGCCGCGCCGCCCCGGGCCTCCCGGGCGTCACTCCCGGACGGAGCGGTCGAGCCGCCGCGAACCGCCGGCGCGCCTACGCTGTGACCCGTGCGCCTGCTCCTGATGTCCGACACCCACCTGCCCAAGCGCGCCAAACGGCTCCCCGAGCGGCTGCTCGACGAAGTCCCCCGCGCGGACGTCGTGTTCCACGCGGGGGACTGGGTCGACACCGACACCCTCGATCTGCTGGAGAGCCGCAGCCGCAGGCTGATCGGCGTGTACGGCAACAACGACGGCCCCGAGCTGCGCACCCGCCTGCCCGGGACCGCGTACGCCGAACTCGGCGGGCTGCGCTTCGCAGTGATCCACGAGACCGGCCCGGCCAAGGGGCGGGAGACCCGGTGCGCCGAGCGCTTTCCCGGGATCGACGTGCTGGTGTTCGGGCACAGCCACATCCCGTGGGACACCGTCGCTCCCACGGGACTCCGTCTGCTGAATCCGGGCTCTCCGACGGACCGCCGCCGTCAGCCCCACTGCACCTACATGACCGCCGTGCTCACCGGCGGCCGGCTCACGGAGGTGGACCTCCACCGGCTGCCCCGGCGCTGACGGTCCGGGCCGCTTCGTCTCGGTGGAAGCGGCCCGGGCTCACGAACATGTGCGCTTCCACGGACCTCCTTCCCACGATCGGAGGTGATACCGGGCGACTACCCCACCGCGCCGGGCTCACACCTCTCTTCTCCCGAATCCTCCGGGGACGTGGATGCCCCGCCGGCTACTCGTCCCAGGCCTGGATCATCGTCTGAGCGGTGATCCTCCCGTCCCGCAGGGTGAGCATCGACTCCGAGAGCACCCGTGTCCCGTCCGGGTACCGGCAGCTCTCGCAGTAGGCGGCGTGATCGCCCTGGACGACGCACGCCTCGAGCCGGTGCGTCATGTCGCGGCTGTAGACGTCGTCGAGCACGGCCGCGATCTCGTCCCGGCCGCGCAGCACCCTGGGGTGGCTGGGCTGGGTGTTGCGGTCGACGATGCGCAGCTCCGCGTCGTCCGCGTAGAGCGCCACCAGCCCGGCCGGCGTGTCCGCCTCGATGCCCCGGCGCAGCGTGTCCGTGCCGAAGCCGGACGGTGCCGCGGTTGTCATGATGACCACCTCCCGACGAGGCCGCGGCCCGGACCTCCGGCAGGCCGAGACGGCCTCTCCTACGAGCCTCCTCCGGCCCGGTGGGCAGGGCAAGCCCCACGTGCCCGCCCCGGGCCGCGGTCACCCACCCGTCGCCAGGAACTGCGTCGCCGCCAGCTCCGCGTACAGCGGATCGGTGGTCACCAGCTCCCGGTGCGTGCCGACCGCGCGGACCCGGCCCGCGTCCATCACCACGATCCGGTCGGCCATCGTCACCGTGGACAGCCGGTGCGCGACCACCAGCACCGTCGTCGTCCGGGCCACATCGGCGACGGTGTCCCGCAGCGCCGCCTCGTTCACCGCGTCGAGCTGCGAGGTCGCCTCGTCGAGCAGCAGCAGCCGGGGCCGGCGCAGCAGGGCACGGGCGATGGCGACCCGCTGCCGCTCACCCCCGGACAGTTTGGTGCCGCGATGCCCGACCAGCGTGTCCAGGCCGTCCGGCAGCCCGGACACCAGCCCGTCCAGCCGGGTCGTCTTCAGCACCCGCGTCACCGTGTCGTCGTCCGCCCCGGGGCTGCCCAGCAGCAGGTTGTCCCGCAGGGTGCCCGACAGTACGGGCGCGTCCTGCTCCACATAGCCGATCGCGGCCCGCAGCTCCGCGAGCGGCCAGCCGGCCACATCCCGGCCGTCGAGCGTGATCACGCCGCTGTCGGGGTCGTAGAACCGCTCGATGAGGGAGAAGACGGTGGTCTTGCCCGCCCCGGACGGGCCGACGAACGCCGTCATGCCCTGCGCGGGCACGGTGAACGTCACCCCGTGATGGACGTACGGCAGATCGTCGGCGTACCGGAAGCGGACGTCCTCGAAGGCGAGCGCGGCGGGCGCCGTGCCGGGGGCGGGCAGTTCCGCGGGCCCGGCGGCCGGTTCGGCGGGCAGCCGCAGCGCCTCCTGGATCCGGGCGAGCGCGGCGCTGCCCGCCTGGTACTGCGTGATCGCGCCGACGATCTCCGTGATCGGCGCCATCAGATAGAACACGAACAGCAGGAACGCCACCAGCGTCCCGATGTCGATGGCCTCCGTCGCCACCCGCGCCCCGCCCACCGCGAGCACGGTGATGAACGCGATCTGCATCGCCAGCCCGGCCGTGTTCCCCGCCGCGGCCGACCACTTGGCGGCGCGCACGCTCTGCCGCCACGACTCCCGCGCGGCCTCGTGCAGCGTGCGCTCCTCCCGCGGCTCGGCACCCGACGCCTTCACCGTGCGCAGCGCCCCGAGGACCCGCTCCAGCGAGGCCCCCATCACACCGACCGCGTCCTGCGCCCGGCGGGAGGCCCGCTGGATCCGCGGCACGATCAGCCCGAGCACGGTCCCCGCGACGGCGATCACGCCCAGGGTGACGGCCAGCAGCACCGGGTCCACGAACCCCATCAGCACCACGGTCGCGATCAGTGTGAGCCCGCCCGTGCCCAGACCGACCAGTGAATCGGTGGTCACCTCCCGCAGCAGCGTGGTGTCGGAGGTGATGCGCGCCATCAGATCGCCCGGCTCACTGCGGTCCACGGCCGCTATGCGCAGCCGCAGCAGATACGACGACAGCGAGCGCCGCGCCCCCAGCACCACCGACTCGGCGGTGCGCCGCAGCACGTACGAACCCAGCCCGCCCAGTACGGCGTTGGCGACGACCAGGGCCGACATCAGCAGCAGCGGGCCGGAGATGGCCCGGTCGTCCGCGAGGCCGTCGATCAGCTCCCTGGCCACCAGCGGCAGCATCAGCCCCGTCGCGCCGGTCATCAGCGAGAGCAGGGCACCGCCCAGCAGGGCCCACCGGTGCGGGCGTACGTATCCGAGCAGCAGCCGCCAGGCGGGCGGACCGGATTCCTCGGCGGCGATGGTCACGTGGCCCCCCTCGGCGACGGATGGAAAGGCCAGGCTACGTCGGCCGCGCGGACCCGCCGCACGGCGGGCGGCACCACCGATCATTCCCGCGTAGGGTCGGGGGGACGGACACCGGCCGAAGAAGGAGTCAGCACCATGGCCCAGGAAGTACGCGGCGTGATCGCACCCGGCAAGGACGAGCCGGTGCGGATCGAGACGGTCGTCGTACCCGACCCGGGACCCGGCGAGGCGGTCGTACGGATCCAGGCCTGCGGGGTGTGCCACACCGATCTGCACTACAAGCAGGGCGGGATCAGCGACGACTTCCCGTTCCTGCTCGGGCACGAGGCCGCGGGCGTCGTCGAGTCGGTCGGCGACGGCGTCACCGACGTCGAACCCGGCGACTTCGTGATCCTCAACTGGCGCGCGGTGTGCGGGAAGTGCCGCGCCTGTCTGCGCGGACGCCCCTGGTACTGCTTCGACACGCACAACGCGAAGCAGAAGATGACCCTCGCCTCCACCGGCCAGGAACTCTCCCCGGCGCTCGGCATCGGCGCCTTCGCCGAGAAGACCCTCGTCGCCGCCGGACAGTGCACCAAGGTCGACCCCGCCGTCTCCGCCCAGGTCGCCGGGCTGCTCGGCTGCGGAGTGATGGCCGGCATCGGCGCCGCCATCAACACGGGCGAGGTCGGCCGGGGCGACTCGGTCGCCGTCATCGGCTGCGGCGGCGTCGGCGACGCGGCGATCGCCGGGTCCCGGCTCGCCGGAGCGGCGAAGATCATCGCCGTCGACATCGACCAGCGCAAGCTCGACACCGCGCGCTCCATGGGCGCCACCCACACCGTGAACTCCCGGGAGACCGACCCCGTCGAGGCGATCCGCGACCTCACCGGCGGCTTCGGCGCCGACGTGGTCATCGAGGCCGTCGGCCGCCCCGAGACCTACCAGCAGGCCTTCTACGCCCGTGATCTGGCCGGCACGGTCGTCCTGGTCGGCGTCCCCACCCCGGAGATGAAGCTCGAACTGCCGCTCCTCGACGTCTTCGGCCGCGGCGGCTCCCTGAAGTCCTCCTGGTACGGCGACTGCCTGCCCTCCCGGGACTTCCCGATGCTGATCGACCTGCACCTCCAGGGACGCCTGGACCTCGCCGCGTTCGTCACCGAGACCATCCAACTGGACGAGGTCGAGAAGGCGTTCGAGCGCATGCACCACGGCGACGTGCTGCGTTCGGTGGTGGTGCTGTGATGGCCGCCCGCATCGAACGACTCGTCACCTCCGGGCAGTTCAGCCTCGACGGCGGCACCTGGGACGTCGACAACAACGTGTGGATCGTCGGCGACGACCACGAGGCGATCGTCATCGACGCCGCCCACGACGCCGACGCCATCGCCGAGGCGGTGGGGGACCGGCGCCTGACCGCCATCGTGTGCACCCACGCCCACAACGACCACATCGACGCCGCCCCCGCGCTCGCCGAGCGCACCGGCGCCACCATCTGGCTGCACCCCGACGACCTGCAGCTGTGGAAGCAGACCCACCCCGACCGCGACCCCGACGCCTGGCTGGCCGACGGCCAGGTGATCGAGGCCGCCGGCGCCGACCTCACCGTGCTGCACACCCCCGGGCACGCGCCGGGCGCGGTCTGCCTCCACGACCCGGGGCTGGGAGCCGTGTTCACCGGCGACACCCTCTTCCAGGGCGGTCCCGGCGCCACCGGCCGCTCCTTCTCCCACTTCCCGACGATCATCGACTCGATCCGGGACCGGCTGCTGACCCTCCCGCCCGAGACGAAGGTCCTCACCGGTCACGGCGACTCCACCACCATCGGCGCGGAGGCCCCGCACCTGGAGGAGTGGATCGCGCGGGGCCACTGAGCGGGCCCGCCCGGGCGACCGCAGCGGAACGCGGCCGCACCGCGTGAAACCCGGGCGACCCGCGCGGAAAAGGTGACAGAAGATGTCCGGCTTCCCCGTCATCCTCGAAGCGAAGAGCCGAGCAGGGTGACAGGAGGCCGTACATGTCGGAGCAGCTGAAGGGCAGGGTCGCGCTGGTGGCCGGGGCGACCCGGGGAGCCGGACGGGGCATCGCCGTGGAACTGGGCGCGGCGGGCGCCACCGTGTACGTCACGGGCCGCAGCACCCGCGCCCGCCGCTCCGAGTACGACCGCCCCGAGACCATCGAGGACACCGCCGACCTGGTCACCGAGGCGGGCGGCACGGGGATCGCGGTACCGGCCGACCATCTCGACCCCGCGCAGGTCCGCGCACTCGTCGAGCGGATCGACGGCGAACAGGGCCGCCTGGACGTCCTCGTCAACGACGTCTGGGGCGGCGAGACGCTCTTCGCATGGGACGCGCCCGTCTGGGAGCACGACCTGGACAAGGGTCTGCGCCTGCTCCGTCTCGCGGTCGAGACCCACGCCATCACCAGCCATCACGCCCTGCCGCTGCTGCTGCGCCACCCCGGCGGACTGGTCGTCGAGGTCACCGACGGCACCGCCGACTACAACCGCGACACCTACCGCGTCTCGTTCTTCTACGACCTCGCCAAGTCCTCCGTGCTGCGCATGGCCTTCGCCCTCGGCCACGAACTCGGCCCGCGCGGCGCCACGGCGGTCGCCCTCACCCCGGGCTGGCTGCGCTCGGAGATGATGCTCGACCACTACGGTGTGCGCGAGGACAACTGGCGCGACGCCCTCGCCGGCGTCCCCCACTTCGCCATCTCGGAGACCCCGCGCTATGTCGGACGGGCCGTCACCGCCCTCGCCGCCGACCCGGACGTGGCCCGCTTCAACGGCACCTCACTCTCCAGCGGCGGCCTCGCCCGGGAGTACGGCTTCACCGACCTCGACGGCAGCCGCCCGGACGCCTGGCGCTACCTCGTCGAGGTCCAGGACCCGGGCAGGCCGGCCGACGTGACCGGCTACCGCTGATCCCGCCGGAAAACGCCTGCGGCGGTGATCGTCCGGCGGTTACCGTCACCCCATGACGACGGACACACGGCGCTTCGAGGGGTACGGGGTTCTCATCACCGGGGCGGCACGCGGCATCGGCGCGGCCACCGCCCGGCGGTTCGCCGAGGAGGGCGCCGGGGTCCTGGTGGCCGACGCGGACCCGGACGCGGCGCAGCGGACGGCATCGGCCCTGCGGGAGCGAGGGCTCACCGCGGAGGCCTTCACCTGCGACGTGACCGACCGCGCCACGGTCGACGCGGCCGTGGCGCACGCCGTGCGCGCCTTCGGTTCGCTCGACGTCCTGGTCAACAACGCCGCCCACTGCACACCGGACGCGCCCCGCTTCGAGGACGAGCCGGACGAGGAGTGGGCCGCGGACCTCGACGGCACCCTCACCGGCGCCTACCGCTGCTGCCGCGCCGCTCTGCCGCACCTCGCCGCCTCCGGCAGGGGAGCCATCGTCAGCGTCGGCTCCGTCAACGGCCTCCAGGACTTCGGCAATCACGCCTACAGCGCCGCCAAGGCGGGCCTGATCTCCCTCACCCGCACCCTCAGCGGGCACGCCGGGCCGCGCGGTGTCCGGGTCAACCTCGTCGCACCGGGGACCATCCGCACCCGCGCCTGGGCCGGGCGGGACGACGACCTCGAAGCGCTCCGCCGCGTCTACCCGCTGGGCCGCGTCGGCGAACCCGAGGACATCGCGGCCGCCGTCACCTTCCTCGCCTCCCGCGACGCGTCCTGGATCACCGGGACCACCCTCGTGGTCGACGGCGGGATCACCGCGGTGAACACGGGATTCGGCCGGGCGGTGCCCCGTCCCTCCGCTCCGGGCCGTACAACCGAATCCCCCGATGGGTCGTCTACCTGAGAGAGTGCGCCGGCCATGCGCACACCCACTGCGGAAAGGCAGGAACGACCATGGGGGACATACGGAGACGGAGTGCCGTCGTCCTGGGGGTCACCGGGCTGGTGGCCCCGCTCACCCTCGCGATCGGCGCGACTCCGGCGCAGGCCGCGAGCTGCACCACCTCGACGGGCCCGTATCAGAAGAAGGTGGAGAAGTTCCTCGGCCGCCCGGTGGACGGCAGGCAGTCCTCCGCCGACTGCAAGGCCATCCGCGCCTTCCAGACCAAGCACGGGATCAAGCCGAACATCGGGTACGCCGGCCCCGTCACCTGGGGCGTGATGGACCTGATGAACAAGCAGAAGGCCGTGGGGAAGAACCCGAACAAGGCGGGCAAGTGCCCCACCAACAAGGGCCGGATCGCCTGTGTGAACCTCACGCTCCAGCTCAGCTGGATCCAGGACGGCAAGAAGCTCGTGTACGGCCCCGTCCCGGTCCGTACCGGACGCAACGGGTACGAGACCCGCACCGGCCTGAAGAAGGTCTACTGGCGCAACATCGACCACGTCTCCACGATCTACGACGTGCCGATGCCCTACAGCCAGTTCTTCGACGGCGGCCAGGCCTTCCACTCGGCCGGCGTCAGCATGTGGAACCCGCCCGGCTCCCACGGCTGCGTCAACATGACCAGGACCACCGCCAAGAAGTACTGGTCGCTGCTGAAGAAGGGCGACGACGTCTACGTGTACGGCCGCAAGCCCGGCACCTGATCCCGACCCTCCGTCCCCCGGACCCGAGCGCGGGGTCCGGGGGCGGAGTGCTGTGAACTCGCCCACGTTCCACGGCAGATACGAAAGATGGACGTGATCAGCAACACTGTCGGAAATGTCCGATGCGCGTGCGATTACTCACAGCGTCTTCACCTCGGGCGCCGTATGCTTCACGGTATGTCCACCACTGTTGAACCCTCCTCCGAGCGATCGGCTGCCGAGGTCAACGAGGAGATCCGGGCCCTGTGGCTCCGGTCGGGCGGGACACTCAGCGTCGAACAGCGCGAGGAGTACCAGCGCCTGGTCCAGGAGTGGGCCTCGGCTCTCCCGCAGCCGGCCAGGGCCGCCTGAGTGATCCGTAGGCGGCCCGGGAATCGTCCGCCCGTCGCCGAATGGGTGCCCTTCTCGCACTGACCTCGGCCCTCTGCTACGGCATCGTCGTCCCCCGGTTCTCGGCTCCGCTCGAACCGGGAGGTGCCGGCGCGATGAGCGTGGTCGTTCCCGTGAGCGCCGTCACAGGTGTCGCGCTGTCCGTGCTCTGCGGTGTCCTCCTCCTCGGCGACCGCCCCGGCGCCCTGGCCTGAGCGGGGATCGCCATCACGGTGCCCGCCCTGTGGCGGGTGTCCGGCGGCGGCACCCGGCTCGGCCGCGCGGCGACCGACGGGCTCCTGGCGAGCCTCGGCGTCGCCGTGCAGTACGTCGCCCCGGGCCAGGCCGATCCGGGCAGCGGACTGTGGCCGGTCGCGGCGGGCCGGGCCGCCGCCGTCCTCGTGCTGCTCCCCGGCGCCGTCCGCCTCCCGCGCCTCCTGCGGCACCCGGCGCGGCCGGCCGCCCAGGCTCTGCTGATCGGTGCGGGCGCGGCCCTCGGCCTCGTCCTCTACCTGCTCGCCGCACAGCGGCGGCTGCTCTCCGTCGCCGTGGTGCTCGCCTCCCTCTACCCGGCCCTGCCGGTCGTCCTCGGACCGGCCGTGCTGCATGAACGCGTTTCCCGGCGGCGGACGGCCGGGCTGCCGGCCGCCGCACTGGCGACCGTGCTGCTCACCGTGGGCTGAGCGGTCCGCGCCCGCCCGGTCCGGTCAGCCCCACGTCGCCGAGTAGTGACGCCGGTACGCCTTGCGGTCCTGTTCCGCCCGTATCCACCGCGAGGCCACCAGCGCGATCAGACTGCCGCCCATCACCAGCAGGCCCGGGCCGACGTTCCGGGGGTCGGCCAGCCGCGACAGCAGCGTCGACGGGTCCGGGACGATCCCTCGCACCGGAGCCGACGAGCCCGGCGAGGCCTCGCCCGGAGCCGCCCCCGCCTCCGACGGCGCGGGGGACGGCGCCGTCGCGGCGCCGTCGGCCCCGGGCGCCACGATCAGCCGTACGTCGAGCTCCGTCAGCGCCTTCGTCACCGGCTGGAAGAACGTCGTACCGCCCGTGCCGCAGTCGCCGCTGCCACCGGAGGTGACACCGAGCGCGATCCCCTCGGAGAACATCGGACCGCCGCTGTCACCCGGTTCCGCGCACACGTCGGACTCGACGAGACCGCTGACGGTGCCCTCCGGGTAGTTCACCGTCGCGTTCAGGGCCGTCACCTCGCCGTCGCGCAGTCCGCTGGTGCTGCCGCTGCGGAAGATCCGCTGCCCGACCACCGGATCCGCCACGCCCGTGATCCGTACGCCCTTGCCGTCGCCGACCGCCACCACGCCCGCGCCCTCACCCGCCCGGCCACCGGCGTACTCGATGAGCGAGTAGTCGTCCCCGGGGAAGCTGCCACCGACCGTGGTGCCGACCTCCTGCTTGCCCGCGCTGTCGGCGAACCACACCGATCCGTCGGGCCCGCAGTGCCCGGCCGTGAGAATGAACTCCCGTTCGCCGTCGGTCACGTTGAAGCCGGCCGAGCACCGGCCGGCCGTCGACAGAATGGGCCGGGCGCCGTTGAGGCGGGTGGTGAACTCGCCCTCGGTCCGCTCCATGCGCACGAACCCGCCGATGCCGTTCGCCACTTCGGTCAGCTCGGACCAGTCGTCCGCGGACACCGTGATGTCGCCGCGGACCACCACCTCGTTGGACCGGTAGTCCATGACCCACGCGGTCCCGGGCACGCGCGGCGCCGAACCCAGCGTCTTTGTGGCGGACTTGAAGTCGTCCATGCTGTGGCGGACCATCCGCGCCTCGGCGCCCGCCTCGCGCACCTCGGCCGCCGCCTCCTCGTCGGTGACCGCGACCACCGTCCTGCCGTCGGCGCCGATCCAGCTGCCCGCCGTACGGGACGTGCCCAGCCGCGACACCAGGCCGGCGCCCGGCCCCACCGACGTCTCCTCGGCGGTGGAGAACGGCACCGCGTCGGGCACCTGCGGTTCACCGGCGACGGCGCGGGTGACCATCGTGGCCCCCAGGAGGAGTCCGCCGACGGCCGCCAGCCGTGTCACTCGCCGGACGGCCCGTCGTCGTGCGTGCCTCATGCATGGCTCCCGAACCTCTGCAGCGCGGTGCGAACACCGCGGGGCCTCCCCTGAGTCGAGTGCCCTCCGTCCATACGGGCCCGAAGCCCCGTGCGTTCAGCGCGGACGTGATCCACGGCGAGCCGGCCGCGAGCCGCCACCCACGGGCCTTTCTCGGATGCCCGCTCCCGCCGAGGCCGCCTATCGTGTGCTCATGACCAGGATCCCGCACGAGAAGTCCGGTGAACCGAATCCCCTGCAGGCCCTCACCCTCGACCGTCTGCGGCGCCGCACCAGCATGAAGTGGCGCACCCACCCCGAGGACGTGCTGCCGCTGTGGGTGGCCGAGATGGACGTGCCCCTCGCCGAACCGGTCGTGCGCGCCGTCACCGAGGCCATGGAACTCGGCGACACCGGCTACCCCGTCGGCAGCGCCTACGCCGAGGCGCTGGCCGCCTTCGCGGAGAAGCGGTGGGACTGGGCCGGGCTCGCCGTGGAGCGCACCGCGATCGTGCCCGACGTCATGCTGGGCGTGGTCGAGATGCTCAAGCTGGTCACCGGGTACGGCGATCCGGTCGTGGTGAACCCGCCCGTCTACCCGCCCTTCCACGACTTCGTCCGCCACCTGGACCGCGAGGTGGTCGAGGCTCCGCTGGGCGCCGGCGCGCGGATCGACCTCGACGTCCTGGAGGACACCTTCCGGCGTGTGACGACCGGCCGGCGGCGCGCCGCCTACCTGCTGTGCAGCCCGCACAACCCCACCGGCACCGTGCACACCGCCGAGGAGCTGGCCGCCGTCGCCGTCCTCGCCGAGCGGTACGGCGTCCGCGTCGTCGCCGACGAGATCCACGCCCCGCTGGTCGTCGGCGACACGCGCTTCGTGCCCTACCTCGGCGTGCCGGGCGGTGAGCGCGGACTGTCCCTCATGTCGGCGTCGAAGGCGTGGAACCTGGCCGGACTCAAGGCGGCCCTCGCCGTCGCCGGGCCCGGGGCCGCCGACGACCTGGCCCGGATGCCCGAGGAGGTCGGCCACGGCCCCAGCCATGTCGGCATCCTCGCCCACACCGCCGCCCTGCGCGACGGCGTCCCGTGGCTGGACGCCCTGCTCGCCGGAGTGGACGACAACCGCCGGCTGCTCGCCGCACTCCTGGCCGAGCGGCTTCCCGCGATCCGCTACCGCCCCGGGGACGCCACCTACCTCGCCTGGCTCGACTGCCGCGGCCTCGGCCTCGGCGACGACCCGGCCGAAGCCTTCCTGCGGCACGGCCGCGTGGCGCTCACCGGGGGTCTCCCCTTCGGCACGGGCGGCGCGGGCCACGCCCGCCTCAACCTCGCGGCCTCGCCCGAGGTGATCGACGAGGCGGTGCGGCGGATGGCGGTCGCCGTGGAACGCGCGGGCGGCGCCCGTGGCTGACGAGGCGTTCGGCGATCCACGGCTGGCCGCGCTCTACGATCCGCTCGATCCCGACCGCGGTGACCTCGACGCGTATCTGCGCATGGCGGAGGAGTCCGGCGCCCGGCGCGTGCTGGACATCGGCTGCGGCACAGGGGTGTTCGCGCTGCTCCTGGCCGACCGCGGGATCGAGGTGACCGCCGTCGATCCCGCCCGGGCCTCCCTCGACGTGGCGCGACACAAGCCGGGCGCCGCACGGGTCCGCTGGATCGAGGGCGACGCCACGGCCCTGCCCCCGCTGGAGGTCGACCTCGCGACCATGACCGCGAACGTCGCCCAGGCCATCGTCGCTCCGGACCGCTGGCACGGCACCCTCGAGGGCGCCCGTGCGGCACTGCGGCCCGGGGGACGGCTGGTGTTCGAGACCCGCGATCCGGCCCGGCGGGCGTGGCGGGAGTGGACCAGGGAGGAGTCGTACAGCAGGGCGGACGTACCCGGCGCCGGCACGGTCGCCAGCTGGCACGAGGTGACCGGCGTGGACGGCCCACTGGTGACGTTCCGCACCACCTACGTGTTCGCCTCGGACGGCACGGTGCTGACGTCGCGGTCGACGCTGCGTTTCCGTGAACGGGAGGAGGTCGAGGCGGACCTCGTCGCGCACGGCTACGCGGTCGAGGAGGTGCGGGACGCCCCGGACCGCCCGGGCCGCGAGTTCGTCTTCGTCGCCCGCCGCCCGTGACCGCCCGGTCCCTGAGATCGCGTCAGGGCCTAGACTTCCCGCATGGACGACGCGTCGCGGGACCGGCTCGGGGCCGGTAAGTACCTGTTGGTCACCAGCTACCGCAAGAACGGCACGCCGGTGGCCACGCCGGTGTGGGTGGTGCCGGACGGTGACGCGCTCGGGGTGTGGACCGTCGCCGACTCCTGGAAGGTGAAGCGCATCCGCGCCCGTGGCGACGTCCTCGTCGGCCCGTGCGACGTCCGCGGCAGACCGACCGGTGACCAGGTCCCCGCCACCGCCGAGATCTGCGACCCGGCCACCACCGCCCGCTACCGGCGGCTGCTCGCCCGCAAGTACGGCCTGCTGGGCCGGCTGACGCTCCTGGGCAGCCGCCTCCGGAGGGGGCTCGACGGCACGGTGGGCATCCGGATCACCCTCTGAAGCCGCGGGCCCGCCGGCGCGTCAGGTCCAGGCCCGGAACGGCTCGTCGATCAGCTGGAAGACCGGCTCGCCCCGCACCGGGTCCTTGGCCGTCGACAGCCGGACGCGGTCACCGCTGTGAATACCGATCGGCGGGCCCATGACCCGGCCGCGCACCACGAACCCCTCCGCCATCTCGATCAGGGAGATGTTGCGGGCCGCCGGTGTGTTGCGGTGCAGCACCGTGGAGTGGCGGACCGTGCCGACACCCTCGCTGCGTTCCGTACGCAGCTCGCTGCCCTGGCAGACCGGGCACAGCAGCCGGTGGTACATGGCGGTCCCGCACCAGGTGCAGCGTTGATAGACCATGGCCTCCGCGTGGTCGGTGCCCCGCGGATCGAGGACGCCCGTCGCGGAGCCGGCTGCCTGCTGAGCGACGCTTCCTGAGTGGTGGTACACGCTGGTCAACTCCCTGCGCTCGGCCGGAAATCCCACGTGCGCGGTCGCCCGGGCACGCCGGTGCCCGGTGGGCGGCGCCACCGTGCACGGCCACAGCGTATGGCACTCAGTGCCACTCGTAAAGGCACTCCGTACCCTCAATTGTGCGGGGGACCACCCGGCTCAGCCTCGGCCGAGCGCGGACTCCAGCTCCTGCACCACCCGCCACAGCGGCGCCCCGCGCCGCGAGACGATCACGACCACGTCCTCGGGGCCCCCGGTCACGGCGGGCGCCGGCTGGGCGCCGAACGCCGCCCGGACATGCCCCAGCGCATGGTCGACCGCAGCCTCCGCGTCCCCCCTGCCGTCCGAACGCAGCCAGGAGCGCAGCGCGTTGTTGTGCGCCGCGACCACGGCCGCCGCGATCACATCGGCGCGCAGGATGCCGTCCCGCAGTCCGGCGAACCGGTCCCGCAGATATCCCGCCAGGGCGCGCTCGTAGCGCCACACCACGGACAGTTCGTACTGCCGCAGCCCCGGCACCTGCTTGGTGAGCCGGTAGCGCTGCACGGAGAACGTCGGGTTCTCGGCGTACATCAGCAGCACCAGCCGGGCCGCGTCGCAGACCCTGCGCACCGGGTCCTCGTCACCGGGGCCCGCGGCCAGGAAGACCGTCATGTCGGCCAGACACCGTTCGTGGTCGGGGAAGACCACGTCCTCCTTGGACGGGAAGTAACGGAAGAAGGACCGCCGCCCCACTCCGGCGAGCGCCACGATGTCGTCCACCGTGGTCCGTTCGTAGCCCCGCTCCAGGAACAGCCGGAAGGCCGCCCCCACCAGGGCGTCCCGCATCGCCGGTCTCCCGGCCTTCCCGTCGCGGCCGAGAGCCGCACTGCTGGAGCTCATGCACGGAACGTAGCACCGGGGAACCGTCGATGGCACTCGGTGCACGCTCGCACGGAACTCAGTACCGTCGGGGTGCTCCGCGGCAGGTCGTGCCTATGATCGGGCACCCGCCGTCGCCGAGGAGCCCGTATGCCGCCCGCCCGTCCCCGCGTCCTCTACGTCACCGACCTCGCCTACCCGGCCCGCGGGCGCCGCTACTGCGACGAGGACATCCAGCTGAGCTCCCGGCTGCGCGAGCACTTCGACCTCGCCCTGTGCCACCCGCGCGACACCGTCGCCCTCATGGACGCCTTCGACGCCGTCGTGGTCCGCAACAGCGGCCCCGTCCTTGGGTACCAGGACGCCTACGACGCCTTCCGCGAGCGCGCCCTCGCCACCGGAACCCCCGTCTACAACCCGCTCACCGGGCGCGGCGACATGGCCGGCAAGCAGTACCTGCTCGACCTGACCGCGGCGGGCCGGCCGGTGATTCCCACCGTCGGCCGGCCCGAGGACCTGCACCTGCTGCCCGCCGCGGAACGGTACGTGGTCAAACCCCGGCGCGGTGCCGACTCGATGGGACTGCGCGTCGTCCCCGCGGACGAGGTGCGCGGCCTCGCCGGCGGCGACGTCCTGGTCCAGCCGCACATCGACTTCGCCTACGAGGTCTCCTTCTACTACGTCGACCACGCGTTCCAGTACGCCCTTCACGCCCCCGACCCCGGGCGGCGCTGGCAGCTGGAGCCCTACCGAGCCACCCCGGACGACCTGGACTTCGCCCTCGGCTTCATCGAGTGGAACACCCTCGGCCACGGCGTCCAGCGCGTCGACGCCTGCCGCGCACCCGGCGGTGAGCTGCTGCTGGTCGAACTGGAGGACCTCAACCCGTACCTGTCCCTCGACGCCCTCGACGACGCCGGCCGGGAGGCGTTCGTGTCGGCGATGGTGACCTCCCTGCGCGGCTTCCTCCGCGACACCGCGGCGGCGGCCGGCTGAACCCACCGGGTCCTCGGCGCGTATCTCCCTCCGTAGGCGGCTCAACTCCCCTCCACGGGACGGAAGGAGAGCGATGTGACGACACCGTCCGAGCCCGGTCGGCCGCCCGGCGGACCGCCCCTCGAACCCATCCGCGTGGTGCGCCCGCGCCGTACCGACGCGCTGGCGGAGCTGTTCCGGGAGTTCGAGCAGGACGTGCGGGGCGGCCGCGCACCGGTGCCGCCGCCCGGGTCGCAGGACAGGACCGGGGGACCCCCGCCCGTTCCCGCCGGCCGGCCGCCGAGGACAGCCCCGCGCCGCCGGGGAACGCGCCGTGCCCTGCCCGCGCTCGTCGTGACCGCCGCCGCGCTGACCGGCTTCGGCGGCGCGCTCCTGCTCACGGACCGCGGCACGGGCGAACGCGGGGCCCCCGCCCCGCCCGCCACCTCGCCGTCCACCCCCGCACCGCGCCCGCCCTCCGGCCCGGGTCTCCTCCGTGAGGGGGACTCGGGACCCGAGGTGAGCGAACTCCAGGAGCGGTTGCGGCGCATCCCGGACGTCTACCGGGCCGGCGCCACCGACGGCCGCTACGACGCCACCCTCTCGGCCGCCGTCGCCCGCTTCCAGCTCTGGTACGGCATCCGCGGCGACGAGACCGGCGTCTACGGCGACGACACCCGCCTCGCCCTCGAATCCCGCACGGACGACCCGGCGAACCGGCCCCGGACGCGGGCTGGTTAGACGTCGCGCGGCACCCGGATGTCCACCACGCACACGTCGTCGCGGCGTTCGTCCTCCAGCATCGACTCCAGCAGCGTTCCCAGGGACCCGGGGCCGGGACCGTCGCCCGGGCGGGGCGCCACGGCCCGCGCCAGCCGTTGGAGACCCGCGTCGATGATCTCCGGGGGCCGCTCCACCAGTCCGTCCGTGTACAGCAGCAGCCGGTCGCCCGGTTCCAGCCGGCACTCGGCGTCCTCGAAGTGCGGCGTGGCGCTCGCGCCGAGCAGCATGCCGGAGGGCCTGCGCAGATAGGTGACCTCGGCGTCGCGCATCAGCAGGGGCGGGGTGTGGCCCGCCTGGGCCCAGAGCAGCCGCCGGTCCCGGGGCCGGTACCGGGCCAGGACCATGGTCGCGGTGCCGCGGGTGTCCCGGGAGTGCAGCAGCAGGGTGTTGAGCCGGGAGAGGGCACCGGTGAGCGAGGAGCCGGTGATGACCATGCCCTTCGCGGTGAACCGCAGCAGGGCCATGGTGGCGACGGCGCCCACCCCGTGCCCGGCGACATCGCCGACGACGAACAGGGCGTCGCCGTCGGGCAGTTCGATGGCGCTGAACCAGTCGCCGCCGACGTGGATGCCGGACTGGGCGGGGAGGTAGGCCACCTCGACGCGCAGCCCGGCGAGGTTCACCGGCCGCTCCGGGAGGGGCAGCAGGGCGTTCTGCAGGCGGGCGACCAGGGTGCGCTCGGCCTGCAGCACGTCGTGCTGGGTGAGGATCGCCCGCTCGCTCTCCACCAGGGCGAGTTCGGCCCGCCGCCGCGCCGTCAGATCCTGGACGATGCCGTGCACCTCGGCGGGCGTGCCGTTCGCGTCGGCCACCACCTCGGCGACCAGACGCAGATGCCGGACGCCGTGCGCGCAGGGCACCCGGAACGAGACGTCGAACGGCTGCCCCTCGCCGGTCAGCGCCTCCACGGCGCGGCCGAGCGCCGGCCGGTCGTCGGGGAACGCGAGCCGGGGCAGGGCGGTGAGCGGGACCGGGCCGTCCGCCGGGTCCCGGTCGAGGATGGCGAACACCTGCGACGACCAGGAGGCCTCGTCCCTGACCAGGTTCCAGTTGGCCCAGCCGAGGTTGCCCAGCCGCTGGAGCACGGCGAGCCGCTGTTCCTGCCGGTCGGAGGAGGCGTGCCGGACCCAGGTGACGACCAGCGCGTCCTCCAGCCGGGTCACCCGTGCGGAGTAGGTGGACAGCTGGGCGACACCGTCCACCGTCTCCTGGTGGGCGAACGGCTCGCTCTCGTACGTACGCCCGCTCGCCAGGGCGTCCAGGCAGCCCGGCCACACCGGTGTGTCCGTCAGGTCCGGCCGGACCTCCAGCAGCCGCCGGCCGGCCGGGACGCCGCCGGTGCCGCCCAGCAGGTCGGCCGCCTGTGCCGTCGCCGCGTCGATCCGGAAGTCCTCGACGCCACCGGAGGGGCCGCGCAGCGGGGTCAGCAGCATCGCCGCGACCGGCAGTGCCGCGAACAGCGCCTGAACGGCGTCCGAGGGCGCGTCGGGCGCGGGTTCCGGCGGGGAGGCGAACGTCCGCAGCCGCCCGGCGCAGAGCCGGACGACGCCCCGCAGACGGAGCCGGTCGCGGGCGGTGAAGGGGCCAGGACGGCCGCGCAGCACACCGACGCAGACCTCGGAGCCGTCCCCGCCGGGCAGCGGCAGCCAGGCACGGGAACGCCACCGGTCGGGCGGTTCGCCGATCAGCGGGTACCGGGTGCCGTCGTCCTCGGTGATGTCCGCCGGCCGGCGGGGGTCACCCGCCTCCATGGCCGCCGGCACGGCGGCACCGCCGAAGGGGGGCACCCGCCGCCACCGGACGGCCAGGCGCTCGTCGATCCCGGCGTGCCCGAGCAGTTCGAGGTCTCCGCCGGCCCGGCGGGCGCAGACCATGACCGCGTCCGCGCCGAGGTCGGGTCCGAGGTGTTCCAGCAGGCAGCGGGCCAGGTCCTGGTGGGTGTCCACATGCACGAGGTCGCGGCCGAGGCGGCTGAGCGCGTCGGCGATGTCGTCCGGTGCGGACGGGGCCGCGGGGAGGTCGGCCTCGGGGAGTCGGGCGGTCGTGTCGTCCGGGTCGCCGCCGGACCGTGACGTGCCGTTGCCGGAACGGACCGGGGTCAGTTCGCCGAGGGTGATCCAGCACTCCTCGAGCAGCGTGCGGCGGGCGGCCTTGGCGCGCTGGAGCAGGGTCTCGCCGGCCGTGTCCGCGGAGCAGCCGGTCAGTGCGATCACGACGCCCTTGGCGCGTTCCACGACGGCCGAGGTCGCGGCCTGCTCGCGCAGCCGGTCCAGCTCGGCGCGCTGCCGGGCGACGACCCTGGCCAGCTCCACGAGGTCCGGTGCGCAACCGGATCCCACGGGGACGACGGGCTCCCTCTTCACGCGACGAGCATCGCACACCACTCCCGGTTCGTTGACCGGCTCGTTCCTCCCGGATTCCGGAACCGGCCGGGCCGCCGGACCGGTCGGGCGTACCCGGGCGCGGTCAGCGACCGGTCCCGGCCAGGGCCTGGGTGACCGCCCGCACGCTGCGGGCGATGTGCTGGAGCTGCATGACCTCGGCGGCGTAGAGCTTGATCGTGTGCTCGATGACCCCCTCGTGCAGTCCCGCCCGCGGCAGGTCGGCCCGGGCGGTCTGCAGGGCGGTGCGGGCCACCCGGATCTCGTGCTCGACCTGGATCTGGGCGTGCCGGCCCAGCAGAACGGGATGCCGGACGAACGCCGGGTAGCTCGCGTAGCGCGCAGGCACCAGCTCGCGCAGCCACTTGGCCGCCGAGCGTTCCCAGTCGTAGCTGCCGGGGGTCTTGACCTGGCAGGGCCAGTCGGGACTGGGGCGCGTGGACGTCAGGGACATGATCATCGCTTCCGGGTGTGCGGTGTCGCCGGCGGGGGCGACGGGGCGGGGCGGCCCCGGTCTGGGGGATGACCGGGGCCGCCACGAGTGGCCGGACCGGGGAAGCCCGGCCGAACACCCTGGTCGCCGGTGCGGGTAGGAGCCGGCGGCTTCGGGTGTTCGCTCAGGGGCCCGCGGTCCGGGAGCCGCCGGGCCGCGATCCGTGAGCAGTATTTATATATGCCGTGGGCTTGGCGAGACGTATGAAAACATTCATGCGCGCTTTGAAGGGGCCGTCCTCGGCGAGCCGGCCGGGCCGCGTACTCAGTCCCTGAGGAAGAAGTGGTGCTCGTCGGCCACGTGCTCGTACTCGTCGAGCCGTGCCTGCGTCCGCTCCGGATCCGCGTCGGTCATCGCCTGGAGCAGCGCCGCGCACATCACGCCCGGGGCGGCGTAGGAGTCGAACACCAGCCGCGAACCGGTCCCGGTGGCGAAGGTGACATCGGCCTCGTCCGCGACCGGCCCCAGCGCCAGGTCGGTGATGAGTGCGACCTTCAGGCCCGCGCTGCGCGCGACCCGCACCGCCGTCAGGGTCTCCTGCGCGTGCCGCGGCATGGAGAACGCCAGTACCCAGGTGCCGCCCGCTTCCCGCGACTGCAGCAGCGCGTCGTAGGCCACGCTGCCGCCCCGCGTCACCAGCCGTACGTCCGGGTGGATACGGCGGGCGGCGTAGGCGAAGTACTCGGCCAGGGAGACGGAGATGCGCAGTCCGAGCACGGTGAGCGGTGTGGAGGCCGACAGCCGGCGGCCCACCTCGATGAACCGGTCGGCGTCGGCGAAGTCCCGCCGCAGGTTCTCCAGGTTCTCGATCTCCGCGTCCACCGCCGCCTGGAGCTCGTTGCCGCGGATCTCCTCGGCGGGCCCGCCGGCCCGGGTGCCGAGGGTGATCGACTGGAGCCTCTCCCGCAGCGCGGGGTAGCCGCTGAAGCCGACCGCCGAGGCGAACCGGGTCACCGAGGGCTGGCTCACCCCGACCCGGTCCGCGAGATCCGTGATCGACAGGAACGCCGCCTCGGTGATGTGCTCGATCAGGTACTGGGCGATACGCCGCTGGCCGGGGGAGAGCCGGGGCCGGTCGAACAGCGTGCGGAGCTGGGCCGTCGGGGACACCTCCGAGTCCTGGCCCGCCTTCCCCGAGGTGATCGCGGATGCCTGTGCGCGTGCCCGCTGCGGCGATGGCACCGGTGCGCCTCCTTCGTCTCCCACGAGGGTTCAACATAGCCCACGCGGCGTGGCCGCCGGACGCTCCGCCGGAGCACACCGGCCCGTCCCCCGGGGGATATCCGGGCCTCCTCAGGGAACCCGCCGACACAGCGGAACAGGTGAACCACAGGAAACACGAGGAGCCACCGGACATGACCGTCCCCGAGGAGAACCGGCCGAAGACCCGGGACACCGACGAGATCATCGAGCAGCGGGAAGGCGACGAGACGCGAGCGCAGGGCGGCACCGGCCGCACGATGCGCGAGGCGCTGGAGGAGGCCGAGATCCGGCCCGACGACTACGAGGAGCGGTAGGGAGTACCGCTCGGACCACGCCGCGGGACCGGCGTCCCGAACGGGGCGCCGGCGTCACCCGCGGCCTGATCCGAACAGCATTCCCCGTGGCACCCGCCCGACCCCGACGTGACCATGTTTCGGCAGGTGAAAGCATGAGCGCCCTGAGCGCGCTGGAAGCAGCACTGGAGAACCGATGGGATGCGCTGTGGGCGCGGATGTCCGGCCGTGATCCGGTCGAACTCGTCGACGCCCTGCGACGCGAGTGCGACAGCAACGCGGTGGTGTGCCGGGCGGGCCGGGTGATGGTCCCCAACGCCTACGACGTGGAACTGGCCGACCCGGTCCACGAGGAGCTCACGCGCCGGGACGGCGGCGTGGGGCAGATGCTCACCGACCGGCTCGCCCGGCACGCCGCCCGCCACGGCTACGAGTGGGCCGGCCCGCTCGCCGTGCACGTCCGGCGCTCCGCCGAAGTGCCCAACGGCCGCTACCGCGTGGCCAGCAGCGTGATGCCGCACGTGAGCGCGGACGGCTTCCAGCGGGCGGCGGCACCGGGCAACGACTGACGGCACACCCGGGCGGACGCCCTCACACCGCCGCCGACGGAACCACCGCCCCTCGGCGCCGGGTTGGCCGGCAGCCTGCTTCTACGGGCGGCGTGCGAGGCGGTGTTGATGGGCGCCGCTTCGGGTTGCGCGGGGGAGCGGTGCTGTGGGGGCTGTGCGGTGGCGCCGTTCCCCGGCCGCCTGCTTCTACGGGCGGAGTGTGCAGCGGTGTTCAGCGTGGCCGCATCGGAACACGCGGGAAAGCGGCGTCGTTGGAGCCGTGCGGAGCCGCCGTCTCCGGTCGGTCCGGCAGCCGTGCGTACGGGGCCGGTCCGCGGTGGCGACTTCGCCTCACTTCGGGGACCCGGCGGCCGTGCCCGGGCCGGTACTCCCCGGTGGGCGGGACGCCGGCAGCGCGGATGCCGGCACCACGAGATCGGCCCGGCCCCGTGTCGAGGCGACCAGCTCGGCGTTGCGCCGGTCGGAGCGTTCGACCCAGGCCACCGCCTCCTCATGGCTCTTGCCGAACTCCTCGTGCCGGGCGATCAGACGGCGCACCCGCTCCTCCTCGTCCAGGGCACAGAACCACACCTCGTCCAGCCGCGCCCGTACCCGGGCCCAGGCACCGGTGTCCAGCAGCAGGTAGTTGCCCTCCGTCACCACCAGCCGGGCCGCCGCCGGCACCGGGACGGCCCCCGCGAGCGGTTGCTCCAGCGTCCGCTCGAAACCGGGCGCGTACACGACGTCGTCGTACGCCTCCTCCCGCAGCCGCTCCAGCAGCGCCGCGTATCCGGCGGCGTCGAAGGTGTCCGGGGCCCCCTTGCGGTCCCGGCGGCCCAGTCGGCCGAGTTCGGCGTCGGCGAGGTGGAAACCGTCCATGGGCACGTGCGCGGCCCACGGCTCGCCCGCCGCGTTCAGCTCCCGCACCAGCTGCCCGGCGAGCGTGGACTTGCCCGCGCCCGGACTGCCGGCGATGCCGAGGATCGCGCGCCGGCCGCCGCGCGGGAGGGAGCGGGCACGGCTCAGGAGGTCGTCGAAGGTCAGCGCCACAGGCACGAGTGTGTCACCCGGGCGGCGGACGTCCGGCCGCCATGTGGCCCGGGCCGCCCGCCGTCCGCCGCGGAACGGGGAACGTTCTCCCGTATGACGGATCCGGGTCTGCCCGACACCATCCTCGCCTGCCTCTTCGACCTCGACGGCGTCGTCACGAGGACGGCCACCGTCCACGCGGCCGCCTGGAAGGACCTGTTCGACGCCTTCCTCCGCGAGCGGGACGGCGACGCCTTCCGCCCCTTCACCGACGCCGACTACGACGCGTACGTCGACGGCCTGCCCCGCGCCGACGGCGTACGCTCCTTCCTCGCCTCCCGCGACATCGCGCTGCCCGAGGGCGGCCCCGGCGACCCGCCCGGCGCCCGCACCGTGCACGGCCTCGGCAACCGCAAGAACGAACTGCTGCTGGCGCGCATCCGCACCGACGGAGTCGCGGCCTACGACAGCACCCTGCGCTACGTCCGGGCGGTCCGCGCCCGGGGACTGCGCACCGCGATCGTCTCCTCGAGCGCCAACTGCCGTGACGTCCTGCGCTCGATCGGCGCCGAGGACCTCTTCGGCGTCCGGATCGACGGGGTGGTCGCCGCCGAACGCGGGCTGCCCGGCAAACCCGCCCCGGACACCTTCCTCGCCGCCGCCCGGGAACTCGGCGTGGAGCCGTCCCGCGCCGCCGTGTTCGAGGACGCCCTCGCCGGAATGGAGGCGGGCCGCGCCGGAGGCTTCGGGTACGTCGTCGGCGTGGACCGGACCGGCCGGGCCGACGCGCTGTACGCGCACGGCGCCGACCGGGTCGTGACCGACCTGGCGGAGCTGCTGACGTGAGACCCGGGCACACGGCGGCTCCCGGGCCGCATGGGACGGTTGGCTGTATATCGCCCTGCGCGCCCGCTCCGCCCGGGTTAGGTTGTCCATGATCTTCGAAAGCCCGGCCGGTTTCCGCCGCTCCCGACCCCGCGGCCCGTGAGACCCGGCAGCCACGACGCGAGAACGAAGGACGGACGATGACCGACGGCGCCGGCGCCCTCCTCGCCTCGGCACGGCGCCGCGAGCGGCGGCCCGGATCGGACGCCTCCCGGCGGGCGCACGGCCGCATGCCGCTCGCGGTGCTCGCCGCCGTCTTCGTCCTCGCCCAACTCGCCCTCGTACGGCCCGTACTGGGCCTCGGCTGGGACGAGATCGTCTACACCAGCCAGGTCACCACCCACCACCCCGCCGCCTTCTTCAGCGCACCCCGCTCCCGGGGCGTCTCCCTGCTGGTCGCGCCCGTCGCGTCCTGGTCCGACTCCACCGCGCTGCTGCGCGTCTACCTCGCCCTGCTCTCCGGCCTCGCCCTCTACCTGGCCCTGCGCACCTGGCGCGGCCTGTTCCCGACCCGGATCCTGGTCACCGCCGGCGCGTTCTTCGCCTCCCTGTGGGTGACCCTGTTCTACGGCCCCCAGGCCATGCCCAACTACTGGGTCGCCGTCGGCGCGCTGATCGCCGTCGGCGGCTTCCTGCGCCACCGCGCGGACCCCGCGCCGGGCGGACCGCTGTGGGCCGTGGTGGCGGGAACCGCGCTGATGGCCTGGATGCGCCCCACCGACGCCGTCTGGGTGGCGATCCCGCTCCTCGTCCTCGCCCTGGCCGGCCGCCAGGGGCGCGCCCTGCTCGCCCTGGCCGGCGGTCTCGCGGCGGGAGGGGCCGAGTGGGTGGTCGAGGCGTACACGGCCTTCGGGGGCCTCGGGGAGCGGCTGGCCGAGGCGTCCCGCATCCAGGGCGGCCTCGGCTGGCACATCGCCGTCGACGACCAGCTGCGCAGCCTGGGCGGGCGCGCCCTGTGCCGGCCGTGCACCGGGTCGATGCCGCACCCGGTGATCACCCTGTGGTGGTTCGTGCTGCCGCTGCTCGCCGTCCTCGGCCTGGTCGTCGCCGTACGCGCCGGCCGCACCCTGCGCACTCTGGTGCCGCTGGCCTGCGCCACGACCGCGGCGCTCCCGTACCTGTTCATGATCGAGTACGCGGCGCCCCGCTTCCTCCAGCCGGCCTACGCCCTGCTCGCGATCCCGGTCGCCGACGCGCTGTGGTACCTGGTCACGGCACCGCGCGGCAGGTGGCGGAAGGCCGCCCGGGTCCTCGTCGCGATCGCCGTGGCCGGCCATCTCACCGCACAGCTCACGGTCCTCGTGCACACCGTCGACCGCACCATCGACAGCCGCCGCGACTGGGCCCGCACGGCCGGCGAACTGCACCGGCTCGGCGTCCGCCCGCCCTGTCTGATCACCGGGTACGAGGCCATCCCCATCGGCTACTACACCGGCTGCTCCTCCGGCGCCACCTCCGGCAACAACGAGAACACCACGGTCACCGAGATCCTGGACACCGCGGACCGGCTCCCCGTCGCCACCCTCACCGGCCCCGGCGGCACCCCGCCCGGCTACGCCCGGCCCTGGCCGGTCCACCGGATCGGTGACCTCGAGGTCCGTGTCGCCCCGGCGCCGGGGTGACGACACGGCCGGACGGCCGGACGCACCGGCCCGGCCTCCGCGGCACCCGCCGGGCGGTCCGGCGTACGGGGTTAGAGATCACGTGACGGGAAACGCGGATCTGACACCGGATACCGGAATGTGCCGACGCAGCGTGACAGGGAGGATCCCATGGGCTCCGAACCGATGGCCGACGACGCCTACCAACCCACCGGGAGCAACGAGGAGCAGGAGGACGCCGCGCCGCTCGACATGCAGGACGCCCTCGACGAACGGACCTACGACGACACGCTCGACGAGGGCTACTCCCCGCCGGAGAAGCCGCTCGGCGTCACCAAGCACGGCACCACGGCCGCCGAACAGCACGACGGGGAGACCCTCGACCAGCGGCTGGCCCAGGAGGTGCCCGACGCCTCCGCGCCCGCCGGGGACGCGGTGGGCGACCTGCCGGGCGGCGAGGGCGAGCCGGTGGACCCGGAGGCGGGCACCAGCCGCGCCGGACGCCTGGTCGCCCCCGACGAGGGCGTCCGCACCGACACCACCAAGGAGACCGTCGCCGAGGACGTGGGCATCGACGGCGGGGCCGCCGGGGCGGAGGAGGCGGCGATGCACGTCGTCGAGGACGAGACGGCCCTCCCCGACGACACGGCCCTCCCCGACGACAGGGACAGAACCTGAGCGGACACGGCGGACGGCGCCGCCGGTCCGGTGCGCTCACGTACCGGACCGGCGGCGCCGTCCTGCCGCGGGCAGCGGCCGCTCAGGGAAGGATCTTGTCCAGGGCGGCGGGCCCCTCCTCCGCCAGCTTCCGCCTGGCCCACTCGAGGTTCTGCGGGGTGAGGTCCTTGCCGGAGGCCAGAACCAGGTCCTCCGGTGACACCTCGGTGCCGGTGCGGGCGTGGAGCAGGCTGTCCGGGGTGGCGCTGTCCTCGGGCTGCCGGGACGCGTCGGGCTGGGACGTCGACATCTTCTGGCTCCTCGGGTCCGGATCGCTGTTGCGGCCCCGGTGCTGTCATCGGGTCCGATACTCACCATTCAACGCGGGAGCCCGCCGTGCATCCGGAAGCGCTCGCGGCACCGCGGTGAGGGCCGCCTCCTGGATGCCGGGGTACCTTCCCCAGCCCCGGGGAAACCTGCCGGAACAGCGCGCCTAGAAGGGCGTGAGGGTCAGCCGCAGGCCGGTGGGGGCGGTGTCCTGGATGTACGAGGCGAAGTCGGCCACGTCGTCGAAGGCGAAGCCGTACGCCCTGCCGTCCTCGGTGGCCGTGTGCACGGCCCTGGAGTAGTGGTTGGTGAGCTCCGTGCGGTAGAAGACCGAGGCGTCGGCGGTCGGCTGGTCGGGGTGGCTGAGCAGCGTCGACCGGTTGAAGCCGGCGCCCAGCACCGCGGCGACCGGACCGGTGGTGCCGTCGTTGGGGGCGGCCAGGGCGCCGTCGCAGAAGAGGACGTCCCGGGTGGAGGGCCTGCCGAAGGAGACCCGGGCGGGCCCGTCGAAGGTGAACCTGTCCCCGCGGACCCGGCCGGTGAAGGTGCCGGCGTTGGTGGTGACCCTGAGGTCCCGGCCGGTGTAGGTGCTCCACACCTCGTCGATGTACGGGGCGAGGTAGTCCCCGGAGAACAGACCGGCGTCCAGACCGTGGCCGGGTGCGATGATCCGGGTGTCGTCCACGACCAGCCGGGAGAACGCCTCCACCTCCTTGACGGCGGCGAACGCGGCCGCTCGGCCGCCCTCGCGCACCGTGCCCGTCGTCTGCTCGTCGGAGCCGGTGAGCCGGATGCTCAGCGGCACGCTGAACATGTCGACCATCGTGGTGTTGCAGAACATGCCGGCGGAGTTGTAGGTGAACTCCGCGCAGTCGTGCAGCACACCGTGGTTGGGGTCGGAGGCGACCCAGCCGGCCGGGTACTGCAGCGCCGCGTCGCCGTTGCCGTCGGTGACGGCCCTGAACTTGAGCTTCGCGCCGAGGGAGACGTAGATCCGGCCGGACATGTGCGGCAGGGACAGCCTGGTCTCGCCGCTGCCGGACAGGCTGATCGCGTAGTCGGTGAAGCCGTCGGGACCGTTGTCGGAGGCGGCGATCGGGACGGCGGTCCCCTCGGGGGTGACCCGCACCTGGCGCCCGTCCGCGGTACCGACGATGTACAGGTGCACGTTCGCGTTGCCGAAGGAACCGCTGTCGTTGACGATCGTCAGCGGCAGGGCTCCCGCCGCCGCCGTGCCGGCCTTCCGCTCCCCGGACTGGCCGGCGAGGGCGTGCGGGGCGATCACCGCCGCCGCGGGCAGGGCCACGGCGGCGCCGCCGAGAGCGAAGAGGAGCTTGCGGCGGCCGAGGCGGCGCTGATGACGAGGAGTCATGTGGGGGTCTCCTGGGTGTGCTCGTCGGGTGCGTGACCGTGCCGGCCCGACGAGGGGGAGGACCCGAGAGAGCGCTCTCAGGCCGTACGTCAGGACCGGCGCGCGCCATCGATGCTAGGGACACCGAGCCGCCCCGCCAACGGTCCGACTTGTCCTCAACCGCCCCCTGACCTGCGGCTACGTGAGAAGTCGGCCGACTCCGCACGAGCGCTTAACCGGCCTTTAAGGGCCGCTTAAGCAGCTCCGCCCGCGGTCGGCACGCACCGCACCGGGGGCGCTGCACTGCGCAGTCGTCCGGCGGGTCACGACGGGCGCGGCCCGCCGTGCAGGAGCGCCTCCGCGGTGGCCAGCACCCGGGTCACCCGCAGGGCGAACGCGGCGTCACAGGCGTGCGGCACTCCGGTGCGGGCCGCGCCGAGGAGGGCGTCCACGGCCCGACCGAGAGCCGGGACGACCCCCTCCGAGGACTCCGGGAGGAGGGTGACGCCCGCGTCGCCGCGCAGTTCGACCACGGCCCCGGCCGCGGCCGGGGGTGCGGTCAGGCTCAGGGTGAGGCTGCTCGACGCGCCGCCCGCGTGGTCCAGGACGAGGTGGACGGTGTCGCCGGGGCCGTAGGCCGCCGCCGTCAGCCGCCGGGGCTCGCCGAGCACCGGAAGCAGGACGGACAGGGCGTGCGGGCCGACGTCCCACAGCGCGCCCTTCTCCCGGCGCCACGGGGAGGCGGCGAAAGGATTGCCCGGATCGCTGAACACCGCCCCGAGCCACTGCGCCCGTCCGGTGAACCAGCCTCCCACACGCGCCTGTTCGGTGATCCACGCCTCCCGCTCCGGCTGGAAGCGGGTGGTGAGGAAGACCACCGAGGCGACCCCGGCCTCCTCGGCCGCCCCGACCACGGCACGCCCCTGCCCGACCGTCGGCGCGAGCGGCTTGTCGAGCAGCAGATGGCACCCCGCCCGTGCCGCACGCACCGCCAGCTCCGCCTGCACCGCCGGGGGCAGCGCGACGGCGACCGCGTCCACGTCGGCCAACAGCGCGTCGACGTCGTCGTAGGCCCGGGTGCCGTGCAGACCGGCCAGTTCCTCGGCGGCGTCGGGACGGCGGCCCCACACACCGGTGAAGTCGAGGTCCGGGTGCCCGCTGAGCGCGGGGGCGTGTGCCGCCAGCGCCCAGGGTCCGGTGCCGAGCAGTCCGATCCGCATGCCGCCGCCTCTCCCGGTGCCCGGCGCCCGCCGCCGGACCGGTGTCCCGTGCGCGCGCTCCGCCGACGCGCTCCGGATCAGCACGATGATGCCCGGCGAAACGCCTGTCAACGGCCTGGTGACCGGCGGGAGAGGAGTGGCGGTCCGGACCGGGGCGACCGCGGGGCCGCGGGCCGGGGCTCAGCCCTGGGGCTGGTTGATGTTGACCATCCAGGGGATGCCGAAGCGGTCCGTGCACATGCCGAACACGTCACCCCACATCTGCTTCTCCAGCGGCACGGACACCGAGCCGCCACCGGAGAGCCGCTCCCAGAAGCCCCGCAGCGCGCCCTCGTCCTCGCCGCTGATGCTCACGGCGAAGTTGTTCCCCGGGGCGTACTCCATGCCCGGCGGTGTGTCGGCGCCCATGAGGGTGAAGCCGTCGGTGGTCGTCAGCATGCCGTGCATGATCTTGTCCGAGCCCTCGGCGCCGGGCTGCCCGGCATCGCCGAAGGTGTTGAGGCGCAGTTCCCCGCCGAAGACCTCCTGGTAGAACTCCATCGCCTGCCGGGCGTCCCCGTCGAAACTCAGGTAAGGGTTGAGGAGTGAGGCCATGATGTCCTCCCGGAACGGTGCGAAAGGTCGGCTTCGCGCAGCCTAACGCCGGGCACCGGCCCCCGCGCGGCGGCGAGGGACCGTCGAAAGGGCCGGATCCAGCAGCCGTCAGAATGCGAGCGTTTTCGGTCAAGTCCGGTCACTTGATCGCATCGGGTGAGTGCTTCCGCCTGGTTCGGGCATACGCAGCGAAAACCAGAGAGGGGCGCATTCGTGCTCGTACCGGATCCCAAGGTCGTCAGGCAGCTGCTGACGCGGTATGCCACGCTGCAGATCGCTCAGGCGGAGCGGCATTCGCCGACGGCGGCGCGTGAACTGGAGGACGTCTGCTACACGCTCTGCGTGATGATGGCGACGTCCGGCATCGACGAAGCGGTGGCGCGGGCGGACGCCCTGCTCGTCCGGCGGGCGCCGGAGCCCGGGCCCGGCCGGACCCCCGGGGCGGAGGCGGACGGCGAGAACGACCTGTCCCTGGCCGTCTGACGAACGGCCGCGCAGCCCCCCGCTACGAGCCGCTCGGGATGACGGCGCGCCGCCCGTTGAACGACGAGCGATAGGCGTGGGGAGTGGTGCCCACCACCTTGCGGAACCGCTCACGGAACGCCGTCGGCGAGCCGAAACCGGCCTGCTGGGCGATCCGCTCGACCGTGTAGTCGCTGGTCTCCAGCAGATACTGGGCGCGCCGCACCCGGGCCCGCAGCAGCCACTGCAGTGGTGTGGTGCCCGTCTGCTCGCGGAAACGGCGGCTGAACGTGCGCTCGCTCATCCCGGCGCGCGCCGCCATCGCCCCGAGCGTGACCTCGTGCGCCAGATGGTCCTCGATCCACTCCAGCAGCGGTTCCAGGTCCGACCCGCGCGGCACGGGCGGGTGCTCGTGCACGATGAACTGGGCCTGGCCGCCCTCCCGTTCCAGGGGCATCACCGACATGCGGGCCGCGTTCACGGCCACCGCCGAGCCCAGGTCCCGGCGGATCATGTGCAGGCACATGTCCAGCGCGGCGGCGGCGCCGGCCGAGGTGAGGATCTGGCCGTTGTCGACGTAGAGCACGTCCGGCTCCACGTCGACCAGCGGGAAGGCGCGGGCGAGTTGGCCGGCGGCCACCCAGTGGGTGGTGGCGCGGAGGCCGTCCAGCAGCCCCGCCTCCGCCAGCACGAAGGCGCCCACGCACACCGAGGCGATCCGTGCGCCCGCTCCCGCCGCCTGCCGCAGCGCGGCGAGGACCGCGGGGGAGGGCGGCGGGGCGCCCTCGGCGCGGCCCGGGACGATGACCGTGTCGGCGTCCGCCAGCGCCTCCAGCCCGCGGTCGACGCGCAGGGAGAAGCCGCAGTCCGCGGCCACCTCCGGCCGCTCGGCGCACAGCCGCACCCGGTAGGGGTGCCGGCCGTCGGGCAGCTGCGTCCAGTCGAAGACCTGCATGGGCGCCGCCATGTCGAACGGCACGACGCCATCGAGAACGAGAATCGCCACGGAGTGCATGAACCCCACGATAGGCGGATTCCCGCCACGCCCACGGGCCGGGGCATCCGGGCGGCGACGCGCCGGGGCCGTGGTGGAGCTGTTGGCGGGAATCCGTTGGAACCTGTCGATCCGGCCCCTGGGTGATCAGCCCGCCGGCCTCCTAGCGTGGGCCCGGCACCGCCCCCGATCACACCAAGGAAAGAGCTCCGGTGACCAAGCTTCTGCTGTCCCTCCACGTCCTGGCCGCCATCATCGCCGTCGGTCCCGTGACCGTCGCGGCCAGCATGTTCCCGCCGGCCGTACGCCGGGCCGCCCCGGGGGAGGGCGGCGGATCCGACCGGAGGGCGGTCACCACCGTCGCGCTGCTCCACCGCATCTGCAGGGTCTACGCCCGCGTGGGGATCGCCGTGCCCCTCCTCGGACTCGCCACCGCCCTGGCCATGGGGGTCCTGGGCGACGGCTGGCTCATCGCGTCGATCACCCTGACCGCGGTGGCCGCCGGAACGCTCCTCGCGTTCGTGCTGCCGCGTCAGGACGAACTTGTCGGGCAGGTGAGCGCGGACCGGCCCGTCGACCGGCAGAGTACCGTCCCACTCGCCATGTTCACCGGGGTGTTCAACCTCCTTTGGGCGACCGTCACCGTCCTGATGATCGTCCGCCCCGGCTCCACGACGGGCGCCTGACCGCCCGGATCGCCCACTTCACCCCGAACGGGCGCCTACACTCGGCCTTTGCGACCCCGCAGCGGGGCCGCCGAGCAGAAAGGCACGTTGAGGGTGTTCCAGGATTCCCCCATCTACGACCGACTCATCGCGGAGTGCGGCGACGTGCCCGCACAGGTCCGCCGCGAAGCCGAACGCGTGAGCAGGGAACTGGAGCTGGTCATGCGGCCTCTGCAGTCCCCCGGTTACGGTCCCGGCCTCGACCGGCCGCAGGCCCCGGGCAACGGCTGGCAGCGCACGGCACTGCTGCCGGGACCCAGGCCGCACTGACCCCCGTGCGGTGACGTCCGCTCAGTGCACCGTGGTGCTCGCGCCGTTGAGTTCCGCGGGCTCGTCGGGAATGGGACGGGACAGCCACTCGGCGATGCTCCGCGCGATCGGCTGTTCCGTCTCCACCTCCACGAACCCGAACTGCCCCGACTGATTGCACTCCAGGAACCACCACGTCCCGTCCGCGTCCTCGGCGAAGTCGAAGGCGCCGTAAGCCAGTTCGGCCCGGCGCATATAGGTGCGAACGGCGTCGGCGGTGCGCGCCGGGACCTCGACCGGCTCCCAGGGCGACCCGGGCGCGGTGAAACGCACGTCCACCTCCTGCGGATCCGCGTCCGCGGCCGTGGCCTTGCGGGCCGCCAGCAACCGCTCACCCACCACGGTCAGCCGGATGTCGGCCCGCTTGGCGACCCGCCGCTGCAGCAGCGTCGGGCCGTACGCGACCGCCGAGAAGTCCGTGTCCGGCGCCACCCTGCTGGTGGGGACCGCCCGCGGCGGATCCTGCGGATGCGCCCCCGACACCGGCTTGACCACCAGGTCCGGGAAGCGCTCCGCGAACTCCCGCGCGGCACGCGGGAACGTGGTGATCACCGTGGCCGGCACCGGCAGGCCGCAGCGCTGCGCCAGGCGCAGCTGCCACGGCTTGTGGCGCGCCTGCCGGGCCGCGTCCGGGTGATTCATCCAGCGCGCGTCGCAGCCGCGCAGCATGCCGTACAACGCCTGCGACGCCTCCTCGGACAGCCACGCGGACGGCTGCGGCGCGCGCCCGGCCGGGGTGCCCGGCCGGCGCACCCATACGGACCGCAGCCCGCCGATGCTCACCAGCCGCCCCCCGGCCGACAGATGGCCGCGGAAGCGGCCGTGGACGAACTCGCCGGACAGGGAGACGCCGCCGGTCAGGTCCGCCGGATCGAGGCGCACCACCGGCACGCCGGAGCCGTTCAGATGCACGACCACCATGTCGGCGGTCACATCCTCCTCACAGGTGAGGATCAGCACGGTCATTGTCTACGGTCCGCGTTCAGTCGTCGAAGTGGGTCTTGGAGCCCGCGGTGGACGTCGTCGTCCCCACCTCGCGCAACAGCGCGTGGTCGCAGGCCGCGATCCGCCCGTCACCGAGGACGTTCAACTGCATTCCGGAGTCATACGCGTACGGAGTGGCAACGGCCAACTCAACTGCCGGACGTGCGTAGTTGAGCGCGAACGGTTGCATCGTCTCTCCCTCGTCGGTGCTGCGCCGACCCGCAACGGCCCACTGTGCGCCGCGGCTTGGTCCGCCGACTTCTTTTGGCTTCCAGAGACTTATACGAATCGAACGGGTGGTTGGTTTCCTCACGGAGCGTAGTCATCGGCGGGTTGCCGTCCCGGGCGCCGCGAGGACGCCGGGGGCGGGGCCGCGCCGCAGGAACGACGCATGGTGCGCAGGGCGAGCAACAGGACGCCGATGTCGTCCAGGTAGACCGGGTCGGGCAGCAGATCGGCCGGCAGTACCAGATAGAGGACGGCGCCCCAGAAGACCCAGCGCGGCCCCGTGGGCAGACCCGCCCGCCGCAACTCCCGCCGGGTGCGGACCAGACGGACCAGTACGGCGACGGCGACGGCCAGCACCACGGCCGCGAGGACCGCGGCGACGGTCAGCAGCACGGTGGTCGAATCCACGTCACTGCCCTCCTCCGGACTACCGGAGTGCCGCGGCCCGACCTCGCGGCACAGCCTCCTTCGATCGGATGCCCGCTGACGGCCCCGGTATGACGGCGGGGACCGGCCATGCGCGCACGCGTCCGATGCCCCGTCGTGTCCCGGTGAAACGCCGGATCGGCGCAGGTCATCCCGGTGGAGCAGTCGAGTGGCAGTCACTTGCGGGGGCGCCTAGTAATGGTCATCAGCCTTCCCCATGGAGTCGATCATGACCACTTCCTCCGCCTCACCTCGCCCGAACGAGCCGGTCATACCCCCCGAGGCGGCCGGGGCCCCGCCCCTCGACACGACGGCCGCCGCGACCGGCACCCGGCACCCCGATCCGCCACCGACACCGCCCCTGGCGGTGGGCGGCGCGGATCCGGCGGACCCCGTCCGCCCACGCGATCCGGTCGCCACCGTCGATCTCGTGGACCCCGCCGCACGCCCCGACGCACCCGCGGCCCCGAAGCCGTACGGCGATCCGGTCGGCGACCTCGTGCACGCCGCCGTGGCGGACCGGCCCCTGGAGGAGGTCGTCGACCTCATCACCGCGCTGGAGCGGTCGCCCGAGCACACCAGGGCCGTGGTCGACGCGCTGCGCGCCGCCGGCGTCGACCGGTCGGTGGAGGACGTCACCCGCCTTGTCGCGCTGCTCACCCGTCCGCCCCGCGACGCCGGCAGCGCCGACGAGACGCTCCGCGCGGCGGCGGCGCACCGCTCCGTCGAGGACGTCACGCTCCTGGTGGCCCTGCTGCACAACGAGCCGCTGGCGCCCCACTGCCGCGAGGAGGCGCTGCGCGCCGCCGCGACCGGCCGCTCCGTCGACGAACTGGTCGAGCTGATCGACCGCCTGGCCATGCACCGGCCCCCCGAGCACCTCCTCCGGCCGGAGGCGCCGACGCCCCGGCCGGAGGCCGAGGACGGTCCGGCCCCGCGGGACGAGCGCCGGCCCGGCGGCACCCGCCGGGCCGCCCCGCACGGCGGCTTCCGGGTCGGCCGCCGGCGGCCGGCCGCCCGCGCCGCCGCCCGCCGGAACCGGCCCCCGCGCCGCCGCCCCGGCATCGCCGCCCGGAACCGTACGCCCCGGCCGGCCGCCAGGCCCGCGATCCTGTCGAGCCGGCTCGCCGCCGTGGGCCTCGCCGTGTGCGCGGTGACCCACTTCCCGCTGCAGCGCGACGGGGTCCCCCTCGGCCTGCACGCCTCCGCCGTCGGTCTGTCGGTACTCTGCACGGTGCTGGCGCTGATCCTGGTGGTGCGTCCCGGTGCGGTGGTGCTGACGGGCGCGGTCGTGGTCCCCGCGGTCCTGGCCGGTACCCACGCCTACGGCGGCTCCTACCCGTCGTCCGCCCTCTCCCGCGCGGTGGACCTCGCCCTCGCACCCGCCTGGCTCGCCCTCTCGTCCGCCGTCGCGGCCGCACTGCTGGCACTGGCGGCCCTCGTCGTCCGCGTGGCCTCCCCCCTCCCCGACGCCCGCTGGTCCCCCGGCCACCCCCCGAACCCCACGGGGTGACCCGCCTCAGGAGAGCGAGCGGCGCCTCACCCGACCGCGGGGTACGGACCGGTGACGGAAACCGGACGGTACCCGCGCACGGGAGAGCCGCCGCTCGGCCGCACACACACCGGGGCTCAGTGGTCGGACGGCGTCGGCTCGCGTTCCGGTGTCGGTTCGCCGGGCCGGCGGGTTCTCGGGCCGCCGCTCTTCAGGCGCTCCAGCGTGCGGGTCAGATGCTGGAGCGGGGAGGCGGGAGCCGTCCGGGGCGGGGGCGGCTTCCTGGTGGCCGCCGGGGTGCCGGAGGCCGCCTCCTGGTACGCGGCCAGGGCCTCGTGGGCGCTCTCGGCGGCCTCGCGGTACAGGTCGCGGGACTTCGTCATCGCCTCCAGGGCCTCCGCGTACATGGCCACCAGCGCCCGCTCACGGTCCAGTTCCTCCGCGAGGGTCAGCAGGTGCCAGTCCTCGCGCAACGCCTTCAGCGCGTCCCGCGCACCGTCCGGCAGCGGGCGCGGCAGCGCGTCGAAACGGGTCACCGCGTCGACGAGGCCGGCCGGTTCCGTACCGTCCAGGAACACCGCCCGCACGGCGAACGCGTCCGGCTCGTAGCCCTCCCGGGCCGGAGCGCCCGGCAGCACCACGGCGCCCCCGCGCGGGACCTGCACACCGAGCTCCCGCAGCGCCCAGTTCGCCACCCGGGACTGCTGCGGGGTGGCCCGGTGCTCGACGACCCGGTGCCGCAGCCCCGGCGGCAGCCAGTGCGCCAGCGGCACCCGGCCGCGTTCGTCCGTGGTCATCGCCTCATGGACGACGACATGGACGTGCCACGCGTCACGCGCGCAGTCGCGCAGCAGCCGCCGTACGGCCTTGTCGTCCTCCGGGAGCGGATTGATCTCACCCGGCCGCAGTCCCGTCGCCGCGTCGTGGTTCCAGTCGACGTCCCGCTCCCGCTCCCAGAACATCCCGGCCGGTGACGGCCAGCCCTGGTCCCAGGGCTGCTCCGCCTCCGCGACCAGGATCCAGTCCCGCCCCCCGTCCGTGCCGGGAGCGAGACTCAGCCGGGCGCGCACGGTGACCTCCCCGGCGACCCGCCGCCGGGACTCGAACACCAGGTCGGGAGAGGTGTCGGTGGCCGGGAGTTCGAGGAAGTCGTCGATGTCCCCGCTCTCCTTCAGGCGGCGCAGACCGCGGCGGAGCGTTTCGTCCGTCCTGCTGCCGGTGTGGCGGCCGCGGGCCGACCAGACCGTGGGAGGGAACGTGGCGTGGGCTGTGGGAGAGGTCGGCATGGGTCCAGTGGTGAGCGGGGGCGCGTGCCCTGCCAGTATCGTCGCCGTCGGCCGGTGACCCGACGCGGGGTTCCGCCGTCCGGCGGTCCCCGCCCGCCGCCTACCCGCCCCGCACGGGCCGCATGCGGGACGATCACCCGGCGTGTCGCGCGCGGGGTGTGCGCGGCGCACACACGATGAGGGGCCTTCACCCGTGGCCCCGCCGGTACGCCCCTCACCACAATGGCCGGGCGGGCGGGGCCGGCCCACCATCCGCATCGGGGTCGGGCCCGCCCGCACCACGCCCCGACGAACCGGCCCGCCGGGACGCGGAGGCGCGGACCCTACCAGCGGCCCGCCACCCCTGTCGCATATTCCCCCGGAAAACACCGAAGCTCCCACCTCGGCCGAGCACACACCGTAGCGTCGACGTCACGTTCGCGGTACAGCCGTGCGAGGAGGGGGATCCGGCGTGCCCGGAATCGACGAGAGCCTGCTGGAAGCCATGCGACTGCCCGGGGCGCGCGGAGCCCTCGTGGTCGACTGGATCAGCGGGCTCGCCCTGGGCGCGGTGGGCGAGGCCCCGGGCGACGACGCGGAGGCCACGGCAGCCGAGACCGCCGAACTCGCCCGCCAGGCCATGGAGAGCGGCACCCTCGCACCGGCCGGCGGCGGGCCCGGGACGGCCGGCAAGGAGCGCCCCGTCGAGGACCTGATCCTCACCGGCGCCGACTCCTACCACCTGCTGAGATTCGTCGTGACGACCTTCGACAGCACGGTCTTCCTCTACCTGTGGCTCGACCGCGCCGACGGCAACCTCGCCCTGGCCCGCATACGGCTGGCGGACATGGCGGACCGGCTGGTGCTCGGATGACCACAGCGCCCTGCACCGACGGATCCGCCCCCGACCTGCTCGGCACCCTCGCCGCCGACCACGCCACCGGCGCCCTCTCCACGCGCTCCGGGGTCTTCTACCTCTCGGCGGGACACGTCGTGCACGTCGAGTCCGCCCACAGCCCCGACCTCGGCGACCTGCTCACCCGCAGCGGCGCCCTCGCGCCGGCCGGCTGGTGGGAGGCCGTCCAGCGGGCGGGCGCGGTGCACCGCGTCGGCCGCCAGCTGGTGGACAGCGGACGCCTCACCGCCGGGGCCCTGGAACTGTGCCACCTGGGCGCCCTGTTCGACGCGGCGTACTTCGCGCTCGCCCACGACGGCAGCGCCCTCCGCTTCCGCCCCGGTGTCGCACACTGGTTCGGCGCGGTCCGTCCCGTACCGGTGGCGACGGTGCTGCGCGAATCGCGCCGCCGCCGCGACCTGCTGCACCGCATCTGGCCCGACCCGGCCGTCGACACCGCGCCGCTCACCCGCGCGGCCGGCGCCGACCCCGCCGAACTGCCGCCCCGCCGCGGGCGCACCCTCGCCCTGGTCGACGGCGGCCGCACCGCCGCACAGATCGCCTCGGCCCTCGCCTGCCGAACCTTCCACACCCTCGTCGAACTGCGCCGCCTGGCCGCCGACGGGCTGGTCACCCCCGCGCCACCCCCGCCCGCCACGCCCGTCCACTCCGTCCCCGACACGGGCGGCGCGGCGTGGGACGAGCCCGACACAGCGCTGCTGAGACGGCTCCTGGACGCCTTGGAGGCACTGTGATCCGCGCGCGCCGGCAGCGTGCCGAAAGGAGACTGCTCATGGCCGTCGAGACCGACGTGCTGGACGAACTGCGTCGGCTCCGCACCCGTGTACCCCGGCTCGCAGGCACCCTCGCGGCCACCGTCGACGGACTCGTCCTCGCCCACGACGTGCCCGGCACCGAACCGGAAGGGCTGGCCGCGCTCACCGCCGCCGCGCTCGGTGTCGCCCACCGCATGACGGACGCCGCCGCACGAGGCGACTTCCGCGAACTCCTGGTGCGCGGCAGCCTGGGCTACATCGCGACCTACGCGGCCGGCACCACCGCCGTCCTCACCCTCCTCGCCGACGACCGGGTCAACGTCGGCCGGCTGCACCTGGAGGGACGGCGCAGCGGCGCCCGCATCGCGGAACTGGTGGACACCCACATCGGCCCGGGCGGAGGACGGCACGCCGAGCGGCTCGCGCCCAGGGAACTGCCCGCACCGGCCCAGGACCCGGACCGGCCCATCGGCACCCTCCCGGTGCGGACCCCGCAGCTGCCCGCACACCGCCCCCGGACCCAGCCCGGCGGCTGACCCCGGCTTCTCCCCCCGGCCGGACGCCCGCACAGCACCCGGCGGCCGGCCCGAACCGCTCATTCATGACCGAAAGGACACCACTCATGGCCAACACCGAGACCTCGCTCAAGGAATGCCTCGCCTCCATCGACGGCGCGACGGCCGCCGCGCTCGTCGACTACACCAGCGGCATGGCCCTCGGCACGCTGGGCGGCGGCAAGGACTTCAACCTGGAGGTCGCCGCCGCCGGCAACACCGACGTCGTACGGTCCAAGCTGCGCACGATGGAACACCTGGGGCTGAACGAGGAGATCGAGGACATCCTCATCACCCTGAACAGCCAGTACCACATGATCCGTCTGCTCAAGGGACGCGGCGGCAACGGCCTCTTCCTCTACCTGGTGCTCGACGGGGCCCGGGCCAACCTCGCCATGGCACGGCACCAGCTGCGCCGTATCGAGGCCGAACTGGAGGTCTGAGAAACGGGCCGGGGGCCCCGCACGCCCCCCACGGCGCGCAGGGCCCCCGCTCCGGCCCGGCCGGGCTCAGGCGGCCTCGGGCAGCCAGAGGTCGGGGCCGAAGACCTCGTAGTGGACGGAGCGGGCGGGAACCCCGGCGGCGAGCAGCTCGCCGCGCACGGCGCGCATGAACGGCAGCGGGCCGCACAGGTACACCGTCGCGTCCGCCGGGACGTCGATCCCCTCCAGGCTCATCAGACCACTGCGGGCGTCCGGCTCCTCGGCGCCGGGACGCTCGTACCAGAACACCGCCTCCGCGTCGGGCAGTGCCCCGACGGTCTCGCGGGTCTCGGCGCGCAGGGCGTGCTCGGCGGGCGAACCGTCGGCGTGCAGCACGAGCACCCGCCGGGTCGAGCCGGTGGCCGCCAGCCGGGCGAGCATGCCGAGCATCGGGGTGCAGCCGATACCGGCCGAGACCAGGACCAGCGGGGTGTCCGCCTCGTCGAGCGCGACATCGCCGGCCGGCACGGACAGGGCGAGCTCGTCCCCCGTGCCGATCCGCTCGAACAGCAGGTTGGACACCTCGCCGTCCGGGGCGCCCGCCGCTCCCGCGACCCGCTTGACGGTGATGCGGCGCAGGTCGTCACCCGGGTCGGAGGACAGGCTGTACTGGCGCAGCTGGTCCACCCCGTCGGGCATGCGCAGCCGCACGCTGACGTACTGACCCGCCCGGGCCCGCGGGGCCGGGCGGCCGTCGGCGGGGCGCAGCAGGAACGACACCACGTCGTCCGTCTCCTCATGGCGCTCCACGACCGTCCACGGACGCCAGATGTCGCCCGCCGCCACCCCGGCCTCGTGGTACAGCCGGGCCTCCCGCGCGATGAGCGCGCCGGCCATCAGCCAGTACACCTCGTCCCAGGCCGCCGCCACGTCCGGTGTCACCGCGTCGCCCAGCACCTCGGCGATCGCGCCGAACAGGTACTTGTGCACGATCGTGTACTGGTCGTCGGTGATCCCGACCGCCACGTGCTTGTGGGCGATCCGGGCCAGCAGGGCGTCCGGCCGGCTGTCCGGGTCGTCGAGCAGCGCCTGGGCGAACCCGGCTATGGACCCGGCGAGCGCCCGGCGCTGCGCCCCGCTGGCCTGGTTGCCCCGGTTGAACAGGCCGTCCAGCAGCTCGGGCCGGTCGCGGAACATCGCACCGTAGAAACGCGTGGTGATCTCGTCGAGCGCCCCGGCCACGGCGGGCAGGGTGGCCCGCAGCACTGCGGCGGACTCTTCGGACAGCATGAGGACTCCCAAAGGCGGGATGGAACAAAGGGGTTGGACCGCGGGTCCGGACCGGCGGCAGAACCTGTATAGCAATCCGGAACGCCTGTTCCCGGGGGTAACGGGGCCCTCGGAGGCAACGCGGGACGGTCGACCCGCCGGAAGGGGACCTACGGCCCCGCCGGCGACCGCGGAACAGGGCCGGTCGGCCCATCCGCCCGCGGGCGCCGGACGGCGGTCCCCGCCCGACCCGCCGTCGGGCCGATGCCGTACCGTCGCCTTTACTGGACCGTTACCGGGGGCGCCGGCAGGGAGGCGACCGGGCGGGCGGTGCGTGCGATGGGGACAGGAGGCACACGGGTGAAGGGCTCCGAGCGGGACGACGACCCCCGCGTACGGCTACCTCAACTGAGGCTCGACGAACTGCTGGAGGAGCTCCAGGCCCGTATCGACGCGGCCCGCGGCACCCGCGACCGGGTGCACAGCCTGCTGGAGGCCGTCCTCTCGGTCGGCCGGGAGCTGGAGCTGGAGCAGGTGCTGCACAGCATCGTGGAGGCCGCCGCGGCGGTGGTGGACGCGCGGTACGCGGCCCTCGGCGTGATCGGCCCGGACGGCAGGCGGCTGTCCGCCTTCCACACCGTGGGCGTCAGCGAGGAGGAGATCGCCCGCATCGGCCCCTACCCCGAGGGGCACGGCATCCTCGGCGAACTGATCCGCCACCCGCAGCCGCTGCGGGTGGCGAAACTCTCCGACCACCCCGCCTCGTACGGATTCCCGCCGCACCACCCGCCGATGAACTCCTTCCTCGGCGTCCCCATCCGGGTCCGCGACCAGGTCTTCGGCAACCTGTACCTGACCGAGAAACGGGGCGGGGCGCAGTTCGACGAGGAGGACGAGTCGGTCCTGTCCACCCTCGCCGTCGCCGCCGGTGTCGCCATCGACAACGCCCGCCTCTACGAGGAGTCCCGGCAGCGCGAACGCTGGCTGCGGGCCAACGCCGAGATCACCCACGGCCTGATGTCCGGCAGCGAACGCGGCACGGCACTGCTGCTCATCGCCGAGCGCGCCCGGGAGATCACCGGCGCCGCCCTCGCCGTGGTCGCGGTGCCCATGGCCGGCACCGACTCGCTCACCGTGGAACTGGCCATCGGACAGGGCGCGGACACCCACCGCGGACTCGTCGTGCCCGTCGACGGCAGCCTGCTCGGCCGGGCCTTCACCACGGCCGCCCCGGTCACCAGCCCGGACATCACCAGCGACGACCGGGTCTTCCCCGGCCCGCAGAGCCTCGCGGAGCTCGGTCCGGCCGCCGCCGTGCCCATCGGGTCGGGCGCGAGCGTGCGCGGCATCGTCCTGCTGGCCCGGGCCGCCGACCGCAGCCCGTTCTCCGACAAGGAGATCGAACCGCTGCAGGGGTTCGCCGCGCAGGCGGCCGTGGCGATGGAGCTGGCCGAACGCCGCCGGGACGCCGAGCAGATCGCCGTGCTGGAGGACCGCGACCGCATCGCCCGCGACCTGCACGACCTGGCCATCCAACGGCTCTTCGCCACCGGTATGACCCTCCAGAGCGCCGGCCGGTTCATCGAGCACAAGGAGGCCTCGGAGCGGGTGCTGCGGGCCGTGGACGACCTCGACGAGACCATCAAGATCATCAGGTCCACCATCTTCGGCCTGCGCTCGACCGCCGACGAGGGCCAGGACGGACCCGGCCTGCGCGCCCGCGTCGTCCGGGTGGTCGGCGAGGCCGCGCCCGTGCTGGGCTTCCCCCCGAGCGTGCGGATGGAGGGCCTGATCGACACCCATGTGTCCAAGGAGGCCGCCGACCACCTGGTGGCCGTGCTCTCGGAGGCCCTGACCAACATCGCCCGGCACGCCCGCGCCGACCGCGCGCAGGTGGCCCTGGAGACCGACGGGCGCGAGGTGCGGCTGACGGTCGAGGACAACGGCGTGGGCGTCCCGTCCGGGGGCCGCCGCAGCGGGCTGCGCAACATGGCCGAACGCGCCGGGCAGCTCGGCGGCACGTTCGACGTCGCCGCACCCGCCGGCGGGGGCACCACGCTGCTGTGGCGGGTGCCGGTGGGCGACGAGTAGGACGCCCCGCCGCCCGGTGTGTGCCGCGCACCCGCCGGGGGTACTCGTGGACGGCCTTCGGCGGCGGTGGGAGGAGCGTCGAGTGACGGGCTGGACCTGGCAGTACGAGGGCTACGACCCCGACGGCGCGCGCCTGCGGGAGTCCCTGTGCACCCTCGGCAACGGCTACTTCGCCACCCGGGGAGCGCTGGCGGAGTGCTCCGCGGACGAGGTGCACTACCCGGGGACGTACGCGGCCGGCGTCTACAACCGGCTCACCTCCCGGGTGGCCGGACGGCAGGTCGACAACGAGGACATGGTCAACCTGCCCAACTGGCTCCCGCTGCGCTTCCGCCTGCCGGGGGAAGCCTGGCTCACCCCCGACACGGCGACCGTGCTCGACCACATGGTCACCCTGCACCTGTCCTCCGGGCTGCTGGAGCGCAGAACACGCTACGGCCTCGGCGAGGGGCGGGCGCTCCTCGTGCGCCAGCTCCGCTTCGTGCACATGGCCGACCCCCATCTCGCGGGGCTGCGCACCGAGTTCACCGCCGAGGGGTTCTCCGGCACCCTCGAGACGGAGGCGGCGCTCGACGGGGGTGTCACCAACGCCGGGGTGGCACGGTACGCGGACCTGGACGGCGGGCATCTGACCGATCTGCTCACCGGTACGACCGCCGCGGACCGGGTGTGGCTGTGCTGCCGCACCCGCACCTCCGACGTGCGGATCGCCCTCGCCGCCCGCCTGACCTCACCGGCGCCCGTCACGATCCGGCACGACCGCCCCCGCGCCGTCCAGACGACCCCGCTGGACCTGGCCGACGGGCACACCGTCACCGTCGACAAGCTCGTCGCCCTGCACACCTCCCGCGACCCGGCGATCAGCGATCCGCTGCACGCGGCCGTCGACCGGGTGAGCCGGGCGGGCGGCTTCGACGAGCTGCTGGGGCCGCACCTGACGGCCTGGGAGCAGCTGTGGCGCCGGGCCGACCTGGACGTGGCCGACGAGGCCGGGCGCATCCTGCGGCTGCACCTCTTCCACGTCCTGCAGACCCTGTCCCCGCACACCGCGGACCTCGACGTCGGGGTCCCGGCCCGGGGACTGCACGGCGAGGCCTACCGGGGGCACGTCTTCTGGGACGAGCTGTTCGTCCTGCCGTACCTGAACCTGCACTTCCCGGAGGTCTCCCGCGCGCTGCTGCACTACCGGCACCGGCGTCTGGAACGTGCCCGCACCGCCGCGCACGACGCGGGGCGCAGGGGTGCGATGTACCCGTGGCAGAGCGGCAGCGACGGACGGGAGGAGACCCAGCAGCTGCACCTCAATCCCCGCTCGGGCCGCTGGCTGCCCGACCACTCCCACCTCCAGCACCACGTGGGCTCGGCCATCGCCTACAACGTGTGGCAGTACTGCGAGGCCAGTGCTGACGAGGAGTTCCTGCACACCAAGGGCGCCGAGACGCTGCTGCAGATCTCCCGCTTCTGGGCGGACTCGGCGGGCTTCGACGAGGGGCTGGGCCGCTACCGCGTCAAGGGCGTCGTCGGCCCCGACGAGTACCACGACGCCTACCCGGACGCCCGTGAACCGGGCCTGGACGACAACGCGTACACCAATGTCACGGCCGCCTGGGTGCTCACCCGCACCCTGGAGGTGCTGCGCGGGCTGCCCGAGCCGAGGCGCCGGGAGCTGGCCGAGCGGACCGGACTGGACGAGGGCGAGCTGGAGGAGTGGGAGGAGATCTCCCGCACGCTGCACGTCCCCTTCCACGACGGTGTCATCAGCCAGTTCGAGGGCTACGGCGAACTGGCCGAGCTCGACTGGCGGGGCTACCGGCGGCGGTACGGCGACATCCGGCGCCTGGACCGGATCCTGGAGGCCGAGGGCGACAGCGTCAACCGCTACCAGGCGTCCAAGCAGGCGGACGTGCTGATGCTGGGGTACCTCTTCTCGCCCGCCGAACTCCAGGGCGTCTTCCACCGGCTGGGGCTGAGCCTGGACGAACGGACCTGGCGGCGCACGGTCGACCACTACCTGCACCGCACCAGTCACGGCTCCACCCTCAGCGGTCTGGTCCACGGCTGGGTCCTGGCCCGGGCCCGCCGCGCGGACGCCTGGAAGTTCTGCCAGGAGGCCCTCCAGGCGGACATCGCCGACATCCAGGGCGGCACCACCTCGGAGGGCATCCACCTCGGTGCCATGGCCGGCACCCTCGATCTGGTGCAGCGCGGACTGACCGGTCTCGAGACCCGCGGCGGAGCGCTGTGGCTCGACCCGGTGCCCCTGCCGGAGCTGTCCTCCTACGGCTTCACCCTGCGCTATCACGGCCACTGGGGTGTGCGGCTGCGGCTGGAGCACGGCCTGCTGGAGATCACCGTCCCCTCGTCGGGCCGCTCCCCGATCGAGGTGCACCTCCCGGACCGCCGCACGGTCCGCGTCGAGCCGGGCGAAACCGGCCGCCTGCTCCTCCCCGACTGACCGCCACCGCGGGCCTCCCGGCGGCGGACACCGAGCGGGACGCCCCGCCCCCCGCTCACCCGCCCGCGGGACGCCGGTGAGCTCTCCGCCCCCACCGCCGGCAGCGCGCGGCATGCCACCCTCCAGGGCCCCGGCCCCACCACGAGCCGACTGCGCGGACCGACCGGGCGGAGGTGAGGGGCCGTCGGCCCCCCTTACGGCCGCGGCATACAGCCGTCGGGGCCGGGCCCGTGGGTGACGGGCTGTCGCTCTGGCCGAGGCGGGTGCGAGCCGGCTGGGCGGGCCGGCCGGGCGGGGTGAGGGGGCGTGAGCGACCCTTGCCCCCGTCGGCCTTCACGGCCGGCCGGCCGCGGCGTACCGCCGCCGGGGCCGTCGAGCCGAGTCCGTCGGATGGGGGCCGTCGTTCCGGTCGGGGCCCGATGCGAGTCGGCTGGGCGGGGTGAGGGTCCCGCGAGCTGTCCATGCCGCCGTCGGGGCCGTGTCCATGGGCGAGGGTCCGGCGCGAGCGGGCGTGGGTAGGGGTCGTGGATGGCCCTTGCGTTTGTCGGGCCGTACGGCCGGCCGGGCGCGGCGTGGGGTCTTCGGGGGCCGTCGGGGTCGTGTCCGGCGACGCGGGCTGTCGTTCCGGCGGGAGCGCCCGGTGCGTGCCGGGGGCCTGAGTCACCCTTGCCCCCGTCGGCCGGCGCCGGCGGGTGGGCGCGGTGTGCCGTCCTCCGGGGTCGTCGGGGCCCAGTCCGGCTTCCGGCCGGGGTCCGGCGTGAGGCGGCGGTGCGGGCCGGGTGGGGCTGGGGGAGTCACCCTTGCCCCACCCGGCCCGCACCGCCGGTCAGGCGCTACGCGCCGCTCTCCCGCAGCATGTCCTCGCGCTCGACGATCTTCACGCGCTCGCGGCCCTGGGGCTCGCCCAGTGCCTTCTCCGCGGCGTCCAGGCGGTACCAGCCGTCCCACGTGGTGAAGCGGATCCCGCGCTCGGTGAGGAACGCGTCCACCGCCTCCGGGGCCGGCGACCCGGGCGTCAGCAGCCGCCCGCCCGCGTGGTCCTCCAGCAGGTTCGCCACGGTCTCGTTGGCGTCGCCCTTGGTGTGGCCGATCAGACCCACCGGACCGCGCCGGATCCAGCCGGTGACGTAGGTGGACGGCAGGTGCTCGCCGGTCTCCTGAAGGACCCGGCCGCCCTGGTCCGGGACCGTGCCGGAGTCGAGGTCCCAGGGCAGCTTGGGCAGCTTGTCGGAGAGGTAGCCGACGGCCCGGTAGACCGCGTCGACGTCCCAGTCCTTGAACTCGCCGGTGCCCTTGACGTTGCCGGTGCCGTCGAGCTCGGTGCGCTCGGTGCGCAGGCCGACGACCTTGCCGTCCTCGCCGAGGATCTCGGAGGGCGACTCGAAGAAGTGCAGGAACAGCTTGTGCGGACGGTCGCCGACGTCACGGATCGCCCAGTTCTCCAGCGTCTTGGCGACCATGTCGGCCTGCTTGTTGCCGCGCCGGGTGGCGATCGAGCCGTCGTCGTAGTCGATGTCCTCGGGGTCGACGATGACCTCGATGTTGGGGGAGTGGTCCAGCTCCCGCAGCTCCATCGGGCTGAACTTCGCCTGCGCCGGGCCGCGGCGCCCGAACACGTGCACCTCCAGGGCCTTGTTGCGCTTCAGCCCCTCGTACACGTTCGGCGGGATCTCCGTCGGCAGCAGCTCGTCGGCCGTCTTGGCGAGGACCCGGGCGATGTCGAGGGCGACGTTGCCGACGCCGAGCACGGCGACCTTCTCGGCCTCCAGGGGCCAGGTGCGCGGAACGTCGGGGTGGCCGTCGTACCAGGACACGAAGTCCGCGGCCCCGTAGGAGCCGTCGAGGTCGATGCCCGGGATCGGCAGCGCGCGGTCGGCCATGGCGCCGGTGGCGAAGATCACACCGTCGTAGAACGTGCGCAGATCGTCGAGGTGGAGGTCGGTGCCGTAGTCCACATTGCCGAACAGGCGGACCTGCGGCTTGTCGAGCACCTGGTGCAGGGCCGTGATGATGCCCTTGATCCGCGGGTGGTCGGGTGCGACGCCGTAACGGATCAGTCCGAACGGCGCGGGCATCCGCTCGAAGATGTCGATGGACACGCCCGGTTCGGCGGCCACGTCGGACTTGAGCAGGGCGTCGGCGGCGTAGATCCCGGCGGGGCCGGATCCGACGATGGCTACCCGCAGGGGGCGGGGCATGGTCAGGTTCCCTTCGAGCGATGACAGGCGTCTCGTGGGAAGCCTAAACTAAGGCATGCCTTACCTGGTACGCGGGTCCGGTCTATGGGGTCATAAGCCCCCCTTATGGCCACTCCCCAGGTGACCTTATGGCTCAGGGGTCTCAGGAGCCTCCGGGGCCTCGAGCGGCTCAGGGGATGGGCTGCTCCGCCCAGATGACCTTCCCGGCCGGCAGATAGCGGGTGCCCCAGCGTTCGGCGAGCTGGGCGACCAGGAACAGCCCCCGGCCGCCCTCGTCCGTCATGGTCGCGTACCGCAGATGGGGCGAGGTGCTGCTGCTGTCGTAGACCTCGCAGATCAGATTGCGGTCGTGCAGCATACGCACCTGGATCGGGCTGCCGCCGTAGCGCAGCGCGTTGGTGACCAGCTCGCTCAGGATCAGCTCGGTGCCGAACGTCAGCTCCTCCAGCCCCCACTCGGCCAGCTTCCGGGTGACCGCCGCCCGCACCTCGCCGACGGCCGCCGGGTCCGAGGGCACCGGCCACTCGGCGATCCGGTCGGCCGGCAGCGCCCGGGTCCGCGCCACGATCAGGGCGATGTCGTCCGCGGCCCTGGCCGGACGCCGGGACTCCAGGACGGTCCTGCAGGTGTCCTCGGGGCTGTCCCCCGAGCGGGCCAGCGCCTCGCGCAGCTGCTCCAGGCCGACGTCGATGTCGTGCTCCCGGTCCTCGACCAGGCCGTCGGTGTAGAGGACCAGCCGGCTGCCCTCCGGCAGCTCCAGGTCGGCCGACTCGAAGGGCAGACCGCCGAGCCCCAGCGGGGGACCGGCCGGCACCTCCGGGAACTCCACGCTGCGGTCCGGCCGGACCAGGGCCGGCGGGGGATGGCCCGCACGGGCGACGGTGCAGCGCCGCGAGACCGGGTCGTACACCGCGTACAGACAGGTCGCCCCGGTCACCAGGGCGCTGTGCTCGTCCTGCGCCTCGTCCTGGTCGATGCGGCCGACCAGCTCGTCGAGCAGACCGAGCAGCTCCCCGGGCGGCAGGTCCAGCGCGGAGAAGTTGTGCACCGCCGTGCGCAGCCGCCCCATGGTGGCCGCCGCGTGCAGACCGTGCCCGACGACGTCGCCGACCACCAGCGCGACCCGCGCACCGGACAGCGGCAGCACGTCGAACCAGTCGCCGCCCACCCCGGCCTGCGCCGGGAGGTAGCGGTAGGCGATCTCCAGGGCGCTCTGCTCGGGCAGGGTGCGCGGCAGCAGGCTCTGCTGGAGCGTCACCGCCATGTTGTGCTCACGCGTGTAGCGGCGGGCGTTGTCGATGGAGACCGCCGCCCGGGCCACCAGTTCCTCCGCCAGGGCCAGCTCGTCGTCGTCGAACGGCTCCGGCTTCCCCGAACGCCAGAAGCTGACCACGCCCAGCACCAGCGCCCCGGCCCGCAGCGGCACCGTGATCAGCGAGTGGATGCCGTACTCCACGACCTGCCCGGAACGCTCCTTGTCCTGCGCCTGCCAGCCCGGCGCCTCGCCCAGCCGGGGTTCCAGGACCGGCCGGCCGGTGGCGAGGCTCTGGCCCTGCGGGGATGACGCGACGAAGCGGATCTTCTCGCCCCTGGGGTACAGCGGAGCGTCCCCGGCGATGCCCGTCACGGCCGTGCGCCGCAGCGCGCCGCCCGCTTCCGGGTGGCCGCCGGCCAGCACCGGCTCGAACAGGTCCACCGTGACGAAGTCGGCGAACCGCGGCACGGCCAGCTCGGTGAGCTCCTCGGCCGTGCGGGTGACGTCCAGGCTGGTGCCGATGCCCACCCCGGCGTCGTACAGCATGTTGAGCTGCTCGCGGGAGGCCTCGGCCCGGCCGGACAGGGCCCGCAGCTCGGTGGAGTCGCGGACCGTGGCGACACTGCCGGGCGGTCCGCCCGCGCGGTCGGTGGGCCGCTGGTTGAGCGCCAGCAGCCGGCCGCCCACCCGGTGCACCTCGTCCGTGGCCACCCGGCCCGAGACCAGCAGGTCCGCGGTGCCCGGGTCCAGTCCGACGTCCAGTACGTGCCGGCCCTCGGCGTCCCCGGGAAGGCTGAACAGCCGGTGCGCCTCGTCGTTGGCGAGCATCAGGGTGCCGTCGCCGTCCACGATGAGCACCCCTTCGCGCACCGCGTGCAGCACCGCGTCGTGGTGTTCGTACATCCGGGTCATCTCGTGCGGGCCCAGGCCGTGGGTCTGGCGCAGCAGCCGTCTGCTGACCAGGGCGGCGCCCCCGGTGGCCAGGGCGAGCGCGGCGAGCGCCGCGCTCAGCACGAGCGGCAGCTGGTCCTCCGCGGCCCCGCCCACGTTCTCGGTCGTGATGCCCGCCGAGACGAGCCCCACCACCGTGCCGTCGGCGTCCTTGACCGGCACCACCGCCTGCACCAGCTCCCCGATGGTGCCCTCGATCTCCTCCACGACCGGCTCACCGGCGAGCGCCGGCTCGATGGTGCCGACGAACTGCTTGCCGATGCGGTCCGTCCTGGGATGCGTGTAGCGGATGCCGTCGGTGTTCATGACGACGACGAAGTCGACGTCGGCCAGTTCCCGCGCCGCCTCGGCGCGCGGCTGGAGCACGGCCGTGGGATCGGGGGACTCCAGCGCCTCGACCAGACCCGGCGCGCTGGCGAAGGTCTCGGCGACGGCGAGCGAGCGGTTACGGGCCTCCTGCGTGCTGTCCCGCTGCACCTGGAGCACCAGGGCCACCACGGCGGCCGCGACCAGCAGCAGCACGATCACCAAATGCAGCACGAACACCTGTCCGGCGACGCTGCGCCCGCTCAGCACCGACCGCAGTCCCGCCGCCGGATGCCACCCGGAGCGGCCGCCCCGCTGCTGCCGGTGCCGCGCCGACGCCGCGGCACCGGGCCGCTGGGGCGACCGGGTCTGGGATCGACCCCTGAGTCGGACCATGTGCCATGTCTACACTGCCGCGCCACGCGGGGCGAGGGGCGCACCCACCCGACCGGCGGGTAGGCGGCGCCGTGCGGGTTTCGCGGGTCGCGCGCGGCCTTCCCCCTCGGCCGCGCGCGACCCTCCCCCGGCGCGCGACTCGTCCCCCGAAGGTCGCGCGCGTTCCCGGCCGGGCCGCTCGCTTCGGGAGCGGCCCGGGCTTCAGTCGGCCAGTGCGCGGGCCAGTTCCGTGGTGGCCCGGGCGATCTCGGTGTCCGGCTCGTCGAGCAGCCGGTCCAGGTCGCCGCGCCGGGCGCGCACCGCCTGGCGGGCGGCCCGCTCCCACACCACCGGGTTCTCGCGCCGGCTGAGCAGCTTGGGATACGCGGCGGCGGTGCTCTCCCACTGCCGGGCGTCGGCGATGGCCTTGAGGAGCTGGATGATCCGGGCCCGGCAGGTGACGTGGGGGAGCTGGGCCAGCTCCCAGAGGAAGGGGACCGTGGCCGCGGTCGCCTGTTCCGTGACGAAGCCGTACTGGCAGATCCGTTTCCGCAGATCCTCCAGGGCGGCCAGGGCCGTGGCCGGGTCCCCCCAGGCGATGCCGTTGAGCAGCAGGGGGATGGCGGCCGCCGATCCGGTGGAGTCCTGCATCTCGGCCCACGGCACGCGGGACACCGCCGTGAGGGGCGTGGTCCGTGCCACTCCGGTGGGGGACGTGTGGCGCACAGGGCGCTCGCTGCTCGGCTGCTGTGTCGAAGCGCTGCGCATGGCGTGGGTGCCTTTCCGCGGCAGTCGTGTCAGATGGGCGGGTGGGTGGACAACCGGGCCCACACCGTCTTGCCGGCCGGGGCCGCGGGGGTCCAGCCCCACGTCTCGGACAGCGCGTCGACGATGTGCAGCCCCCGGCCGTGCTCCTGGAGACCGGAGCCGGGAGCGGGAGCGGGGACGGGCGGGTGGTCGTCGGGGTCGGAGACGGTGAGCAGCACGTGTGCCGGTTCCAGCCGGAACCCCAGCCGGACGTCCGGCACGTCCGCGCACCGCGGTGCCGCATGGGTGACGGCGTTGGCGGCGAGCTCGGTCATCACCAGCGTGGCGTCGTCGCAGCGGTGGCCGAGCGACCAGGCGCACAGGGTGTCCCGGGTGAAGGACCGCGCGCGGGCGAGGCCCTCCCGGCTGCACGGGATGCGCAGCGCCACCGGGGCGGACGCCGCGCGGACCGTCTCCGGCTCCGGACGGGGGGCCTCGTACGGCATCGCGGGGAACGGGGTGTGGGGGGAGGGCGGGACCGTGCCGGGGCCGCCCGCCCGTGCCGCCGCCGCGGTCGGCGGCCGGAGCACGGGTAACGCAGGTGATGACACGGCATCTCCTCGATGCGACGTCAGGACTGGGCGTCTACACGGAGGTTGACGCCACGGCTATTATCCACGCTGACAGCGCTCGCGTGCAATTGCACGAGAAATTGCGCGAGATTTTTCGCCATGCGCGGAGGGTAGCCGGGCGCGGGGAACGCGGACAGCAGGGAGACAGCGGTGCCAGGAGTGCGGAACGGAGTGCGGGCCAGCCAGTTGGACGCCCGCTGGATCAAGAGCCGGCACAGCAATGCCGAGGGCAACTGTGTCGAGGTGGCCCCGCTGACCGGCGGCGGCGTCGCGATGCGCAACTCCCGTGACCCCGACGGTCCCGCCCTCGTCTACACGGCCGCGGAGCTGGCGGCCTTCCTGGCCGGCGCGAAGGACGGCGAGTTCGACCACCTCGTCTGAGGACTTCCGGGAAGCCGGTGCCGGCCGCCCCGGGGCGGCGCCGGTGAAACGGAGTTCAACCACCTACTTCCGCGGGACTTCCCCGCGCCGATGCGGTGAGGCACTGTCAGATGCGATAGTGTGAATCGCCCTTGTGCCGGTCTGCTGGGAGTCAGGATGTCCGCCGCGTCGCATCGAATCTCCCGTCTGGAACCCTATCTGGACAGGTCCGAGCCCGCGCCGACCCTGCTGAAGATGCTGGTCGGCGTACAGCTGGCAGGCTTCCGGGAGGACGCCGGGCTGTCCCAGGACCAGGCTGCGCGCTCCGTCGGCTTCAGCGGGGCGAAGCTGTCCCGCATCGAGTCCGGCAAGAGCCGCCGCCCGCCCACCGAGAGCGATGTCCGGGCGCTGCTGACGCTGTACGGCACGGACGGCTACGAAGCCTCGGTGCTGCTGAAACTGCTGCGGCGGGCCGGAGAGCCGGGCTGGTGGCAGCGGTACGACAAGCGGCTGATGCCCGAGTGGTTCGACCGCCTGGTCGGTCTCCAGGAGGCCGCCGCCACCATCCGCACCTTCGAGATCCAGTACGTCCCCGGACTGCTGCAGACCGCCGCCTACACGCGCGCCGTGGTCGAGCGGGGCCTGCCCAACGCCCCGGCGGGCGAGGTGCAGCGGCGGGTCGAACTGCGCATGCGCCGCGCCGACCTGCTGCGGCGTGAGGCGGCGCCGCAGCTGTGGGCCGTCATCGACGAGTCGGTCCTCCTGCGCGTGCTGGGCTCCAAGGCGGTGATGCGCGAGCAGCTCGAGCACCTGGTGACGACGGCCGAGCGGCCCAATGTGACGGTGCAGATCGTGCCGCTGGACGTGACCAACGCGTCGGCCCCCGCCATCCCGGTGACCTATCTGCGCTTCGGCGGGCTCGACCTGCCCGACGTGGTCTACCTGGAGCACATCAGAAGCGCCAACTTCCTCGAGGACCGCGACGAGACGGAGGAGTACCGGATCGCGCTGGACCGTCTCGCCGACGAGGCGCTCAAGCCCCGTGACTCCCTGGAGCTGCTGCGCAGGACGATCGAGGAGCGCTACGCCACCCCGTAGCACCGGCCGGAGCGGGACCGTCCGCCGCCCGCCCCGGGAGGCCGCCGACCCCGGCTACAGCGGAAGCCGGCCCACACCGCCGAACTCGATCCACTCGTGGCTGAGCTGGCGGGGCGCCACCTCCGTGTCGGGACGCCAGGTCGACACCTCCACCAGGCCGGGATCCACTATCTCAAGACCCTCGAAGTAGGTCTCGACGTCCTTCCGCTCGCGCACCCGGCCCCACTGCCCCTGGGTCGCCCGGTCCATGAAGTCGGTGACGAACGAGCGGACCTCCGGGTCGTCGCTCACCAGCTGGCACATCACCATGAAGCTGCCCGGCGCCAGATGTTCACGCACCCGGCGGGCCACGGCGAGCGGGCCGTCGGTGTCGCTGTCCGGGATGCAGTGGAAGACCGAGTTGAACAGCACGCAGACCGGCTCCGAGAAGTCGATCAGACGCCGGGTCTCCGGGTGGCCCAGTATCCCGTCGGTGTCGCGCATGTCGGCCTGGATCACGACCGTGCGCTCGTCCTGCTCCAGCAGCGCCCGGCCGTGCACCAGCACCATCGGGTCGTTGTCGGTGTAGACCACGTGCGCGGTCGGGTCGATGCGCTGGGCGATCTGGTGCACGTTGTCCTGGGTGGGCAGGCCGGAACCGTGGTCCAGGTACTGCCGGATGCCGTACTCCTGGGTGAGGGTGCGGACCACCCGCTGGAGGAAGCGCCGGTTGTTCAGCGCCAGACGGCGGGTGCTCGGCACCACCTTGTCGAGTTCCTCGGTCGCCGCGCGGTCCGCGGCGTAGTTGTCCTTGCCGCCCAGGTAATAGTCGTACATGCGTGCGGCTGTCGGCACGGTGGCGTCGATCTCGGTGGACAGCTGCTTACCGGTGTGCATCGTTCCCCCTGCGGAGTACCGCGCCAACTGGGCTGGCTGGACAGGAAATACATCCTAGGGAGGGCCGCGCGGCCCGTGCCAGCCCGTCGGCGAAAGCGCTCGAAGGAATGGCGGACGCCCGCGCGCGTTACTACGGAGGGTGCACGTTCGGTAGCGTGGTGTGAGTGTCTGGTGGTTCGGGGAAGGGGTACCCGCGGGGGCGACGTCGATTCCGTGGGAGGCAGGACCGTGGACAGCTCGCCGGACCGGATCGCGAACCCCTGGGGCGCACGCACTCCTTACGCGCCCGGCACGCCGTGGCCGGTCCGCACCGACACGCATCTGGCGGACGGGCTCGCGGAGGAGGACGTGGAGCGGTGGGCGCGCTCCGCCTCCATCCTGCACTCCAACGGCGACGCGCTGGACATCGCGGTGCGCGACGGACGCATCGTGGGCGTCCGAGGCCGCGCCGTCGACCGGGTCAACCGCGGCCGGCTCGGCCCCAAGGACCTCTACGGCTGGCAGGCCAATCACTCACCGGACCGCCTCACCCGGCCCCTCGTCAGGGAGAACGGGCGGTTGGTGGAGTCCGACTGGGACACCGCCATGGAACGGATCACGTCCCGGACGAAGAGCCTGCTGGACGAACGGGGCCCCGGCTCCGTCGGCTTCTACACCACCGGCCAGCTCTTCCTGGAGGAGTACTACACCCTCGCCGTCCTCGCCCACGCCGGCATCCGCACCAACCACCTCGACGGCAACACCCGGCTGTGCACGGCGACGGCCGCCGAGGCCCTCAAGGAGACCTTCGGCTCCGACGGCCAGCCCGGCTCGTACGAGGACATCGACCACGCCGACACCATCGCGCTGTTCGGACACAACATGGCCGAGACGCAGACCGTGCTGTGGATGCGGATCCTGGACCGCCTGGAGGGCTCCGATCCGCCCCGGCTGCTGTGCGTCGACCCCCGGTACACCCCCGTGGCCCAGCGCGCCGAGGTGCATCTGGCCCCGCGTCCCGGCACCAACGTCGCGCTGCTCAACGCCCTGTTGCACGAGATCATCCGTACCGGCCGCATCGACCGCGACTACCTCGGCGCGCACACCGTCGGCTTCGACGAACTGGCCTCGCGCGTCGAGCCGTGCACCCCCGAGTGGGCGGCGAAGATCTGCGACGTCCCCGCCGCGCAGATCGAACGGGCGGCCGAGCTGCTCGGCGGCGCGCGGAGGCTGCTGTCCACCGTCCTCCAGGGCGTCTACCAGTCCCATCAGGCCTCCGCCGCCGCCGTCCAGGTCAACAACCTGCATCTGATCCGGGGCATGCTGGGCCGCCCCGGCTGCGGGCTGCTCCAGATGAACGGCCAGCCCACCGCCCAGAACACCCGCGAATGCGGAGCCGACGGCGACCTGCCGGGCTTCCGCAACTGGCAGAACGACCAGCACGTCGCGGAGCTCGCCGGGATCTGGAACGTCGAGCCGGACGCCATCCCGCACTACGGCCCGCCCACCCACGCCATGCAGATCTTCCGCTACGCCGAGCAGGGCTCGCTGGGCATGCTGTGGATCACCGGCACCAACCCGGCCGTCTCCCTGCCCGAACTCGCCAGGATCCGGTCGATCCTCGCGCAGGAACGCCTCTTCGTGGTGGTGCAGGACCTGTTCCTCACCGAGACCGCCCAGCTCGCCGACGTCGTCCTGCCGGCCGCGACCTGGGGCGAGAAGACCGGCACCTTCACCAACACCGACCGCACCGTGCACCTGTCCGAGAAGGCCGTCGAACCGCCCGGCGGGGCCCGGTCCGACCTCGACATCTTCCTCGACTTCGCCGCCCGCATGGACTTCCGCGACAAGGACGGCGGCCCGCTGATCGGCTGGCGCGACCCGCAGGGCGCGTTCGCCGCCTGGCAGCGGTGCAGCGCCGGACGCCCCTGCGACTACACCGGACTCAGCTACGACAAGCTGCGGCACGGCAGCGGCATCCAGTGGCCCTGCACCGAGGACGCCCCCGACGGCACCGCGCGCCTCTACACCGACGGCATCACCTACGCCCACCCCGACGCGTGCGAGAGCTACGGCAAGGACATGGTGACCGGTGCGACCGTCACCCCGGTCGAGTACCGCTCCCTCAACCCGGACGGCAAGGCGGTGATCAAGGCCGCCGAGTACCTCCCGCCCCACGAGGACAGCTCGCCCGAGTACCCCCTCCAGCTCATCACCGGCCGTACCGTGTACCACTTCCACACCCGCACCAAGACCGCCCGCGCACCCGAGCTCGACGCCGCCGCGCCGGACGTGTGGGCCGAGATCTCCCCGGCGGAGGCAGCCGCCCAGGGCCTCGCCGACGGCGACCTGGTCCAGGTCACGAGCGCGCGCGGGGCGATGCGGGCCCGGCTGCGGACCACCGCGATCCGTGACGGCGTGGTCTTCGTGCCGTTCCACTACGGCTACTGGGACACCCCGGAAGGACACCGGCCGCCCGACGACCGCCCCGGCCGCGCCGCCAACGAGACCACCATCACCGACTGGGACCCGCTCTCCAAACAACCCCTGTTCAAGACGTCCGCGGCCCGTATGACACTGGTCTCCCGCCGCGGCACCGGCACGGACACCACCGAGACGGCGGGGGGCACGGCATGAGAGGCGTCGGCATCACCCTGCGCACCCTGCACAACGGCGAACGCGACCTGGAACAGGACCTGCTGGCCGCCGCGGAACGCCACCGCGTCGAGCACGAGTTCCACCACGTCGCGACCGACGTCGCCCGCTGGTCCAGGGAACACGCCACACGGCTCGCCGCCCTCGGCCGCGACCACGGGCTGGACCTGTCCGGACCCCGCGAGCATCCCTCGCCCGGCGCGCTCGCCGCGCTGCGGGAGAAGGCGTCCCAGGCCCTCGGCCGCCGCCCGGAGACCGGTCTGCTCCTCCTGCACGACCTGCGGGACCTGCATCTGGCCGCCGCGGGCAACTCCCTGCACTGGGAGATGCTCGCCCAGGCGGCGCAGGCCACCCGGGACCGGGATCTCCTGGCGCTGGTCTCCGCCTGCCACCCGCAGACCCTGCGCCAGATGCGCTGGACCAACACGATGATCAAGGTGCTGTCCCCGCAGCTCCTCGTCAGCGTGTGAGCGCACCGGCGGCCGGATCCGCGCCGACGCCTGCGCGAGCGCCTGTGCCCCGCTATCGTCGGTTTCGTCCCCGCGGGGCGTCCGCCGCCGGCGCAGCAGCGGCCGGCCCCCGTCCGCTTCCGGGAGGCAGGCACCCATGGACGACTACTACGACCTCGGCCCCTACGGCCGGCCCGTGACCACCTCCTCCGCCACGGCCCAACTCTGGTTCGACCGGGGGCTGATGTGGACGTACGCGTTCAACCACGAGGAGGCGGTCGCCTGCTTCGAGAAGGCCGCCGAAGCCGACCCGGACTGCGCCATGGCCCACTGGGGCATCGCCTACGCCCTCGGCCCCAACTACAACAAACCCTGGGACGCCTTCGACGGCGAGGAACTCGCCCGCACCGTCGAACGCACCCACCGGGCGGTGGAACTGGCCCACGAGAAGTCCGCGCGGGCCACCCCCGTCGAACGCGCCCTCGTCGAGGCGCTGCGCGCCCGCTACCCCCAGGCACGGGCGGCGGACGACTGCTCGGTGTGGAACGAGCCGTACGCGGACCGGATGCTCGCCGTGTACGAGAGCGCCCCCGGCGATCCCGACGTGGCCGTCCTGTGCGCCGACGCCCTGATGAACCTCACCCCCTGGCAGCTGTGGGACCTCGGGACCGGGCGCCCCGCCGACGGCGCCCGGACGCTGGAGGCCAAGGAGATCCTCGACGGCGCGCTCGCCGGTGACGCCGGCCACCGGCACCCGGGCGTCCTGCACCTGTACATCCACCTGATGGAGATGTCCCCCACCCCGGAAGCGGCCCTCACCGTCGCCGACCGGCTGCGCGGAGCCGTGCCCGACGCCGGGCACCTGCACCACATGCCGTCACACCTGGAAGTGCTGTGCGGCGACTACCGGCGGGTCGTCTCGGACAACACCCTCGCCGTCGCCGCCGACGACAAGTACCTCCGGCGGGCCGGCGCCATGAACTTCTACACGCTCTACCGCGCCCACAACCACCACTTCAGGATCTACGGCGCCATGTTCGCCGGTCAGTCGGAGGTGGCCCTGGACGCCGCGGCCCGGCTCGAGGAGGCCATCCCCGAGAAACTGCTCCGGGTGCAGAGCCCGCCCATGGCCGACTGGCTCGAGGGATTCCTGGCGATGCGCTTCCACGTCCTGATCCGCTTCGGCCGCTGGGACGACATCCTGGCGCTGCCGTTCCCCGAGGATCCGGACCTGTACTGCGTGACCACCGCCATGCTGCACTACGCCCGGGGCGTCGCCCTCTCCGCCACCGGCGCCACCGACGGGGCCGAGGCCGAACGCGAGGAGTTCCGCGCCGCCGTCGGCCGCGTACCCGGCACCCGGATGCTCTTCAACAACACCTGCCACGACGTCCTCGCCATCGCGTCGGCGATGCTGGACGGCGAACTCGCCTACCGCAAGGGCGAGTACGACACCGCCTTCGCCGCGCTGGAGCGCTCCGTCCACCTGGACGACAACCTGCCCTACGACGAACCCTGGGGCTGGATGCAGCCCACCCGGCACGCCTACGGGGCGCTGCTCCTGGAGCAGGGCCGCGTCGCCGAGGCCGAGGCCGTCTACCGCGCGGACCTCGGACTGGACGCCACCCTGCCGAGGCCCCTGCAGCACCCGAACAACGTCTGGGCGCTGCACGGGTTCCACGAGTGCCTGCTGCGCGGCGGCAAGGCCGGAGAGGCCGCGATCGTCGCCCGGCAGCTCACCCAGGCGGCCGCGCTGGCGGACGTCCCCGTGGAGGCGTCCTGCTTCTGCCGCACCGGGACCGCCCGGCCGGCGGCCTCCGCCGGCGGTCACCCCTGTCACTGAGCGGGCCCGCCGGGGACGCGACCGCTGCGGACCGGCCGGTCCGCAGCGGTCCCGTCCCCGGCGGGCAGCCGGTCGGGGCCGAACCCTGCGCGCCGTCGCCCTCAGCGGGACGCCACGACGGCCTGGAACGACTGCATGCAGGAGAAGCAGTGCCGGTCCGTGGTGTCACGCCGCGGCGACTCCTCCTCCTTGTCCACTCCGCACAGTGTCGATGTCTTGTCCGGGGTGAGGACATGCCACACCGGCTCCCCCGAAGTGTCTGCACCGCACCACATCTCGTGCATTCCCAGCTCCCTCCGGGTAGGCATGGAGGCCGCTCCCATACGAGCACGGACCGGGCCCGGACCGCTCGTCCGGCGGGCCGGTCGGGTGACATCCGGGGCCGGGATGCATGACGGACGCCGCGGCCGGATGCTGGAGGGGTGAAGAAGGCGCCGATCGTGGTGCACCCGCCGCTCGGTTCGGGCGGGCGCCGGGTGACGGTGCGCGGCGAGATCGTCGGCCTCGCGGGTTCCGACCGTGACGTGGTGGAGTTCCTGCGCCGCGCGGGACTGCCGGACGGCGAACGGCTGCTGGACGATCCCGCCTGGGTGCGGTGGGCAGGCGGCCGGGCCCACGTCTACGACGCGGCCTGAAGCGACCCCCGCCGGGCACCCCTGAACGGATCCGCGCCCTCACGCACGGCGGTCACCGTCGGCGCCGACTCCGACGGTGACCGCGCCTGTCCGTGTACCCCCGCTTCTCCCCGGCACACCGGGTGTGCGGCCGGCTTCGCCGCGCACGCACGGCGCGGCGCACGAGACCGGTGAGATTGCCGGTCCGCACCGGCCCCCTCCTCTCCGACAGTGGCACCGCCAGTCCATCGGCGGCGCCCCCGGCCGGGCACGGCCCCCATCCCGCTCCATGATCCCGTGCCCCGGCCGGCCGGGCGGTCCGCCGCGACAGAGAGGACCACTCGTCGTGCAGCAGCACCCCCACACCCGCAGGCGCACGTCCGGCCGGTTCGCCGGACTGACCGCGGCCCTCGCCGCAGTCGTCGCCCTCGGCACCCTCGGCGGCCCCGGCGCGCACGCGGCGGACAACCCCTACGAGCGCGGCCCGGCACCGACCGAATCGAGCATCGAGGCACCGCGCGGCCCCTACGCCGTGTCGGACCTCTCCGTCTCCTCGCTCTCCGTCACCGGCTTCGGCGGCGGCACGATCCACTACCCGACCAGCACCGCCGACGGCACCTTCGGCGCGATCGCCGTCTCGCCCGGCTTCACGGCCTACGAGTCCTCCATCGCCTGGCTGGGCCCGCGCCTGGCCTCCCAGGGCTTCGTCGTCTTCACCATCGACACCAACACCACCCTCGACCAGCCCGCCTCCCGCGGCGACCAGCTGCTCGCCGCGCTCGACTACCTCACCCAGCGCAGCGCGGTGCGCGGACGGATCGACAGCAGCCGCCTCGGCGTCATGGGCCACTCGATGGGCGGCGGCGGCAGCCTCGAAGCCGCCAAGGACCGGCCCTCGCTCCAGGCCGCCATCCCGCTGACACCCTGGAACCTCGACAAGACCTGGCCCGAGGTGCGCACCCCCACCCTGATCTTCGGCGCCGACGGCGACACCATCGCCCCGGTCTCCAGCCACGCCGAGCCGCTCTACACGGGCCTGCCCTCCTCCCTGGACCGGGCCTACCTGGAGCTGAACGGCGCCGGCCACTTCACGCCCAACTCGTCCAACACGACGATCGCGAAGTACAGCGTGTCCTGGCTGAAGCGGTTCATCGACAACGACACCCGCTACGAGAAGTTCCTGTGCCCGCTGCCGCAGCGGAGCCTGACGATCGCGGAGTCCCGGGGCAACTGCCCGCACACCTCCTGACGTTCCGTGCACCCGGTGGCGGTCCGCGTACGGCGCGGGCCGCCGCCGGCGTTGTGCGGGGGCACCGCCGCACACCCGCCGGCTTGGGCCGCGGCACACTCCGCCCGGCCGGCCGGGCGGGAAGAGCCGCTGGTGAACCGGCAGTTGACCGTTCACCCAGGCATGGACGCGTTCCTTCCACCCGACCTTACGCGTGAGTAAGGTCCCGGAGATGACCGGACAGACGATCCTGCGGCGGCAGGTGATCTCCGAGCTGCTGGACACCCTCCGCACCGGCGGCGGTGTCCGGGTCGTGACCGGTGAACCCGGGTGCGGCCGCACGGCGTTCCTGGAGCACACCGCGCGCTCCTTCCGTACCGGGCCGGTGTGGCACGTACGGCCTCCGGACGGCGCGCGGGCCCTGCTGCGGGCCGCCGGCCGCTGTGGCCCCGTGCCCGCGGCCGGGGCCGGAGCGATGGGGGAGGCGCTGTTCGACGCCCTCCGCGCGGCTGCCCGCACGGGGCCGTTCCTGGTGTGCGTGGACGACGCGCACCTGTGGGACTCGGCCTCGCGCGCGGCACTCGGCCGGGCCGCCGCGCGGGCGCACTCCGCGGGGCTCCGGGCGGGGCTGCTCCTCACCGTTCCCGGGCACCGGCCCGTCGACCGGGAGCTGGCGGCGCTGCCCCTGCTGCGGCTCGGCCCGCTCGCGGCCGGGGACGCGGCACGACTGGTCGACGACGTGACGGACGGCGCCGTCCACCCCGCCGTGCGCGAGGAGCTGGTGACGGCGGCGGAGGGCAGCCCCGCGCTGCTGCTGGCGCTGGTCCGCCGGCTGTCGCCCGCCCAGCTCACCGGAGACCGGGCGCTGCCCCGGCCGCCGGCCGACGCGGAGGCCCTGGCCGGTGCCGTCGGCGGCTGCCTCACCGGCGTACCGCCGGACCGGGCCGTGCTGCTGCTGACGGCGGCGGCCGCCCTGCGGGCGACGGGGGAGCCGGACGCCGACGCGGGTCTCGTCCTGCGCGCCGCCGGGGCGTGCGCCGGGGGGCCGCTGCCCGAGGTGCTGGTCAGGGCCGGGGACCGGCTCCGGTTCCACAGCCCGCTGCTGGGGCGGGCCGTGTACGCCGGTGCCTCCGCCGGGCGACGCCGTGCCGCACACCGCGCGCTGGCCGGGGCGCTGCCGGACCCCGACGGCATCCTCGCGCTGCTGCACCGCTCATGGACCGTCACGGGCCGCGCCCCCGCCCTCGCCGACCGGCTGGCGCGAGCGGCGGCGGACCCCGCGCTCGCACCCGCCCTGCGCCGCCGGGCGCTCACCCGCGCGGCCGATCTCACCCCGGACGACACCGAGCGCGCGCGCCGCCGCACCGCCGCCGCGGAACAGGCCCTCCTCGCCGGCCACCCGTCCGAGGCCCTGCGCCTGCTCGACGCGGTCCGCGGCCGTCCGGCGCCGCCGTCGGCACGCGGCGGTGCGGAACTCCTGCGCGGCGCGGTCCTCCTGGCCGACGGACCGGTGGACGACGCCCGTGAGTCCTTCCTGCTCGCCGCCGCGCTGCTGACCGCCACCGACGGGGAGGCCGCCGCCACGGCAACCCTCGGCGCGGCCGACGCGGCCTGGTCGGCGGGCGACCCCGCGACCTGCCTGGAGGTCCTCGCCCCGGAACCGCCATCCGGTTCCGCCCGCGGGGCGGCGTCCGGGGCCGGGCGGGAGGGGAGCGGTGCCGGCTCACCTCACGAGGACGTGCTGGGTGACCACCGGGACGGCATGCGGGCCGTGCTGCTGGGGCGGTTCGACCGGGCCGCCGCACCCCTGGGGCGGGTGGTCGCGCGAGGGCTGTGCGGCGACGAGCCCGAGCGGCTGCTGCGGTCCGCCTCCGCCGCGCTGATGCTCGGGGAGGTGACCGCGGCCCGCCGCGCCGGCGCACGGGCCCTGGCGGCGGCCCGGACCCGTGGCCGTACCGCCCTCGAACCCAGGGCGCTGGAGTACCTCGCCTACGCCGAACTCCGGGCCGGCCGCCACCAGCTCGCCCGTACCCACGCCGAGGAGGGCCTGCGCACGGCCTCGCGGACCGGGCAGCGGAACACGGCCGCCCACCACCACGCCGTGCTGGCGCTCGCCGCGTCGATCGAGGGCGAGAAGGAGGTCGTCGCCGAGCACGCGGCGGCCGCCCTGCGCACCGCCCGCCGGCACGGCCTCGCGCAGGCCGCCACGCTCGCCCAGTGGGCCGCGGCCCGCGCCGACCTCGGCGCCGGCCGCCCCCGCGAGGCCGCGGAGCGGCTCGGCCCGCTGGTGCTCCCCGGTGCGCGGCGCGGCCACTTCGCCCTGTGGATGCTGGCCGTCCCCTGCTTCGTGGAGGCCGCCGCGCTCGCCGGCCGGCCCGAGCACGCCCCGGCGGTCGTCGAGGACTTCGCCCTGTGGACCGCCTGCGGAGCCGACCCGCAGGCCCCCGCGCTGCTCCTGCGGTGCCGCGCGCTGCTGGCCGCCCCCGAGGCGGCCGACACCCTGTACCTGAGCGCCCTGCACCGCCACGAGGACACGCCCGGCGACTTCGAGCGGGCACGCACCGAACTCCTCTACGGCAAATGGCTGCGACGCAGACGCCGGCTGCGCGAGGCACGGGCCCGCCTCGCAGCGGCCCTCGTGGGCTTCGAGCGGTGCGGCGCGCATCCGTGGGCGCAGCAGACCGCCGCCGAACTGCGTGCGGGAGGCGCGGCCCCGGCCCGGACCGGGGCCGGGGAGCTGTCCCGGCTGACCCCGCAGCAACTGCGTATCGCGCGGTGTGTCGCCGAGGGCGCCACCAACCGGGAGGTGGCCCTGAGACTGTCCGTGAGCACCCGCACCGTCGACTACCACCTGCGGAACGTGTTCGCCACGCTGGGCGTCCGTTCCCGGGTCGAGCTTGTCCGACTGGTCGAACACGCGGAAAAGACCGGTGCACGGCTCTAGGGACCGACCGGACGGTATGCCATCCTTCGGGGCAGGACGAGTCCGGTGGCGGCCGGCCCATGGGCTCCCCGGCCGGCCCGGCGCCGGCGGGGGGACCGCCGCACGGGCACCGCCGGGAAGCCGACCCTGGGGGAGATGCGCGATGCAACACGCCGTACGGCCACGTACCCTGCTTCGCCCCGGACCCATGCCCGCTCCGAGCCCGCGGACCCGGCGCGTGCGGTCGCTGATCGACGCCGACGCGCTGCGGGTGCTGCACCGGGCGGCCCGTGTCCTGCTGGAGGACCTGCCGCAGCTCACCGACCGGCTGATCGCCGTGCTCCAGGAGCAGGAGCCCGCCTACCGCACCGCGGTGGAGGGCGACGCCGCCGCGACCTGGCAGGAGGTGCACCGCTCGCTGCGGCACAGCATCTCCTCCCTGCTCGATCCGCGGGGCGCCCGGGACGGGGCACGCCGCTGCTCCTGGAAGATCGGCGCCACCCGCGCCGAACAGGGGCTGCCGCTGGACGCGCTGCTGCACGCCTTCCGGCTGGGCGGCTCACTGGTGTGGCAGGGCCTGGTCGACGAGACGTCCCGGACGGCACCGGAGGACGTACGGCTGCTGGTGCACGTGGCGTCCGACGTGTGGAACTTCGTCGACGAGCACTGCACGCTCGTCGCCGACGCCTACCGGCAGACCGAACGCCAGCTGGCCTGGCGGAGGGAGAACAGGGTGCGCCTGCTGGCCGGGGCCCTGCTGGACGGCACGAGCAGGATCGCCGACCTGCCCGAGGCCGCGCGGGCGCTGGCGCTGCCGGAGCAGGGGCGGTACGTGGTCGTCGCGGCCGCCGGCGGCAGGCTCGCCGGTTGTCCGGGTGCCCAGGCGGCGCTCGCCCCGGGTGTGCGCGTGCACTGGCACACCGGTGTGGACGCCGACTACGGCATCGTTCTGGTCGAGGACGGTGAGGAGCCGATCGTGCGGGAGGAACAGCCACCCGGGGCACGGGTGGGCATCGGCAGCGCGGTGGAGGGACTGGCCGCCGTGGGCGAGGCGCGGCGGCTGGCGGACACGGCGCTGGCCCTGTGCCCGGAGTCGGGCGGCACCGTCCGGCTGGCCGAACACCTCCCGGCCGCGCTGGTGGTGTCGAGCCCCGAACTCGGCGCGGCCCTCGCCGAACGGCTGCTGGGCCCGCTGGCCCACCTCGAACCCGCCGACGCGGAGGTCCTGCTGGACACCCTCGCCACCTGGCTGGCCTGCGACGGCTCGGCCCAGCGGGCGAGCCGGCGCCTGTACTGCCACCGCAACACCGTCCTCAACCGCCTCCGCCGCTACGAACAGCTCACAGGCCGCTCCCTCTCCCGCCCCTCCGACCTCGTAGAGGTAAGCCTCGCCCTGACAGCCCGCACCCTCCTCGCCCTTTAGGGGCGCGGGGCTGATCCCCCGCAGGGGCGCGGGGAACTGCGCGAAGGGGGTCCGGGGGCGAAGCCCCCAGGGACGGGACGGGAAGGGGCGGCGGGGGCGAACTCCCCTACCGCAACGCCGACGCCGCCGATCACGCACCGCGAAACCCCGCCCGGCCGGTCGAACCCGTGCCCCCATCCCCGCCTGCCCCGACCGGCCGGCAGCCCCCCGCCCCCGCCAGGGCCTGGGCACCCGCACAACCCCCGCCCACCCCCGTTGGTACACCGCAGCGAGCCCCCGCCGAACGCTGTACCACCCACCCGCCCCCGTGCTGTCGTGGGCTCCCCTTCCCCCGAACCCGCACCGCCACCGCCGACGACGCCGACGCCGACGTGGCCGCGGTCCCCGAGGAGCCGTGATGCCCGAAGCACCACCGGACGGCCTGCCCGCCCTGCACGTCGAGAACGTCGACGTGACGTACGGGCGTGCGCTGTCCGCTCTCCGTTCCGTGTCCCTGAGCGTGCCGCCCGGCGCCGTCGTCGCGCTGCTCGGCGCCAACGGGGCCGGCAAGACCACCCTGCTGCGGGCGGTGTCCGGCACGCTGCGCCTGCACCGCGGCGCGGTCACGGCCGGCCGTATCCGCTACGGCGGGACGGTGCTCGACGGCAAGGACCCCGTCGCGGCGGTACGCGCCGGAGTCGTCCAGGTCCCCGAGGGACGGCGGGTGTTCGCCGGACTCTCGGTCGACGAGAACCTCCGCTCCGGCGGCCTCGGCCTCGGCCGGCGCGGACGCGCCCAGGTCCAGGAGGCCCGCGACCGCGTCTTCACGCTCTTCCCCCGCCTGGCCGAACGCACCCACCAGGCCGCCGGCCTGCTCTCCGGCGGCGAGCAGCAGATGCTCGCCATCGGCCGCGCCCTGATGGCCGCCCCCCGCCTGCTGCTCCTCGACGAGCCCTCCCTCGGCCTCGCACCGCAGATGGTGTACCGGATCGCCGAGGTGATCCGCGAGATCAACGCCCAGGGCACCGCCGTGCTCCTCGTCGAGCAGAACGCCGGCATGGCGCTCTCCCTCGCCGACCACGCGCACGTCCTGGAGGTGGGCGAGACCCGCCTGTCCGGCCCCGCCGACGAACTCGCCCGCACCGACGCCGTACGCCGCCTCTACCTGGGCGAGTCGGCCGAGGACCAGGGGGCCGCGTGAACGACCGCACCACCGCACCGCCGGTCACGGCACCGCCGGTCACCGCACCGCCCGTGCTCGACGTACGGGACGTCACCGTGCGCTTCGCCGGACTCACCGCCCTCGACGGCGTCTCCTTCACCGTCGCCCCCGGCTCGGTGCACGCGCTCATCGGGCCCAACGGCGCCGGCAAGTCCACCTGCTTCAACGTGCTGTCCGGCCTGTGCCGCCCGGCCGAAGGCACGGTGACCCTCGGCGACACCGAACTCACCCGGCTCGCCCCGCACCGCATCGCCGCGCTCGGCGTGGCCCGCACCTTCCAGAACATCGTCACCACCCACGGCACGGTCGCCGACAACCTCATGCTCGGCCGCCACGTCCTGTCCCGCGCCGGTTTCGCCGCGAGCGCGCTGCGTCTGCCGAGCGCCCGGCGCGAACAGCGCGAGCACCTCGGCCGGGCCCGCGACATCGCCGAACTCACCGGCCTGGGGCAGCACTTCGACAGTCCCGTCGCGCTGCTGTCGTACGGCGACCGCAAGCGCGTCGAACTCGCCCGCGCCCTCTGCCTGGAGCCACGCGTGCTGCTCCTCGACGAACCGGTGGCCGGCATGAACGCCGCCGAACGCGCCCGCACCGCCGAGGTCGTGGGCGAACTGCGCGCCGAACTCGGCCTGTCCATCGTCCTCGTCGAGCACGACATGGGCCTGGTCATGCGTCTCGCCGACGACGTGACCGTGCTCGACTTCGGCCGGCGCATCGCCCACGGCAGCCCCGACGAGGTCCGCCAGGACCCCGAGGTGCTGCGCGCCTACCTCGGCACCGACGCGACCGGGGAGGACGCGGCATGACGGTATTCCTCGACAACATCCTCGGCGGACTGGCACTCGGCGCGGTCTACGCGCTGGTCGCCCTCGGCTTCGTCGTCATCTTCAAGGCCTCCGGCGTCCTCAACTTCGCCCACGGCTCCCTGCTCCTGTTCGGCGGCTACCTCATCGCCGTGCTCCACGACGACCTCGGCTTCGCCGGAGCGCTCGCCCTGGCCGTCCTCACCACGGCCGCCCTCGCCGGCGCGCTCGACCGCTTCCTGCTGCAACGCGGCGGCCAGGACGCCCACTCCGCGCACGTGCAGACCATCGTCACCATCGGTATCGACATCGTCCTGCTCACCGACCTCGCCCGGCGCATCGGCGGCGACCTGCTGTCGCTCGGCGACCCCTGGGGCGACGCGGTGACCGAACTGGGGCCGCTGACCGTCGCGGACAGCCGGCTCGCCGCCATCGTGGTGTCGGCCGTCGTCATCGGCGCGGTGTTCGCACTGTTCCGGTTCACCCCCTGGGGGCTCTCCCTGCGGGCCGCGGCCGAGGACCTGGAGGCCGCCGCGCTCATGGGCGTACGGCTCGGCCGGATCCGGGCGGGCGCCTGGTGCCTGGCGGGCGCGCTCGCCGCACTGGCGGCGGTCTTCCTCGCCGCGTTCCCCGCGCCGGGCCTGGAGCGCACCACCGGCCAGATCGCCCTCAACGCCTTCCCCGCCGCGATCCTCGGCGGACTGGCCTCCCCGGCCGGCGCCCTCGCGGGCAGCCTGATCATCGGCCTGACCGAGGCGCTTGTCGTCGGCTACCAGTCCGAACTGCACGTCCTCGGCGAGGGGTTCGGCGACGTCGCCCCGTACGCGGTGATGCTGCTGGTGCTTCTGGTACGGCCCACCGGGCTGTTCGGCGCGAAGGGAGCGGCCCGTGTCTGACCGACTCCTCGGGGCACTGACCCGCCGGCGCGGCAGGCTGCTGCTCCTCGCCGTCCTGCTGTGCCTGCCGCCGTTCTACCTGGACGCCTTCTGGCTGCGCATCGGCCTGTTCTCCATGGCCGCCGCCATCGGCGCCGTCGGACTGGCCCTGCTCAGCGGCACCGCCGGCCAGCTCTCCCTCGGCCACGCCTTCTTCCTCGCCGTCGGCGCCTACGGCTACGCATGGTTCGCGGGCGAACCCGGACCGGGACTGCCACCGGCCCTCGCCGCGCTCCTCGCGGTGCTGCTCACCGGAGCGGCCGGCGGGCTGTTCAGCCCCGTCGCCGCCCGGGTCAAGGGCATCTACCTCGGCATCGCGACCCTCGCCCTGGTCTTCCTCGGCCACCACGTCCTGCTCACCGCGGACTCCGTCACCGGTGGCTTCAACGGCCGCTCCGTGCCCCCGCTGACCCTCGGCGGCTTCACCTTCGCCGAGACCGACCCCGAACTGACCGTCCTCGGCGTGCCGTTCGGCGCGGAGGAGCGGCTGTGGTTCCTGGGCCTGGCCCTGTTCGCATTCACCTGGTTCACCGCCCGCGGCCTGCTGCGCTCACGCCCCGGCCGCGCGCTGGCCGCCCTGCGCGACAGCGAGACCGCGGCCGCCGTGATGGGCGTCGACGTCGCCCGGCACCGCTCCGCCGCATTCGTCGTGTCGTCGATGTACGCCGGCCTCGCGGGCGTGCTCCTGGCGCTCGCCTTCCGCCGCGTCGTCCCGGACTACTTCTCCCTCGTCCTCTCCGTCGACTACCTCGCCATGATCGTCATCGGCGGTCTGGGCTCCGTCGCCGGAGCCACCGCCGGGGCCGTCTTCGTCACCGCACTGCCCCTGCTGATGACCCGCTACGCCGACCAGCTCCCGCTGGTCGCCGCCCCCGGCTCGGCCGAGGGCGCCGTGGGCCCCACCGAGGCCGCCCGCTACCTCTACGGCGCGGCCATCGTCCTGGTCCTGCTGTACGCACCCGACGGTCTGCACGGCCTGGCGCGCCGGGCCCGTGACCGCGTACGGCGCCGACGGTCCCGTACCCCCGCCAACGCAACCGACGTCCCTTCGCCACCGCAGCCGGCCGCAGCCGCACGACCCAAGGAGCACACCCCGTGAACACCACGCACCACAGGCGCCGCAACCGGCACCGCACCGCCGGCACCGTCCTCGCCGGCGCCCTCGTCCTGCTGCTCGCGGCCACCGGATGCAGTTCCAAGGCGGAGGACGGCAAGGGCGGCGGCGAGGCCGCCGACGGCGTCCGCACCGGACCCGGCATCGACGCCGGCACCATCCGGCTGGGCGCCCTCACCGACCTGACCGGCCCCTACGCCACCCTCGGCAAGAGCATCGTGCAGGCCCAGCAGATGTGGGCCGACGAGGTCAACGCCGACGGCGGCATCTGCGACCGCGAGGTCGAGATCGTCGTCAAGGACCACGGCTACGACGTGCAGAAGGCGGTCACCGCCTACGCCGACATCGCCCCCGACGTGGTGGCGCTGCCCCAGGTCATCGGCTCCCCGGTGGTCGCGGCCCTGCTCGACGACATCCAGCAGGACAAGATGCTGACCTTCCCGCAGGCGTGGGCGGCCTCCCTGCTCGGCAAGGACGCCATCCAGGTGCTCGGCACCACCTACGACGTCGACATGATCGCAGCGGTGGAGTTCCTCACCCGCACCAAGGGCCTGAAGAAGGGCGACACCATCGGCCACGTCTACTTCGAGGGCGACTACGGCGCCAACGCCCTGGAGGGCTCCACCTGGGCGGCCGAACAGGCCGGCCTGAAGGTGGCCGGGCAGAAGATCAAGGCGACCGACACCGACCTGTCCGCCCAGGTCTCGGCCCTGAGCAAGGAGGGCGTCAAGGCCGTTCTGATCAGCGCCGGACCCGCGCAGACGGCCTCGCTGGTCGGTGTCGCCGCCTCCCGCGGCCTGAAGGTGCCCGTCGTCAGCAGCGCCCCCGGCTTCGCGCCCCAGCTGATGAAGACGCCCGCGGCTCCCGCCCTCGCGGCGATGCTCAGCATCGTCAGCGCCGCCCCCGCGGTCAGCTCCGACCTGCCCGGCGTGCAGCGCATGGTGGCCTCGTACCAGAAGAAGTACCCGGACTCGCCGGTCGACTCCGGCGTGCTGTCCGGGTACAACGCCGCCCAGCTCATGGGCGCCGATCTGAAGAAGGCCTGCGAGGCGGGCGGCCTCACCCGTGAGGACGTCGTCAAGGCGCACCGTTCGCAGACGAACGCCGACACCGGCCTCGGCACCCCGCAGAACTTCTCCGACGTCGACCGCCCGGCCAGTGTCAGGACCTATGTGCTCAAGCCCGACGCCAAGGCGGTCGGCGGCGTCGTGAACGCCGAGGACGCGCACGCGGCCCCGGGAGTGGAGGACTACCTGTCCGCCGGGTGACGGACGGCCATACGCCCCGGCGGACCCCAGGGGAGGGGGACGCCGGGGTCAGCCGCCGCCCGCCTCCGGATCCCGGTCGGACGACGGCCACACGTACGGCAGGTCGTCCGGCTCCCCGGGGAAGACCTCCGCGTAGACGCCGGGTTCCTTGCGCAGCAGCGCCGAACGGTGACTGCGGTGCAGGGCCTCCTCCCCGAGCCACGGCGGCAGCTCACCGGCCTCGGCCAGCTCCCGCTGACCGCGCACCGGCGCACCGGGCCGTACGGCGGCGAGGTCGGCCACGAGGGTGGCGGCGCAGCTGTCCTGGTGGCCCCGGTCGCGCCACACCCGGCAGACGTCCAGGCCGTAGCGCACCAGAGCCTCCTCGTACCCGGTCCACATGCGCACCGCGGGATGGCGGCGCCATCCGTAGCCCGGCACGATCAGACCGCGCAGCACCTGGATCGCCTCGACCCGCTGCTTGCCGAGCCGGCGCCGGTCGAGCACCAGCGCCGACTCGTGGAAGCCGGGGTACGGCAGGAAGGTCTGCACGGGTCCGTCCGAGGGGCCGGGAGCACCGCGTCGTCGGAGCGCGGCTCACCGCACCGCAGTTCCCGTTTCCCGGCGGCCCACACACGGGGGCGGCGGGCGGAGGGCTCAGCCCATCGTGCCCAGCCGTGCCTCGCGCCACAGGTCGACGCCGCCGTCGGTGGCGTACGTGTCGATCTCGGCCAGTTCCCCGGCGGAGAAGTCGAGGTTCTCCAGCGCGGCCACGTTCTGCTCCAGCTGCTCGGCGCGGGAGGCGCCCATCACCAGCGAGGTGACCCGGGGGTCGCGCAGCGCCCAGGCCAGCGCCATCTGGGCGAGGGTCTGCCCGCGCCGGGCCGCGATGCCGTTCAGGGCACGCAGCCGGTGCAGCATGTCGTCCGTCAGCCACCCGGAGTCGAACGACTTGCCCGCCGCCGCCCGGGAGTCGTCGGGTACGCCGTTCAGGTAGCGCCCGGTCAGCAGTCCCTGGGCGAGCGCCGTGAACCCGATGACCCCGAAGCCCTCCTCCCGGGCCACGTCCAGCAGACCGTCCGTCTCGATCCAGCGGTTCAGCATGCTGTACGACGGCTGGTGGATCAACAGCGGGGTGCCGAGGTCACGGAGGATGGCCGCGGCCCGGCGGGTGCGCTCGGCGTCGTAGGAGGAGATGCCGACGTAGAGCGCCTTGCCCTGGCGGACCGCCGTGTCCAGCGCGCCCATGGTCTCCTCCAGGGGCGTGGTGGGGTCGAGGCGGTGAGAGTAGAAGATGTCGACGTACTCCAGGCCCATGCGCTTCAGGGACTGGTCCAGCGACGCCAGCAGGTACTTGCGGGAGCCGCCGCCCCGGCCGTAGGGGCCGGGCCACATGTCCCAGCCGGCCTTGGTGGAGACCACCAGCTCGTCCCGGTACGGAGCGAGGTCCCGCTTCATCAGCCGGCCGAAGTTGATCTCGGCGGAGCCGTACGGCGGGCCGTAGTTGTTCGCCAGATCGTGGTGGGTGATGCCGAGGTCGAAGGCGCGCAGGGCGATCTCGCGCTGTGTCTCGAAGGACCGGTCGTCGCCGAAGTTGTGCCAGTAGCCCAGGGACAGCAGGGGGAGGTCGAGCCCCGAGCGGCCGGTGCGCCGGTAGCGCATGGTGCCGTCGTAGCGCTCGGGACGGGCGGTGTGGTTCATCGGGTGGTCTCCGGTGATGCGGGCGGGGGTGTCCCGTGGGATGGTGTTGATCCTTGCCCACAGTGCCCCCGTGCGATCCGGAAGTCCAACCGATCCGTTCCATGGAATTCAGCGGTACCGCTTCTGAATCCCCAGGAGGTCTTCCATGCGCGTCCGTACGCTGACCGGCGGCCTGGCCGCGGTACTCGCGCTGTCCGCCCCCGCACTGACCGGACCGGCCGGGGCCGTCCCCTCCGGCGCCGCCGCCCGGCCGCCGGCGGCCGACCGGGTGCTCACCTACGACGCGAGGGCCGCCGCGGAGTTCCGGGCCGCGGTCGACCGCGGCGCGGCCATCTGGAACGAGAGCGTCGACGGCGTCGAGCTGCGCCCCGCCGCGGCCGGGCAGCGCGCCGACATCCGGGTCGTGGCGGACGACGGCTGGCCGCGCTCCCTCCCCGGCTCCCTGGGCACGGGCACCGTCTACATCGGCCGCCAGGCGATCGAGCAGGGCCACTCCACGGTCCGCGTCACGGCCCACGAAATCGGCCACATGCTGGGCCTGCCCGACCGCAAGCCCGGTCCCTGCTCCAGCCTGATGTCGGGCGCGAGCGCCGGCACCTCGTGCGCGAACGCGTACCCGGACGCGGCGGAGAAGGCGCAGGTCGAGAAGAACTTCGAGGGAGCCGGCGCCGGGGCGCTCATGTGACGATGTGACAACCGGGGCGATCACCGCTACGGTTGTCTCAGGTCAGGGCGAGGGAAACCTCCGCACCGGACCGCGCGTTGGTGGTCCAAGGAAAGACGCCCCGCTTCCTGCGGGGAGATGCAGGTGCAAGGCCTGCCCGGCGCTCCCTCACGAGCCCCGTCCCGGAACTCCGGGACGGGGCTCGTCGCGTGGGGTCGGCGGCTCAGGGCTGGACCGGCATGGTCCAGCAGTTGGAGCGCGTCGCCTTGCCTTCGAGCCGGTCGGCCAGCCACTCCACCGCGTCGCCCTGGTCGGTGAGGAGCGGTGCCAGGTGGTTGGTGAGGAGCTTGTCGCCGAGGTTGGGCAGCGCCACGGCCTTGTACGTGACGTCACCGCCCTTCTTGCACCAGTCCACGGCCAGTTGGCGTGCCTGCGCGTGCGGGACGATGTCGTCCTGGACGCCGGTGGCCAGACGGACCGGCCCGGTGGGCCTCATCGTGCCGAGGCGCTGCTTGTCGAGGACCGCCCGGGCGCCGGGCTCGGCGGCCAGGACGTCGGAGAGGGGCCGTCCGTCGGCGGTCCACTTGGTGCTCCTGGTGAAGCCGTACTCGAGGATCGCGTCCCCGGTGCACGCGGTGGAGAGGTCCTCGAGCGCCTCGCGTCCGGCGGCGTTGACGTGCTCGTCGACGACCGCGCGCAGCTCGGGTTCGGCCTGGGCGAAGCCGCTGATGGACCAGGCCAGCGCGCCGGCCAGGGCGCTGCCGTCGATGCCCTTGGTCACCGCCGCCAGATCGGCGGGCGGCGCGCCGCTGTAGGTGCCGACGAGCGGCACGTCGGGTGCGTAAGTGCTCTGCAGTTCGGCCGCGGAGGCGCTGGCACCGCCGCCCTGGCTGTATCCGTACATGGCCACGCGGGAGGCGGCCGTGACCGAGGCGCCCGGCACGGCGCGGGCGACGCGGGCGGCGTCCAGCATGGCGTGGCCCTCGTCGACGCGGTTGACGTAGGTGTGCAGCCGGTCGGTCGTGCCGAGGCCCGCGTAGTCGGTGACGACGACGGCCGCCCCGGTGGCGAGCAGCCGGTAGACCGCCAGCGTCTCGTACCCGAACGACACCGTCTGCCCGTTGAGGGTCAGCGGGTTCTGGAGCGCCAGCGAGGGGGCGCACTGGTCGCCCTGGCCCATGGTTCCGGAGCCGACGACCACCAGGGGCCGGGGCCCGTCGCCCTTCCAGCCGGCGGACGGCTCGATGTAGGCCCCGGTGACGGCCACCGGCTGCCCGTTCGAGTCGGTGGAGGTGTACATCAGCCGGGTCGCCGTGCCGGGCAGGGAGCGGCCGTCCAGACCGGGCAGGCTCAGCCCGAGGCGCAGTGGCTCGTGGCGGACCAGTACGCCGTTGCCCGCGGGGAGTTCGGCGGGCGGGGTGTAGAAGGCGGGGATGGTGACGCCCCGGGAGACCACGGGCTCGCTCGCGGTGGCGGGCGCCGCCGACACGCAGACACAGGCCGTCGTGGCGACGACAGTGGTCAGCACGCTGCTGATACGGCTCACGGCTCACTCCTCGCTCTGCTCCAGAAGGTGAAACGTGAAACTAACAGCGCTCACTTACCTCCGGTAACCCGTCAGTAAGTTACGGCACGGTAACTTTTGGCGGCGCGCTGCCGCGTGGCTCGTCCCGGCACGCGGGAGCGGGCCCCGCCGGTGGTCCGGCGGGGCCCGCTGGTGAACTGTCGGAGGGTCAGGCCGTGTGCAGTGTCAGCCCGTAGCGGTTGAGGATCTCGTTGACCGGCTGGAACCAGGTCTCGCCCCCGCTGGAGCAGTTGCCCCAGCCGCCGGAGGTGACGCCCTGCGCCTGGTCGCCGCTGATGAACGAGCCGCCCGAGTCGCCGCCCTGGGCGCACACGCTGGTCTTGGTCATCTGATGCACCGCGCCCTGGCTGTAGTTGACCGTCTCGTTCTTGGCCAGCACCCTGCCGCAGTGCCAGTGGGTCGTGGAGCCGGAGCGGCAGATCGAGGCCCCGACCGGCGCCTCCGCCGAGCCGCGCACCAGCTGGTCCGACACCGTGCCCCAGCCGAGCACCACCGGCACCGTCCACCAGCCGCTGCCCACGTTCACCCAGGCGTAGTCGTTGCCCGGGAACGAGGAGCCCTGGAAGTTGCCGATGTACGAACCGTCCCAGCCCCTGACCTGCTGGCCCACCCCGCCGCAGTGCCCGGCGGTGACGAAGCCGCCGTGCACCGAGAAGCCTATGGAGCAGCGGACGTTGCCGGTGTAGTAGGGGTCGCCGCCCACCGTTCCGGCGGCGAAGGTCTCGGCCCGGGCCGGCACGGTCCGCACGGTGACCGGCCCGGCCGCGCGGGCCCTGGCGACGAAGGCGCGGACATCGTTGTCGGCCCGCTCGCCGTCGACGACGTTCACCACGACCGAGTTGGCGGCCGGATCGACGGACCAGCTGCTGACGCCCGGCGGCGCGTCCAGGCGGTCGATACGGGACTTGGCGGCGTCGAGCTGCCGCGCGCTGTGCTCGACCGTGCGCACGGCGGCGCCGGACGCGCGCAGGTCCTCGACGGTGGAGGCGCCGGCGTCCTCGGTGACGGCGACGGTCAGCTTCTCGCTCCCGGCGTCGAACCAGGCGCCACCGTAGGCAGGCCCGGCGGTCTTCCGTGCCTCGGGTGCGAGGTCGGCGGCCCGGCGCTCGGCGGCCAGCCGGTCCTCCGCCTCGGCGCGGCTCAGCCCGAAGTCCCGCTGCATGGCGTCCAGCAGGGCGGTGGAGGCGGGCGCGGAGCCGGCGGTACGGGCGGCGGGGGAGTCGGGGGCGTCCTGTGCCGCGGCGGGCACGGTGCCGGCCGCGGTCCAGCTGCCGATCACGAGCAGTGCGGCCACGCAGGCACGCGTGAGTCCGATGCGTCTCATGGAAGGTTGCCCTTCGTCGTTCCAGCAAGGTGGGGGTGGAACAACCGCAGTGTGAGAGCGCTCTCACTGTGAGGTGAGCCGAGCTTAGCGAGCGGTTCGTGTCAGGTCTATGCCAAAGCGCGGCCCATTTCGGCCGACGTACCGTCAGGGGCGCGTGTCAACCGGTCGGCCCCGCCGCCCCGTTCAGCGCGAGCCCCGCTCCGCCCGCTCGGCCTCCCCGGCGGCGGCGTCCGCCTCCCGCCGGGCCCGGGCCAGGGCGTCCGCGGCGGTCCGCTCCTGCTGCTCCGCCTCCCGCTGCTCCCGCTCCGCCCGTTCCAGCTCCGCGCGGGCGTCCCGGAGCTGCTCCTCCAGCGCGGACACCCGTTCCCCGGCCTCCCGGTGGTGCTCGCGTGCCCGCCGCAGCGAGGCCCCGGCGTCCTCCTGTTCCGTACGCGCCTGACGCAGCCGCTCCCCGGCCGCGCGGGCCGCCTCGCGGGCGCGGGCGAGCCGTTTCGCGCGCTGTTCCGCGAGCTGGTCCTTCCTCCCCGCCGGGGCGGACGGCGCGCGGGACGTCTTCCGCGCGGGGCCCCGCACGGCGGCCGTCTCCGTGGTGAACCCGGAGGGCGGGGTGAGCGCGCTCTCCACCCGGCCGGTGGCCCACAGGCCGGCCGCCTCCGGATCGGCGAGCACGGCGCGCAGGGTCGTCTCGACATCCCGCTGGACCGACTCCGACAACGGATGCCCGGCCTCCCGCGCCAGGTTCGCCGCCTGCCGGGACAACTCGGAGACGATCCGCCGCCGCTGGGCCGACAGCTCCCTCAGCCCGCTCGGATCCAGGGAGGCGTGGGCTTCGCGCAGGGCCCGTCCGAGGTCCAGGAACCGCTCCGCCTCGTCGGGCCGGGAGCGCCGGAGCAGGTTTGCAGCCCAGGCCGCGAGGGTGGGGCGGCGGGCGGCATGGATACGGCGGGCGTCGCCGGCCCGCCCGGCCGACCTGGCGGCCGCGGCCCGCTCCTCGCGCCGGGCGACGAAGTCGGACGGCGGCAGCGCGTAGAGCTCGTCGAGGACCGCCTCCACCGCGTCGTCCCCGCCGTCCCCTACGTCCTTGCGCCGCATGACGCCCACACTCCACCGAGCCGGACGACACCGCACATCGGGACGACGCACGGCTCCGACCGGGCCGCTGGGCCGCCGGGGTCCCGGGGCGCTGAGTCGCCGGGGCGGTACCGGGCCGGGTGAGGGTGCGGGTGGCCGCGGTGGCGTGGGGGCGGTCGTCTTCCCGGGACGTGTGCCGGTGGGCAGGGGAGAAGGAGCTCCGATCCGGTCGGAGAGGCCCCGGTTGCGGGAGGTACCGGCCGGCGCGGCCGGCACCGGACCGCGCGGTCCGCCGGGGGAGGGGCCGGGCCACGACGCCCGCCGGGACCGGCCGCGGAGTCGGTGCGGCGGGGGGCGTGCGGCGTGCCGGGCGCGCCTGCCGGGGACGGGCCGGGCGGACGTCCCCGGCAGGCGCACCGGGCACCGGCACGGCGCCGCCGGTGCCCTCACCCGCCTCACCCGTACTGCCGCAGGACCGCACCCGCCGGCGGCGTTCGGCGCGGCCACGCACCCGTCTGCCGCACCCGTCAGGATTGAATGCCACGGCATCGGGCACCCAGGGCCGGCGGCCGGGGTACACCCCCACGACCGAGCGGAGCGTGCCGGCCGCCGACGACGGCCGGGTTCCACTAAGGAGTTGGTGCGGTGCTGTTCCTGCTTGCCGCCCACGCGGGGGTCGCGGCGGCGATCCCCTGGTGGCAGCGGCGGCTCGGCCGTGCCGTGTGGACCGTGGCGGCCCTGGTGCCGCTGGCTGCGGTGGTGTGGGCCGGTACGCGGGCGGCGGGGATCCTGGACGGCGGCGAGTACCGGGAGTCCCTCTCCTGGGCCCCGTCGCTGGGACTGACGATCGACCTGCGGCTGGACGCCCTGTCCCTGCTGATGCTGTGGATCGTCGCCGGTGTCGGAGCCCTGGTGCTGCTCTACTGCCGGTACTACATCGAGCGGGACGCCGGGCGCACGGCCTCCCTGCTGCTGGCCTTCGCCGGGGCGATGGCGGGACTCGTGCTCGCCGACAACCTCTTCGTCCTCTACGTCTTCTGGGAGCTGACCACGGTCGCCTCCTTCCTGCTCATCGAGGGCCGCGGCGAACCGGAGGAGCGCCGCGCCGCCCGGCAGGCGCTGCTGGTCACCACGGCCGGCGGCCTGGTCATGCTGCTCGGATTCGTCATGCTCGGCGAGGCGGCGGGCACCTACCGCGTCTCGGAGATCCTGGCCGATCCGCCGCGCGGCGGCACGGTCTCCGCGGCGGCGGTGCTCGTCCTGGTCGGAGCGTTCGCCAAGTCCGCGCAGATGCCGCTGCACGGCTGGCTGCCCGCGGCGATGGTGGCCCCCACCCCGATCAGCGCCTACCTGCACGCCGCCGCGATGGTCAAAGCCGGGGTCTACCTGGTGGCCCGGCTGGCACCCGCCCTGGCGGAGGTGGACCCGTGGCGGCCGATGGTGCTCGCGGTGGGCCTGACCACGATGGTGCTCGCCGCCTGGCGTGCCCTGCGCGCGACCGACCTGAAGCTGCTCCTGGCCTACGGCACGATCAGCGAACTGGGGCTGCTCACCGCCCTGCTGGGCGCCGGAACACGCACCGCCGCGCTCGCCGGCGTGGTGATGCTGCTCGCCCATGCGGCGTTCAAGGCGACGCTGTTCCTGTCGGTCGGGATCCTGGACCACCAGACCGGGACGCGGGACATGCGGGAGCTGTCGGGTGTGGGGCGCCGCATGCCGGTGCTGTGCGCGGTCGCCGGGCTCGCCGCAGCCTCGATGGCCGGCCTGCCGCCGCTCCTGGGGTTCGTCGGCAAGGAAGCCGCCCTGGAGGCGTTCTGGGACGGCACCGGCCTCGGGGGACACCGGTTGCTGACCGCCGCCCTCGTGACCGGGTCCGTGCTGACCGTGGCGTATGCCGCGCGCTTCGTGTCGGGCGCCTTCGGCGGACGTCCCAACGCCGTGGTGGCACAAGCGGAGCGCCCCGCGCCCGGGTTCGTCGCGCCGGCGGCCGTCCTGTCGGCAGCCGGGCTGCTGCTCGGCGTGGGCTACGCGGCCACCGCGGCCGTCGCCACCGCCTACGCGGACGTGTACCCGACGGGACCGCACGCCCCGTACGAGCTCTCCCTGTGGCACGGGTTCACTCCCGTGCTCGGCCTGTCGGCGCTGACCCTGGTCCTCGGCGGCCTCCTCCACCTGGCCCGACGCGACACCTGGCCGGTGCCCCGGATGCCGGACGTGCAGCGCGCCTTCGACCGTGCGACCGCGGCCCTGAACCGGCTCGCCACGGTCGTCACCGCGCATACACAGGTCGGCTCGCTGCCCGTCTACCTCACCGTGCTGCTGGCGACCCTGGTACTGGTCCCGGGCGTCGCGCTGGCGGCGGCGGCGCCCTCGCCGGGCTCACCGCAGCCGTGGTGGTCGCCCATCGAGCCGTTCCTCGCGGTGGTGATGCTGACGGCGGCCGGGGCCGTGGTCGCCACCCGGCACCGGCTCACCGGTGTCCTGCTGGCCGGTGCCGTGGGCTACGCGGTGGCGGCGGTGTTCGTGGTGCGGGGCGCGCCGGACCTCGCGCTCACCCAGTTCCTCGTGGAGACGATGACGCTGGTCATGGTGGTGCTCGTGCTGCGCCGGATGCCGCCCCGATTCAGTCCGGGCCGGACCACGTCACGGGCGCGTCACCTGCGGGCCGTGACGGCCGGCGCGGTGGGGGTCTTCGTGACCTGCTTCGCCCTGGTCGCCTCGGCCGCCCGTACGAGCCCGGCGATCTCACAGGAGTACGCGCGGCGGGCGCCGGAGGCGGGGGCCAAGAACATCGTCAACGCGATCATCGTCGACTTCCGCGCCCTGGACACGCTGGGGGAGATCTCGGTGCTGCTGGTCGCGGCGGTCGGTGTCGTGAGCCTGGTGCGGGTGGGCGGCGGGGGAGCGCGGACGCCCGGCGGCGGCGGACAGGACGGCACGTTCCCGACCGCCCACTGGGACGAACCGGTGGGGACGTGGCTGCCGGGCGCCGGCGAGCGGCCCGGCGGAGAGCGGTCGGTGCTGCTGGAGGTGGCCACCCGCCTGCTGTTCCCCTCGATCCTGCTGCTGTCGCTGTTCCTGCTGTTCTCCGGCCACTACCGCCCCGGTGGGGGCTTCTCCGGCGGCCTGGTGGCGGGCCTGGCGTTCGTCCTGCGGTACCTGGTGGGCGGACGGGCGGATCTCGGGGCAGCCGTACGGGTACCCGCGAGCGTGGTCGCCGGCTCCGGAGTGCTGCTCGCGTCCGCCGCCGGCCTCGCGCCACTCGCCTTCGGCGGTGTGCCGCTGGAGAGCGCCGTGGTGACGGTCCGTCCGCCGGTGCTGGGCACGGTCGAGATCGCGACCAGCCTGTTCTTCGACATCGGGGTCTATCTGCTCGTGGTGGGGGTCGTGCTCCAACTGCTGTCGGCGGTGGGCGTCTCGCTCGGCGAGGACGAGAGGGAGGCGAACGCGCGGTGAACACGATCGACGTGACGATGGCACTCGTGGTCGGAGGCCTGTTCACCGCCGGATTCCATCTCATGCTGCAGCGGTCGCTGATGCGGATCGTCCTCGGTTTCATCCTCCTGGGCCACGGCACCAACCTGTTGCTGCTGGTCGCCGGGGGCAGCCCCGGACGGCCCCCGGTACTGCGGGGCGAGGAGGCGGACCCCGCGGGGATGGCCGACCCGCTGCCGCAGGCCATGGCACTCACGGCGATCGTGATCACCTTCGGACTCACCGTCTTCCTCGTCGCCCTGGCCTACCGGTCCTGGCGCCTGTCCGGACACGACGAGGTGCGCGACGACGTGGAGGACCGGCGGATCGGCACCGCCCGGGAACGCGCCGACGACGACCCCGCGCCGGGGCACACGGCGGGCGGCACCACGAGGGAGGAGAACCGATGACGGCGGCCCTGCCGGCCCTTCCCGTCCTGCTGCCGGCCCTCGCCGCCGGCCTCTGCCTGCTCCGCCTGCCCCACGGTGTGGTGCGCCTCCTCAGCACGGGCGTCCTCGCCGCCGTCCTCGTCTGCGAGACCGCGCTCCTCGTCCTGGCCGACACCCGCGGACCGCAGGCACTGCACGTCGGCGGCTGGCCCGCCCCCCTGGGCGTCACCCTCGTGGCCGACCGGCTGTCGTCCCTGCTGCTCATCGTGGCGACCCTGGTCGAGCTGGCCGTGCTGGTCTTCGCCATCGGCCAGGGCACCGCCGAGGAACGCACCCGCTCGGCGGCGGTCTTCCACCCCGCCTACCTGCTGCTCGTCACGGGCGTGAGCCTGGCGTTCCTCTCCGGCGACCTGTTCAACCTCTTCGTCGCCTTCGAGGTGATGCTCGCCGCCTCCTACGTCCTGATCACCCTGGACGCCGACGACGACCGCACCAGCGCGGGGATGACGTACACGATCGTCAGCCTCACGTCGTCCCTGCTCTTCCTCACCCTGATCGGCCTGATCTACGCGGCCACCGGCACGGTCACGCTGGCGCAGCTCGGCCCGCGGCTCGCCGAACTCCCGGACGGGCTGCGCGGGGCGTTCGCCCTGCTGCTCCTGGCGGTCCTCGGCATCAAGACGGCCATCGTGCCGATGCACTTCTGGCTGCCCGACAGCTACCCCACCGCCCCCGCGCCGATCACCGCCGTGTTCGCCGCCCTGCTGACCAAGGCCGGCGTGTACGTGCTCCTGCGCACCCAGACCCTGCTCTTCCCCCGCCACGACGCGTGGACGCTGCTGGCCTGCGCGGCGATCGTCACCATGCTGGTGGGGATCCTCGGCGCCATCGCCCAGGACGACCTCAACCGGCTGCTGTCCTTCACCCTCGTCAGCCACATCGGTTTCATGCTGTTCGGGCTGGCGCTCTTCGACACCCGGGGCCTGACCGGCTCCATCCTCTACGTCGTCCACCACATCGTCGTCCAGGCGTCCCTGTTCCTCGCCGCCGGCCTCGCCGTGCGCCGCACCGGCACCGCGGCCCTGCACCGCATGAAGCGCCGGCCGGCCCCCGGCCTCCTGATCGTCGTGCTGTTCGCGGTCCCGGCCATGAGCCTGTCCGGGATCCCGCCCTTCTCCGGCTTCATCGCCAAACTGGCCCTGCTGCAGGCCGGAGTCGCACAGGGCGGCCCGGCCGGGTACACCCTCGCCGCGGCGGCCACGCTCACCAGCCTGCTGACGCTGTACGCCATGACCCGGGTGTGGACGACGGCCTTCGCCGGACGGCCGCAGGACCGGGGCGGGGCACCACCGCCGGAGGAACCGCGAGCGCCGACGGCCCGTCCGGGCGGGCCCCGCCTGATGCTCGCCGCCGCGGCCGGCATGACGGCGGCCGGTCTCATGATCGCCGTCTGCGCGGGCCCGCTCGCCGGCCTCGGCGAACGGGCGGCCGAGGACCTGCTGCACCCGCAGTCGTACCGGTCCGCCGTCCTGGGGGAGGAGAACCCGTGACCCGTCCGCCGAGCCGTCCCCGGCGCGCCCGCCGGGCACTGCACCATCTGCCGCTGATCGTCTGGCTGTGGGTCCTGTGGGTCCTGCTGTGGGGCTCCACCGGGGCGGTGGCCCTCGTCGGCGGCCTGCTCGTCGCCGTCGCCGTGGTCCTCACCTTCCCGCTGCCGCCCGTGATGCCGGGCGCCGTGCCCCGGCCGCTCGGCATCGGGCGGCTGGTGGGCCGGCTGCTCACGGACATCGTCGGGGCGGGAGTCACCGTCGCGTGGCAGGCCGTCCGCCACGGCAGGAGAACCTCCTCCGCGATCATCGAGGCCCCGCTGCGGGTCGACAGCGACCTGCTGATCACCGCCGTGGCCGAAGTCACCACCATCAACCCGGGAACCGTGGTGACGGAGATCGACCGGCGCCGCAGGCTGCTGTTCGTCCACGTGCTGCCGGCCCGCGACGAGCGGGACATCCGCCACCGCCGTGACGAGTTGCGCGCCGTGGAGCGCCGGGTCACGCGCGCGGCCGGCCACCGCAGGGGTGCCGACACCGACGGACCGGAACCCCGTGACCCGGACGGCACACCGGGACAGTCCCGGAAGGAGGAACGATGACCGTCCTGTACGGCGTGACGCTGACCGTGATGGCGGTGGCCGGGCTGCTGACACTCGTGCGTCTGGTCCGCGGCCCGGGCGCACTCGACCGCATCGTGGCACTCGACGTCCTCGTGACCATGGTCCTCGCCGGAACCGCCGTGGGCATGGTCGCGCGCGACGACACGACGTCCGTCCCCGTGCTCGTCGTCGTCGCCCTCCTCGCCTTCATCGGGTCGGTGACGGCGGCCCACCTGCTGGAGAAACGGAAGGGAATGCGATGACCGTCGTGCGGGACGCCGTCACGGCGGTGCTCCTCCCGGCCGGCGCGGTCTTCTGCCTGCTGGGCGCGGTGGGGCTGCTCCGCTTTCCCGACACGGTGACCCGGCTGCACGCCGCCGCCAAGGCCCAGACACTCGGAGTGCTGCTCGTCCTGCTCGGCACAGCCGCCCAGATGCCTCTGCGGCACGCTCCGGTGCTGCTGCTCGTGGCGCTCTTCCAGCTGCTCACCGTGCCGATCACGAGCCAGATCATCGCCCGCACCGCGTACCGCACCCACGGGCTCGACCGCGGCCGGCTGCTCCGCGACGAACTCGCCGACCGCCTCGCCCGGGACGGCACACCGGTGGACGCGGAGGGCTCCGCCGAACAGGGCGACGACAGCGAGCGCTGACGGTTCGCCGGCGCGCGCCCGCACGGCGGGACTCCGCAAGAGCCCTGCGGCCGGTACGGGGCGAGTGCGCCGCGGTGCGGCACGGAGGGCTTGACGGGGGAGGACGCGCTCGGCGCTACTTCAAGACGCCCGAACTGCGGGTCCCCGAGGGGGCGGTGGTGCGGCCGGGACCGGGCGGGGCCGCCCACCGGCTGGGCCGGGAGCCCGCGCGGGCCGCCCGCCGCTTCGTGCGCGACCGCCCCCGGCCGGCCGACGCGCCCCGACCCGGGTCGGCCGGCTGCGCGACGGCTGAGCTCGTACTCGACGCCACCGCGGACACCACCGGGCCGCCTGCCGTGGTGGAGGCGTCCGTCCGGGCGACGGCGGTGAACTCCGCCCCGCCCCGGGGTCCCGTCCGCCGCGGCCGGCACCGGCGGGCCGCCGCCCGCGGGACGGAAACCGCCGGGCCCCGCCCGCGTCCGGCCGCGGACGGGCCCGGCGTCACCTCACAAGGTGCGCTGCAGCCGGTCCGCCATCTGCTGCACGAAGCGCGCCGGGTCCTTCGGCCGGCCGCCCTCCGCCAACACGGCCAGCGAGTACAGTAGTTCGGCGGTCTCCGTGAGCTCCGAGCGGTCCTCGCGCTCCCCGTACGCCTCGTTCAGGCCCTTGACCAGGGCGTGATCCGGGTTGAGTTCGAGAATGCGCCGGGTGCGCGGCACCTCCTGGCCCATGGCCCGGTACATGTTCTCCAGCGCCGGCGTCAGATCGTTCGCGTCGGCGACGAGACAGGCCGGGGACACCGTCAGCCGCGTCGACAGACGCACCTCCTTGACGTCCTCCTCCAGCCGCTCCCGCATCCAGCCGAGCAGACCCGCGTACGCCTCGGCCTGCTGCTCCCGCTCGCTCCCGCCGCGCTCGTCCTCCCGGGCGGCCAGGTCGATCTCGCCCTTGGCGACCGACCGCAGCCGCTTGCCCTCGAACTCGCCCACCGCGTCGGCCCACACCTCGTCGACCGGATCGGTCAGCAGCAGCACCTCGATGCCGCGCTCCCGGAACGCCTCCATGTGCGGGGAGCCGTCGATGCTCTCCCGGGACTCACCGGTGATGTAGTAGATGTCGTCCTGACCGTCCGCCATCCGCTCCACGTACTGCTTCAGCGTGACCGTCCCGGCGTCCTCGCGCGTGGTCGCGAACGACGCCACCGCCAGCAGCGCCTCACGGTTGTCGGTGTCGGTGACCAGCCCCTCCTTCAGCACCGCGCCGAACTCCCGCCAGAAGGTGGCGTACCGCTCGGCGTCGCCGGTCATCATGCTCCTGACCGACGCCAGCACCTTCTTCGTCAGCCGGCGCCGCATCATCCGGATGTGCCGGTCCTGCTGGAGGATCTCCCGCGACACGTTCAGCGAGAGGTCCTGCGCGTCGACCACACCCCTGACGAAGCGCAGGTACGGCGGCAGCAGCGCCTCGCAGTCGTCCATGATGAAGACGCGCTTCACATACAGCTGCAGCCCGTGCCGGAAGTTCTGGTGGAACAGGTCGTGCGGGGCGTGCGAGGGCAGGAACAGCAGGGCCTGGTACTCGAAGGTGCCCTCGGCCTGGAGCTGGATGGTCTCCAGGGGCTCGCGCCAGTCGTGGCCGATGTGCTTGTACAGCTCGTGGTACTCCTCCTCGGACACCTCCTCGCGCGAGCGCGCCCACAGCGCCTTCATCGAGTTCAGCGTCTCCGGCTCGGCGGCCTCGCCGTCGTCGCCCTTCTCACCGACCAGCCGGACCGGCCAGGTGATGAAGTCCGAGTAGCGCTTGACGATCTCCCTGATCTTCCACACCGAGGTGTAGTCGTGCAGCTGGTTCTCGGGGTCGGCCGGCTTGAGGTGCAGCGTGACCGAGGTGCCCTGCGGCGCGTCGTCGACCCGCTCCAGGGTGTACGTGCCCTCGCCGCGGGACGTCCAGCGGGTGCCCTGCCGCTCCCCGGCCCGGCGGGTGAGCAGGGTGACCTCGTCGGCGACCATGAACCCCGAGTAGAAACCGACGCCGAACTGGCCGATCAGGCCCTCCGCCCCGGCCGTGTCCTGCGCCTCCTTCAGCTCCCGCAGGAACTCGGCCGTGCCCGAGTTGGCGATGGTGCCGATGAGCTGCCCGACCTCCTCGTACGACATGCCGATGCCGTTGTCCCGCACGGTGAGCGTACGGGCGTCCCGGTCGGCCTCCAGCTCGATGTGCGGGTCGGAGACGTCGGCGTCGAGCGTGTCGTCGCGCAGCGCGGCCAGACGCAGCTTGTCGAGCGCGTCGGAGGCGTTGGAGACGAGTTCACGCAGGAAGACGTCCTTGTTCGAGTAGACCGAGTGGATCATCAGCTGGAGCAGCTGACGGGCCTCTACCTGGAACTCAAACGTTTCGGTCGGCATGGTGCGCGATTACCTCACTGGTCCATGAATCGCCGGATACTGGCGCGCCCACTGTAATCAACGCGGTGGTCGTCTTCCGGCGGAATCCACCGGGTCGGCCCCCGTCACCGCCGCGTCCAGGAGCGGGCCGAGCTCCCGGGCCACGGTCGTCAGGGCGCGGGAGCTCCGTTCGGCGCGGGCCAGCAGGATCGCCCCCTCGAGGGAGCTGATCATGAGCGTGGCGAGGGGCCCGGCGCGCCCTGCGGGGACGCCCAGGTCCGTCAGCGCCCGGGCCACCGCCGTCGTCCACTCGGTGAAGGCGGCGGACACGGCCTCACGCGTCGCCTCCGCGGAGGCCGCGAGGTCCACCGTGGCGGCGGCCACGGGGCAGCCGCCGCCGAAACCCCGGGCCTCGTACTCGTCGGTCCACTGCCGGACCATCTCGGCGAACAGCCCGCCGGGCGTCGGCTCGGGCAGCGCGGCGAGGAAGCGGGCCACGCGGGCACCCGCGTACCGGCCCGCCCAGCCCACCGCCTCGTTGACGAGCTGCTCCTTGCCGCCCGGGAAGTAGTGCTGGAGCGATCCGCGCGGCGCACGCGCGTGCGCGGCCACCTCGCGCATCCCCGTGGAGCCGACCCCGTCGCGCCGGATCAGCTGGGCCGCGCTGAAGACCATCCGCTCCCTCGGCCCCCGTTCCGACGCCGCCATCCCCGGCCTCCCGTCCACGCGCCTCCCGGTGCCCTCACCCTATGACCGCCGTCATGACGGCCGCTACTATGACGACGGTCATAGACGACAGGGCCGCCCGCCGGCGCGGCCCGGAAACGGCGGTGCGTCGTGCGCGTGGGTTTCATCGGACTCGGAGTCATGGGCCGGCCCATGGCGCTCAACCTCGCCCGGGCCGCGACGCCCCTCGTCGTGTGGAACCGCACCCCCGGCCGGTGCGCGCCCCTGCGCGAGGCCGGGGCGGAGGTGGCCGGGAGCGCCGCCGAGGTCTTCGAACGGGCCGCCACCGTGATGCTCATGCTGGCCGACGAGGCGGCCGTGGACGCGGTACTGGGCCGCGGCACCCCGGACTTCGCCACCCGCGTCGCCGGGCGCACCGTGGTCCACATGGGCACGACCTCACCGGAGCACTCGGCCGCCCTCGAGGAGGACATCCGCGCCGCGGGCGGCGCGTACGCCGAGGTCCCGGTGTCCGGATCCCGCCTCCCGGCGGAACAGGGCCGGCTGGTCGCCCTGCTCGCGGGCGACGAGCGCGCCGTGGCGGACGTACGGCCCCTGCTCGGCCCGATGTGCGGCGAGACCTTCGACTGCGGTCCGGTGCCGAACGCCCTGCTGATGAAACTCGCGGTGAACCTGTTCCTGATCACCCAGGTCACCGGCCTGACCGAGGCGTTCCACTTCGCCGAGCGGCACGGCCTGGACCGCGCCCGCTTCCTCGACGTGCTGGCCGCGGGTCCGATGGCCAGCGCCGTCTCCGGGATGAAGGCCCCCAAGCTGCTCACCCGCGACTTCACGGTCCAGGCCGCGGCCACCGACGTACTGAAGAACAACCGCCTGATCGCCGAGGCCGCCCGCAGGGCCCGGCTGGCCTCCCCGCTCCTCGACGTCTGCCACACCCTCTTCGGGGAGACGGTGGAGCACGGCCACGGGAGCGAGGACATGGTGGCCGTACTGCGCGCGCTGGAGGCCAGGACGGACGCGCGCCGGCGGGAGTGACCTCGCGGTCCGATTGCCCCTGCCCCATTCGGGGCACCCGGAATGTGCCGAATTCACCGCCGGCGACCTCAGGGACCCGCGGGGACGGCACAGGACTAGGGCAAGGGGACCAGCGGTGACGGTGCGCATCGGAGCAGAGGAAGAGTTTCACGTCCTGGACGTGGAGAGCGGCCGGCTCGTGCCACGGGCCGACACGCTGCTCGGCCGGCTCGGCGGACCCGGCTTCAGCCGCGAGCTGCAGCAGACGGCCGTGGAGAGCAACAGCCGGGTCCACGACACACTGGACGCCCTCTTCACGGATCTGTCCGCCACCCGGCGCAGGCTGGACGCGGTCGCCTCCTCGTCGGGGCTGGCCGTCGTGGCCGCCGGCACCGTCCCGCTGGCCCGCGTCACCTCCCGCGCCGTCACCGCGGACGCCCGCTTCCGGCAGATGGCCGACGACTACCGCCAGGTCGCCGACGAGCAGCTGATCTGCAGCGCCCAGGTGCACGTCGACGTACCCGACCGGGACACCGCGGTACGCGCCATGTGCCTGGTCTCGCCCTGGCTGCCGCCGTTGCTGGCCCTGTCGGCCAGCTCACCGTTCTGGCTCGGGACCGACACCGGATACGCCAGCTGGCGCACCATGCTCTGGCAGCGGTGGCCGACCGCCGGTCCCGCCGGCTGCTACGGCAGCGCCGCCGAGTACGACGCCGCCATGGACGAACTGATCGGCTCGGGCGTCATCAGCGACACCGGGATGCTCTACCACGACGTACGGCCGTCCGCCCACCAGCCCACGCTGGAACTGCGCGTCTGCGACGCCTGCCCGCGCACCGAGACCGTCGCGCTGATCGCCGGACTCTTCCGCGCCCTGGTGCTGGACGCCCGCCACCGGCTGGAGCGCGGGACGGAGCCGGTGTGCGACGGACACCACGAGTGGCTGCGCGCCGCCACCTGGCGTGCCGCGCGCTCCGGGCTCGAGGGCCGGCTGGTCGACCCGGCCACCCGGCGCGGCGCCCCCGCCCCCGTGGTGCTGCGCCGGATGCTGCACCGGCTGCGCCCGGCGCTGGAGGAGTCCGGCGACTTCGCCACCGTACGCACGCTGCTCGAAGAGGCCCTCACCACCGGCAGCGCGGCGCACCGGCTGCGCCGGACGGCCGAGGACGAGGACCTGCTCGCCGGCGTCGACCTGCTGGTCGCCGAGACCCGCGGCGACCCCCTCGCGCCCGGCGCGTCCGGCCGTCGCCGCCGGCGGCGTCCGGCCGCCCGCCGCGACGCGGGCAGGACCCCGGCCCACGTCCACTCCGCCCCGGTCCCGGGCAGCGCGGGCTGATCCGGACCGGCGGCCGGCGCGGGTCACCCCCCGCGCCATCGCAGTCACCCCTGACCGAGGAGAGTGTCACAGCACCATGCCCAGGAGCACGCACGCTTCCCCGCCCCGGGAGGCGCACAAGGACCGGGACCACGACCGGGACCACGTCAAGGGCCATGATCCGGCGGCCCCGACGGACGGGAGGACCCACTGATGTGCGGCCTCAGCGGGGAGATACGGTTCGACGGCGGCAGGCCGGACATCGCGGCGGTGGAACGCATGACCGACCGGCTCGCGGCACGCGGCCCCGACGGCCGCGGCCTGTGGTCCCAGGGACCGGCCGCCCTGGGACACCGCCGGCTGAAGATCATCGACCTGTCGGAGAGCGGCGCCCAGCCCATGGCCGACCCCCGGGCCCACCTGGCCGGCGTCTTCAACGGCTGCGTCTACAACTACCGCGAGCTCCGCGACGAGCTGCACGCCCTCGGCCACCGCTTCTTCTCCCAGTCCGACACCGAGGTGGTCCTCAAGGCCTACCAGCAGTGGGGCACCGCCTGCGTCGAGCACTTCCACGGCATGTTCGCCTTCGTGATCGTCGAACAGGACACCGGCCGCGTGGTCCTGGCCCGCGACCGGCTCGGCGTCAAGCCGCTCTACCTCTCCGCCACGGCCGAACGCCTCAGGTTCGCCTCCTCGCTGCCCGCGCTGCTCGCGGCCGGCGGCGCCGACACCTCCCTGGACCCCGTGGCACTGCACCAGTACCTCAGCTGGCACGCCACCGTCGCCGCGCCCCGCACCCTCCTCAACGGAGTCCGCAAACTCCCCCCGGCCACGGTGCGCGTCGTCCAGCCCGACGGCAGCCACCACGACCACCTCTACTGGAACCCCGGCCACACCCGCCGCGCCGAGTACGCCGGTCTCTCCGCCGACGACTGGACCGACGCCGTCCTGGCCGCCCTGCGCACCGCCGTACGCCGCCGCATGGTCGCCGACGTGCCGGTCGGCGTGCTGCTCTCGGGCGGCCTGGACTCCAGCCTGATCGTGGCGCTGCTGGCCGACGAGGGCCAGGAGGACCTCGCGACCTTCAGCGTCGGCTTCGAGTCCGAGGGCGACGAGGAGGGCGACGAGTTCCGCTACTCGGACCTCGTGGCCCGCCACTTCGACACCCGCCACCATCAGCTGATGGTCCCCTCCGACCGGGTCGCCGGCGCCCTCGACGGGGCGGTCCGCGCCATGAGCGAGCCCATGATGAGCCACGACGTGGTCGCCTTCCACCTGCTGTCGGAGCAGGTGGCCAAGGAGGTCAAGGTCGTGCAGAGCGGCCAGGGCGCCGACGAGGTGTTCGCCGGGTACGACTGGTACCCGCGGATGGCCGGCGTGCCGCGGTCCCGGGCCGCCGAGGCGTACATCGACACCTACTTCGACCGCTCCCACACCGACCTCGCGGCCGTGCTCCACCCGGACCTGCTCCCCGCCCGGGACACCTCCGCCGAGTTCGTCCGCGCGCACATGGCGGCCGAGGGCGCCGAGACGGCACTCGACGCCGACCTCCGCCTCGACACGCGCGTGATGATGGTCGACGACCCGGTCAAGCGGGTCGACAACATGACGATGGACTGGGGCCTGGAGGCCCGGGTGCCCTTCCTCGACCACGAACTGGTCGAGCTGGCCGCCGCCTGCCCGCCCGAGCTGAAGCTCGCGGACGGCGGCAAAGGGGTCCTGAAGGCCGCGGGCCGCCGCGTCCTGCCGCGTCAGGTCGTCGACCGGCCCAAGGGCTACTTCCCGGTCCCCGCGATCAAGCACATGGCCGGCCCCGTCCTCCAGCGGGTCCGCGAGACCCTCACCTCACCCGAGGCGCGGGCCCGCGGAGTCTTCCGCGAGGAGTACGTCACCGGCCTGCTCACCGCACCCAACGCACACCGCACCAGGCGAGGAGCGAACGCCCTGTGGCAGACGGCGCTGCTGGAGACGTGGCTGCAGACGCACGGGATCCGCTGACACCGATGGAGACGCGCACCGACGCCACCACACGGGCGCTGCCCGCGCCCGAACCCGCCCCGCTCGCCGACACCGCGACCCCGTACGACGTGCCGCCCCCGGCCGTCCACGGCTGCTGGTACCCCTCCGCCGACCCCGGTGGCCGGTACGTCGCCTTCATCTGCGACCGGGCCGGGGTGCCGCAGCTGTGGACCGGTCCCGTGGCCGGCGAGGAGGTGCGCCGGCTCGACGCCGACCCCAACCCCGTCACGGAGGTGTCCTGGTCCCCGGACGGACGCTGGATCGCCTACACCGTGGCACCGGACGGCGGTGAGCTCACCAGCGTCCTGTGCGTGCGCCCCGACGGCACCGGACGCCACCTGCTGGCCGGCGGCGAACCGGGCACCTCCGCACGCCTCGGCTGCTGGCAGCACGACGGATCGGCGGTCGCGGTGACCGTCACCGACTCCGCCCCGCCCGGGCGGCCCTTCGCCGCGCACCCCGGGGCGGACGGCGCCTCCCGTCCCGGCCGGGCGGGCCGGGACGTCCGGGCCGTGCTGCTGGAACCCGGCGCCCCGCGGCCCGGGCCCGCGCCGGCGGCCGACGGCGAGCGGACGGCGTCCGCCGGGGAGCCGGAACCGAGGGCCCTGTCCGCGTACCTCGTCGACCCCGAGGGCGTGGCCGCGCCCGTACTGCTGGCGAGCGAACGCGGCGCGGCCAACCAGCGCGTCTGCGACCTCAGCCGCGACGGCCGGCTGGCCCTGGTGTACCGGGGCCCCCGCGGCCGCCGCGAGGCCCTCGTCGTCCGCACCGGCGACCGGGTGGTGACCTGCGCGCTGCCGGTCGCCGACGGCGACCCGTGGGTGGGCGGCTTCTCACCGGACGCCGGCACGGTGTGGCTGCGCAGCGACGGCGGCCGTGAGCACGCCGCCCTCGTCGCCGCGCACCTCGACCCGCGCGGTCACCTGCTCGGCACCACGGTGGCCGCCCAGCGCCCCGACTGCGGCCTGGAACTGCTCGCCCTGGGCCGGGACGGGCGGCGCGCGGTACTGGCGTGGAACGTGCGCGGAGTCAGCGAGCTGGAGGTGACCGGGCTGACCGCCGCCGTGACGCCGGGCCTCCCGGCCGGCGTCCCGGCGTCACGGTCCGCCTCCGCCGACGACGCACGGACCGTGGACCTGCCCCACGAGGTGGTCACCCGCATCGAGCCCACCGCCGACCCCGACACCCCCCTCGTCGCACTGTCCGGCTCCCGGCGCCACCCCGGAGTGTGGTGGCTGCCGCACGGACTGCCCCTGCGCACCCCGTGGTCCTCCCGCGACGAGGACGCCCTCCCGCCGGGCCGTACGCCCGTACGGCCGATGCCCATGAGCCCCAGGGCACGCGACGGACTCACCCTCGGCGGCTGGTACTACCGGGCGCCGGGCCGCTCGCCCGGCGAACCGGCACCGTGCGTCCTGCACCTGCACGGCGGGCCGGAGGAACAGGAACGCCCGGTGCTGGAGCCGCTCTACGTCGAACTGCTCGGCCGGGGACTGGACGTGTTCGCCCCCGACGTCCGCGGCTCGTCCGGTCACGGCCGCTCCTTCGTCGACGCCGACCTCGGCGCGGGACGCTTCGACGCCATCAACGACGTCGCGGACTGCGCGGCGCACGTGATGGTGCGGGGCCTCGCCGATCCCCGGCGGATGGCCGTGATGGGCCGCTCGTACGGCGGCTACCTGGTGATGGCGTCCCTGGTGTGGCACCCGGACCTGTTCCGCACCGGCGTGGCGGTCTGCGGCATGTCCGACTTCGCCACCTTCTTCGCCGGGACCGAGCCCTGGATCGCGCAGTCCGCCGCCCACAAGTACGGGCATCCGGAACACGACCGGGAACTGCTGCGCTCGCTGTCGCCGATGAGCCGCATCGACGCCCTGCGCGCGCCGGTCCTCGCCGTGCACGGCGAGCACGACAGCAACGTGCCGCCGGGCGAGTCCGAGCAGTTCGTCCGGGCCGCGAGGGAACGCGGTCTGGAGGCCGAACTCCTCCTGCTGCGCCACGAGGGCCACGACTTCCGGCGCGCCGACAGCCGCCGCCGGTTCCGCCGGACCGCCGCCGACTGGATGGAACGGCACCTGGCCGACTGAGATGTCGGAGGTACCTGTCACACTTCAGTGGCGTGCGGGGGAGCGATGCGGGTAGTCGCGCGGTGTGATCGGTGAGTAAAGGCGGACCGGATGGAACCAGTTCCTGTCGACGAGGGGGAAACGGTGCCAGGCGCACCCAGGCTGCGGGCTTCCTACGCCCTGGACGAGGACGGCGCCTGGATAGCCCAGGCCCGCCACCTCGCAGCCGCGTTCCTGACCCGGGCGCGGGCGGAGGACGGCCTGCCGGTGTCGACGCGCGCGGTCGAGGTCACCCAGCTCGTGGTGAGCGAGCTCGTCACCAACGCCCGCAAGTACGCGCCGGGCCCCGTCGGACTGGACCTGCGGCTCGCCGACGACGCCGTCGAGGTGGTCGTCCACGACGGCAACCCCGAGGCGCCCGTCGCGCGCACCGCCGATCCCGGCCGGGTGGGCCAGCACGGACTGGAGATCGTGATGGCCGTCGCCCAGGCCCTGGACGTACGCCAGGAAGCGGCCGGCAAGAGCATCACGGCCCGTATCTCCCTGCTCGCCTGAGCCCCTCCTTCCCCCGGCCTCCCGTCGGCCGACCCGCGTGACGGCGGTGGCCGGGCGGCCGGAACAATGGGGTTCCCGACGGGGTTCTCACTGGGGAACGTCGCAGGACACCTGGGAGAAGGGCGGGACGAGATGACGAGGACCGAGGAGAGGGCGCTGCTCGCGGGCGGCTGCTTCTGGGGCATGCAGGAGCTGATCCGCACCTTCCCGGGCGTGCTGACCACACGGGTCGGATACAGCGGCGGCGACGTGCCCGACGCCACCTACCGCAACCACGGCACCCACGCCGAGTCGATCGAGATCACCTACGACCCGGCCGTCACCGACTACCGCACGATCCTGGAGTACTTCTTCCAGATCCACGACCCGAGCACGAAGAACCGGCAGGGCAACGACATCGGCACGAGCTACCGCTCCGCCATCTTCTACGTCGACGACGAGCAGAAGCGCGTGGCCGAGGACACGATCGCCGACGTCAACGCCTCCGGGCTGTGGCCGGGCGAGGTGGTGACCGAGGTAGCGCCGGCCGGTCCCTTCTGGGAGGCCGAGCCGGAGCACCAGGACTACCTGCAGCGCTATCCGGACGGCTACACCTGCCACTTCGTACGCCCCGGCTGGCGGCTGCCGAAGCGCGCCGGGTCCTGACCCGGTACGAGGACGACAGGGGGCGCGCTCGCCGATGCGAGCGCGCCCCCGCGTCATGGGCGGACGCCGGTTCAGCCGAACTGGCCGGGCCGGTAGTCGCCGGCGGGCTGCCGGTTGATGACGTTGATGCGGTTGTAGGCGTTGATGACGGCGATGAGGGAGATCAGGGCGGCGAGCTGGTCCTCGTCGTAGTGCTTGGCCGCGTTCGCCCAGGCCTCGTCGTCCACGCCGCCGGCCGCGTCGGCGATCCGGGTGCCCTGCTCGGTCAGCTCCAGTGCGGCGCGCTCGGCGTCGGTGAAGACCCGGGCCTCGCGCCAGGCCGCGATCAGGTTCAGGCGCAGCGGGGTCTCCCCGGCCGCGGCGGCGTCCTTGGTGTGCATGTCGGTGCAGAAACCGCAGCCGTTGATCTGGCTGGCGCGGATCTTCACCAGTTCCTGGGTGGAGTGCGGCAGCCCGGAGTCCGTCACCGCCTTGCCCGCGGAGTTGATGTGCCGCAGCACCTTGGCGGCCAGGGGGTTGGCGAAGAAGTCGAGACGGGGGTTCATGAGGATCTCCTCGGGTCGCTGCGTGGTTCCACATCACTGACGGGCGGGGGCCCCGCGACGTGACGGCAACGCGGGTGTGACCTACGTCTCTTGACCGGCCGTCACCGTGCGGCCTGCCGTCCGCGGGGCACCGTACGGCCGATAGCCTGGCCGGGTGGACGGGGAGCGGAGCGCAGGTGAGTGAGCGTGGGGAACGCGACTGGGCGGACATGACGCCCGGGGACTTCGACCGGGACGCCCCCCTGTGCCTCAACGTGGGAACGGGCCCGGTCCTGGTACCGGCCGAGCCCGACGAGTACGGCACCGAGCCGCTCTTCGGCGAGCCCGCCCCGGCGCGGCGCCCCGGTCCGCCGCGCGCTCCGCGCCGCACCGCCCCCGCCGAGCAGGGGCAGCTCTTCTGACTCCACCGCGGGCGCCGTCCCGAATTCCCCTGTCTCGACGTCCGGCCCCGGGGTACGCGGACCGGGCGGCCGGATCCGGCGGGGAAAGGGACGGGGTGCGGCGTGGCGGCTACGGAGCGGAGTCACCCCTTCGCACCACGCCCGCTGCGGGGGAGACCCCACCGTGAGACGTTGACGGTACCCGATGCCCTTTTCGAGTGCTTCGTGCCACCGGATCGCCCGCAGTCGGCAACTGAACGCACGGCCACCGTCGTCCGTGGCCGGTCCCGAGCGGAGGAGTGTCACCCCATGAGCGAGGCCAACCCGGTCAAGCGGGCGGCGAAGAAGATCGCCGACAGCCTGCAGGACGCCGTTTCCGCCCCGGCCGACGGCATTCCCGGCCGGCCGGCACCCGAGCCGCCCACCGTGGCCGAGCCGACCGAGCCCCGCGAGCCGCTGCCGCCGAAGCCGGACCAGAGCGGCCCGGACACGGTGTCCCCCACCGGCAGCCCCACCGGGGCCGACCAGGCCAGGGTGGCCCAGTCCGGGAGCTATCTGACGAACGCGCAGGGGACGCGGCTGTACGACACCGACCACTCGCTCAAGGCGGGCCCGCGCGGGCCCGTACTGCTCCAGGACCACCATCTGCGCGAGAAGGTCATGCACTTCGACCACGAGCGCATCCCGGAGCGCGTGGTCCACGCCCGCGGTGCGGGCGCGCACGGGGTCTTCCAGAGCTACGGCACGGCGTCCGCCGTGACCAAGGCCGGATTCCTCGCGCCGGACGTGGAGACCCCGGTGTTCGTGCGGTTCTCCACGGTGGTCGGCTCGCGCGGGTCCGCCGACACCGTGCGCGACACCCGCGGGTTCGCGACCAAGTTCTACACCAGCGAGGGCGTCTTCGACCTGGTCGGCAACAACATCCCGGTCTTCTTCATCCAGGACGCCATCAAGTTCCCCGACGTGGTGCACGCCGCCAAGCCGCACCCCGACAGGGAGATCCCGCAGGCCCAGAGCGCGCACGACACCTTCTGGGACTTCGTCTCGCTGCACACCGAGGCGACCCACCACACGATCTTCTTCATGGGGGACCGCGGCATCCCGCGCTCCTACCGGATGATGGAGGGCTTCGGCGTCCACACCTTCCGCCTGGTGAACGCCGAGGGCGGCACGACGCTGGTGAAGTTCCACTGGAAGCCCAAGCTGGGCGTGCACTCCCTGGTGTGGGACGAGGCGCAGCTCATCAACGGCAACGACCCCGACTTCCACCGCAGGGACCTCGCCGACGCCATCGAGGCGGGCGCCCACCCGCAGTGGGAACTGGGCATCCAGACCTTCCCCGACACCCCGGAGCAGACCTTCGAGGGCATCGACCTGCTGGACCCGACGAACATCGTGCCCGAGGAGCTCGCGCCGGTGCAGCCGATCGGGCTGATGACCCTCAACCGCAACCCGTCCAACTTCTTCGCCGAGACCGAACAGGTGGCCTTCCACGTCGGGCACCTCGTGCCGGGCATCGACATCACCGACGACCCGCTGCTCGCCGGCCGGCTGTTCTCCTACCTGGACACGCAGATCACCCGTCTCGGCGGCCCCAACTTCCCCCAGCTGCCCATCAACCGCCCCCACGCGCCGGTCAACGACATGCTGCGCGACGGCATGCACCAGACCGCCGTGCACCGCGGGGTGGCCCCCTACCGGCCCAACTCCCTCGACGGCGGCTGCCCGTTCTCCGCGGGCGCGGACACGGGCGCGTACGTCGAGACGCCGGTGCGCGTGCCGGAGGGACGGAAGGTGCGCGAGGCGCCGGAGTCGTTCGCGGACCACTTCAGCCAGCCCCGCCGGTTCTGGCTGAGCATGAGCCCGGTGGAGCGCGAACACATCATCGGCGCCTACACCTTCGAGCTGGGCAGGTGCTACGAGGAGGCCATCAGGGAACGGACCCTGCAGGTCCTGGCCAACATCGACCCCGAGCTGTGCGCGGGCGTCGCCGAGGGCCTCGGCCTGCCCGCGCCGGAGCCCACCGTGCCGCTCGCCGACGTCGAGCCGAGCCCGGCGCTCTCCCAGGTCGGGCGGACCTGGCCGGTGGACGGCAGGGTCATCGGCATCCTCACCACCCCGGACGGCGACCTCGACGGGGTGCACGCGGTACGCGACGCCGTGCTCGAAGCCGGCATGGTCCCGCTGGTCGTCGCGCCGACCGGCGGCACGCTCGGCACGGGCGCGAACGCGCTGACGGCCCAGCGCAGTTATGTCACCGCGCGCTCCATCGAGCTCGACGCCGTACTGGTGGCGGGCCCGCCCACCGTGAGCGGTGACGTGCCCGGCGTACGCGACGGCAAGGGCGCGCCGTCGGCGACGCGGCCCTCGGCGGACCCCCGGGTGGACCAGCTGCTGGCGGAGGCGTTCCGGCACGGCAAGGCGATCGGCGCCTGGGCGGGCGGCGAAACGGCCCTCGAATCGGCCGGCGTTCCCGTCGGCGCCCCCGGCGTGGTCGTCGCCGACTCCGGCGCCACCGCCCTGGCCCAGGTCCGCGAGCTGCTGGGCGCGCACCGGGTCTGGGAACGCTTCACCTCCGGGGCCTGACACCCCGGCAGGCACGCGGCCGACCGCCGCCCGCACACCCGCCGGTGACCCCCGGCGGGTGTGCGGCTCCCACGGTGCCGGACGCCCGCCCCAGGGACGGGAAGGGGCGGCCGGGGCGAACAACCGGCCCCCCGGCCCCGCAGGCCCGAACACCCTGCGATCACGTCAGTTAAGGGTAGGCTAACCTTGCCTCGTGATTCCTGGTGAAGAGGCGCCCCCGAGGCCCCGTGGCCACGAACTGTCGGCCACCGATGTGACCGTGGCGTACGACGGTACGGACGTCGTGCACGACGCGGCGCTGACCCTGCGGCCCGGCGAAGTGACCGCCCTGGTCGGCCCGAACGGCAGCGGCAAGTCGACCCTGCTGCGCACGGTCGCCCGCCTCCAGCGGCCCCGCACCGCCGCGCTCACGCTCGACGCCGGCACCGACGCGCTGGCCCTCGGCCCCCGGGAGTTCTCCCGCAGCGTCGCCCTGCTGCTCCAGGGACGCCCCACCCCCAGCGGGCTGAGCGTGCGCGACGTCGTGGAGTTCGGCCGCTACCCGCACCGCGGCCGCTGGGGCGGCACGGACCCCGGCGGACGCGCCGCGGTGGACCGCGCACTCGCCCTCACCGGCGTCACCGAACTCGCCGAACGCGGAGCCGAACACCTCTCCGGCGGACAGCTCCAGCGCGTCTGGCTGGCCGGCTGCCTCGCCCAGGAGACCGGCGTCCTCCTCCTCGACGAACCCACCACCTACCTCGACCTGCGCTACCAGGTCGAACTCCTCGACCTCGTACGCGACCTGGCCGAGGACCACGGCATCGCGGTCGGGGTCGTCCTGCACGACCTCGACCAGGCGGCGGCCGTCGCCGACCGGATCGTGCTCCTCGCCTCCGGCCGCGTCGTCGCCGAGGGCACGCCCGAGGACGTCCTCACCCCGGAGCGCCTGACCGAGGTCTACGGCATCCGGATCGAGGTCGACACCGACCCCCTGACCGGCCGGCTGCGCACCCGCGCCATCGGCCGCCACCACACCCGAAGCGAAAGGCTCCGTACCACCTCATGAGACGCCTCCTGCGCACCGCGCCCCTGGCCGCCGCCGCCCTCCTGCTCGCCGCCTGCGGCACCACCGAACCCGCCGCCGACGACGCCAAGGAGTCCACCGAGGCGATCACCCTCACCGACGCCACCGGCGAGAAGGTCGAACTCGACGGCCCCGCCAAGAAGGTCGTCGGCACCGAGTGGAACGTGGTCGAGCACCTCATATCGCTCGGCGTCGACCCGGTCGGCGTGGCCGACGTCAAGGGCTACAAGACCTGGAACACCGCCGTTCCGCTCAAGAACGAGCCCAAGGACATCGGCACCCGCGGCGAACCCAGCATGGACACCATCGCCTCCCTCGGGCCCGACCTCATCGTCGCCACCAGCGACCTCCAGCCGGCCGCCGTCGAGCAGCTGCGCAAGGTCGCCCCGGTCGTCACGGTCAAGTCCGCCGACGCCGCCGACCCGGTCGGCCGGATGCTGGAGAACCTCGACCTCGTCGCCGAGGCCACCGGCACCACCGAGCGCGCCGCGACCCTCAAGAAGGACTTCGACGCGAAGCTCGCCGAGGGCAGGAAGACCCTGGCCGACGCCGGCCTGGACGGCGCGCAGATCGCCTTCGCCGACGGCTACGTCACCTCCAACCAGGTCTCCGTCCGCCCCTACACCTCCGGATCCCTCATCGGCGGGGTCAACGAGCGGCTCGGACTGAAGAACGCCTGGAAGCAGAAGGGCGACGAGGCCTACGGCCTGGCCGCCACCGACGTCGAGGGCCTGACCGGCCTGGGCGCGGCGCAGTTCGTCTACATCGGCAACGACAACGACCCCAGCAGCGACCCCTTCGGCAAGGAGCTCGCCGGCAACTCCGTATGGAAGTCGCTGCCGTTCGTGAAGTCCGGTGACGTCCACCGCCTGGACGACGGCATCTGGATGTTCGGCGGCACCGGCTCGATGGAGGCGTACACCGACGCCCTCGTCGCCTCGCTGACGAAGTAGCGCGATGGCCGTCACCGCCACCACTCCCACCGCCCGTCCGGCGACGGCGTCGTCCCGGACGGGCGCGGCCGCGGTGACGACCGCGCTCGTGCTCCTGGTCGCCGCCCTCGCCGTCGTCGACATCACCCAGGGCACGGCCGCGGTCGGCCCGGCCGAGGTCCTCAAGGCCCTCACCGGACAGGCCGATCCGGACGACGCGTCCGTCGTCATCGCCTCACGGCTGCCCAGGATGGCCGCCGGGCTCCTCGTCGGCGCCGCCCTCGGCATGGCCGGCGTCGCCCTGCAGGCCGTCAGCCGCAACGTCCTGGCCTCCCCGGACACCCTGGCCGTCAACGCCGGCTCCTACCTCGCCCTCGGCATCGCCGCCGTCAGTGGTGTCTCGCTGCCGCTCCTCGCCTCCTCGGGCATCGCCTTCGCCGGCGGACTCGCGGCGGCGGCCGTCGTCCTCGGACTGTCGGGGCTCGGCGCCGGCACCGTACGCCTCGTGCTCGCCGGTACCGCGCTCGCCCTCGGACTGACCGCCGTCACGGAGGGGCTGCTCCTGCTGTTCCCGCAGGAGACCGAGGGGCTCTACCAGTGGAACCAGGGCAGCATCGCCCAGAACGGCTTCGACGGCGTGCTCCGGATGCTTCCCGTCGCCGTCGTCGCCCTCGCCGGCCTGCTGCTCATCGGCCGCAGGGTCGACGCCCTCGCCCTCGGCGACGACACGGCCCGCGGACTCGGCGTCCCGGTGCGGGCCACCCGGGTCACGACCGTCGTCCTGGCGACACTGCTCTCCGCGGCGGCCGTCACCCTCGCCGGCCCGATCGGTTTCGTCGGCCTGTGCGCCCCGGCCCTCGTCCGCCCGCTCGCCCGGTGGTTCCGGGGAATCACGAGGCTGCGGGCGGGTGTGCCGCTCGCGGGACTGGTCGGCGCCGCGCTGGTCCTCGGGGCGGACGTGCTGCTGCGCGCGTTCATCGACTCCGACACCGCGGTCGCCGTTCCCACCGGCGTGGTCACCAGCCTTGTCGGCGCGGTGTTCCTGGTCGTGATGGCGGCCCGGCTCCGCGACACCGCCGGAGCCGCCGCACCGGACAGACTGCGCATCCGCAGCCGCGCCGTCTTCGTCACCACCCTCACCGTGCTCGTGCTCGCCCTGGCCGGCATCACCGTCGCCGCCGTCCTCGTGGGCGACAGCAAGCTGCTCCTCGGCGACGTGGCCAACTGGCTGCAGGGCAGGGCGGGCCGCACCGTCTCCTTCGTCCTGGAGACCCGTACCCCCCGGGTGCTCGCCGCCCTGCTCGCCGGCGCGGCGCTCGCCCTGGCCGGCACCCTGGTGCAGGCCGTCACCCGCAACCCGCTGGCCGAACCCGCCGTCCTCGGCGTCTCCGGCGGCGGTGCGCTCGGCGCCGTCATCCTCGTGACCAGCGTCCCCGTCGCCGGGACGTGGGGCGTGGCCGGAGCCGCCTTCGCGGGCTCCGCGGTCGCCGCGGCCGTGGTGTTCGGCCTCTCCGCACGCGGGGGTTTCCAGCAGAACCGGCTGGTCCTCGTCGGCGTCGGCGTCGCGGCCGGCACGACGGCCCTGATCAGCCTGCTGATCGTGCTCACCGACCCGTTCAACGCCACCAAGGCCCTCACCTGGCTCTCCGGCTCCACCTACGGCCGGACCCTGCCCGACGTCCTGCCCCTCGCCGCGGTGCTCGTCGCCGGCGTCGTGGTGGCCGGCGTACGGCACAGGGAACTCGACCTGGTCTCCCTCGACGAGGACACCCCCCGGCTCCTCGGACTGGACCTGGCGCGGGGCAGACTGGGCTTCCTCGTGGTCGGCGTGCTGCTCACCGCCACCGCCGTCTCCGCCGCCGGCACCATCGGCTTCGTCGGCCTGGTCGCCCCGCACGCGGCACGCGCCCTCGTCGGACGGCGGCACACCCGCGTCCTCCCGGTCGCGCTGCTCCTGGGCGCCGTGCTGGTCTGCACGGCGGACCTGCTGGGCCGCACCGTCATCGCACCGGCCCAGCTCGGCGCCGGCCTCATGACGGCCGTGATCGGCACCCCGTACTTCCTGTACGTGCTCGTCCGCAACCGCCGCTAGCGGCGGCCGAACACCACGGGCCCCGTGGCGGGGAGACGGACGTCCCCGCCACGGGGCCCGCGGTGTCCTCCGCCGTGATCCGCGGATGCGGCCCTCGGCCCCGGACGCAGACTGGTCCGATGAACGATCCGTCCGCGGGGCGCGGGACAGCACCCTCCGCTCCCGCGGAGTGCCGCAGGACGAGGCGCGGGACGTCGCCCGCCAGGTCACCGAGGCGGTCACGGCCGGCGGCGACACCCGCGTCCCCGAAGGGAGCGGCGCCGCCAACGCCGTGATGCGGGACACCATGGCGGCGGTACGCAGGACTACGCCGAGGCGGACCAGTGGGTGTCCTACGGCATGGCCATCGCCCTCGGCATCGCCTTCCTCTGCGCCCTGCGCCACCCTGGAGGGCGGCCGGCCCCGGCTGCGGCGCAGAAACCCTCCGTGCTACTGTCCGAGGTCAGTTGTAGTCGTGGTGATCGTCGCTGTCGTGGTGATCGAAAAGCCGCAGGCCGGAAACACACCACTTCGATCCGGCTCGTTCTTGCAATTCCCTGCGTTGCTCCACTGCGGCGGACATTCCTTGATACGTGCCACATCAGGGAAGGTTCCACTTGACCCAGGCTCGTGCGAACAATCGAACGGCCCGTGCCCGCTCCGGCGGTCAGGGTTTCGCCAAGGGAGGTCGCCGGACGACAGCCGCAGCCGACCGCGTGGGCGCGCAGCGGCGCTCCAAGGGCTCCGGCGGCCGGCGCGCCCCGGCGACAGGGGAGTTCGCCCTCCCGGTGACGACCACCCCCGCGCTTCCCGCGGTGGACGCCTTCGCCGAACTCGCCCTGCCCGCGGAGATCCAGGCCACCCTCGGCCAGGAGGGCGTGACGGCGCCGTTCCCCATCCAGGCGGCCACGCTGCCGAACTCCCTGGCCGGCCGTGACGTGCTCGGCCGGGGCCGTACGGGCTCGGGAAAGACCCTCGCCTTCGGGCTGGCGCTGCTGGCCCGCACGGCCGGCCACCGCGCCGAGCCCCGCAGGCCGCTCGCCCTGGTCCTCGTCCCCACCCGTGAACTGGCCGGGCAGGTCACCGACGCGCTGACGCCGTACGCCCGCTCGGTGCGGCTCCGGCTGGCGACCGTGGTCGGCGGCCTGTCGATCGGCAAGCAGGCCGCGGCGCTGCGGGCCGGCGCGGAGGTCGTCGTCGCCACGCCCGGGCGGCTCAAGGACCTGATCGACCGCGGGGACTGCGCACTCGACGAGGTCGGCGTCACCGTCCTCGACGAGGCGGACCAGATGGCCGACATGGGCTTCCTGCCGCAGGTCACCAGGCTGCTCGACCAGGTGCGGGCGGACGGCCAGCGGATGCTCTTCTCCGCGACCCTCGACCGCAACGTCGACCAGCTGGTACGGCGATACCTGAGCGACCCGGTGGTCCACTCCGTCGACCCCTCCGCGGGCGCGGTCACCACGATGGAACACCACGTCCTCCACGTCGACGACACGGACAAGCGCCGGACGACGACCGAGATCGCGGCACGGGACGGCCGGGTGATCATGTTCCTGGACACCAAGCACGCCGTGGACCGGCTCACCAAGCACCTGCTCAGCAGTGGCGTGCGCGCGGCCGCCCTGCACGGCGGCAAGTCCCAGCCCCAGCGCACCCGCACCCTCACCCAGTTCAAGGGCGGACAGGTGACGGTGCTGGTGGCGACGAACGTCGCGGCACGCGGCATCCACGTCGACAACCTCGACCTGGTCGTCAACGTCGACCCGCCCACCGACCCCAAGGACTATCTGCACCGCGGCGGACGCACCGCCCGCGCCGGTGAGTCCGGCAGCGTCGTCACCCTGGTGACCCGCGACCAGCGGCGCGAGTTCAGCCGGCTGATGACCCAGGCCGGCATCACCCCGCGCGTCACCGAGGTGCGCTCGGGCGACGCGGAACTGATCCGCCTCACGGGCGCCCGGACCCCCTCCGGCGTTCCGGTCGTCATCGCGGCGCCGGCCGTGGAGCGCCCCCGCCGTGCCGCCTCCTCCTCATCGCGCGGCCGCCGGGGCGGCCGGGGCGCCCAGGACCGTACGCGGCAGGGCGGCGGCGCCCAGGCCGGCAGGACCGAGGGCCGCGGTAGCGGGGAACGGTCCGCACAGGGCCGCGGGACACCAAGCCGTACCGCACCGGACCTCCCGGAACAGGGCCGCGCCTCCCAGGGGCGGCGGGCCGGCGAGGCACCGCGCCGCAGGCCGCGGACGAAGCGGTCCGGCGACCGCGCGGCCTAGTACGGCACCGCCGGCCCACGACGACATGACGAGAGGGCGACATGACGACATGACGGTACGGCCGTGCGACGGCTTCCTGTCGACATGTCGCCCCGCAGTTCCGCTCCGGCTCCAGCCCGCCGCGGGCCGCCCCGCCCTCCGGGGCCGGCCCGCTCCCTTCTCCCCTTGTGAGGCACCATGCGCTGTGTCATCGCCCGCTACCCGTTCGACCTGACCAAGGCCGGTGTCCTGGAATCGATGAAAGGCGTCACCCCCGAGCCGGTCACGGGTGAGTCCGTCACCATCGGGCGCCGCCGCTACCCCGCCAAGCAGGTGGGGCAGGTCATCACCCGGCAGGACCGGCGCGACTTCACCAGCGGCGAGGTCGTCCGGGCCATGACCCGCCTCGGGTTCACCTGCCACCCCCACCCCGATGCCGCGCCGCCCGCGCCCGCCCTCTCCCCGCTCGAGGCCGCGTCGGAACTGCTGGGCAGCCCGGTGAACCCGGTCGACCCGCAGTCCTGAGCCGCCCGCCCTCCGCCGGCGACCCTTCGGCGACCGCCGAAGGGTCGCCGGGCTAGCGTCCTCCCATGAACGCTTCCCCGTACCCCCGCAGGCCCCACGCGTCACCGGACGCCGACGGTGCGACCGGAGGCCCGGCATGACGCCGCTGGAGATGGCCGGCGTCTTCGCGGCGGGCGTCGGTGCCGGCGCCATGAACGCGGTCGTCGGCTCGGGAACCCTGGTGACCTTCCCGGTGCTCCTCGCCACCGGACTGTCACCCCTCACGGCCACCGTCTCCAACGCCCTCGGCCTGATCCCCGGCTCCATCAGCGGGGCCATCGGCTATCGGCGGGAGCTCGCCGGCCAGGCCCGCCGGGTCCGCAGGCTCGGCATCGGTTCGGCGCTGGGCGGGATCGCGGGGGCCACGCTGCTGCTGGCCCTGCCCGCCGAGGCGTTCGAGACCATCGTCCCGACCCTGGTCGGCCTCGCGCTCGTCCTCGTCGCCCTCCAGCCGCTCATCGGCAGGAAGGTGCGCGACCGGCGCCGGCCGTCGCGCGAGGCCGCCCCGCGCGACGGCGGATGGCCGCTGTTCACCGGCCTGACCCTGGCCAGCGTCTACGGCGGCTACTTCGCCGCGGCGCAGGGCATCATCTACATGTCCCTGATGGGCCTGCTCCTCGACGAGCCCCTGCAGCGGCTCAACGCCGTCAAGAACGTGCTCGTCGCCATCGTCAACACCGTCGCCGCGACCTTCTTCCTCTTCGTCGCCGACTTCGACTGGACGGCCGTCGCGCTCATCGCCGCCGGCTCCGCCCTGGGCGGCCAACTCGGGGCGGCCACGGGCCGCAGGTTCAGCCCCGCCGTGCTGCGGACCCTGATCGTCGTCATCGGCACCGTCGCCCTCGTGCAGCTGCTGCTCCGCTGAGCAGGACGTTCACCCGGGACGGGCGAAAGAGCTTGTCGTGCACCTTGCAATCCAAGGCAGGCTCTGGTTCCTTCTGGTTAGGAAACTTTCCTAACCATCCAGTCCCGGACGGAGCCCCCCATGACACCGGCACGTCTCCCGCTACGCCCCGCCGCGGCCGCCGCGGCGCTCGCCAGTGCCCTCCTCCTCACCCTGACCACCGCCCCGGAAACACCCGCCGCCCCGGCCCCCACGGGCGCGGACGCCACCGCTGCCCGGGCGGACGCCGGGGTCACCGCGCAGATCACGCGCACGACCGCCTGGGACACCGGGTACGGCGCCGACGTGACGATCACCAACGACGGCGACACCCCGGCCGACGGCTGGACCGTCGAGTTCGACCTGCCCGCCGGAACGACGGTCAGCAGCCACTGGTCCGCCACCAGGACCCGGCAGGGACAGCACTACCGCTTCACCCACGTGTCGTACAACGCCACCGTCGCCCCCGGCGGCCGGCAGAGCTTCGGCTTCAACACCACCGGCACCGGACTGCCCCTCAACTGCACGGTCAACGGCGTGCCCTGCGAGGGCGGCGGCACCACACCGACCGACCCGCCCACCGACCCGCCCGGGTCCGGCACCCCCGTGGAGGCCAACGGACGACTCGAGGTCTGCGGCACCAAGCTGTGCAACGAGGACGGCCACCCGATCCAGCTGCGCGGCATGAGCACCCACGGCACCCAGTGGTACTCCCAGTGCCTGACCGACGGATCGCTCGACGCCCTGGCCGAGGACTGGAACGCCGACGTCCTGCGCGTCTCCACCTACGTGCAGGAGGGCGGCTACGAGACCGACCCCGCGCACTTCACCGCCCTGGCCGACTCCCTGATCCGGCAGGCGAGCGAGCGCGGCATGTACGTGATCGTCGACTGGCACATGCTCGACCCCGGCGACCCCATGGCCAACCTCGACAACGCGCGGAAGTTCTTCACCGACATCGCCACCCGCAACAAGGGCCGCGACAACATCCTCTACGAGATCGCCAACGAGCCCAGCGGCGTGAGCTGGCAGCGGATCAAGAGCTACGCGGAACGGATCATCCCGGTCATCCGGAACATCGACCCCGACGCCCCGGTCCTCGTCGGCACCCGCGCCTGGTCCTCGCTCGGCGTCTCCGAGGGCGCCGACGAGTCCGAGGTCGTGAACAACCCGGTCGACGCCTCCAACATCATGTACACCTTCCACTTCTACGCCGACTCGCACCGGGACGCGTACCTGGCGGCCCTCTCCCGCGCCGCCGACCGCATCCCGGTGTTCGTCACCGAGTTCGGCACCCAGAACTACGCCGGTGAGGGAGCCGACGACTTCGCGATGTCCCAGCGCTACCTCGACCTGATGGCGAGCAAGAAGATCAGCTGGGTCAACTGGAACTTCTCCGACGACCACCGCACCGGAGCCGTCTTCGACACCGGCACCTGCGACGACAACGGCCCCTGGGCCGGCACGGCGTCGCTGAAGCCCGCCGGCGTCTGGATCCGCGACCGCATCAGGACCCCGGACGCCTTCCCCGCCGGCTGACCGCCGCCAGGCAACCCGCCCCGCCCGGCCCCCGCGCCGGACGGGGCGGCTCCGCTCGCCGTGTCCGCGGCCGGCCCGGGTCCGCCGTCGCTCCCGGCCGCGCCGCCGGATTACCGCACGTGGCAGGGGGACATACGTGTTCCGTAGGGCACCCGAGAGGCGGGAGACGATGGTGACGGCCGAACAGCCGGGCACACCGGAGGGCGGTAGGGAAGCCGGGGGCACGCCCTCCGGGCCGATCGGCGACGATCTGCTCCAGGGGCTGGAGGTGGATGTCCGGCGCCCGGAGCGCCCCGTGCTCCTCGACGCCGACGGCACCCCGATCGAGACCTGGCGCGAGAACCACCCCTACGACCGCAGGATCCGCCGGGCGGAGTACGACCGCACCAAACGCGTCCTGCAGATCGAGCTGCTGAAGATGCAGCGCTGGGTGAAGGACACCGGCCAGCGGATCGTGGTGGTCTGCGAGGGGCGGGACGCGGCCGGCAAGGGCGGCACCATCCAGCGCTTCATGGAGCGCCTGAACCCCCGTGGCGCCCGCGTCGTCGCCCTGGAGAAACCGACCGAGCGGGAGGCGGGCCAGTGGTACTTCCAGCGCTATGTGGCCCATCTTCCGGCCCGGGGCGAGATCGTCTTCTTCGACCGCTCCTGGTACAACCGCGCCGGGGTCGAGCGGGTCATGGGGTTCTGCACGGACGAGGAGTACCACCAGTTCCTCCAGCAGACCCCGCTGTTCGAGCGGCTGCTCACCGACGACGGCATCATGCTGGTGAAGTTCTGGTTCTCCGTGTCCCGGGCCGAGCAGCGCACCCGGTTCGCGATCCGCCAGGTCGATCCGCTGCGGCGGTGGAAACTGTCCCCGATGGACCTCGCCTCACTGGACCTGTGGGACGACTACACCACGGCCAAGGTCACGATGTTCCGGGCCACGGACACCCCGCAGGCGCCGTGGACCGTGGTGAAGAACAACGACAAGCGCCGGGGACGGCTGGAGGCCATGCGCAGTCTCCTCGACCGCTGCGACTACCCGGCGAAGGACCCCGGGGCACTGGGCAAGCCCGACCCGCTGATCGTGGGTGCCGCGGACACCCTGCTGGAGGCCGGTGAGGAACCCGCGGTCCTCTCACCGACCCCCCTCGCGGGCCCCGGCGACGGGCCGGGCAGCCACCCGCGGAGCTGACCCGGTCACCCCAGGGGCACGGTCACCTCGCCCACGCCCCGTGCCTCGGCCCCGCCGGCGACGCGCACGGTGAACGGCCGGTCGGTCCCCGAGGCTGTGACCCTGAGGACGCCGCCGTCCCGCCGCACCCGGAACGTCGCGGCGACAAGCCCCGCCGGGTCCGGCACGGTGACCTCCGTCGCGTAGCCGGGGTCGGCCGGCGGGTGCGCGAGCAGCACCGGTGCGTCCAGCCAGTCGCCGTCCGGCCGGGAGTCGTCGCCCGCCAGGGCCAGTACGGCGCCCTCACGGACGTACAGGGGAAGGCTGTCGTAGTCGTGCCGTTCCGTGCGCCAGCACGGGCCGGTGACCCGGTCGCCGCTCAGCAGATGGGTCCAGGTGCCCTCCGGCAGATACACCTCCACCTCGCCGTCCGCGCTGAACACCGGCGCGACCAGGAGGTCGGGGCCCAGCATGTACTGCCGGTCCAGGGGGCGGCACGCCGGGTCGTGGGGGAACTCCAGCACCATCGGCCGCATCATCGGCACGCCCGTGCGGTGGGTCTCGGCCGCCGCGCCGTACAGGTACGGCATCAGGCGGTGCTTGAGCAGGGTGAACCGGCGGGCGACGTCGACCGCCCCGTCGCCGAACTCCCACGGCACCCGGTACGACGTGGAGCCGTGCAGCCGGCTGTGCGAGGACAGCAGACCGAACGCCAGCCAGCGTTGGAACACCTCCGGACTCGGCGTGCCCTCGAAGCCGCCGATGTCGTGGCTCCAGAAGCCGAAGCCGCTCAGCGACAGGGACAGACCGCCCCGCAGCGACTCGGCCATCGCCTCGAAGGACGCCCAGCAGTCGCCGCCCCAGTGCACCGGGTACTGCTGGCCGCCGGCGGTCGCGGAGCGGGCGAAGAGCACGGCCTCGCCCTGCCCGCGCTCCTTCTCCAGGAGTTCGAACACCGTGCGGTTGTACAGATGCGTGTAGTAGTTGTGCATGCGCTCCGGGTCGGAGCCGTCGTGCCAGACGACGTCCGTCGGGATGCGCTCGCCGAAGTCGGTCTTGAAGCAGTCCACGCCCTGGTCGAGCAGGGGCCTGAGCTTGGACTGGAACCAGGCCCGCGCGTCCGGACCGGTGAAGTCGACCAGGCCCATGCCGGCCTGCCACAGGTCCCACTGCCACACGTCGCCGTTGGCCCGGCGCACCAGGTGCCCGAGGGCGGCGGCCTCGTCGAACAGGGCGGACTTCTGGGCGATGTACGGGTTGATCCAGGCGCTGACGCGCAGCCCCTTCTCCTTGAGCCGGGCCAGCATGCCGTCCGGGTCGGGGAAGACGTCCGGGTCCCACCGGAAGTCGCACCACTGGTACTCGCGCATCCAGAAGCAGTCGAAGTGGAAGACGGACAGCGGGATGCCCCGCTCGGCCATGCCGTCGACGAACGACGTCACCGTCTCCTCGTCGTACGAGGTGGTGAACGAGGTGCTGAGCCACAGACCGAAGGACCAGGCGGGGGGCAGGGCCGGGCGTCCGGTGAGGGCCGTGTAGCGGCCGAGGACCTCCTTGGGGGTCGGTCCGGCGACGACGTAGTACTCCAGTGACTGGTCCTCGACGCTGAACTGGACCTGGCCGACGGACTCGGAGCCGATCTCGAAGGAGACCGCGCCGGGGTGGTTCACGAAGACGCCGTAACCGCGCGAGGAGAGGTAGAACGGGACGTTCTTGTAGGACTGTTCGCTGCTCGTGCCGCCGTCGGCCTGCCAGACGTCGACGGTCTGGCCGTTCTTGACGAACGGGGTGAAGCGCTCGCCCAGGCCGTAGACCTGCTCGCCGACGCCGAGCGACAGCCGGCTCAGCACATGGTGCGCGCCCCCGCCGGTCGTGGCGTAGGCCGTGCTCTTGGCGCCGGAACGGGTCAGTTCCCGTCCGTCCGCGTCGAGGAAGGTCAGCCCGAAGGGCCCGGCCGCGTCGAGCCGGAGGGTCAGGGGGCCGCTGGTCAGCTCCGTCACCGTGCCGTCCCGGCGCACCGTCCCGGCCCCGTCCTCCTCGCCGGTGAGCACGAAGTCGGGGCCCGGCCGGTGTTTGCCCGCGTGATGGGTGACCCGGACGCCGATGACGCCCTCGGCGGGGGAGAAGCACTCGACCGTGATCAGCGGTGCGTTGAGGGTGTCGCCCCTGTGGTTCACCTTCTTCACGGAGGCGTACGCGGTGAAGCGCTTCGATTCGGAGCGCACGTCACGCACTTCTGTGGCATACGAGATCTGGACGCCGTCGCGGATGCGCCAGAAGCCGTCAGTGAATTTCATGGTCTTCCTCGGAGAGTGAGGGCGGCGGAGGGGCGAGTGTCAGCCTCTGACCAGCAACTATGACAGGCACTGTGGAACCTGTCACGCCTTGGTGCGAGCAGACCGCACGGGTGGGGGGCCGGTGCGGCCGGCTTCCGCCCGGCGGATCGGAGATCGGACCGCACCCATCGCACCCGGTGAAGCGTCGAATCCCGCCTCAACGGGAGTCGATTTCGTCGAAGCGCTTCACCAGCCCTCTGGACGTCCCTGCCGGACATCGTGCGGTGCGGTGCCCCCGCGGGTGCCGGCCGGCGCGAGACTGCCGGCGCGCGCGCCGGGGTCCGCAGGCGGGGCGGTGAGCGGCTTGCGCAGCAGGAGCAGCGCGGCGTCGTCGTGCAGCCGGCCGCCGACGTGCTCCAGGAGTTCCTCGTGCAGCGCGGCGAGCGTGCGGGACGGCTCGTCGCACAGGTGCCGGGCGAGGCCCTCGGCCAGCGGGTAGAAGTCACGGCCGGCGTCGCGGGCCTCGGTGACTCCGTCGGTGTAGAGGAGCAGCTGGTCCCCTTCGGTGAACGGCACCACCTGGAGGCAGGGGGAGTCCCCGGACAGGGAGCGCAGCCCCAGCGGCGGCGCGGGGTGCAGCGGGTCCACCGGCACCACCTCGGCGCCGCGGATCAGCAGCGGGGCCGCGTGTCCGCAGTTGACCATCTCCAGCCGCCCGGGCTCGGGGTACCCGGCGACCACGGCGGTGACGAAGTCGTCGCTGCCGAGGTTGCGGGCCAGGCTCCGTTCGATCCGGGCGACGACGTTCCGGAGGTCCGGTTCGTCGTAGGCCGCCTCGCGGAACACGCCGAGCACGAGAGCGGCGGTCCCGACGGCCGGCAGCCCCTTGCCGCGCACATCGCCGACGATCGTCCGGACCCCGTACGGAGTGTCGACGAGGGCGTACAGGTCGCCGCCGATCCGGGCCTCCGCCGCCGCGGCGCTGTAGCGGACGGCCGTCTGGAACGGGCCGACGGTCGCGGGAACCGGCGCGAGCAGCGCGTGCTGGGCGGTCTCGGCGACCGAGCGGACGGCTGCGAGCACCCGTTCGCGCCGTTCGCGCAGGGCACTGGCGAGCGTGCCGGCCAGGGTGACGGTCACCAGCGCGGCGAGTACGACGACCAGCTGTGCCGCCGCCACGCCGTGCCGGGCACCGATCCCCGCCCCGAGCAGCGAGGCCAGGACCCCGACCCCCAGCACCCCGACCGGCCGGCTGGTCGCTGCCGCCAGCGCCGGCCCGGCGGCCAGCAGCGGCAGCCAGATCTTGCCCGTCCCGCCGAACAGGTCGACGCACACGACGAGGAGGACGATGAGTAACGGCAGGACCGTGGTGCCGGCGGCCCAGTGCACGACCGTCTGCACCCGGGGCGAGCAGATGCGCCCGGTCCTCCGCGGGTACGGCCGTGTCGGCGAATGGTCGCGTCCGTGCCGAGGGGCGTGACTCATGTGTCGTCCGGTGTCCTCACCTTTGTGCGCCGTACGCGCGGCCTGAAATGTCTGTTTATTCAGGAAAAGTGATCGTTGGGAACGTCACAAGGGTGTGCTTTTCAGATAGTGAGCGACAGGCCTCGGCTCACCCGTCCGGCGGTGGGGAGGAGCCGCTTACGGACCTCGTCGAGCCGGGAGAGCCGGTCCTTCGGCATCGACACACCGAGCGAGCCGAGTGTGCGGCCGCTGTAGACCGGCACCGCGACACAGACGGTCCCCAGGGCGTACTCCTCCAGGTCCGTCACGGCCGGGGCCAGGGCGGTGGTCTCGATCTGGCGGATCAGTGCCGGCGCCGTGGTGATCGTCCGGGGGGTGAGGTCGTTGAGGGGGTGCCGGGAGAGGTACTCCCGGCGTGCCTCGTCGTCGAGCTCCCTCAGCACGGACTTGCCCAGCGCGGTGGCGTGCCCGGCGTCCTCGAAACCGACCCAGAGATCCACCCGCGGGGTGCGCGGACCGTCGACGATCTCGGCGACCCGGATCTCGCCGTCCTCGTAGAACGTGAGATAGGCGGCGCTGGAGAGTTCGTCGCGCAGCGCGGCGAGCGCGGGCCGGACCCGGCTGAGCAGCGCCTGCCCGCCGCCCGCCGTGTGCAGGCTCCGCAACCGCTCGCCCAGCACGAACCCGCCGTCGTCCAGCTTGCGCAGGTACCCGTCGTGCACGAGCGTGCGCAGCAGGTGGTACGCCGTGGCCGGCGGCAGCCCCGTCTCCCGTGCCAGCTGCTTCGCCGGCGCGCCGTTCCGGTGCGCGCTCACCGCCTCCAGCAGCCGGAAGGCCCGCTGCACGGAGGAGATGAGCGTCGGCTCCGCACCCATGGGACCAGCCTGCGTCAGCCGCTCGCCGCAGGCAAGGCGCGACGGCCGCGGGCGACGGAGGCGAGCCGTGGGCCCGGCCCGGAGCCGTCCCGGCCGGGCCCACGGCGGGGTACTCAGTCCGGAACGGGCACCCCGTCCTCGGTCACGTACTTCGTGCCGTCGTCGCGCTTGGTGATGGTGAACGAGTCGAGGACCTCACCGACCTCCTTGTCGGTGGTGGACCGGTCGTCCCCCTTGGCGGCGACGACCGCCTCGTAGCGGATCGTGTCCTTCGTGACCTCGATCCCCTGGAACGTGGAGGTGTGTCCCGCGCGGACCACCTGCGTCGCCCCGTTGCGGGTCCACACGTTGTCGTCCTCGGGGGCGAGCTCGTAGTACTTCGGCCCCGAGACGGCGACCGTGTAGACGGGGCCGGTGGTCACACCGGGGGTGGAGCCGGCGTCGGAGTCGACGTGGCCGCGGGCGTACACATGGTCGTGTCCCATCAGCACCAGGTCGATGTCGCCGCGCTGGAACACCGGCAGCCAGGCGTCGCGCACCGGCTTCTCGTCGCGGCCCTCCGCGGCGGAGAACACCGGCTGGTGGAACACCGCCACCGCCCACTTGCCGGGGTTGTCCTCGAGGACGTGGTCCAGCCAGCGGCCCTGCATACCGAGCCAGAGCCGCTGCGGATCGGGGCAGTTCTCGCTGCACGCCGGGAGGTCGTCCGGCGTCATCAGCGAACGGGCGTCGTGCGTACTGGCGTTGAGGGAGATGAACCGCACCCCCTGGTAGTCGGTGTAGTACGCGGTCTCGGTGAGCGCCTTCGCCATGTGCGCCTCGTAGGCGGCACGTTGCCGCTCGGCGGGGGTACCGTCGGCGGCCGGCGCGGCCCTCGGCCCGTTGGCCGGGTACTCGAAGGTCGACTTCCACTTCTTGAGGAAGGTGTCTCCCGCGTACTCGTGGTTGCCGGGCGCGGCGATGACGTTGGTCGTCTGGCTGTAGCCGTCCATCGCCCCGAACCAGTCCCGCCATTCGGCGTCGTTGCCCGAGGTGTTGACGAGATCCCCGGCGTTGACGCTGCCGACGGCGTCGGGATAGCGGTCGTAGGCCTGCTTCACGACCGGCGCCCACTTCGCCGCCAGGTCGTTCTGGGCGTCGCCGAAGTAGAGGAACGTGAAGTCCTCGCCCGCGGGCCGGGCGGTGGTGAACCGGTACACGGGGCTGAACCGGTCGCCCGTGCCGACCCGGTACTCGTACGCGGTGCCGGGGGAGAGGCGGTCGACGACCGCGGAGTGCGTGCGGGTCAGCTCCCCGCCCGCCTCCAGCTCCTCGCCGGTGCGGGCGGTCACGGTCCGCCAGCGCTCGGTGCCGGCCTCACGGATCCGCACCTGGCCGGAGGCCGGCACGGCCGCCGTGCGCCAGGTGACGGCCTGGGAGGTCTCCGGCTCCGCGGTGGGGGTGAGGACGATGCGCGAGGGCTCCAGACCGGGGAACTCGAGATCGGGGTTGTCGGTGAGCGCGACGTCGAACACATGCATGACACCGCGGTCGGTGCCCTGCGGCAGCACGACGGCGGCGACCCGCTTCTTCGGATCCAGCGGCTGGGGACGGGTGGCGAACACCTTGGTCTCCACGGTGTCGGCGCCGCCCGAGGCCCGGTTGCGTCCCTTCGTGGTCACCAGCGGCTCGTTGCCGAACCGGTGGTTCGTCCCCGGCGTCCAGTCGGTCAGCCGCACCGGCACCGACTGGGTGGAGCCGTCGGTGTACTCGACCACCGCGGTGCCCTGCGCGGGCCCGTTGGTGGCGAGGCCGAGGAAGGAGATCCCGGTGGCCGGGGCGCCGTCCATGCGGATGCGCTGGCCGTGCGGAATCCAGTTGTCGGGCTCCCCGGGCTCGGTGTCCGGCCAGGTGAACTCCACACCGGTGTCACCCAGCGGGAGTTTCGCACCCGGCGCCGCTCCGGCCCGCGCCAGCCGCTCCCTGGACAGGGAGTTGTCGCTGAGGTCGAGCGAACCGAGGTCGCCGTGCCCGTCGGGCGTGACGCCGGTGTTGTTCCGCTCGTCCGTGCCGTCGGTGTGCGACGGCGGGACATCGGCGGCCCGGGTGCCCCAGCTGCCGGGCTTCGCCGACATCCGGAAGTCGAGCCGGCCGCCCTTGCGGGTGAAGTCCGCGGGGAGCCAGGAACGGCCGGTGGCACGGCCGTTCACCTTCAACGAGCGGACGTAGGGCGCCTCGCCGGCCCGGGGGGCGTCGAGGACGATCCTGCGCCGGCTGTCGGCGCTGTCCACCACGACCCGGTCGAACATCGGTCCGCTCACCACCAGATCGGCGGTGCCGGGAATCGCGGGGAACAGTCCCATGTTCGCCCACACGTACCAGCTGCTCAGCGAGCCGAGGTCGTCGTTGCCGGGCAGCCCCGAGGGCGAGGTGTCGTACATCTCGTCCACCGCCCGGCGCAGCACGTCCGCCGTACGGTGCGGCTGCCGCAGCCAGTTGTAGACGAACGGCATGGTGAAGCTGGGCTGGTTGCTCAGATACGCGCCCGAGGTGTCGTACACGCCCGCGTCCAGCTCACGGGTGTGATCGTCGAGGGCCTTCGTGGTGGCCTCGACGCCGCCGCGCTTCTCGATCAGCGCGCCGACGTTGTGCGGCACCATCCAGCCGTACTGGTAGCCGGTGGCCTGCTCGAACTGGTTGCCCCGCTCACCGAGGTCGAAGCCCCGGTCGAAGCCCGTCCGCTCGCGGGGCCGTATGTGGCCGGCGGCGTCGTCGAACACGTTCCGCCAGTTCTGCGCCCGGACCATGAACCGGTCGTACGTCTCCTCGTCGCCCAGCCGCCGGGCGAGCTGGGCGATGCCGAAGTCGTCCACGGCGTACTCGAGCGTCTTCGACGTCGCCGAGTCGCCCTTGCGGTTCTCGATGAATCCCACGGTCGCGTACTGGTAGGCGTGCCGCCGCAGCGTGGCGTCGGCCGGCAGGCTCTGGGTCGTCCGCATCGACTCCAGCGCGGCCCGGCGGTCGTAGTCCGTGCTGCCGAACGCGTCGATCGAGGCGACCACCGACTGCAGCGAGTCACCGCTCATCTTCTGCTGCGCCTGGTTGAGATGCGGCCAGTTGGGCCAGGTGCCGGTCTGGCGGACCATGTCGGTGATCGACTGGTTGATGTCGCTGCCGACCTCGGGGAACAGCAGGGCGACCAGCTGGGCGTGACTGCGGTAGGTGTCCCAGCCCGCGTAGGTGACGTAGTGGTGGCGGCCCTTGGCGACCCGGTGGATCTCTCCGTCGTAGCCCCGGTACTCGCCGCTGACGTCGTCGAAGACGTTCGGGTGGAGCAGCGAGTGGTACAACGCCGTGTAGAACTTCACCCGTTCGGCGCGGGTGCCGCCCTCCGCGTCGACGGTGCCGAGCGCGTCCCGCCACACGCGGGCGGCCTGGTCGCGGACCCGGTCGAAGCTCCGGCCGCGGGTCTCGGTCAGGGCGTTGCGTGCCGCGCCCTCGACGCTCACATAGCTCAGGCCGGTCTTCGCGGTGACCTTCGCGCCCCGGTCGAAGACGAGGTAGGCACCCGCACCGTGCTTGGTCCCGCCACCGGAGGCGGCGTCCGAACCGGGCCGTACCCCGGAACCCTCCCAGGTGCCGTGGGCCTTGACGGGACGGTCGAACGTGGTGGAGAAGTACGCCCGGTAGCGTCCGCCCTCGTCGCACACCGAGGCCGTCTCCACCCAGCCGCTGACGGTGTCGCCGTCGACCTTCACCTCGCTGCCGAAGACCCGGTTGTTGGAACCGGCCACGTCGAACAGCAGGGTCGAGGTGCCGCCGGAGGGGAAGTCGAAGCGGCTCACGGCGGTGCGCGTGGTGGCGGTCAGCTCCGTCTCCACGCCGTTGGCGAGGTCCACGGAGTAGTAGCCGGGGTCGGCCTTCTCGCCGGCGTGGTCGAAGCCGACGTAGTAGTCGGTGATCCTCTCGGCCGGGCTGGAGGGCAGGGCGCCCTCGGTGAGCTCGCCGGTGTAGGGCAGCACCGGGAAGTCGAAGCCGCTGAACCGGCCTTCGCAGCCGGTCCCGGAGAGACGGGTCATGCCGAAGCCGCGGATCCGGTCGGCCGTGTACTCGTACCCGCCCTTCTGGTCCCCGTCCGAGGTGCGGTACGTGGTGGGGGAGGACTGCACCATGCCGAACGGCACCGTGGCGCCCGGCCAGGTGTTGCCGTACGCGCTGTTCCCCTTGTTCTGGGACGTGTCCAGGCGCGTGCCGATGAACGGGTCGACGGCGTCGAACGCCGTGATGTCACGGTGCTTCGGGGCGGCCGCGCCGGCCGCGGGCGTCAGCCCGGCGATCAGCGCGCCCAGCACCAGCGCGGTGGTGAGAAGTCTGCGACGGCCCGGCGAGGGCGTCGGTGGGGGCTCGGTGGCGTTCCACATCGTGTCCGTGTTCCTGCTTTCCCAGGTGACAACGTTGTCCATGCAGCGGCCGTCTCGCGGGCCGCGGCCTATAGTTCAGCGCCTCGGGCCCGCCGGCGGAAGACCTGGGGAACGACCGGATGAACATCGCGGGACGTCGCGTGGGTGCCGGGTGGATCCGGAATCACCGACTCCCCACCCGTTGACAGGTCCATACCAAGGCGGGACGCTCCGAGAGCGCTCTCACAACGGTTCCCGGCCACGGTCGAACGGAGAAGGAGCATGCTGCGCACACTCAAACGCCGGTTCACGGCCCTGGGGTTGAGCATGGCCACCGCGCTCGGCGGACCCTTGCTCGCCACCGGAGTGCCGTCCCCCGCCCATGCCGCGGTCCCCGACACCCTCCCCATGACGATCACCAACAACTCGGGCCGCGGCGACCAGGTGTTCCTCTACAACCTCGGCACCCAGCCGTCGACCGGCCGGCAGGGCTGGGCCGACGCGAACGGCACGTTCCACCCCTGGCCCGCCGGAGGCAACCCGCCCACACCCGCACCCGACGCCTCGATCCCCGGCCCGGCGGCCGGGCAGACCAAGACCATCCGCGTCCCGAAGTTCTCCGGCCGCCTCTACTTCTCCTACGGGCAGAAGATGGTCTTCAGGCTGACCACCGGCGGACTGGTGCAGCCCGCCGTGCAGAACCCCACGGACCCCAACCGGAACATCCTGTTCAACTGGTCGGAGTACACACTCGACAACGACGGCCTGTGGCTCAACAGCACCCAGGTCGACATGTTCTCCGCGCCCTACACGGTGGGAGTGCGGCGCGCCGACGGCACCACGGCGACCGCCGGCCGGCTCCGACCGGGCGGCTACAACGGGGTCCTCAACGCCCTGAGAGGACAGCCCGGGGGCTGGGCCGACCTGATCCAGACCCGGCCCGACGGCACCGTACTGCGCGCCCTGTCCCCGCTGTACGGAGTGGAGACCGGCGCCCTGCCGGCCTCCGTCCTGGACGACTACGTCAACCGGGTCTGGCAGAAGTACGCCGGCTCGACCCTGACGGTCACACCCTTCGCCGACCGCCCCGACATCAGGTACTTCGGCCGGGTCTCCGGCGGCGTCATGAACTTCACCAACACCTCGGGCGCCGTCGTCACCGGCTTCCAGAAGCCCGACGCCTCCTCCGTCTTCGGCTGCCACCGCCATCTCGACGCCCCGAACGACCAGGTGCGCGGCCCCATTTCACGCACCCTGTGCGCGGGATTCCACCGCACCACCCTCCTCACCAACCCCCACCAGCCCGACACGAGCGCGGCCGGCTTCTACCGGGAGCCCGTCACCAACCACTACTCCCGGATCATCCACGCGCACATGGCCGACGGAAAGGCCTACGGCTTCGCCTTCGACGACGTCGGCCACCACGAGTCGCTCGTCCACGACGGCGACCCGCGCCAGGCGTCCCTCACACTCGACCCGTTGGACTGACCCTCCCGTGCGGCGGAGGGGGAGGGGGGAGGGGGGGGGGGGGGGGGGGGGGGGGGGGGGGGGGGGGGGGGGGGGTGGGGGGGGGGGGGGGGGGGGGGGGA
>NZ_JBVIFC010000004.1:382891-516531 GCF_055571535.1 Streptomyces sp. NPDC030893 | reverse complement strand
GGAAGAGGCGAGTGGACCCCGGCTTCGGGCCGGTACCCCCCCCCCCCCACACCCCCCCCCCCCCCCCCCCGGCCCCCCCCCCCCCCCCCCCCCCGGCCGGCAGCGCGGCCGGCCCGTCAGGTACGGCGTCCGTCAGGCGCCCGTGATGTGATCGCCGATCAGCCGCGCGTACGCGGCCTCACCGGCGGCGTTGGGGTGCAGCGGCGCCGCGAGCGAGGTGGGCACATAGCCCTCGATCCAGCGGCGGCTCGGCGCCTGGCAGGCGTCGTGGCCCACGCTGGGCGTGCGCAGATCGACGTACTCGGCGCCGTGGGCCGCGGCCTGCTCGGCCAGGATCCCGTTCAGCCGGTCCACCGCCCCCTGGAGGTAGTCGGCGTCCACACCGAGCACCGGCTGCACCGGCCAGCAGCCGCCCGGCTTGATGTAGAGCCCGTACCCCGCCACGATCACCCGGGCGTCCGGCGCCTTCGCGCGGATGCCGTCGAGTACGGCCGCCACCTTCGGTGCGGCGGAGTCCACGCGCTCCGCGACCCGGTCCACACCGCCCTCGGTGAGGCCCGTCTTGCAGGGCTCGGCGAGCGGATTCAGCTGCATGCAGTCCTCGGCGATGCCGACCAGGCCCGCGTCGTTGCCGCCGATGGTGAGCGTGACCAGGGTGGTGTCCTCGCTGAGCGCGTCGAACTGCGGCGGTGCCTCGCCCATGTCCTGGTCCAGCAGGGACAGCCCCTGAGGCCGCGTCATGTGGTCCGTCTTCGCGCCACTGCACGTCACGTCGCGGAACTCGGCGACGTCCAGACGGTCCGCCAGCTCGTGCGGATAGTTCTGCGTGGACCGGCCGCAGGCCAGCGGCCCGGTGGGCCACGGAACCAGCGGACCGGAGGCCATCGAGTCACCGAGGGCCACATACACCTCCCCCGACGCGGACCCGGCGGCGGTGGCGGCGGGCGCGCCCGCCAGCAGCCCGGCCACCAGACCGGCGCCGAGCGCGCATCTGACCAGACGGGCGATTCCCTTGCGGTACGACCTGTTCACTGCGGCTCCCGAAGTCCCGAGGACGGCAAGGCGGCAAGCTGTGCGACGCGCGGTACAGGAGGAACGGCGCGGATACGCATCCCGGACGACGGGTGCGGATCCGCGATGGAGTCGGAGGTGGAGCGGAACGTGCCGCCGGTCATCTTGCAGCCCCGCGGGCCCCTGCTTAACTGGGCGGTAACGCAGACTTCGACGGGGGCCTTTGTGACACGTGACAACTCCGGTCCGCACCTCCGCATCGCCGGCCGCCCCGCCGCCGCCCGGCTACGCGCCGCCGCACCCGCCCTGACCCGCCGTATCGTCGCCCGGCTGCGCGCCGAACTCCCCGCCTACGCCGAGCTGCCCGGCGAGGCGCTGACCGGCGACATCGCCGACATCGTCCAGCACAACCTGCGGATGCTCGCCGATTCCCTGGAACACCGGCGCCCGCCCGGCGAGACCGAACTCGCGCGGCAGCGGGACTCCGCCGGCCAGCGCGCCGAGGAGGGCGTACCGCTGGACGCCATCCTGTCCGCCTACCACCTGGGCACGACCATGTGCTGGCAGGACCTGTCCGCCGGCGCCCGCCCCGCCGAACTCCCCGACGTGACCCGGATCGTGACCCACGTACTGACGCTCCAGCAGTACGTCACCTCGGCCGTCAGCGCCGGCTACCTGGAGGCCCGCCGAGCCCTGGACAGCGAAGAACACCGCGGCCGCCACGCCCTGATGACGGCCCTGCTCGCCGGAGACGCGGCCGAGGGCGGCAGCGAACGCTACGTCGCCCTGACCCTCGCCCTCGCGCCGCACCCCGACGAGACCGGCGACGGCCCCGGCGCCCGGATCGCGGCCCGGCGCAAGCTCCGCCGCGTCCGCTCGGCCCTCGACGCCCACGGCGGCGAGCCACCCCTGACCGCCCTCGGCCCGGACGGCGGCACCGTCCTGCTCCCCGCCGCCGCGCCCCCGCCCTGGCCGGAGCTCACCGGGCTCGTGGCCCGTACCGCGGACGCCGCCGGCGTGCCGGTGACCGCCGCGGCCGAGACGGCCGAACCGCCCGGGATACCGGCGGCCGTCGCCCGTACCGCCGAGGTCGTCGCCCTCGTACGCCGCTCCGGCCGGCCGCCCGGCCTCTACCGGCTGGCCGACGTCCTCCTGGACTACCAGCTGAGCCGCCCCGGCGAGGCCCTGCACGGCCTGGCCTCCCTGCTGCGGCCCCTGGAGGGCAAACCGGAACTCCTGCGGACCCTGGAGACCCATCTCGCCCGCGAACTGGACCGCCGCGCCACCGCCGCGGCGCTCCACATCCACCCCAACACGGTCGACTACCGACTGCGCCGCATCACCACCCTCACGGGCCTGTCCCCCACCCGCCCCCTGGACCTCCAGCACCTGGGCGCGGCCCTCGTCGCACGCCGGTCGCTGCGCCCGGACGGCTGACTCCCCGGCCGGACGGCGGGCCGTCGCCGGGAACCGTGTGCCGTCCCACCCGTCCGTGCCGGCCGCGTTCCGCTGACGCGGACCGGCGCGGCGCGTCCCGGGACGACCCGTGCGGATATCGTGATCTGCCGTCATCGAGAGGCGGAACGGCTCCTCCTACCCGGCGTACCGCTCGGAGAGGCAGCCGGCCATCCCCGTTTCACCCGCACCGGCCACCGGTGCACCGCACGAAGGAAGCCTTACCCATGGAGTCCGTCCGCGTTCTGCTGGTCGACGATCAGCAGATGATCCGCACCGGTTTCCGCCTCATCCTCGAATGCGAACCGGACATCTCCGTCGTGGGCGAGGCGTCCGACGGCGACTCCGCTGTCGAGCAGGTCCTCGCCCTGCGCCCGGACGTCGTTCTGATGGACGTCCGCATGCCCGGCACGGACGGGGTCGAGGCCACCCGGCGCATCGTGGAGTCCGGGGCGGACTCCCAGGTCGTGATGCTGACCACGTTCGACCTGGACCGGCATGTCCTGGACGCCCTGCGGGCCGGGGCCGTCGGCTTCCTGCTCAAGGACGGACCGGCTCAGTCCCTGGTGGAGGCGGTACGGATGGTGGCCGCCGGTGATGCCGTCCTCTCCCCGAGCGTCACTCGGCGGATGCTGGACCGCTTCGCCCGCCTGCCCCAGCCGGCCGCCGCCTCAGCGCCCAGGCGGCTGGACCATCTCACGGCCCGTGAGGTCGACGTGCTGCGCGCGCTGAGCCGGGGGCTGTCCAACGAGGAGATCGCCCAGGAGCTGGACGTCAGCAGGAACACGGTCAGGACGCACATCGCCCACATCCTGGAGAAGTACCACCTGCGCGACCGGGTGCAGGCGGTGATCCTGGCCTACGACGCCGGCCTGGTCGCACCGGACGGGCACGCCCGCGCCCCGGGCTGACGGTCACCCGCGAACGGGCAGCGCGTCGCGCACACCCGTGTGCAGCGAGGCGTGCCCCCTCATCTGCACGACGCCCTGCTGGAATTCACCGGAGGGCATCCCCTGGCTCTCGCCCTGGCCGCGGAGGCGGCGGTGCGCGCGGAGACCGGGGGCGGTGCCGCGGACCCCCCGCTGGGCCGGGACGCCGTCGCCGCTCTGCTGCGCCGGCTCGTCGGTACCCCGCCCGACGAGGCTCACCAGGCGGCCCTGGACGTGTGCGCCCAGGCCCGTGTCACCTCGGTGGAGCTGTTGCGGGCGGTCCTCGGCGACCAGGGCGAGCATCTCTTCGTCTGGCTGCGCGACCTGCCGTTCGTCGAGACCACCCGTCCCGGCGTGTTCCCCCACGGCGTCGTACGCGAGGCGTTGAAGGCCGATCTGTACTGGCGTGATCCGGCCGGATTCGCGGAACTGCACCGGAGGATCCGGGGTCACCTGGTCGAACGGACGAGGCACGCGCCCGCCTCGCGCGTCCTGGAGACCGTGGGGGACCTGCGGTTCCTCCACCGCTCCGGGCGCTTTCTGGCCGAGGGGCACGGCCGGCCGTCGGGCGGCCGTATGGAGGAGCTGCTGCCCCGCGCGGTGGGGCACGAGGAGGCGGTGATCCGCCGGATACGCCGCCAGGAGGGACCGGAGTCGGCGCGCATGGCCGCGCACTGGCTGCGCGAGCAGCCCGAGAGCTTCCGTCTGCAACGTCTCGTCCCCGGTGAGGGGTTCGTCGGGTGTTCGGCGTGGCTGGAGCTCACGCCCTTCGACGGTGAGGCGGAGGACCCGGTCGTCGCCGCCGCCTGGGCGCACACCAGGAAGCACGGGCCGGTGCGGGACGGCGAGCACATCGCGCTGGCGCGGTTCCACGTCGGCGAGTACGGCCACCACCGCCCCTCCCCCGTCATGGACGCGTCCCTCGGGCGCATGGTGGGGGAGATCATCCGTAACGACGAACTGGCCTGGGCGTTCGCCGTCGTGCGCGACGACGGCTTCTGGGACTCCCATCTGCGCCACCACGCCATGGAGCCGACGGCCGGCACGGTGACCGTCGACGGCCACCCTCACCGTCTCTTCGCCTGCGACCGGCGTGCCCTGCCCGCGGTGTTCGGGGGCGCGGAGAGCGCTCCCCCACTCACCGGTGCCGCTGCCGGTCCGGCCCGCTCCGAGCGGGACCCGTTCACGGCGGCGGATGTCCTGGTGCTGGACGAGGAGGAGTTCGCCGCCGCCGTGCTCGCCGCCCTGCGGGCCCTGCGCCGGCCGCGCGAGTTGGCGCTCAACCCGCTCCGGCGCAGTCGTCTCGTCCTGGCGCACGGCAGGGGGCTCAGGGAGGTGGTCACCAACGCGATCGGCGGACTGCCGCTCGAACGCGGTGGTGACAAGGGCTTCCGTGCGGCGACCGCCGCCTACGTCGAAGGGGCCTCGACGCAGGCCGCCGCCGCTCGGCGCCTGGGCCTTCCCCTCAGCACCTACCGCCGCCACCTGACGTGGGCGACACGACGGATCACGCGGATCATGTGGGAGCACGAACTGTCCGGAACCCCGCTGTTGTCACCCGGGGACCGGCCGCGGCGTTGACTCAGGGGACCGGGAGGGCGAGGACGGCCCGGGCCCCGCAGTCGTGGGGATCGTCCCCGCGGTCGTGGGGATCGTCCCCACGGTCGTGGGCACCGGCCCCGTCGTCGTGGGAACCGGCGCCGTCGTCGTGCCGAACGGGCTCGGCGAGGTCGCGGGAGCGCCGGTCGTCCGGTGGCGGCGGTCCGTACACGGACGGAAGGGGAAGGGCCGCGTGCACGCAGTAGCCGCCACCGGGACGGTGGCCGGTGTGCAGTGTGCCGCCCATGGCCGCGACCCGCTCCCGGATGCCGACCAGCCCGTGCCCCGTCCCCCGGTCGGCGGCGGGGGCCGGCGCGGGCGCGGCTCGCCCGCAGGGGCCCGCGTCGCAGATCCTCAGGGACAGCCGGTGCCGGTCGTGCTCCCACGCCAGCGTGACCGCGGTGCGGGTGCGGCCCGCGTGCTTGAGCGTGTTGGTGAGGGCCTCCTGCACGATGCGGTAGACCGCCAGTTGCGAGCCGGCCGACAGTGCGGCCGGCTCCCCGCTGACGGTGCAGCGGACCTGGAGACCGGCCGCACGCACCGACTCCAGCAGCGCCGGGATGGCGTCGATGGTGGGCTGCGGCGGCTGCTTGCTGGGGTCGGTGTCGTCCTCGTCGTCGGTGCGGAGCACGTCCAGCAGTTGCCGTAGCTCGGTGACGGTGGCACGGCCGGTCTCCTCGATGGTGCGGTGCAGTTCGTGCGCCTTCTCCGGGTCGCGGGCCTGGACCCGGTCGGCGGCGATGGTCTGCACGACCATGAGGCTGACGTTGTGGGCGACGATGTCGTGCAGTTCCCGGGCGATGCGCGCGCGTTCCTCCATGACGGCGGTACGGGCGTTGGCGAGCTGTTCGCCCTCCAGGGCCCTGGCGCGCTCCAGTGCCTGGTCCTGCATCGCGGTGCGGGTGCGTACCAGCCGGCCCAGCGACCAGGCCGCGGCCATCAGTACCGCCTCGGTCGTGCCCGCCGCGAACCGGTGGCCGGCGGGCGCCAGGACGGCTTCCGTGACGGACATCGCCGGGATGTGCAGCAGCGCCACCAGAGCGGTGGTGCGGTGACCGGTGCGCACGGCCGTCAGGAACAGGGCCGTCGCGGCGCTCAGGTAGGTGGGGCTGATCGCGGTCCCCTGCGGGCCCACCAGGTGGGGGACGTAGCGCAGCCCCTGGAGGACGCCGCAGGCGACCGCGACCGTCACCAGGCTCGCCAGCGGAAACCGGTGGTGGACGGTGAGGGGCGCGCCGCAGGCCAGGATGAGTGCGACCCACCAGCCGCCCGGCGCGTCGTGCAGGTCTTCGGTCGCCGGGACCAGGGAGGGCAGGGCCAGGCACCAGCCGGTCAGGAGGACGCCCAGGACCAGGTCGGTCAGGGCGGGGGGCAGACGGCGGCGCGGCCACGAGTCCAGTGCGTGCATGGCGGTCCACGCTAGACCGCGTGCCGCGGCGACGATCGGCCGGGACGGCGATCCGCCGGGTCACCGGCCCGCCGGGACGTGCTCGTTCCCGAAGACGAGCAGGGGCGCGTACTCGTCCGGTCGGCCGATCCGCCGGTTCACCTCGGAGGCGGAGCTCGCGGACCGTACGGGGCGTTGGACTGGAGGGGTCGACCGATCCCTGCCCGAAGGAGTTCCGGTGAGTCTCCGGGACCCAGTTCCCACCCGAGCCGGCCCGGTGAGCGGCCGCGACGCCGAAGGCCCTGCCGGCTTCCTCGGTGGCGGTCTGCTCGGCGACCGGGTGGCCGCCGCGCGCGCCCGGGCCTTCGTCGGCAGGGCGGCCGAGCGGGAGGCGTTCCGGGCGGCGCTGGCGGGAGAGGCCGAAGCACCTCCCGTCCTCTTCGTGCACGGGCCCGGCGGTATCGGGAAGTCCGCCCTGCTGCACCGCCTGTCGCTGGACGCGACCGCCGCCGGCCGGACGGTGGTGCGGGTGGACGGTGCGCGGACACCGGCGGACGCCCACGGTCGCCGGGGCGTGTTCCGTGAGGTGCTCGACGCTCCCGCGCCGGTCCTGTTGGTCGACTCCCTGGAGCGGTGCACCGGCCTTGAGGAGTGGCTGCGTGACGGCTTCCTGCCCGACGTGCCGAGGGACGCGGTCGTGGTCATGGCGTCGAGGACCCCGCCGCAGCCCGGCTGGACCACCGATCCCGGCTGGGCGGCGTGCGCCCGGACCATGAGGCTGCCCGCGCTGAACGCGGAGGAGGCCGCCACGGTCCTTCGCGACCAGGACGTGCCGCCTCCCCTGCGCGCCCCCGTGCGGGAGTTCGCGGGCGGCCATCCGCTGGCCCTGTCCCTGGTCGCGGCCGCCGCCCGCACCGGTGGGGAAGCACGGTGGTCCCTGGACGGGGGCGTCTCCCGACGGCTGACCGCGGTCCTGTACCACCGTCTCGTCGGTGGTCTTCCCACCGAGCAGCACCGGCGGGCTCTGAGGGTGGCCGCCCTGGCCGGTGCCGTCACGGAGGAGCTGTTGCGCGCCGAACTCGACGGCGGCGCGGCGGCCCGGTCGTTCGCATGGCTGCGCGCGCAACCCTGGGTGACGGCCGTCGGGTGCGGCCTGCTGCTGGACGAGGTGGTACGGAACACGGTCGAGCAGGACGCCCGCTGGAACGACCCGGAGGGATTCGCCGCCCTGCACGAGCGCCTGCACCATCACCTGGTGGAGCGGATACGCACGGTCCCTCCCGACCGCGCCTCGGATGCCGCGGGAGCCCTGCACCGCCTGTACCGGGGCATCGCGGTGCCGCCGCCCGCGCACGAGCGGATCGCGCCGGGCGGCCACGAGGACGAGGCGTGCGGGACCGTGGACCGGGCCACCGTGCTCGGCCTGATCGAGGACCGCGAGGGACCGGAGTCCGCGGAGGTCGCACGGTTCTGGCTGCATCACCGGCCGGAGGCGTTCCGGGTCCGGCGGCCGTTCCCGTACGGCTCCCCGGAAGCCTGTTCGGCCTGGCTGCGGCTGACGGCGTACGAAGGGGAGGCGGCGGATCCGGTGGTCGCCGCCGTCTGGGACCACGTCCGGCGGCACGGGCCGCTGCGGGCGGGCGAGCGGATCTCGGTGGCCCGCTTCCACGCCGGCCCGCACGAGAAGCGGGACGCCTCGTCGGCCGTGGTGCCGGCGCTGCGGGGGCTCGTCGCGGAGACCGTGCGGGACGGCGGACCGGCCTGGGTGTTCTTCGTGCTCCCGGACGACGGGGTCTGGGACGGGTCGCTGCGCCGGCACGGGCTGCTTCCCACGGAGCACCGCTGGGACGCCGGCGGCGTCCCCCAGCGTCTGTTCGCCCGCGACACGCGGGTCTTCCCCGCTTCGGCCTGGCTGCGGGGGCTGCTGCACTCCGTGTCCGGCGAGGGTGACGGCCGCGAGCCCGGCGATCCCGTGGACGGTGCCGGCCTCGTCCGCGCGGACGAGGCGCGGACAGCGACGGGGGTCCTGTCCGAGCGGGAGTTCGCCGACGCGGTGGCCGCGGGGCTGCGGGCGCTGCGGCGGCCGTCGGAACTCGCGCTGAATCCGTTGCGGCACAGCCGGGTGGTCGCCGCGGGGAACGGGGACCTGGCGGCGGTGCTCCTGCGGACCGTGGACCGGCTGGCCGAGGAGCGGGGCGGGCACGGACCGCACCGGGCGGCGGTGGCCGCGTTCGTCGAAGGGACGGCCCCTCACAAGGCGGCGGCCGATCGACTGGGCGTGTCACTGAGCACCTACCGCCGTCATCTCAGGACCGCGGTCGCGCGCGTCTCGGTCCGTCTGTGGCACGAGGAGCTGTACCCGTCCGGCGCGCGCCGGACGGGTACACCGTGAGCGGTCGGAGAACGGGCTCGGCGACGGGCCCTAGGCTTCGCGGACTAGGCGGGATTCCTCCTGGTGGCCGACATCGCGGCGGATTCCGCGCGAAAGGATCGGCCCATGGAACGCATACATGTCCTCGTCGCACTGACCGCCGTCGTCGCCCTCGCCCTCACCGCATGGGTCAAGCCCCTCAAGGTGCTGACCTTCTGGCCCCTCGTCATCGTCTGCGGGGTCTCCTACCCCGTGGGCGCGGGGCTGTTCTCGGCACTCGATGCGGCAGGGGCCGGCGGTGTGTGGGCCGAGTGGACCTTCCTGATCAGTGTCGCTCTTCTGATCACCGCGGTCCTCGCGTCGGTCCTCCGGCTGCTCAGGTCCTCGGACGGCACACGCACCGACCGCCACACCTACGGCCAGGACTTCAACGCGTGAGCGTGGGGTGGATCAGAAGATCCGCAGACGGGTAAGCGTCTTGTTCTGGTTCTCGACATCCACCTTGGCCGACCACTTGGCCAACGTGTAGATGTCCCCGCCCACGACGAAGCGGACGCGGTTGTTGCCGGACGAGACCTTGACCGCGTTGGGCAGGTTCATGTCCTGGACACCCGCGTTGGCGAAGCAGACGGTGTTCTTGCCGCCGTCGTACCAGACCTTCACGAAATCGTTCCGGTTGCCGCAGTCGGCCCTGTTCATCGCGGCGGCGGGGGATGCGGGCATGAGGACTGCCAGGGCTCCGGCGGCAGCCATGACCAGCGTCATTCGCTGAGTGACACGCTTCATGACGAGTCTCCTTCGTAGGGGTGGAACAGCATGTGGCTTCAGCCGAGGGTGTAGCCGTACTTCTCGGCGACGTTTCCCATGGCGACGACGTCTGCGGGGTCGGGGGGAGGGCCGACCCGGCCCCGGACGCCGGGGCGGCCGATCTCCTGGAACATGCCGTCCATGCCGCCGGGCACATAGAGGAAGTACATGCGGGCCGGGTGGCCCGGGCTGGTGTTCTTGAAGGAGTGCCGAACCCCCTTGGGGACGTACACGACCCCGCCGGGCTCGACGTCGAACTCCTCGTCACCGGCGGTCACACGGAGGGTTCCGTCCAGGAGGACGAACGTCTCGGACTCGCCGTGGTGCGTGTGCGGCGGGGGGCCGGCGTCGGCCGGAACGATGGCCTCGGCCAGGGACAGCTCACCGCCCGTGTCAGCGGCGCTGAGCAGGGTGGTGTAGGTGTCCCCGACGAGGAACACCGGGGATCCGCCGTCCGGCGGTATGTGCAGCGGGGGCAAGGACATGAATCGTACTTTCTTGTCGGTGGACGGCGTTCCGCCTGGTTCCGGTCCCCGGTCAGGCGAGCTTGGCCGACAGGGTGACGGTCGTGCCGGTCAGCGCCTGGCTGACGGGGCAGTTGGCCTTGGCGTCCTCGGCGGCGGCGACGAAGGCGTCGTTGTCGAGGCCGGGGACGGTGCCCTCGGTGGTGAGGTGGATACCGGTGATGCCGACCCCCGGCTGGAAGGTCACGTCGGCGGAGGTGACGAGCCGGGTGGGCGGGGTGCCCGCCTCGGTGAGTCCGTTCGACAGCGCCATGGAGAAGCAGCTGGAGTGGGCCGCCGCGATCAGCTCCTCCGGGCTCGTCGTGCCGTTCGCCTGCTCGGCGCGCGACGGCCACGACACCGGCTGCTCGCCGATGCCGGAGGAGTCGAAGGTGACGACGCCCTTGCCCTCCAGCAGATTGCCTTCCCAGACGGTGTGTGCGGAACGGGTGGTGGGCACGGTTGGGTCCTTTCCTTCTGTGGTGAGCCCCTGGTCGGGGGCCGCGGGACATATCCGAGCACACGGCGTCGCGGCGCAGCGGTGAGACGGCCGGGCGACGACATGGCACCGGATGTTCTGTTTGTGGTGAATCGGACGCAGGGGGCTCGGGCGCACCGCCGGCAGCCCGATGCCGCGCCCCGGGAAACGCCGGGCCGCCTCGACGACTGACGGATGTTCACTTTCGCGAATACGTGAGCGGATGGCCATACCGCGACAACTCGGGGCGACGTATGAGGAGGATGCGGCCCAAGCGATCACGAAGTTGCTTCCGTGATCGCTTTGCTGCAACTTGTCGATCCGTGGCAGGGAACGATGCGCCGTCCCACCCGTCCACGAAGCCCGTGTCCCGCCGGCACGGTTCGGCGCGGCGGGACCAGGAATCGACCCGTGCGGGTTTCGTGATCTTCTCCGCCGGGGCCGGGGCGCGGGGATGCTCAGGCTGCGGGAGTGTTCAGCACGTGCTCACGCGAGGCGTGGACTTCGCGGCGCAGGGCCGGCAGGTCGACGTCGAGGACGTGACCGTTCCACTTGCGCACCTCACCGTTGACCAGGACGGCGCTGATGTTGCGGGCGTCGGAGCCCAGCACGACGGTGCCGATGGGGTCGTTGAGCGGCATGTTGTTGAGGTCCTCGGCCTGGATGACCAGCAGGTCGGCCTTCTTGCCCGGGGTGAGTGAACCGGTGACGCCGTCCAGGCCGTTGGTGCGGGCGCCCTGGAGGGTGGCGAAGTCGAGCACGTCGTGGGTGGTGATGCGCGCGGGCTGCCCATCGGTGCCGTAGGCGGCGTTGACCGCGCGCATCCGCTGGATGGCGTGCAGGGCCCGCATCTGGGTGAACATGTCGCTGGCCAGGGCGACTTCGACGTCGATGCTCAGCCCGGGGCGGATGCCGACGGACAGGGCCTCGTCGACGGCGGGGATGGCGGTCTCCAGGCCGATCTGTGCGTCGGAGGTGGGGGCGAGGGCCACGGTGGTGCCGCTCTCCCCCATCGCCTTCCATGCCGCGGACGTCAGTCCGGTGGCATGGATGAGGGTGACGTCACTGCCGAGGATGCCGTCCCTCGCCCAGTTCAGGACCGCCTCGGAGGAGGCCGTGCCGAAGACCGCGTCCACGCTCACCCCGATGCCCAGATCCTTGGCGACGCGGGCGAGTTCGGGGCCGTAGGCGAGTGCCGGGCCGGCGATCTCGTCGGTGGCGAGCGTCGCCAGACGCAGGGTCAGCAGGTGGTCGTCGCCGGTGAAGTACGTCTCCCTGAGGCGCTTCAGGTCGCCGGGCCACTGCCTGTCCCAGTCGCCGAAGTGCGGGCCCATGGAGGCGTGCACGCCGCGGATGCCGGTGTCGCGGAGGGCCTCGACGGCGGCGTCGGAGTGTTCGGGGGTGCGGGAGTTGTGGGAGAAGTCGAGCATGGTCGTGATGCCGCTGTCGATCGCGGTGAGGGCGGCCAGCTTGGTGCCGGTGTACATGTCCTCGGGCCGGTAGACCGTGGCGTAGCCGGCCAGGGTCGACATGACGTAGGCGCCGAGGTCGTCGACGTCCGGCATGATCCGGCGCAGCTGGGCCTCCCAGGCGTGCCGGTGGGTGTCGACGAAGCCGGGGGTCAGGACGGTGCCGGCCGCGTCGACGACCACGGCGTCGCCGGGGTCGAGACCGGGGCCGACGGCGGCGATGGTGTCGCCCTCGACGAGCAGGTCGGCGTCGTGCAGGACACCGAGGCCGGCGTCCATGGTGACGACGGTCGCGCCGGTGAACAGGATGCGCCGTTCGTCCGCGGGGCGGCGGCGGAGCTGTTCGAGGAGGGCCTCGGCGGCGGTGCCGCTGGTGTTGGTCATGGGAGTGCTGCTTTCGGTACGTACGTCGGGGAGGGGGGTGGGCCCGGCCGTGGCCGGCCGGCCGGCGGGTCAGTTCAGCTTCATGACGTAGCCCGCGTGGTGCAGCTCGTCGCCCTTGAACTCGCCGTAGGCCCAGAAGCCGAGGTCGTCCAGGTAGTCGATGCGGTCGCCGTCGATCCAGAACCGCCCCTGGTAGGCGTGGGGGCGGCCGCCGCGTGTCTCGTCGTAGCGGCCGTCGGCGGTGAGTTCCTGGTGCAGGAAGTCCTCCCGGTCGATCCAGACGCCGAGCCGGGGGCTGCCGGTCAGGTCGGGAGCGGCGGGAACGCCGGTCTCGGTGGCCGTGGGCCCGCCGGGGACCTCGGTGCCCGCCCACCGGACGGGCCGGCCGGCCGCGACCAGTGCGCGGACCTTCTCCGGTCGGGACATGAGGGTCGCCACCGCGCCCGGCACATCGGCGGCGAGTTCGTCGGGTACCACCAGGAAGTCGGTGCGGTTGCCCGGCGTCAGCGTCGCGACGTGCTCCGAGCGCCGGCCGCGGCCACCGGCCAGGGCGACGGTGTCCACGACGGCCGGGACGATGGTCGTGCCCGTGCAGTCGACGACGATGGCGTTGTCGTCCTGTGCCGCGGTGACGATGGCGGGGCCGACGCCCACGATCAGGGAACCGACGAAGAGGATGTCGGCACCGGTCATGGTCCCGATCAGCGGGTCCATCGTCACGATCCGTGCGTTGGTGAACAGGACGGGGCGGCCCCCGTCGTTCGAGAGGATGTCGTCGAGCGCTTCCGGCTGCCAGCTCAGGGCATCGGCGGGGGCGGGGGTGGGGGTGGGGGTGTCGTTGATGGTCATCGTCTTCCTCAGGGGTTCGGCTCATCGGGTCCGCCCCGCGAACGAAGCGGACCTCGTCGCAGGCGGATCGCAGCCGCTCGGCCGTCGCGGCGGCTGCATGACCACCAGGTTCGTCGGGCCGACCCGGCGGAACCAGGCCGCCGCGTACCCGGGTGCACGGCACCCAGGAAGCCCGCACCTGGGGACCCGGCGGCCTGGCCTCTTCCCGTCGCGGGCCCGAGAGTGAGGTCATGACCAGCAACGACACGCCTCGCCACCCGCACCCGTACGTCGGGATGTGGGTGACCGAGGACGGCTTCATCCGCCAGGAACTACTGCCGAACGGCCGCTACGACGAGGCCCGCGGGCAGCGCCGCAGCGCCTACACCGGGCGTTACACCGTCAGCGGCGACCACATCGACTACGTCGACGACACCGGCTTCACCGCCACCGGGGACATCCGTGACGGCGTTCTCTTCCACGAACACCTGGTGCTCTACCGCGAGGACGATCACCGCATCCGGCGGGACGGCACAGGGTCGCACGGCTGACCGGCCCCGCCCCGCACCGCCGGCTCTTCGTCGGCACCGGCCCGCAGCGCGGCGAAGGCGGCCGCGGTGACGCTCGCCGGCTCGGCCTGGTAGACGACCAGCTGCTGGTGCGGGGCTCCCCCGACGGTGAAGGCCGAGAACTGGATCTCCAGAGCGCCCACCTCCGGATGCGACAGGTACTTCTCCCGCATCGTCTTGCTCCTGACCTCGTGCCGGGCCCACAGCGCGGCGAACTCGGGACTCCTCCCGCGCAGCGTGTCCACGACCTCGGTGATCCGCGGGGAGCCGGGGTCGTGTCCGAAGGCCGCACGCAGTTCGGCCACGCACGACCCGGCGGACTCGTCCCAGTCCCGGTAGAAGGTACGCCCCGCCGGGTCGAGGAAGACCATGCGAGCGAGGTTGTCGAACCGTCGGAATCCGCTGTGCAGGGCATCGGCGAGCGCGTTGCGCGCCAGGACGTCCAGGGCCGGCCCCAGGACGAAGGCGGGAGTGTCGGGCCAGCCCTCGATCAGCCGCAGGAGCTGGGGGTGGACCTCGTCGTGACCGGCCGGCACGGCGCGACGCTCCTGGGGTGCCCTGGTGAGCCTGCGCAGATGGTCGTGTGCCTCGTCACCGAGGTGAAGGGCGGCGGCGACCGCGTCGATCACCTGCGGGGACGGGCTGGACTCCCGACCCTGCTCCAGGCGCATGTAGTAGTCGGCGCTCACCCCGGCGAGCATGGCGACCTCCTCACGGCGCAGCCCCGGCACCCGCCTGCGCCCGTGCGCCGGAAGGCCCACGTCCTGCGGCTTGAGGGCTTCGCGCCGTGCTCTCAGGAACTCTCCCAAGGGGGTGGTGTCGCTCATTGTTCCAACCTAACGGAGCGGCGTGCCCGCCCCTCGTGCGGCGGCATGTCAGTCGAACGCGGCACCGGCCGCCGGTTCCTCGGCCACCGCGTCGGCGCTGAGCGAGCCGAGCAGGGACAGCGCGTCCGCGGAGGGCGTGCCCGGTTCGGCCTGGTAGACGACGAGTTGCTGCGTGGGGGCACTGTTGACGGTGAAGGACTCGACGCGCAGTTCGAGGTCGCCGACCTGAGCATGGTGGAAGAGCTTCGCCTCCCGCGTCTTGGCGCGCACGTCGTGGCGCGCCCACAGCGTGGAGAAGTCGGCACTCTTCAGGGACAGCTCGCCCACGACCTGGCTCAGGCGCGGATCCTCGGGATCGACGCCGGCCGCCCGCCGCACTGTGGCCACCGCCGACTCGGCCGCGCGGTCCCAGTCCCGGTGGAACCGCCGCGCGACCGGGTCCAGGAACGTCATGCGCAGCAGGTTGTCGCGGTGGGTGAAGTCGGCGTAGAGAGCGCTCGCGAGCCGGTTGCGGGCCAGGATGTCCAGGACGGGGCTCATGACGAACGCAGGCGTGTCCCGCCAGGTGTCGAGGAGGCGCCTCAGGTGCGGGGCGACCCGCTCGGTGCGCGGCACGCGGCGTGTCCGGCGGCTGGCCGGGCCGGCCACGCGGTGCAGGTGGGCCATCGCGTCACCGTCCAGTCGCAGAGCCCGCCCCACGGCCTCCAGGATCTGCCGCGACGGATGCCGCTCGCGGCCCTGTTCGAGACGCGTGTAGTAGTCGGTACTCACCCCCGCGAGGGCGGCGACCTCCTCACGCCGCAGACCGGGCACCCTGCGACGGCCGGAGGCGGGAATCCCCACGTCGCCGGGGCGCAGGCGGGCCCGCCGCGCACGAAGGAAACCTCCCAGCCCGTCATCGACGACGCCGGCCTTCTCTGTGTCCATACGTCGAGGCTAGAGCGACGCGGCGCACTGCCGTAGGGGTGAAGGTGGGTGCGCTCACCCTGGGAACAGCGCACCCTGGAACGGCGATCTTGGAGAGGAGCCTCCCGCGCGGGCGCGCGCTCGGGGTGACACACAGCCATGGCCCCCGCACCCGTGAGCCATTGAAGTGATATCGCCTGACACCTGGGCCGCATCGGGAAGGCATCAGCGCATCCGTGTCGGGGCGCCCGGCGGAAGCACCGAGGTGCGGACGGCCGAGGGTGAGAAGGGGTGTGGTGGGCGACGTGAAGAGGGTGCCGGGGCCCACCGACCATGTCGTCGTGGTGGGCGCGGGGCTGTCCGGACTGGCCTGTGCCCTGCACCTGCTGGGTGCGGGCCGCCGGGTCACCCTGGTCGAACGGGACGCCGGCCCCGGCGGCCGGGCCGGCCGTCTGCGACTGGGCGGCTATGAGATCGACACCGGCCCCACGGTGCTGACCATGCCGCACCTGGCCGACGAGGCGTTCGCGGCGGTCGGCGACAGCCTTCACCGCCGCGTCCGGCTGATGGCCCTGCATCCGGCGTACCGGGCGTGCTTCGCGGACGGGTCCGCGCTCGACGTGCACACCGACGGCGAGGCCATGGAGGCGGAGGTGCGGCGCTTCGCCGGACCGGCGGCTGCGGCCGGGTACCGCGACCTGCGGCAGTGGCTGGAACGTCTGTACCGGGCGCAGATGCGCCGTTTCATCGACACGAACTTCGACTCGCCCCTCCGGCTGCTGCACCCGGATCTGGCCCGGCTGGCGGCGCTGGGCGGGTTCGGACGGCTGGACGGCCGTATCGGCCGCTTCCTCCCCGACGACCGCCTGCGCCGCGTCTTCTCCTTCCAGGCGCTGTACGCCGGCGTGGCCCCGGCCCGGGCACTCGCGGCCTATGCGGTGATCGCGTACATGGACACCGTGGCGGGCGTCTGGTTCCCGAAGGGCGGCGTGCACGCACTCCCCCGCGCCATGGCCGACGCGGCGGCGGAGGCCGGTGCCGATCTGCGCTGGACGGCCGAGGTGCGCTCGCTGGAGCGCTCGGCGGGCCGCGTCCGTGCCGTCCGCCTGGCCTCCGGCGAGCGCGTCCCCTGCGACGCGGTGGTGCTGACGTGCGAGCTGCCCGCCGCCTACGCGCTGCTGGGACGCCGGCCCCGGCGTCCGGCACGGCTGCGTCACTCACCGTCCGCCGTGATCCTGCACGCGGGCACCGACCGCACCTGGCCCCGGCTCGCCCACCACACCCTGTCCTTCGGCGCCGCGTGGGAGCGCACCTTCGACGAACTGACCCGTACGGGCGAGCTGATGAGCGACCCCTCCGTGCTGATCACCCGCCCGACCGCACACGATCCCGCCCTGGCACCGCCGGGACGCCACCTCCACTACGTCCTCGCCCCCTGCCCCAACACCACCGTCGGCCCCACGGCCGCCGCGTGGCGGGACCTCGGACCGCGCTACCGCGACCGCCTGGTCGGGGAACTGGAGCGCCGGGGACTGGAGGGGTTCGCGGACAGCGTCCGGGAGGAGCTCCTGGTGACACCGCTCGACTGGGCGGCGCGGGGCCATGCGGCCGGCAGTCCCTTCTCGGTCTCCCACACGTTCGCCCAGACCGGACCGTTCCGCCCGCGCAATCTCGTACGGGCGGTGGAGAACGTGGTGCTCGCGGGCTGCGGGACGACTCCGGGCGTCGGCGTGCCGACCGTGCTCATCAGCGGCAAGCTCGCCGCCGCGCGCGTCACCGGCGGTACCGGCCCCCGGCCCGCACGGGCGCGTCCGCCGCTGCACGCGGCCGCCCCCTCCCCCGTCCCGGCGGGTGCTCATGACCCGTCGTGAACTGGACGCGGCCGGGATCACCGACCCCGCGCTGCGCGCCGCCTACACCCGGTGCCGGCGGCTCAACGCCCGGCATGGCAGGACGTACTTCCTGGCCACCCGCCTCCTGCCGCTCGAACGCCGCCCGGCCGTGCACGCCCTGTACGGCTTCGCCCGCTGGGCGGACGACATCGTGGACGACCCCGGCCGGCACCGGACGCCCGGGGAGCGCGACCGGCTGCTGCTCCGTCTGGAGAGCGACCTGGCGAGCGGGCTGCGCACCGGCGCCGGCGACGAACCGGTGGTGCGGGCGGTCGCCGACACCGCCGGCCGGTACGACATCGCTCACGCGCTCTTCGCCGACTTCCTGTCCTCGATGCGCGCCGACCTGACCGTCACGGACTATCCCACCTACGCGGATCTGCGGGCGTACGTGCACGGTTCGGCGGCGGTGATCGGTCTGCAGATGCTGCCGGTCCTCGGTACGGTCACGTCCCGCGGGGAGGCGGCGCCGCACGCGGCGGCGCTCGGCATGGCGTTCCAGCTCACCAACTTCCTGCGCGACGTGGGCGAGGATCTCGACCGGGGCCGCGTCTACCTGCCCGGGGACCTGCTGGCGGCGCACGGGGTGGACAGGCCGCTGCTGGAGTGGAGCCGGCGCACCGGGCGCCGCGACGCGCGGATCCGCTCCGCTCTCGTCGCGGCGGAGGCCCTGACGCGGGACGTGTACCGGACGGCGGAGCCGGGCATCGCCATGCTCGATCCGCGGGCGCGTCCCTGCATCCGCGCCGCGTTCACCCTGTACGGCGGGATCCTCGACGCGATCGCCGAGCAGGACTACACCGTGCTGCACCGTCGTGCGGTGGTGTCCCGCCGGCGTCGTGCGGCCACCGCCGCGGCCGGTGTGCTGGGTGTGGCCGGTGCCCGGTGGCGGGCCCGTGCCCCGCACCGGGCCGTCGCGGCCGGTGGTCCGGCGGTCGGGGGGAAGGAGCCGGTGCGGTGAGGGGGCGGACGGGCGGGCAGCGCTGGTCGTCGCCGTTGCGGCGGCGGGCTCCCGGACCGGGCTGGACGTCACAGGGGCCGACCTGGCGGCAGGCGCGGCCGGCGCTCATCGCCGGCGCGCTGGAGCGGGCGTCCGCCCGTCCGTCCGGCAACTGGTTCGTGGCCGGCGCCTCCCGGGAGGTGCGTGGCGACCGCCCGTACGGCAGGACGATCGGCGGCGTGGAGGTCGTGCTGTGGCGCTCGGCCGGCGGTGCGCCGCACGCGGGTCCGGGCGTCTGCCCGCACCTCGGCGCTCCCCTGGGCGAGGGCCGGGTGGTGTGCGGGACGCTGGTGTGCCGCTGGCACGGCCTCGCCCTGGACGGTTCCCCGTCCGCCGGCTGGCGGCCGTTCCCCGTGCACGACGACGGCCTGCTGGTCTGGGTACGGCTGGACGAGGTGGGTGGTGAGGAGCCCACCGGGCGGCCGGTGGTGCCCGGGCGGCCCGCGAGGGGCAGCGGGGTGGACGCGGTGTTCACGGCGGTGGGGCGGTGCGAACCGCAGGACGTGGTGGCCAACCGGCTCGACCCGTGGCACGGCTCGTGGTTCCACCCGTACGCGTTCGTCGACCTGTCGGTGGTGCGGGAGCCGCGGGGCGGGGAGGACGACGCCTTCGTCGTCGACGTCTCCTTCCGGGTGGCGGGGCGCCTGGTGGTCCCGGTGCGGGCCGAGTTCACCGCGCCGGAGCCGCGCACGGTCGTCATGCGCATCACCGACGGCGAGGGCGCCACGTCCGTGGTGGAGACGCACGCGACGCCGCTGACCGGGCCGGGCCACGGCCAGCCGCGCACCGCCGTGATCGAGGCGGCGGTCGCCACCTCGCAGCGGCCGGGCTTCGCCCTCGCGCGGGCCGCCGCTCCCGTGCTGCGACCGCTGATGCGCCGTACGGCCGGGCGCCTGTGGCGCGACGACCTGGCCTACGCCGAACGGCGCTGGACGCTGCGCAGCACGGGACGGTTCCCCGGGTGAGCGGGCACCGGTGGTCTGCCGCGCCCCGGCGTGCGGGAGCCGCCGGTCAGGAGGGGGGCGGGCGGCGGGCCGCGACTGCCCCGAGCGCCCGCAGCAGGGGCGACCGGCCCGCCCGCGGCACCGTCCACAGCACCTGTCCGCGTACACCCCGGTCGGCGAGCAGGGCGTTGGCGGCCAGGAAGCCGGTGGTGGCGGCTCGTTCCATCAGGGCGACGGGCAGGTCGCAGCGGATCGCGTCACCGGCCAGGGTCAGCCACGCGTGGGGGGTGCGCACCGTGGGGCGCCGGTGGTGGGAACCGGTCGCGAAGAGCGGGCAGTCCGCGCGCCACTCGTGCCGGGTGTCGACCGTGCGCGCCTCGCGGGTCTCCGGGTACACCTGGTGGAGCCGGTCGACGAGCAGGTCCCGCACGTCTTCCGGATCCGCCGCGGGATCGACGGCGTAGGCGTGCAGTTCCACGACGGAGCCCCCGGTCCGCGCGGCCCAGCGGGCGGCCTCGCCCTCGTACCGCTCCAGGACGCTGACGTTGTCGAGGCCGCCGTAGCCGCTGGTGCCGAGGAAGCCGGGCCGGTCGGCGCGGACGGGCCGGTCGAGCCAGAGCCGGGAGACGAGGAACGGCGGTGCGGTGCGCAGCGCGGCGACGGCGTCGCGCCAGCCGGGCGTGCCCAGGCCGGGTGACGCGGCGACGGTCCGCCGCAGCCCTCCGGGGTCGAGGGCGAGGACGACGGCGTCGTGGCGGTCGGTACCGGCGTCGGTCCGCACGTCCGCTCCTCCGCCGTCGCGGGGGAGGATCCCGTGCACGGGGGTGGCGGTGCGCACGCGCGCGCCGAGGCGCTGGAGGTAGTCGCCGAGCGGATCCCAGAGCGCCTGGGGGAAGGGCTCGTCCGGTACGTCGAAGAGCAGTCCCTCGGCCGATCCGAGGAAGTAGACGTGGAACATCAGCAGCATTTCGGCGGCCGAGAGTTCGCGCGGGTCGGCGAAGAAGCTGCGGGAGAACACCTCGAAGGCCAGGTGGCGCGCGGCTTCCGGGAAGCGCACGCTGTCCAGGAAGGCGGTGGCGGTGACGTCGTCGAAGCGTGCGTAGACCTCGGGCACGCGCACGTCGAGGAGCGGGAGTGCGGCCCGGGCGTCCAGGGCGGCGAGGTCCCGCCGGCCGAAGGTGGGGCTGAGGACGGCGAATCCGAGCGCGCTGAAGGGCGGGGTGCGCGGGACGCGGGCGAAGCTGTCGGTCGGGCCGCCGCTGTGCCGCAGGGGGTAGTCGGGCAGCGGGGTGAGGCGCGCGAGGGCGGGGTCGGTGCGGCGGAGCAGTCCGCGGAGGTTGTAGTACTGGCGGAAGAAGGCGTGGAATCCGCGGGTCATGGTCACCGGGGAGCCGTCCGCCAGCGTGGTGCGCCGGCCGGAGAGCCGGCCGCCGAGTGAGCCCTCCTTCTCGTACAGGGTGACGCGGGCGCCGCGTTCGGCCAGCAGGGTGGCGGCCGCGAGGCCTGCGATGCCGCCGCCGATCACCGCGGCGGACGGCGCGTCCCCGTGCCGGAAGCGTTCGGCGCCGGGTGCGGGGAAGAGGATCTCGGCCTTGCGGTCGCGGCCCCGGCGGGCCGCGGGGGTGCGGCGGGCGGTCACCGCGTGTGCTCCCTGCTTCGTGCGGCGGGCCGGGAGCGGCGGGGCAGGAGGAGCAGTTCGGCCGCGGTGGAGAGCATGGGCCGGACGGGGGTGCGCAGCCCGATGCCCCATTCCTCCCGGAGTGAGGTGGTGCCGTCGAGGAAGCGCAGCAGGCGTTCGGCCGGGACGCGGCGGAACAGGTCGGTGAAGAAGTCCGGGCCGTTGATCCGTCCGGTGTCCAGGGCGCGCAGCAAAATCGCGTCCATGGCGAGTGCCCGCCGTCCGTGGGGGGCGGGGACGGTTCCGTGTCCGTCGCGCAGGGCGGCGGCGATGGCTCTGGCCTGCCGTTGCGCGGCGGCGAAGGTGTAGCCGGTGGCCGGACGGGTGGCGCCGCCCGCGGTGCCGATGCGGAACACGGCGGCTCCGGCCCGTCGCGGGAAGCGGGCGTCGGTCATGGGGACGGCGCCCTGTTCCGTCCGCTCCACCGTGAGCGTGCCGAGCCGGAGGATGTCGCGGCAGTAGTGGCCGAGTGCCGACTCGTACGCGTCGGTGGTCAGCGCGCCGGCGGAGAACTCGGTGTACTCCACGAGCGCCCGGTCCGGCGTCAGCGGCAGGACGTAGCCGAAGGCGAGCCCGTGCGCCGGCTGGGGGACCCGGAAGTCCATCAGATCCGCGACCGCGGAATCGAACCGGCCGGTGCGGGTGCGGACGAACCAGCCGCGGAAGTGCTGGAGCAGCCGGGTGCGGGCCGGCGGGAGGGCGGGTAGCGGCCGTGAGTCGAACACCCGCCGGGTGCGCAGGGTCAGGGGCCGGCCGCCCGGCAGTGCGCACCGGACCTCCGCTCCCGCGGGCGCGCCGCGCACCGATGCGACCGTCGCACGCAGCAGATGCCCGCCGTCCGAACGGGCCAGACGGCCGTGGACCATGCGTTCCATGTCGGTGGAGCGCACCATGCGGTAGGTGAACGGGGCCGGGTCGACGGTGACCGGGCGCCCGTCGGGGCCGTGCACGCGCAGCACGGACCAGGAGGCACCGACGACCTCTTCGAGGCCGTCGGTGCCCGCGGCCCAGTAGCACCAGGTCCGCTCCGCGGGGCGCGGCGGGCCGTCCGGCGGCTCGATCACGGTGACGGTGGCGGCGCCGGTCTCCGTCAGCCGGTGGGCGAGGCTGAGACCGGCCGCACCGCCCCCGACGACGATCACGTCGGACGCGACACGGGCACCGCACCGTTCCACGCTTCGCTCCTGTGTCCGGAACCGACGGGTGGCGCGGCCGCGGCCGCCGGTCCAGCGGACCACGTTCCGCCCGCCGATGCCAGGCGCCACGGCCGGGTGCCCCCGGACGGCGGGAGGTCGCACGGACGCGCCCTCGTCACCGCGTTCCCACAGGACGGGGCTCAGTAGTAGACGGCGATTCTGCCCCGGGGTCCTTCGACGACCTCGACGGGGGTGTCGAAGATGTCCGTGAGGATGTCGTCGCGCATGATCTCGTCCGGGCTGCCGACGTGGTGCACGGTCCCGTTCTTGACCGCGCAGATGCGGTCGGCGTAGTGGCCGGCGAAGTTGATGTCGTGCAGCACGATGACGATCGTGCGCCCGAGCTCGGTGGCCGCGCGGCGCAGGTGCTGCATCATCTGCACGGAGTGCCGCATGTCGAGGTTGTTGAGGGGTTCGTCCAGCAGCAGGTAGTCGGTGTCCTGCGCGAGCACCATGGCGACGTAGGCGCGCTGCCGCTGACCGCCGGAGAGTTCGTCGAGGTAGCGGCCTTCGAGCTCGCCCAGTCCCAGGAAGTCGATGGAGCGGCTGACGACGTCCTCGTCGTGGGTCGTGAGGCGTCCTCGCGAGTGGGGGAACCGTCCGAATCCGACGAGCTGGCGCACGGTGAGGCGGGTGACGAAGTGGTTCTCCTGGCGCAGGATCGAGACGATCCTGGCGAGGTCCTTCGAGTCCGTGTCGGCGATGTCGTAGCCGGCGATCTCGATCGATCCGGAGTCGATGCCGAGCAGTCGGCCGATCATGGTCAGCAGCGTCGACTTGCCGGCGCCGTTGGGGCCGACGAGGGCGGTGAGCCCGCCGGCGGGGATGGTGAGGTCGACGGGACCGATCGCGACCTCGCTGGTGTAGCGCTTGGCGACCCGCGTGAGGGTGATCACAGTCGTCCCTTTCTCAGGATGTGCACGAGGAAGAACGTGCCGCCGACGATCTCGATGATGACGCCGACCGAACCGGCCGCGTAGAAGACGTTCTTGAGGACGAAGTGGGCGCCGCCCAGGACGACGATGCCGGTGAGCCAGGCGACGGGGAACACATGGCGGTGGTCGTGGGTGTCGGCGAGCTGGTAGGCGAGCATCGCGACGAGGAACCCGAAGAACGTCATCGGGCCGACGAGCGACGTGGACACGGCCATCAGCACCGAGACGAGCAGCAGCACGGTGATCGTCTCGCGCCGGTGGTTCACGCCGAGGTTGAGGGCGGCCTCGCGGCCGAGGGCGAGGACGTTCAGGCGCCGGCTCCCGGCCCACAGCGCGCCGCCGGCGACCGCCGCGACCGGTATCGAGAGGGCGAGGTAGTCGGCGTCGGCGTTGGCGATGCTGCCGATCAGGCGTGCGGTGAGCACGTCGAACTCGGTGGGGGTCAGCATGCGCTGCATGAAGGTCGCCAGCGCCCCGAGACCGCCGCCCAGGACGATGCCGATCAGGAGCATGAGCTGGAGGTTGCCGTACGTGCCCGACAGCAGCCGGCCGTAGAGCACGGCGGCGAAGCAGACCATGAGAACGACCTGCGCGACGAACTGCCACACGCCTTGGACGAGGGTGGCACCGGCGATGCCGAGGAAGAACACCGCGGCCGTCTGGATCACCCGGTAGAGGGACTCGAAGCCCATGATCGAGGGGGTGATGACGCGGTTGTTCGTGACGGTCTGGAACGCGACGGTCGCGAGCGCCTGGCAGAAGGCGACGAGGACGACGATGACGACGTTCGTCGCCCGCAGCTCGGCGATGCGCCAGAAGCCGGCACTGCCGAAGGGCATCGGGTTGTCCCAGGCGAGGGTGCCGACGACGGTCAGCACGCTGAGGACGGCCAGTGCGGTGAGGACGGCCCGGTAGCGGCGGTGTGCTCGCGCGGTCGGCAGGGCGCCGGAGCGGCGGGCCGGGCGGGGGGAAGCGGGGGCGAGGGTCCGTTCAGGCATGACGGCGCTGCCTCAGCAGGAGGGAGATGAACACGATGGAGCCGAAGACCGCCAGGATGAGGGCGACCGGCACCTCGAAGGGCATCACGACGACGCGGCCGAGGATGTCGCAGACGGTGACCGTCGCGACGCCCGCCAGGCACACCCAGGGGAGGTTGGAGCGGAGGTCGTCGCCGCGGAACAGGGAGACGATGTTGGGCACGATGAGCCCGAGGAAGGGCAGGTTGCCGACGACGACCGTGACGATGCCGGTGGCGCAGGCGATGAGCCCGGTGCCCAGCAGCACGATCCTGTCGTGGTTCAGGCCGACGTTGGTGGCGATGTCCTGACCGAGTCCGGCCACGGTGAAGCGGTCGGCGGCGACGAACACCGCCACGACGACGAACGCGACCGCCCACAGCGGTTCGTACTGGCCGCGCAGCACCGAGGTGAACGATCCGAGGAACCACACCCCCATGCTCTGCAGCATGTCCGTGGTCAGCGCGATGTAGGAGGAGACGGCGCCGACGACGGCGCCGAGCATCATGCCCACGACGGGGACGATGATCGAGGAGCGCAGCGTCACCCGGCGCAGGAACACGAAGAAGATCATCGTGCCGGCGAAGGCGGCGGCGATCGCGGCGCACATCTTCACCAGCAGCGACGCCTCGGGCGCGAGGATCATGACCAGGAGCAGCCCGAGCCCCGCCCACTCCGTGGTGCCGGTGGTGGTGGGTTCCACGAAGCGGTTCTGCGTGAGCTGCTGCATCACCAGGCCGGACATCGCCATCGCGGCGCCCGCGAGCACGAGCGCGATGGTCCGGGGGACACGGGTGAGGGTGAACATCTCGGCCCCGTCCTGCCCGCCGAAGATGTCGTAGACGCCGACGAAGAGGGAGAGGGTGACGAGTCCCGCGGTGACGACGAGGCCGATCAGCAGCGGCCAGGTAAAGAGGCGGGCCCCGGACGCGCGGGTGCGGGAGGCCCCGGCGGCCACGCGTGGTGGGCGCTCTGGTGCCGGGGAGTCGGTGGGCGGGAGGGACATGCCGGTGCGCTCTCGGTCGAGGAGGGGGTGATCCGTGCGGCGTCGGTGGTGTCACCTCGCCACGGCGGGGCCGCGGGCCGGGCCGGGAGCGCCGGTCCGGTCCGCGGTCTCAACGGGTCGTGCCCGTACGGTCAGGCGTTCGCCTCGAGCTTGTCGGCGAGGGCGTTGAAGAAGGTCGTGTAGGTCTGGATGCCCTCGTTCACGTAGGTGAGCTGCGGGAAGTACACGATGTTGCCGTTCTTGACGGCGGGGACGTTCTTCAGCGCCTTGGACTCCACCAGCAGTTCACTGGACGGAACGTAGGCCTCGGAGGTGTTGGCGCTGACGGCCGCGTCGCGGTCGAGGACGATCATCAGATCGGGCTGGGCCGCGGCGATCGCCTCGACGGAGATGTCGTCGCCCTGGTGGTCGGTGGAGCCGTCGGCCTCGATCGCGGGCGTCAGCCCGAGGATGTCGAAGACCGGGCCGACCGTACGACCGGTGCCCGGTGCCGCGTAGTTGATCTCGCCGCCCGATGTGATCACCCCGATCACGCCGTCCTCCGGGTCGTAGGCGGCCTTGGCGCGCGCGATCGCTGCGTCGAAGTCCTCGACGAGCTTCTTCGCGTCCTTCTCATGCCCGAAGATCTTCCCCAGGCCCTCCACCTGCCGCTTCAGCTCCTCGTCGAACGGCTTTCCGTCCCGCGGGTCCAGCTCGACGATCGCCGCGTCGGGGGCGAGCTTCTTGATGTCCTCGCGGTACGAGGCGAAGCGCTGCCCGTTGATGACCAGGTCGGGCTCGACCGCGACGACCGCCTCGAGGTCGGGTTCGTTGTGCGTCCCGAGGTTCACGATGGACTTGTCGGTCTTGTAGGGGTTGTCCTTCGCGATCAGGTCGACCGGCGCGGCGGCCAGTTCCACGCCCCAGTCGGACAGGGTCTGGAACGTACGGTTGTCGGTCGCGACGACGCTCTTCGCCGGCCGGTCGACCTTCTGCGTCCCGTGGTTGTCCTCGATCTCGACCGACGACGCGGCAGCCCCCTTCGCGTCGGCACCGGTCGAACCCTTCCCGTCGGAGTCACCGCCCGCACACCCGGCGAGGCCGAACGCCAGAACGGTCGATACCGCGGTGGCGGCGAGGAGATGGCGGCGCTGCGTGAGCATGGTTCGGGAACTCCATTCCAGCGGGCACGCCGGTGCACCACATCGCACCGACGGACGGGATCGACGACAGAGCCCCCTACGGAAGGACCGCGCGCCGACGTAAGCTTAGGCTTACCTTACCCACTCGATCACACAATCGGTACCGCGGGTTCCGGTTGTGAACGGCGCATCGTCGGCAGCGCCTCCGTGGTGAAGCGGTGGCGGTACGACGTCGGGGTGGTCGCGTAGTGCCTGGTGAAGTTCTGCCGGAAGGTCACGGCGCTGGCGAACCCGCATGCCGCGGCGATGCGGCCGACGCTCCAGGTCGTCGTCTCCAGCAACCTGCGGGCCTCGTCGAGCCGGCGGGTGAGGATCCACCTGGCGGGGCTCATGCCGGTCGTCTCGTAGAAGCGGCGTGAGAAATTGCGTGCGCTCATGTGCGCGTGGGCGGCGAGCTCGGTGACGGACAGGCGCTGATCGAGGTTGGCCAGGGCCCAGGCGATCGTGTCGCCGATGGGTCCCCCGGCGTCGTCGGGCACGGGCCGGTCGATGTACTGGGCCTGGTCGCCCTCCCGGTGGGGCGCGATGACGAGATGGCGCGCGACGGTCGCCGCCGCCGCGGACCCCAGCCGGTCGCGGACGATGTGCAGGCAGGCGTCGAGCCCCGAGGCGGTACCGGCCGAGGTGAGCACGTCACCGTGGTCCAGGTAGAGGGCGTCGGCGTGCACCTCCACGGCGGGGTGGCGTTCGGCGAGTTGCGCCGCCGCGGCCCAGTGGGTGGCCACGGTGCGTCCGTCGAGCACGCCGCTGCCGGCCACGGGGAACGCGCCGAGGCAGAGTCCGACGACGACCGCTCCGCGCGCGTGCGCCTCCCGGATCAGGGTGACGAGCCCGCCGTCCGGCTCCGGGAAGTCGGCGGGCCAGGAAGGGAAGACGAGCAGGTCGGCGGCTTCCGCCGCGGCGGGCCCGGCGAGGTCGTCGATGACGATGCCCTCCGAGGTGCGGACCGGGCGCGCGTCCGCGCTCCAGACCGTGGTGGTCCACTCCGCGGCCAGGCCCTGCCGGGCCACTTCCCCGAAGACGAGCAGGGGCGCGGCGAGGTGGAACGCGGTGATCCCGTCGAAGGCGTGAAGGGCGATACGCATGCCTGTCCCGATTCCATCGATTGTCTGCTTTTCTGCCACTCACTGTAGGACAGGCGACCCGCCGAGGATGGGGTGCACGGCGCCCTCCGCGCCGTATCCACCGGAAACACAGGAGAGAACGTTGACCTCCCCACGCCGCGCCCTCGTCCTCGTCGACGTGCAGCAGGAGTACTTCGAGGGACCGCTGGACATCCAGTACCCGCCCCGCGACGCGTCGCTGGCGAACATCCTGCGCGCCATGGACCTCGCCGCCCGCGCGGACGTCCCCGTCGTCGCCGTCCAGCACGAGTACCCCGAAGGCGCCCCGGTCTTCGTGGCCGGCTCGCCCGGCTGGGAGAACCACCCCGAGGTGGAGCGCCGCATCGGCTCCACGGCCAAGCGGGTGGTCAAGAACCACTCCGACATCTTCACCGGCACCGGCCTCGCCGACTGGTTCCGGGAGAACGGGATCGACACCCTGACCCTGGTCGGCTACATGACGAACAACTGCGTCCTGTCCACCGCCGCCGCGGCCGAGCCCCTCGGTCTCACGGTCGAGGTCCTCTCCGACGCGACCGGCGCCATCCACCTGGCGAACGAGGCCGGGACCGCCTCCGCACAGCAGGTCCACGAGACCCTGATGGCACTGCTGCACTCGAACTGGGCCGCGGTCGCCACCACCGACGCCTGGGCGTCGGCCGTCACCGACGGGGACCGCCTCACCCGGAGCGATCTGGTCACCTCGGCCACGCGGGGCCGAGCCGCTCACTGACGGCACACCACACTCCACGCGGTGAGAGCGCCGCGCGCGGTGATCGGCCGTGGCGCTCTCACCCCCGGCGGGCGCGCGCTCACGCGAGCCGGCGGGGTACTCCGGGAACCAGGCAGCCCTGCGGGCGGAATACCCCCCTGGGTATAGCTGTTAGAGTGGGCGTCGGATACCCCCCGGGGTACATCTCTTTCGCAGAGGAGTCGTGGATCGTGTTCTTCGTCGACACCATGGAATTCGAGGGTCTGGGCAACCGCAGCTACCTGGCCGGCGGGCCGAGCGCCGCCGTGGTCGTCGACCCGCCGCGCGACATCGACCAGGTCATCGCCGCGGCGGCCCGGCGCGGGGTGCGCATCGCCTTCGTGGCCGAGACGCATGTGCACAACGACTACGTCACCGGCGGCCTGGAACTGGCCCGCGTCACCGGCGCCCGGTACCTGGTGCCGGCCGGGGCCCACGTGTCCTTCCCCCACACCCCCGTCTCCGACGGCGACACCGTCACGGTGGACGAGGGCCTGACGCTGCGCGCGATCGCCACTCCCGGACACACGCCCCACCACACCTCCTACGCCCTCGCCGAGGACGGGCGCGGTGTGGCCGCGTTCACCGGCGGGTCGCTGCTGATCGGCACCGTGGGCCGCCCCGACCTGGTCGAGCCGCGGCTGACCGAACAGCTGGCCCGCGCCCAGCACGCCTCCGCCCACCGCCTGGCCGACGAGCTGGACGACGACGTGCCGGTGCTGCCCACCCACGGCTTCGGCAGCTTCTGCTCCTCCTCGCAGGCCGAGGGGGACGCGACCACCATCGGCAGGGAACGCGGGACCAACGACGCGCTCACCCTCGACGTGGACACCTTCGTGGCCCGGATGCTCGCGGGCCTGGACGACGTGCCCGCGTACTACACGCACATGGCCCCGGCCAACGCCGCCGGTCCCGCCCCCGTCGACCTCACCCCGCCCCGGCGCGCGGACGCCGAGGAGATCGCCTCCCGGCTGGCCGCGGGTGAGTGGGTGGTGGACCTGCGCAGCCGTATGGCCTTCGCCGAGGGCCATGTGGCCGGATCGTTCAACTTCGAGGGCGAGGGCAAGCTCGCCACCTACCTGGCCTGGCTGATGCCCTGGGGCAAGCCGGTCACCCTGCTCGCCGACAGCCGCGAGCGGATCACCGAAGCACAGCGGGAGCTGGCCCGGGTGGGCATCGACCGCCCGGCCGCCGCCGCCACCGGGGACCCGGCCGGCTGGGTCCGCGCCGGTGAGGAGCTCGCGTCCTTCCCCCGCGCCCGCTTCGCCGACCTCGCCGAGGTCCGGGAGCGCGGCGAGGAGGTGGTGGTCCTGGACGTGCGGCGGGACTCCGAGCGCGCGGGCGGCCACATCGACGGCTCGGTCCACATCCCCGTCCACGAGCTGCACGGCCGCATCGCCGAGGTGCCGGACGGGACGGTGTGGGTGCACTGCGCCGGCGGGATGCGCGCGGCCATCGCCGCCTCCCTGCTGGACGCCGCCGGCCGGGACGTGGTCGCCGTCGACGACGGCTTCGACGCCGCGGCGGACGCCGGGCTGTCCCTGGCCTCCGGCTGACCCGACCGCACTGCCCGCAAGCAAGGAAAGAAGCCTGCGATGTCCCTCATCGGCATGATCGCGTCGGCCGCCACCGGGCACCCGGTCGCCGGCGGACGCGGGAACAGCGGCGGGACGGCGTGACCGTACTCGTACTCGCCCTCGTCGCCGGGGCCGTCATCGGCCTGGCCCTCGGAGCCCTCGGCGGCGGTGGCAGCGTCCTCGCCGTACCGGCGCTGATCTACCTGCTCGGATTCACCCCGGCCGCGGCCACCACGGCAAGCCTGATCATCGTCACCGTCACCTCCGCCACCGCCCTCTACGCCCACACCCGCGACGGAAACGTGGCCTGGCGGACGGGAGCGCTGTTCGCCCTGGCCGGCATCGTCCCCGCCTTCCTCACCGGGAGCGTCGCCGGACGCCTGCCGGGGGCGGTGCTGACGGCGGCGTTCGCGGCCGTCGCCGCGCTGGCGGCGCTGCGCATGCTGCGGCCCGCCGCGGCCCCGCCGCCGGACGGGGTCCGTCCCGGCAGGGCGGCCGGCGCCGGTGCCGGGCTGGGCGCGGTGACCGGGCTCCTCGGGGTCGGCGGGGGATTCCTCGCCGTGCCCGCCCTCACGGGGGTGCTGGGGCTGCGGATGCGGCAGGCGGTCGGCACCAGTCTGCTCGTCATCACCGTGAACTCGCTCGCCGCGCTCGCCGCGCGTACCGGCACCGGGGGGCTCCACTGGGAAGTCATCGGCCCCTTCACCGGAGCCGCGATCCTCGGTGCCTGGGACGGCAAACGGCTCGCGGCCAAGGTCTCCGGCACCGCCCTCCGGAAGATCTTCGCAGGTGTCCTGCTGGCGGTGGCGGCGTTCATGCTCGTCGACGCGATCGCCTGAGACACCGGCGGGCTCACAGGTGCGGATCCGTCACGCCCCCGGGACAGGCCATCCGCTCGATCTCCCAGCCGGCGCCCTTCGCGCCGGCCCGGTAGGCGCTCTCGTAGAAGTCGAGGACGGCGGCGCGCGGGTCGGGCGCGGTGCGCACCTCGTCGTACGGCAGCACGGCCAGGTGGCTGCCGCCCCGGTCGGCCCAGCGGGCCGCCGCGGGCCGGAGCGGTTCCCCGGTCAGGTGGGCGGGTTCCGGAGCGGTGTAGGAGTAGAACGCGGGCTCGGGGAAGGTGTCGTCGCCGAACCAGAAGCCGAAACTGATCACTTCGCGGGAGTACGCCTCCCGGGTGACCGGGTCGGCCTGGGGCGGCTGCTCGACCCGGCGCGCGGAGAACCGGCTGTGGGCGATGTCGAAGGTGTGCCAGAAGTGGTGGACCGGGCTGACCTTCCCCGAGTACTCGGCGGCGAACTCCTCCAGGACGGACGCCACTTGGCTGAGGACCCGCCAGTAGCGGTTGGCGTGCCCGGGATCGTAGACCGCGTGCTCGGTGTCCTCGGCGTACGGCCGGGCCGAGTCGGGGAGGTCGAAGGGGCGGGGCACGGCGAGCCGGACCCGGATGTCCAGGGCGTCCAGCGACTCCATGACCGCGCGGTAGAAGGAGGCCACGGACCGGCCGGCGAGCGGGAGGGAGACCTGGCGTCCGTCCAGGGCCGAGACGAGCAGTTGGTGCGCGACGAAGTCGAAGTCCATGGCGAAGATCGGATTGCCGTCGACCTGCCCCATGGGCCGTGTGGTGGTGCCGCGCCCCGTGAGGTGCAGCGGGACGTTCCACCAGTGATTGCGCTGGGCGCTGGCGGCGAGACGGATCTTCCCCACGATCTGCGCGAACCGGTGGAGGGTCTCCTTGGTGTCGCTCCACTCGGCGAGCGGGATCGCCGGAAACAGTTCCATGGTCATCCCTTTCCTCCCGCCCGGCGCTCCTGAAGGGCCGGACGAGCCGTGACGGCCATCTTGACCACGCCCGGCGGGGCGCGGCACCTCCTCCGCACCCGGAAGGCCCACCGCCGGGCGCCGCTCGTCCGCCCCGCCGTCCGGTCCCCCGCCCGGTCCGGCAGATGATCCGGAAGGACCGGTGTGAGCTGGGATATACCGTTTGGCGCCCGGTTGTGCATAGCCTGGCCGACTGTTCCCCCCACACACAGTGCGCCGGCTGTTCTCCCACACAGTGCCGTGACATCGGGTGCACGTCACACGGACCGTTCAGGAGACCCATGCGCCCCCGGCTGCCCTCCGTACCCCGAATAGCCTCCCTCCCGCCCGTCGCCCTGGCGGGCGGGGCGCTGACCGTCGGCGTGGGGGGTCTGTATCTCGCCGGGTTGCTGCTCACGGGCGGCGAGATCGAGGCGGGCACCACGGTGCGCGGGGTGGACATCGGCGGCCTGACCCGGGAGGAGGCCGCCGGGAAGCTGGAACGGCGGCTCGCGGCGGCCGGCCCGCGGGAGCTGGCCGTGCGGGTCGGCGACCGCGAGGGCACGGTCGAGCCGCGGCGGGCGGGATTCGCCTTCGACGTCCCGGGGACCCTGGACCGCGCGACATCCACCGGCCTCGACCCGGTCGGCGTGATCGGGGGGCTGTTCCGCTCGGGCGGCGCCGTCGAGCCGGTCGTGCGGGTCGACGAGGACCAGGCACGAGCCGCCCTCGGGAAGCTGGCCGGGACGCTCGACCAGCAGGTCCGCGACGGCGCCGTCTCCTTCTCCGGCGGCCGCGTCGAGCAGGTCGCCCCGCGCACCGGGTACGCGATGGACGTGGACGCCGCGGTCGACGCCCTGCGCGGCCCCTTCCTGCGCGGCACCCGCTCGGTCACGGTGCTGCCCGCCCGCGAGACCGCGCCGAAGGTCACGGCGGAAGAGGTGCGCCGGGCGGTACGCGCGTTCGCGGACCCGGCGATGTCGGCGCCGGTCACCCTCACCGCGGGCGGCGAACGGTTCACGATCACCCCGGCGGTGCTGGGCGAGCACCTGACCATGCGGCCCGACGACAAGGGCAGGCTCACCCCCGAACTGGACGGCAAGGGCCTGCGGGCCGCGCCCGCGGTGGCCGGCGCCCTGAACGACCTGCCGAGCACCCCCAGGAACGCGCGGCTGGCGGCCGAGGGCGACAGGGCCGTGGTGACCGCCGACGAGAGGGTCGGCGTGCGGGTCACCGACAAGGCCCTGGGCAAGGCCGTCCTCCCCCTGCTCACCGAGTCGGGCGCCGCCCGCACCGGAGAGGTCGAGACGCGGGAGATCCGGCCGGAGGTGACCCGGGAGAACGCGGCGCGCCTGGGACTGACCGAGAAGATGTCCTCCTTCACCGTCCACTTCGAGCCGGCCGCCTACCGCACGACGAACGTCGGCCGGGCCGTCGAGCTGATCAACGGCTCCGTCGTGATGCCGGACGAGACCTGGAGCTTCAACCGGACCGTCGGCGAGCGCACCGAGGCCAACGGGTTCGTCGACGGCATCATGATCTACGACGACCAGTACAAGAAAGCGCCCGGTGGCGGGGTCTCCGCCGTGGCCACGACCGTCTTCAACGCGATGTTCTTCGCGGGCGTCAAGCCGGTCGAGTACGGCGCCCACTCCTTCTACATCGAGCGCTACCCCGAGGGCCGCGAGGCGACGGTCGCCTGGGGCAGCCTCGACCTGAGGTTCGCCAACGACTCCGGCAAGGCCGTCTACATCCAGGCCGAGTCCACCGACACCTCGGTGACCGTCACCTTCCTCGGCACGAAGAAGTACGACGAGGTCACCTCGGTCAAGGGACCGCGCACCGATGTGCGCCCGCCGGAGACGCGGGTGAGCACCGACGAGCAGTGCGTGCCGCAGACCCCGCTCGAGGGCTTCGACGTCACCGTGGAGCGGGTCTTCCGCGACGACGGCCGGGAAGTGCGGCGGGAACCGTTCCGCACCCGCTACGCCCCGCGTGACGAGGTCGTCTGCGAGGGGACGCCGGACGGGTCCTGACGGGGGCCGCCCCCGTGGTGTCCCTTACCGTGTCCGGAGCGCGCGCACCGAGGTCCGAGGGAGTCCGGCACATGTCCAAGCACGAGCGGTGGAGCAGACTGCTGGAACTGCTGGCCGGCGAGGGCCGGATCGAGGTGGACGACGCGGCCACCGCACTCGGGGTCTCCCCCGCGACCGTCCGCCGGGACTTCGACGAGCTGGCCGCACAGCAGATGCTGGTCCGCACCCGTGGCGGAGCCGTCGCGCACGGAGTCTCCTACGAGCTGCCGCTGCGCTACAAGTCCGCGCGTCACGCCACCGAGAAGCAGCGCATCGCGGCGGCCGTCGCCGAGATGGTCGCCGACGGTGACGTGGTGGGCCTCAACGGCGGCACCACGACCACCGAGGTGGCGCGGGCACTGGCGTTGCGCGCGGGCGGCAGCCGGGACGGGCGGGGGCGGCGGGAGCCCGCCGAGGCGGGGGCCCCGGCGTTCACGGTCGTCACCAACGCGCTCAACATCGCCGCCGAGCTGGCGGTGCGCCCGCAGGTGAAGATCGTGGTGACCGGCGGGGTGGCCCGTCCCCAGACGTACGAACTCGTCGGACCGCTCACCGCGGGCGTGCTGGACGAGGTCGTGCTCGACGTCGCCGTCCTGGGAGCCGACGGCGTCGACCCGCGGTTCGGGCTGATGACCCATCACGAGGACGAGGCCGCCGTCAGCCGTCTGTTCGCCGAGCGGGCGCGCCGTGTGATCGTGGCCGCCGACGCGTCGAAGACGGGCCAGCGCGCCTTCGCGAGGATCTGCGGACTGGACCGCGTCGACGTGCTGGTGACCGACGCCGGGCTGCCGTCCGGGACGGCGGCCCGGCTCACCGAGGCGGGTGTGAAGGTCCATACCGTCTGACGGGACAGGGCCCGGCTGCGGCGGCGGTGCGTGCTGCCGGTGGTTCAGGAGCCGAATTCGGCGAGCCGCGCCGCGAGGGAGCCGATGGCCGCGGGGTTGCGCGGGCTCTCCACGAGGTCGACGTAGTCGAGCGTGACGATCCGGCCGTTGCGGACGGCGGAGACGTTCGCGAGCGGCTCGTAGGTCATGAGGAACTCGCGCTTCCGTTCCGCGGTGACGTCCCCGTAGTCGTTGATCACGATGACCTCGGGGTCGCGGGCGACGACCGTCTCCCAGCCCACGGCGGTCCAGCTGTCCCGGAGGTCCTTCATGATGTGGTCGCCGCCGGCCTTGGTGATGATGTCGTGGGGTCCGGCGAAGGCTCCGGAGGTGAGCGGCTTGTCCTCACCGCTGTCGTAGAGGAACACCCGCGGCCGGTCGGCGCCCTTCGGGGCCTTCGCCCGCGCCTCGGCCACCTGCTCGCGGAAGCCGGCGACGAGGGTCTCGGCCCGGTCCTCCACGTCGAAGACCTTCCCCAGGTTCCGCAGGTCCGTGTAGAGCGCGTCGAGCGGTGGCATCACACCGCGGGCCTTGCCCTGCCCGTTGCGGCACGACTCACTGAGCAGGTACGAGTCGATGCCCAGGCGCTCCAGCGCGGCGGGCGTGAAGCCCTCGCCCTCGTTGAAGCCGTAGTTCCAGCCGGCGAAGACCAGGTCCGCCCGGGCGTCCAGGACCAGTTCCTTGGTGATCCGGTCCTTCGAGAGCCACTTCGTCTTCCCGTACCCGTCCTTCCACGGCACGGTGGTGAGGTCGCCCTTGTCGTCGGGCATGACGTATCCGGCCATGTGGTCCTCGAGACCGAGGGCGAACATGATCTCGGTGATTCCCACGTCGTTGGTGACCACGCGCCGCGGCGCGTGGTCGAACGTCTTCTTCTCGCCGCAGTTCTCGACCGTGACCGGGTAGTGGCCGCCGGACGCCGGGGCGTCCCCGCCCTCCGGTGAGACGTCCGCACCGCAGCCGGTGACGGCGAGGGCCAGGACGAGGGCGAGGGCGGCGGGACGCAGCGGGTTCGGCATGGTGGGGGATGACTCCTTCGGGGATGGGGTGGGGAAGGCGGACTACGGGGTGGGGAGGCGGTCGAAGAGCAGTTGGACCGCGCCGGTCTCCGGGTGGGGGACGCGGTGCGCCCGGACGCCGAAGACATCGGCCAGCAGGGCGGGCGTGAGGACGTCGTGGGGAGCGCCGGACGCGACGATCCGCCCGGCGTCGACGACGTGGACGAGGTCGCAGTGGAGCGCGGCGAGGTTGAGGTCGTGCAGCGCGGTGAGCACGGTCAGCCCGTTGCGGCGGACGAGGGACAGCACCTCCAACTGCTGGGCGATATCCAGGTGGTTGGTGGGTTCGTCCAGCACCAGGACCCGCGGCTGCTGAGCGAGCGCGCGGGCGATCAGGACCCGCTGCTTCTCACCGCCGGAGAGGGTGAGGAAGCCCCGGCCGGCCAGATGGCCGGCGCCGACCCCCTCCAGTGCGGCGGCACAGGCACGCCGGTCCTCCTCGGTCTCCCGGGCCACCGCCCCCTGGTGCGGCAGCCTGCCCATGGCGACGACCTCGGCCACCGTGAAGTCGAACTCCGCGACCGCTTCCTGCGGAAGGGCGGCGAGCCGGCGCGCGCTGTCGCGCGGGCTCATGGCCAGCAGGTCGTCGCCGCCGAGACGTATCGCACCGGCCGTGGGCCGCAGGGCACGGTAGACGCAGCGCAACAGGGTCGACTTGCCACTGCCGTTGGGCCCGACGACCCCCACGAACTGGCCGCTGCCCGCCCGCAGCGAGATGTCCTCCACCACCCGCGCACCGGCGATCTCCACGGTGACCGCGTCGACGTCGACCCGCATCACACACCTCCGAAGGTGTAGGTGCGGCGGCGCATGAGCAGGAGGAAGCAGGGCACGCCGATCGCGGCCGTCAGGACGCCCAGGGGCAGTTCGGCGGGGGCGAGCACCACGCGCGAGAGGATGTCGACCCAGATCAGCAGCACCGCCCCGGCCAGGGGTGCCACGGCGAGCAGCCGGCGGTGGTCCGCCCCGACCAGCATCCGGGCGGCGTGCGGGACCATCAGGCCCACGAAGCCGATCGCCCCGCTGACCGCGACCACCGCCCCGGTGACGGCGGCGGCGGAGAGGAAGAGCTCCCCGCGCAGCCGCCCGGGGTCCACTCCCAGCGCGGCGGCGGTCTCGTCGCCCATCGCGAGGGCGTTCAGGCGCCGGGCCGACCAGCCGAGGTGGACGAGGCCGCCGAGCACCGCGCCCGCGGCGATCGGCACGGAGGACCAGCTCGCACCGCCCAGGCTGCCGAGCAGCCACATCATCGCGGACCGGGCCGCTTCGCCGTGCTCGGCGGCGAACACCATGAACGTGGTCACGGCGGAGAAGCCGTAGTACAGCGCGGTGCCGGTCAGCACGAGCCGGAGCGGCGTCAGCCCCCGCGGGGTCCGGGCGATCGCGTACACCAGGGTCATGGCCGCGAGCGCGGAGAGGAACGCCGCCGTGGACAGCGCCCACATGCCGAGTGCGCCGAAGGCACCGAAGATGAGCACGGCGTTGGCTCCGACGGCCGCGCCGGAGGAGATGCCGAGGACGAACGGGTCCGCGAGCGCGTTGCGGACCATGGCCTGGACGGCGACGCCGACGGCCGCCAGACCGGCGCCGACGACCGCCGCGAGCACGGCGCGCGGGAAGCGGAGTTCCCACACGATGGTGTACGAGGAGAGCTCCTCCCCGGTGACGGAGCCGCCGGTCACGCCCGCCCAGAGAAGGCGCAGCGCCTCGCTCCAGGAGAGGCCCGCCGCCCCGATGCCGGCCCCGCAGACGAGGGAGACGGGAAGCGCGAGGCACAGACCGGTGACGAGCAGGGGCAGCGGGACGCGCTGTGGTCGTGGGGGCCCGCCGTCCGCGGTGCGGTGGGGTACGGCTGGTGTGCGGTCGTGGAGCGTGGCCACCGGCTGTTCGCTTTCGCCTCGGGCCGTGCGCCTGCGTGATTCGAGGAGCGGCTCCGGGCGCGGGGCGCCGTGGGGCAGCGCCCTCTCGCAGTCCACGGCGATCGTCAGGAGCTTCACCACCGCGGGTAATCGGGCTCACGGAACCCCGCCGGGGTTCCGCCTACCGTTGCGGGTCAGCGCCGGACTTCGACCGGACTTCCCCCACGAGGCATGTGCAGCTTAGCGCCGGTCCGCGGCTCCTCGGCAGGGAGGTGGGCACCGGTCCGGCCGCCCGCGCGGTGGTGGGTATGCTCGCCGGGCCCGGGACGGTCACCGCACAGCGCCGCCCCGGCGGCGTTCCCCCACGAGCCGTACGACGACCGAGAGCAGCGAGAACGACACCGTGACCACGTACGCCTACGAGAAGGACGGCGCCGCCATCTACCGCCAGTCCTTCGCCACCATCCGCGCGGAGGCGGACCTCGCGGGCCTGCCCGCCGACGTCAGCCGGGTCGCGGTCCGGATGATCCACGCCTGCGGCATGGTCGACCTGGTGCGCGACCTGTCCTTCACCCCCGGTGTGGTCGCCCGTGCCCGCGAGGCGCTGCGCGCCGGTGCCCCTGTCCTCTGCGATGTGCAGATGGTGGCGAGCGGCGTGACCCGGCGGCGGCTGCCCGCCGGCAACGACGTGCTGTGCACCCTCTCCGACCCGGCCGTGCCGGAGCTGGCGGCGAAGCTGGGCACCACGCGCAGCGCCGCCGCGCTGGAGCTGTGGCGTGACCGTCTCGAGGGTGCCGTGGTCGCCGTGGGCAACGCCCCGACCGCGCTCTTCCGTCTCCTGGAGATGATCGGGGAAGGGGGGCCGCGGCCGGCCGCCGTCATCGGCGTGCCCGTGGGCTTCGTCGGCGCCGCCGAGTCCAAGGACGCCCTGGCCGCGCATCCGTCGGGGCTGGAGCACCTGGTCGTACGGGGCCGCCGCGGTGGCAGTGCCATCGCCGCCGCCGCGGTCAACGCGATCGCGAGCGAGGAGGAGTGAGCGGCGAGCACGGCGAGCCGTACGGGCCGTACGGGCCGTCAACTCCCTTTTGAGTCGCCCTGGTTCAGCGGCCGTGCGGGAGCGGGCGCCCGGCGTGCGCGTCCCTGACCCACCGGGCCGCCTGGCCGGGCTCGGCCACCACGCGCACCCCTTCGGGCACCGGCGGTCTGCGCACCACGACCACGGGCAGGCCCGCCTCGCGGGCGGCCGTGAGCTTCGGCGCGGTGGCCGCGCCGCCGCTGTCCTTCGTGACCAGGACGTCGATGCGGTGCCGGCGCAGCACCTCGCGTTCCCCGTCGAGGGTGAACGGGCCGCGGTCGAGGAGCGTCTCCATACGGGCCGGACGGGGACTCCCGGGCGCGTCCACGGACCGTACGAGGAACCACTGGTCGTGCAGGCCGGCGAAGGCGGCGAGCCCCGTCCGGCCGGTGGTCAGGAACACCCGCCGGCCCAGCCCGGGGAGCAGTGCGGCGGCCTCGTCGAGGGACCCCGCCTCGTGCCAGCGGTCCCCCTCGGCGGGGGCCCAGCCGGGGCGGCGCAGGGCGAGCAGCGGAACGCGGGCGGTGGCGGCGGCCCGGGCCGCGTGGAAGCCGATGGTGCCGGCGAAGGGGTGGGTGGCGTCGACGACCAGGTCCACCCGGTGCTCGCACAGCCAGCCGGCGAGTCCGTCGGCGCCGCCGAAGCCGCCCACGCGCACCTCGCCGGGCGGCAGCCGGGGCGCGGCGACCCGCCCGGCGAGCGAGGTGGTCACGCGCAGTCCCGGCAGGGCCGCGGCGGCCAGCAGTTCGGCGAGACGACGGGCTTCCGTCGTCCCGCCCAGGATCAGCGCGTGCACGGCGGATCGGTTCCCTTCGTCCTGTTCCCTCCCCCGGAGCGGGGCGGGCGAGCGGCGTGACCCGAGGGGGGTCGCGGCGCTCCACTCAAGCACACGGGTCCGCGGCCGAGGTTGTCCGGAAACCGACTCGCTCCCGCGGGCCAGTGCCCGTACAGGCGTGCGACACCGTCCTGTGGTCCCGTCAGAGCGCCGGCTCGGTGCTGCTCTCGAAGCTCTCCTTGCTCTCGGCGCTCTCCGCGCTCTCGGCGCTCTCCGCGCTCTCTGCGCTGTCGCCGAGGAAGCCGCCCGACTGGTGCTGCCACAGCTTGGCGTAGGCGCCGTCCGCCGCGAGCAGTTCCCCGTGGCTGCCCTGCTCGACGACGCGTCCGCGGTCGAGGACGACGAGACGGTCCATGCCGGCGACGGTGCTCAGGCGATGGGCGACCACCAGGGCCGTACGTCCGTCCATCAACCGCCACAGGGCGTCCTGGACGAGGAGTTCGCTCTCCGAGTCCAGCGCGCTGGTCGCCTCGTCGAGCAGCAGGATCGGGGCGTCGCGCAGAATGGCCCTGGCGAGGGCGACGCGCTGGCGCTGGCCGCCCGAGAGTTTGACTCCCCGCTCCCCCACCAGGGTGGCGAAGCCGTCGGGAAGCCCGCCGGCGAACTCCGTGACGTGCGCGGCGGCGGCCGCCGCGAGGATCTCCTCGTCGGTGGCACCGGGCCGGGCGAAGGCGATGTTGTCGCGCAGGCTGCGGTGGAACATGGCGGGTTCCTGCGGGACGTAGGCGATCAGTGAGCGCAGATCGGTCTGGCGCAGCCGGCTGATGTCCTGACCACCGATCAGGATGCGTCCGCCGTCGATGTCCGACATCCGCAGCAGGAGCCGGGTGAGGGTGGTCTTGCCGCCGCCGGACCTGCCGACCAGACCGATCCGGGCGCCCGCGGGCACATCCAGATCCAGCCCCTGGAAGATCGGCTCGGCACCCGAGTGGGCGAAGGACACCGCCTCGAAGCGGACGCCGCCGTCCCGTGGGGCGAGCGGTTCGGGTTCCACCGGGTCGAGCACGGTGGGCGGATCCAGCAGGAGCTCCGTGAACTGCGCGGCCTCGGTCGTCGAACTCTCCAGACGCCGGTAGATCTGGTTGAACTCGAACATGATCTGGGTGGCGTTGGAGTAGTAGGTGAAGGCGACGACGATCTCCTCGACCCCCTGGCCCGGGCCGCCGAAGGCGACGGCGACCAACAGGCCCAGCACGTTGGTCAGCACGGACATGGGAGCGATCAGGGTGTCGACGCGCAGATTGCCGTAGTCCCACGATTTCAGCGTCAGGCGCCGGGACTCCGCGACACGGCGGCGGTGTTCGTCGCCCTCTCGCCGCTCGGCCGCGAAGGCCCGGATGGTCTCCATGTTCGTGAGGCTGTCGGCGACATGGCCGGAGACCCGGGCGATCGCCGCCTCACGGTCGTTGACGAGCCGCTGCCGGCGACGGATCAGGGGAGTCGCGGCCACCACGGTCAGCGCGATCATCGCGAGAAGGCCGGCGACGAGCATGGGTTCGTAGCTCCACAGCACCACGGCACCGAACAGCAGGGGGACGAGACTGCCCACGATCCGGTACGTCATCGTGTCGACGAAGTCCTCGAAGCGCTTGCCGAAGCTGAGCACCCGTTTGGTCAGGGAGCCGGCGAAGTTGTCGTGGAAGAACGCCGCGTCCTTGGCGAGGAGTTCGTCCATGCCGTTGACGTACAGGTGCTCCATGCCGAGGGCGCCCACGCGGTTCAGACAGTGCTGCCCGACCCGCCACACGGCCTCGGAGAGCAGCAGCACCGCGCCGAAGCCCAGCACGTACGGCAGCGCCGAGCCGAGGGTGAGACCGCCGTCGTCGGCGGCCCGGCCCGCCAGTTTGGCGATCAGCAGCGGGGCCACGTAGCGGATGCCGATGTTGCCCACCGCCGGCAGCAGCAGCGCGGGCAGGGCCGGCCGTCGCAGGCGGAGCAGTTCGCGTCCGTAGCGGCGCAGTGCCAGCACGACCGCGCCCCTGCCCGGCGCCGGCCCTCGTGTTTCTGTCGTCCCCATCTCACTCCCGGAGGTTCGGAAAGTCGGAAGTCTCCCGTCCGCGGAGTTGCGCGGTCCAGGCATTTACCGCGGACCGGAGAGAACCGGACAGCGTCGCGTTCGCGTACGCAACGGGAACGGGTGAGCGACGCCGGTAGGCTGCCGCCATGAGGCAAGAGGACGGGGCGGAGCCGGTCTTCGTCCGCTCCGGGTGGGGGACGAACCGTTACGTCTACAACCCCGACAGCCCCGTCGGGAGGGCACTGATCGTGGGCTCCCTGCTCTTCGCGGGCATCGCGATGTACGCGCTGCACGACAGTTCGTCGTGGAGCGAGGGGGAGTTGCGCGACGCGGTCCACGCGGCCGCGGCCGATCTCGAAGCGGGGCCCACGGAGGTGGGCGGCTGGCGGGGCGACTACGCGCGGGTGATCTCCGACGCCATCAGGGACAGCGGCGAAGGGCCCGACCACGGCTCGCTGCACGTCTCGGCGCATCGGGAAGGGAACGACACCGGTTCACCGGCCACCGACCGGTTCGAGGTGGGCAGCGACGACGTGGAGGACGTCTACTGCCTGACCGTCTCCCCGCCCCAGCCGGAGACGTTCACGCCCGTCTCCGTCGACCTCGAGGTGACGGTGGACACCGGCCGGTGCTGACCGGCGGCGGTCAGAGCTCGCAGCCGTACCGTTCGGCCAGGTTGGCGGCGCTCTCCAGGAGAATGGTCCGGCTCTTGGCGGTCACCGACTCCGTGTTCCAGTCCTCGTGGATGGTCACCCGCGGATAGACCGACAGCGTCAATTCACCGTACCGGCTGTCCGATCCCATCTCGCGCACGCAGTCGTCGGAGAGCCGCAGCACCGCGCGCCGCAGGGTCAGCCACCCCTCGTGGCTGTCGCCGAGCGGCGCGGCCCCCTCCGGGGCCTCGCTGAGTCCGTCACCGGTGGCGGCGGTCAGAGCGTACTGCTCCCGGTAGGTGTCCTCCCCGGCGTTCTCGCGGGTGACGGTGCAGATGGTGCCGAGGACCCGGTCGTCCTTCACCGCCTTGCCGCTGCCCGCGCTCATGACGTCGTCGGACGTCTTCATGTCGGCGTCCTCGATCCCGTTCTTGTACCACTGCTCGGCCTCGGAGTCGAGGTCGTTCATGTACGCGGCCGTACCGACGTCGACCAGCGCTGGAGCACGTCGTCGCCGACGGGGCGCCGTGTTCGCTCGTGGAGTCGGTGCTTTTCGGGCGGGATTCGATCGAACGGTCGCTCCTTGACGTAGGACTTCGGTCATTGGTGGTCATCCCTGGTAACTCCCGCCCTCGGGGTCGGGGCGGCTGCCTACGGTGCCATCGCGGCCGGGGCGAGGAGTGCTGCCGTGTCCGGCCGAGGCGATCCACGAACCGACCGAAGAGGGAGACGTCCATGGCAACTGTGGAAGTGTCGCTGAAGGACATCATGACCAGCGTCGAAGGGGCCCTCGGGGCGGCCCTCGTCGACTACTCCAGCGGCATGGCGCTGGGGACGCTGGGCGGGGGGAAGGACCTGGACCTCACCGTCGCGGCGGCCGGCAACACGGATGTCATCCGCGCCAAGGTGCGCACCATGGAACTGCTGGGCCTGACCGGCCAGATCGAGGACATTCTCATCACGCTGGAGACCCAGTGCCACCTCATCCGGCTGGTCACCGGCCGGAGCGGCAACGGGCTGTTCCTGTACCTCGTGCTCGACAAGTCCCGGTCGAACCTGGCGATGGCCCGCCACCAACTCAAGCGGATCGAGGAACAGCTGGAGGTATGAGCGATCCGAGATCCGGGCCGACGCATGCCCATGATGTGAAGACTTCTTCAAGTCACCACATCCACATGGTCCCAAGCCATGGGTGTGCGCCGCGGTGAGCGAGAAGGATCGGCGGAGCAGGACGGCACATCGTGCGGCGGCGCCCCGGGGCGCCGCCGCGCCTTGCAGAACATTCCCGATGCGGCAGGGAGCGCGCGCCATGCAAGTCCCCCTCTACCAGGCCAAGGCGGAGTTCTTCCGCATGCTGGGGCACCCTGTGCGCATCAGGGTCCTGGAGCTGCTGCAGCACGGGCCGGTGCCGGTGCGGGACCTGCTCGCCGACATCGACATCGAACCGTCCAGCCTCTCGCAGCAGCTGGCCGTCCTCAGGAGGTCCGGCATCGTCGTGTCGGTCCGGGAGGGCTCCACCGTCCGGTACGCCCTCGCCGGCGGTGACGTCGCCGAGCTGCTGCGCGCGGCCCGCCGGATCCTCACGGAGCTGCTGGCGGGGCAGAGCGAACTCCTGGCCGAACTGCGGCAGAGCGACGCGCCCGTGCCGTCGGTGCCCAGGAGCGGGCGGGGCTGAGGGGTCCTGCCGTCCTCCCCGCGCGTCTCACAGGCCGGCCGGTGCGTCCAGGCCGGTCAGGGCGCCCACGGGGTCCGGGTCGGGGGTGCCGCGGGGCCACCAGTCGTCGCGGCCCGGTTCGGACTCGTAGGCGTACCAGAGGGTGTCGCGGCCGAGGCGGAGCTGAACATGGCCGCGCGGGTGGGTGAGGCGGTTGCGCCAGGGGCGGAAGGCGGGCAGGTCGGCGGCGAGGAGGAGGGGGCGGGCACGGTCGAAGCGGCCGGCCGGCGGGTCCCAGGGCTCCTCGAGCACGGCCAGGCCCGCCGGGCCGCCCTGGCGCCAGGCGGCGACCGCGCGGGCCAGGTCGGCGGGGGTGCGGTCGGCCGCTCGGGCCAGGGAGGAGTAGAGCGCGCGCGTCGCGGCGGACAGGCCGGAGCCGGGGCGGGCGGCGGCGAGGCGCACCGCGTCGTGCCACAGGCCGATCCCGCCCACGGGGTCCCGGCCGGTGGTCAGCAGGGCGTGGGCGCGGGCGGCCGCGTCGGTGGCGAGCTGGTCCAGCGCGAAGGGGTCGGGCCCGCCGGGGGAAGCGGGGTAGACGGGCGGCTGCTCGGGATGCGGCGGCGGGGGCAGCGGTGCGGGCAGCGGCGGGAGCCGGTGCGCGGGACGGGCGACGGCTTCGGCGGCGCGCACGCCGGGCAGGGGCTCGGGTTCCCTCTCCTGGGCGGCGCGGGCCGCGCGGGCGGCGCTCAGCCTGGACAGACCGTCGATCACCTCCCGCTCACCGCGTCCGCGCAGCAGGAGCAGCACGAACGGGTCGGCGTCGAGGAGCCGGGCGGTCTGGTAGCAGAGGGCCGCCGCGTGCTTGCAGGGGTGGCCGGAGTCGGGGCAGCTGCAGCGCGGGTCGAGGTCGCCGGGGCCGGGCAGCAGGGGGACGCCGCAGTCGGCGAGGGACCGGGGCATCTCCTTGTCGAGCAGCGCCGCGATGTGTCCGGGCCGGTCGGCGGCGGCGTCCAGGAACCGCGCCCAGTCGGCCTCCCCGAACGTCCGCAGCCGCACCTGCACGCGGTACGGCCGGGGGCGGCTGCCCCGCACGTACGCGAGGACCAGCCCCGGTGTGACGGTGATGGCGTCGACGTGCCCCTGCTCGGCGTACCCGCGTCCCCGCGCGAGCCGCGCGGCGTCCAGCGCGCCGCCCTCCAGCGCGGCCACCCACGCCCTCCCCCACCAGGTCCCGGCGAAGCCCTCGCCGTCGGCGGAGCCGGGCGGCAACGCCGGAAAGGTACGACGCAGCTCGCCGTCGCGGGCGGGGGCGGCCATGGAGCGGGGCCGGGGGTGTGGGGTGGCGGGGCCGCCCAGGGGTTCCGGCGGTACGGGGGCACCCAGGGGCTCCTGCGGTACGGGGTCGCTCAAGGGCTCCTGCGGTACGGGGCCGGGGCGTGGCTCCGTGGGCGGCTCCGCCCTGCGGGTGTGCACGCCGGGGGCCGGGTCCGCCCGGGGGGTGTCGTCATCGGCCGGCATCCGGAAGGCGTCGGCGAGCGCCGCGCGTACCTCGCGCGCCCGCTCGGCGGCGACCCGGTCGCCGCGCGTGGTGCGGGGCAGGCGCGGCGCGGGTGACACGGCGCGCCGCGCGGGCCCACGCCGCCCCTCGGTCCGCGCCCGGGCACGCTCCGCCTCCCCACGCGCCGAACGCAGCGCCTCCCGCGCGATGTCCCCCGGCCGCCGGCCCGGGGAGGCAGCGTCCCCCGACGCCGCCGGGTCCGCCTCGGAGCCGGACCCGGCGGCGTCGGACCCGGCGGGGTCGGGCGCTGTAGGGGCGGGCGCTGCCGGGGGTGCGGTGGATGCCGGGGGTGCGGTCACCGAACCGGCTGTCGCCGCGTCGGTCGGTACGTCCCCGGCCTCCACCGCCTGCCCGTTCTCCTCCGCGGACGGCTCGTCGCCGGACGGTGCGCTCTCCGCTCCCGGAAGCGCTCCCCGAAGCGCTCCCCGGGGCACCGCCCGGCTGCCGTGGGGCTCGCCCGGTCCACGTACCCCGGACCGCGCGGACTCACCGGGCTCCACCGTCTCGCCCCGGGCGTCCCCGGACGTCACGGTGGGCGGTGCGTCCGCGTCGCCGGGGGCCGGGCGGGCTTCGCGGCGGGCGCGGACCGCGCGGCGCAGGGCCTCGCGGGCCGCGTCCCCCGGCCGGTGGTGCTGGGCGGCGGCCGGCGGCCGGCCGGTGGGGGCCGGGTCGTCCCGGGGTTCCCGGGCGGCCCGCTCGCGGGCCGTGCGCAGGGCCTCGCGGGCCTCGTCGGACGGGCGGGGGGTCATGCCGGCCTCCGCAGGGAGACGAGGGAGGACAGGTCGCGGTCGGAGAGTTCCGTGAGGGCGGACTCGCCGGAGCCGAGGATCGCGTCGGCGAGGGCCCGCTTGGACTCCAGCATCTCGGCGATGCGGTCCTCGACCGTGCCCTCGGTGACGAGGCGGTGGACCTGGACGGGCTGGGTCTGTCCGATGCGGTAGGCCCGGTCGGTGGCCTGTTCCTCGACCGCCGGGTTCCACCAGCGGTCGAAGTGGACGACGTGGCCCGCGCGGGTGAGGTTCAGGCCGGTGCCGGCGGCCTTCAGGGACAGGACCAGGACCGGGGTCGCGCCGCTCTGGAAGCGGTCCACCATGCGCTCCCGCTCCGGCACCGGCGTACCGCCGTGGAGCAGGTCGACGGGGACCGCGCGCTCGGCGAGGTGCGCGGTGATCAGGCGGGCCATCCCGACGTACTGGGTGAACACCAGCGCGGAGCCGTCCTCGGCGAGCACCGTGTCGAGCAGCTCGTCCAGCAGGGCGAGTTTGCCGGAGCGGGCGGCGAGCCGGTCGCCCCCGGCGTGCGCGTGCTCCTCCTTCAGGTACAGCGCCGGGTGGTCGCAGATCTGCTTCAGCGAGGTCAGCAGCTTCAGCACCAGCCCACGGCGCCCCATGCCCTCCGCGGTCTCGATGGCCGCCATCGACTCGCGCACCACCGCCTCGTACAGCGCGGCCTGTTCGCGGGTGAGCGGTACGGGGTGGTCGGTCTCCGTCTTGGGCGGCAGTTCGGGGACGATGCCCGGGTCGGACTTCCTGCGCCGCAGGAGGAAGGGCCGGACCAGGCGGGCGAGGCGCTCGGCCGCCTCCTCGTCCTCCCCGGTCTCCACCGCGCGGGCGTGCCGGGCGCGGAAGGACTTCAGCGGACCGAGGAGTCCCGGGGTCGTCCAGTCGAGGAGGGCCCACAGCTCGGAGAGGTTGTTCTCCACGGGGGTGCCGGTGAGGGCGACCCTGGCGGGGGCCGGGATGGTGCGCAGGGCCTTCGCGGTGGCGGAGTGGGGGTTCTTGACGTGCTGTGCCTCGTCGGCGACGACCATGCCCCACGGGTGCGCGGCCAGGGCGGGAGCGGCGGAGCGCATCGTGCCGTAGGTGGTGAGGACGAACCCGCCGTCCGTCCCGTCCAGGGTGCGGTCGGGGCCGTGGAAGCGGCGCACGGGCACGCCGGGCGCGAACCGGGTGATCTCCCGCTGCCAGTTGCCGAGCAGCGAGGCGGGGCAGACCACCAGCGTCGGCTCGCTCCGGGCGCGTTTCAGGTGCAGCGCGATGAGGGTGATCGTCTTGCCGAGGCCCATGTCGTCGGCGAGGCAGCCGCCGAGGCCGAGGGAGGTCATGAGGTCGAGCCAGGCCAGGCCGCGCAGCTGGTAGTCGCGCAGGGTGGCGTCCAGTCCGGGCGGTGGCGCGGCGGGCCGTACACCGGCGGTGAGGCGGTCGCGAAGGGCGGCCAGGGCGCCGGTGGGCACCGCCTCGACGGTCTCGCCGTCGATCTCCGTGTGACCGGTGAGGGCGACGGACAGCGCGTCGACGGGGTCGAGCAGTCCCAGGTCCCGTTTGCGGGCCTTGCGGACGAGGGCGGGGTCGACCAGCACCCACTGGTCGCGCAGGCGGACGACGGGGCGGTGGGCCTCGGCCAGGGTGTCCATCTCGGCCTCGGTGAGCGGGTCGCCGCCGAGGGCGAGCCGCCAGCCGAAGCGCAGCAGGTCCGCGCTCTCGAAGAAGCCGGTGCCGTCGGTCGCCGAGCCGGGTGCCGGGCGCACCACCGCCGTGGCGGTCAGGTCCTGGGCGAGGTCGCGGGGCCAGTGCACGGCGACGCCGGCCGCGGCGAGCCGGGTGGCGGCCACGCCGAGCAGGTCGTTCAGCTCGTCCTCGGACAGGGCCAGCACATCGGGTACGTCCTGGCCGGAGAGCCGGTCGAGCGGTGGCCAGACGCGGGCCGCGCGGCGCACGGCGAGGGCGGTGTCCACCCGCGCGCGGGGGCCGAACGCGCTGTCCGCCTCGCCCGTCCAGAGGGTCGCGGCGTCGGCCACCAGCGTCGGGTCGGCGAGGCTGTGCACCTGCACGATCGCCGCCCCGGCGCCCCGCGCGCCGCTCCCCTCGACGCCGGCTCCCTCACCGGCGTCGAAGAGGTCGCACGCGGACAGGTCCAGGCGCAGCGAGATCCGCACCCCGGCGTCCATACCGGCGGCGACCTCCGCGGCCCAGTCGTGGGCGTCGGGCAGCCGCTGGGCCTTGCGGGCGGCGAACGGCAGACCCGAGGCGTACGGCGCGGCGGGGGTGCGGGGCAGGGTGTCGGCGACCGCGTCGAGGAAGGCGCGCACCAGGGCTTCCGGACGGGGCAGCCGGAGCGGTCCGGGCCCGGGCAGCGGGACGGCGTGTCCCTCGTGGGGCAGGGCGGCGGCCACGGCACGCAGATGGGCCACGTCGTCCGGGTCGAGCGGGCCCGCCCGCCAGGCGTCGTGGCCCGCGGCGGTCAGGCCGGGCAGCAGCCGGCCGCGGGCCGTGAGCCGCAGCGCGTGCAGGGCGGCGGCGCCCCAGCAGGCGGTGGCGGGGTGGGCGGCGGGATCGTGCCGGGCGCGGACCAGCAGCGGCAGCGCCTCGTCGACGGGGAGGGCGAGGGCGGGGACGGTCCGCCGGCGCACACCGGCGCCGTGCGGGCGGACGACGGTGAGGCCGGTGCGGCGCGCGGAGTCGTCGGGCTCCCCGTCCGGGGGTCCCGCGGGGCCCGCGGCCTCGGGGTCGTAGAAGGCGATCCGTCCGTCGCGCGGGAGCGGTGCGGGCAGGAAGACGGCCGCGAGCCGGACGGAGACGTCCGTCCCGCCGGGCCCCGCGGCCGTGTCCCGTCCGGCCGTCGTAGCCGTTCCCATACGTCCTGTCACCTCCCGCCCGCGTGTCGAAGTCGGTCGTCTTCGACTCTACGGGCGGGGTCTGACAACCGGTCCCCGGCGGCCGGTGCGTACCGGATCAGGGCACGGTGCGGGAGACGACGTACACCCTCGGGTAGCCGGGCTTGTCGTGGTTGACGACGATGTCGTGCGTGGGTGCCGGGTCCGTCTGTTCGTGGGTCAGGCCCGACCAGGTGCCGGGGCCGTCGAACGTCCAGCCGGTGACCTCCCGGTCGCGCTCGCCGATGGTGAGCTCGCCCCGCTCCAGCTCGCTCTCCCGCACGCCGAGGCCGCTGAAGAAGGCGCTCAGGCCCGCGTCGCTCGTCTCGAACTCGACGTACAGGCGGCTGGTCTTCCAGTTGTTGGTCTCGTACGAGGCCACCCACCAGGCCGGGTGCGGTATGGGCACCTGGTAGATGCGGCGCTGGAGCTTGGACGGCCAGCCCTCGGTGAGGCCGGTCGCGGAGTACTTCGCCTCCTTGTCCTTGCCGCTGGCCCGGCTCTGGTTGGCCGAGATCACCAGGTAGCCGGCCGGGATGCCGATGAGCAGCACGATGATCAGCAGGGTGAGTGCCCTGCGGCGGATCATGTGGCGTCGGTCCTCGGCCGGGCGGGGCTCGCCGGGTGCGCCCGACTGCTGGGGGAATTCGCCGGTCACAGGGACTCCTGGGTGGTGCGGCGGGCCTCCGCGTACCGCTCGTAGCGCTCGTAGCGTTCGACCCGGCGGCGCTTGGCCCGGCGGAAGCGGCGGGCGACCAGACGGGCCAGGTCGGCGGCGCCGACCATGCCGGCGTCGGGGCCGAGCTGGGCGCGGACGATGTGGGCCTCGGGGCGGTAGCCGCGGCCGGTGAGGTGGCGCTTGAAGGCGTCCCGCGCGGGGCCGATCAGCAGGTCGTCGGCGGCGGAGACGCCACCGCCGATGACGAAGCAGGACGGGTCGAGGGCGGCGGCGAGGTTGGCGATGCCGACGCCGAGCCACTGGCCGATGTCCTGGAGCAGCTCGATGCACATGGCGTCGCCCTCGCGCGCCAGCTCGGTGATCATCGGGCCGCTGATGTCGGCGATGTTGCCTTTGACGTGCTCGATGATCCCGTACGCGACCGGCGAGTCGGCGGCGGCCAGCTCGCGCGCCTCGCGCACCAGCGCGTTGCCGGAGCTGTACTGCTCCCAGCAGCCGCGGTTCCCGCAGGGGCAGCGGTGGCCACCGGGGACGACCTGCATATGGCCGAACTCGCCGGCGACTCCGTACTTGCCGCGTTTGACCTGGCCGTCCTCCAGGATCGCGCCGCCGATGCCGGTACCGAGCGTGATCATGACGAGGTGGTCCTCGCCGCGTCCGGCGCCGAAGCGCCATTCGCCCCAGGCGGCCGAGTTGGCGTCGTTGTCGACCAGGACCGGGACGGCGAGGCGGCCGGCGAGGCGGTCGCGCAGCGGCTCGTTGCGCCAGGACAGGTGGGGGGCGAACAGGACGCGGTTGCGGTCGGCGTCGACCCAGCCGGCCGCGCCGATGCCGACGGCGTGCACGTCGTGCCGGTCGGACAGGTCCAGCACCAGTTCGACGATGGTGTCCTCGACGACCTTCGGGCTCTTGGACTTGTCCGGGGTCTCCGTGCGGAGCCGCTCCAGGATGTTGCCGTCGGCGTCCACGACGCCCGCCATGACCTTGGTGCCGCCGATGTCGATGCCCACGGTCGGGACACGGGGCGCCGTCAGGTGGGAGCGGCGCTCCCGGGTGCCGACGGTTCTCAGGACCGGAGCGCGGCGGGAGCCGATGGGGGCGGTGAAGTCGCGGTAGGTGCTCATCGTGTGCGATTGTGCCGCACGGTTCCGCCGGTTGCGGTACGGGGCAGGTGGGGGACGGTGCGGTCCGGTGCCTGGCGCGGGCGCGTCGTGGCTGGCCGCGCCCACGCGGCGGAGCCGCACATCGGCACAGCCCCGCGCCCCTTCGGGGCGCTGCGGCCGGCGGTGCCGATCGCCGGCCCGGTCCTCCCTCGTCGACTCCGGTCACCTTGTCCGGACATTGCGACGAACGGCCGGTCGTGACGGTCAGGGCCGTACGAGCAGCTGGAACTCGAAGGAGTAGCGGTCGGGGCGGTAGGTGTGGGTGCCGAACTCCACCGCGCGGCCGGTGTCGTCGAAGGTGACGCGCTGCATGGTGAGCAGCGGGGCGCCGGTCCGTTCGTCCAGCCGCTCGGCCTCGGCGGCGGTGGCGGCCCGGGCGCCGATGGTCTGGCGGGCGCTGTGCAGGGTGATGCCGGCGGCCCGCATCAGCCGGTACAGGCCGGTGGCCTCGAGCTGCCCGGTGTCCAGGTCGAGCAGCCCGGGCGGCAGGTAGTTGCACAGGTACGCCATCGGCTCCCCGTGGGCGAGCCTGAGCCGTTCGATCCGGTGCACCTCGCTGTCCTCGGCCACCCCCAGCGCGGCCGCGACGTCGGCGGACGCGCTGACGACGGTGTTGACCAGCACCTTGGTGGCGGGGCGCTGACCGGCCGACTCCAGGTCGTCGTAGAGGCTGCTGAGTTCCAGCGGGCGCTTGACCTGGCTGTGCACCACCTGGGTGCCGACCCCTCGGCGGCGGACCAGCAGTCCCTTGTCGACGAGCGACTGGATGGCCTGGCGGACGGTCGGCCGGGACAGCCCGAGCCGCGCGGCGAGCTCGATCTCGTTGCCCAGCAGGGTGCCGGGGGTGAGCACGCCGTGCTCGATGGCGGACTCCAGCTGCTGGGACAGCTGGAAGTACAACGGCACGGGGGAGCCGCGGTCGACGCTCAGCTCCAGTTGTACGGTCGGGTCCACTTCTGGTTTCGGCACGGGCCGAGCGTAGCCGCGTGCGCTGTTGACGGGAAGTCGTGTAGTTCGGTTGTCCGGACATACGCATTGACAGGGGGCGGCGCGGGGCCCACTTTGTTTCCATGCGCATCGGGGTCATCGGTACGGGCCGCATCGGCACCATTCACGCCCACACTCTCAGCAGGCACCGCGACGTCGGCTCCCTGATCCTCACGGACGTGGATCCGGCGCGGGCGCAGGCCCTCGCCCACCGGCTCGGCGAGACGGCGGCACCCGGGGTGGACGAGATCTACACGTGGGGGGTGGACGCCGTGGTGATCACGGCGGCCACGTCCGCCCACGCCGATCTGATCGGCCGGGCGGCACGCGCGGGGCTGCCGGTGTTCTGCGAGAAGCCCATCGCCCTGGACCTGGCGGGCACGTTACAGGCGATCACGGAGGTCGAGACCGCCTGGACCGTGCTGCAGATGGGGTTCCAGCGGCGGTTCGACGCCGGCTACACGGGCGCGCGTGAGGCGGTGCGCTCGGGCAGGCTCGGGCGGCTGCACACCGTACGGGCGATGACCAGCGACGCGGAGCCGCCGCCGGCCGGGTATCTGGCGCAGTCCGGCGGGCTGTACCGGGACACGCTGATCCACGACTTCGACATGCTGCGCTGGGTGACCGGCCGGGAGGTCGTGGACGTCTACGCCTCCGGCTCCGACGCCGGGCCCGCGATGTTCCGTGACGCGGGCGACGTCGACACGGGCGCGGCGCTGCTCACCCTGGACGACGGCACGCTCGCCTCGGTCACCGCGACCCGGCTGAACGGCGCCGGCTACGACGTGCGGATGGAGCTCGCCGGGGAACGGGACCAGATCGTCGTCGGCCTGGACGACCGTACGCCGATCGCGTCCACCGAGCCGACGGGGCCGCCGGCCGCGGACAAGCCGTGGACGGGGTTCCTGGAGCGGTTCGGGCCGGCGTACGAGGCCGAGCTGATCGCGTTCGTGGAGGTGGTGCGGGGCGAGCGGGCCAACCCCTGCGACGGGCGTGAGGCCCTCCAGGCGCTGCTGGTCGCGGAGGCCTGCGAGCGGTCCCGGCGGGAGCGCAGGCCGGTCCGGCCCTCGGAGCTGCTGAGCGGGTCGGAGGCGGCGCTGACCTGACGCGGGTCCCTACGGGGTCTGGACGGGCAGGACCGTTCCCTGGGCGACCGCGCACAGGGTTTCGGTGCCGTCGTCGGCGAGGGTGAGCAGATCGCAGCGGACGACGGCCTGCCGCCTGCCCGCGTGCACGACCTCCGCGCGGGCGCGCAGGGTGCGCCCGGTGGCCGGGCGCAGGTACTGGACGGAGAAACCACCGGTGAGGACGGACGGGCCGAGTGCGGCGCCCGCGGCGAAGGTGAGGGCGTTGTCGGCGGCGTAGGAGAGGACTCCGCCGTGCAGGAAGCCGTTCTGCTGGTGGAGGTCCGCGCGGATGTCGATCTCCAGGGTCGCTCCGCCGTCGCCGAAGGAGGTCAGCCGGGCGCCGAGGAGGCGGCTGAAGGGCTGGCTGTCCAGGGTCCGCCGGGCGGCGGCGAGGTCGAGGGCGGGGGACGTGGTCATGGGGCGGGGCTCCTCGGGGCGGTGGGCGGACGGCTGCGGGGTCAGGGGGTGTCGGTCTCCTCCAGGAGCCCGGCGTCGTGGGCGAGCAGGGCGATCTGGACGCGGTTGTTGAGGCCGAGCTTGGCCAGGATCCGGGAGACGTGGGTCTTGACGGTGGCGACGCTCATGTAGAGCTCCGCGGCGATCTCGGCGTTGGCCAGGCCCCGGCCGACCGCGACGGCGACCTCGCGTTCCCGGTCGTTGAGTCCGGCCACGCGCGCCCGCGCGCGGGTGTGCCGGGTGGTGCCGGCCGCGTGGGTCATCAGCTGCCGGGTGACCGTGGGCGACAGCACCGGATCGCCGGCCGCGACCCGGCGGACCGCGGCGACGATCTCGGCGGGCGGGGTGTCCTTGAGCACGAACCCGGCGGCCCCCGCGCGGAGCGCCCGCAGCACCTGTTCGTCCGCGTGGAAGGTGGTGAGCACCACGATCTGCGGGGCGTCCTCGCGGCGGCGCAGCGACTCGGTCGCGGTGAGGCCGTCCACCGTCGGCATCCGGATGTCCATCAGGATCACGTCCGGGCGGGTGCGGTCGACGAGCGCCTCGACCTCGCCGCCGTCGGCGGCCTCACCGACGATCTCGATGTCGTCCGCGCCGCCGAGCATGAAGGACAGCCCGGCCCGCACCAGCGGGTCGTCGTCGACGAGGAGCAGTCTGATCGCAGTCATGGCCCGTAGGTAATCACGGCCGGCCGGGACGGGGACACACGGACCGGCCGGTCCCGGTTCACCCCCACGGCAGCCGTGCCCGTACCTCGAACCCTCCGTCGGCGGTGGGCCCGTGCTCCAGGGTGCCGCCCGCCAGGGTGGCCCGTTCGGTGAGACCGATGAGGCCCTGTCCGGCGCCGGGCACGTGCGGTACGTCCCCCTCCGGCGCGGGGTTGCGCACGGTCACCGCGAGGCCCTCCCCCGGCCCGCCGGTGACCGTCACGGTGACCTCCGTGCCGGGGGCGTGCTTGCGGGCGTTGGTCAGGGCCTCCTGTGCGATCCGGTAGGCGGTGCGGCCGACGGAGGCGGGTGCGGCGGCCGGGTCGGTGACCCGCTGGTCCAGGGTGATCCTCGTACCGGCCCGGCGGGACTCGGCGACCAGGGTGTCGAGCGCCGCGAGCGTCGGCTGCGGGCGGCCCGCGTCGTCGGACTCCCCGGCCCGCAGCACGCCGATGATCTCCCGCAGGTCCTGGAGCGCCTCGTGCGCGCTCTCCCGGATCACGCCGGCCGCCCGCGCGATCTCCTCGCGCGGTGCGCCGGGCCGGAACTCCAGCGCGCCCGCGTGCACGCTGAGCAGCGTCAGCCGGTGCGCGAGCACGTCGTGCATCTCCCGCGCGATGGCCTCCCGCGCGAGCCGCTGCGCCTGCTCGGCCCGCAGCCGCGCCTCCGTCTCGGCCCGCCGCGCCCGGTCCCTCAGGCTCAGCATGAGCTGCCGCTTGGAGCGTACGAACATGCCCCAGCCGACGACGGCGACCGTCAGCACCATGAAGAGCACCACCGAGGCGGCGTACGGCAACTCCGGATCCGGGCGCCACCAGAAGTAGAACGGCACCCACGCGAACTGGAGGCCACCCACCCAGGCGACGTCCCGGAAGGGCCGGTGCACGGCGAGGGTGAACAGGGCGATCATGGCGGCACCGCCGGCCGTCTCCGAGACGAAGCCGACCGGGACGATGACGGCCGCCAGGCCGAACGGCCACCGCCGGCGCAGCCAGACCGCGGCGCAGGACAGCGCGCCGAGCAGCTGGTCGGCGACGGCCAGCGCATGCGGGATGCCGTGGTTGTCGCGGAGCGTCTCGGCACCCGCCAGACCGACGAGCACGGCCAGCAGGAAGCAGGCGAAGTCGACGGCCCAGTCGCGCGCGGTGCGCCGGGGCCGCCGCCCCGACCTACTCGCCTCGGGGTCGAGTTCGTGCAGGAGGGCGGACGGGAAGAACCACCGGGGTCCCGTGAACACCGGGACGGTCCGTGCCGCCTTGTCACCAGTCACGGTCGACAAATCTACGCAGGGCGCGTCCGGTGCGGGGCGGTGCGGAACGGATCGCCTACCGAAGTCGCGGCACCGCAGACTTTCGATGCTCCGGCCGCCCCGGATCACGGTCTTCCGTCGGACCGACCACCGCCCCGCGGCCGATGCGGGTGAGGCGGCCGGGGGGCGACAGTCGGTGGCATGAAACAGATGCTGGAGGTCCTGGGATTCCTCGCCATGGTGCAGGGGGTCGCCGGGCTGGTGACCGAGTTCACCGACTGGAACTGGGGACTGGTGCACCGGTGGGGGTTGCTCGACGGCTACGAGATCTACGCGAGCGTCGCCCTGCTGGTGCTGGCCGGTGCCCTGTTCGCCGTCGCGGACAGCCGGAAGGCCGGCTGACCCCTCAGTCCCGCTCGTCGTTCCCGCGCACCACCGCGACCGGGCAGTGCGCGTGGTGCAGCAGGGCCTGGCTGACCGACCCCAGCAGCAGCCCGGTGAAACCGCCGCGCCCGCGCGCGCCGACCACGACGAGCCGGGCGGAGCGGCTCGCCTCGATCAACGCCTCCCGGGCCCCGCCGCGCTCCGTCCGGTGTTCCACCACGACGTCGGGGTAACGCTCCCGGGCGCCGGCGAGTGCCTGGGACAGCAGGAGTTCCTCCTCCTCGGCGAGGGCTCCGGGCGGGTTGGCGTACGGCGTCGACGCGTCCTGCGGGGCGGGCATCGGCGCGTTCCAGGTGGTCCAGCTGTGCAGCGCCACCAGCGGTGCCTTGCGCAGGGCGGCCTCGGCGAAGGCGAAGTCCACGGCCCGCCGGCCGGCGGCCGAGCCGTCGACGCCGAGCACGACCGGGCCCTCCGGCCGGCCCTCCTCGCGCACCACCAGCACGGGGCAGCGGCCGTGCGCCGCCAGGTGCACCGCGGTCGAACCCACCAGCAGTCCGACGAACCCGCCCATGCCGCGGGAGCCGACCACCACGAGTTCCGCGTCGCGGGACTGTACCTCCAGCGCCGTCAGGGGCTCACCGGTCACCACGGCCTGGTCGACGGCGACCTCGGGCGCCGCCGCGCGGGCCCGCTCGACGGCCTCGGCCATGAGCCGGTCGACCATGTTGCGCAGCCCGCCCTCCGGCGGGCCGAGCGGGGAGGGCCCCATCGGCACGTGCATCGCCGGCCAGACGCAGGCGTGCACCACCCGCAGCTCCGCCCCGCGCAGGGCCGCCTCCCGCGCGGCGGCCTCCACCGCGGCGAGCCCCGACGCCGAACCGTCCACGCCCACGACCACACGACCGCCCACCGTGCCTCCTTCATCCGCCGTCACCGGCTCTCACCGGCTCTCACGTGCCAGCATCGCGTGCGCGCCGCCCGGTTGTCTTGGGCCGTTCGGCCGTGGCGGGGGCCGAACGGCACCGGCCGGTGCGACGGGGGTGTGCAGGTCGACGTCCGTTCGCCGCCAGCGGCGGGGAGGCGTGGGCGCTGGGATGGACGCATGACGACACACACCACGGACGACAAGACCCTGCTCGGCAGGGCGGCCCTGATCACCGGTGGCAGCCGCGGCATCGGTGCGGCGACGGCGCTGCGGCTCGCGCGGGAGGGCGCGGACGTCGCGGTGACGTACGTGAGCGGCAAGGAGGCGGCCGAGGACGTCGTACGGGCCGTGGAGGCGCTGGGGCGCCGCGCGATGGCCGTACGGGCGGACGCGGGTGACCCGGAGGAGGCGGCGGGAGCGGTGAGCGCCGCCGCGCGGGGGCTGGGCCGGCTGGACGTCCTGGTGAACAACGCGGGCGTCGGCGTGCTCGGGCCGGTGGAGACGCTGACGCTCGCCGATGTGGACCGGGTGCTCGCGGTGAACGTGCGCGGGGTGTTCCTGGCCTCCCGCGCGGCGGCCGCCGTCATGCCGCGCGGGGGACGGATCATCACCGTCGGCACGTGCATGACCCAGCGGGTGCCGGGGCCGGGCGGGACGCTCTACGCCATGAGCAAGTCGGCGCTGGTGGGGCTGACGAAGGCGCTGGCGCGGGAACTGGGTGGGCGGGGGATCACGGCGAACATCGTGCATCCCGGGCCGATCGACACGGACATGAACCCGGCGGACGGGCCGTATGCGGCGGGTCAGGCGGCGATGACCGCGGTGGGGCGGTTCGGAACGGCGCGGGAGGTGGCGGAGACGATCGCCCACCTGGCGGGGGCGGCGTATGTCACCGGGGCGGAGTTCGCCGTGGACGGCGGGCACGCGGCGTAACGCGCCACCCGCGCCACCGAAGGTGCGCCATCGACGGCGCGCCTTCGCGCGGCGGCCGGAGCGGGAGCCGCCGCGCGAGCGTGGCCGCGTGCGGCCGTGCCCTCCCGGCGCCTTGACGACCCGGGGGTGCCCCGTCCGCCGACGGCCCGGGGTGCCCCGTGCGCCGACGGCCCGGGGTGCCCTGTCCGCCGACGGCCCGCGGGCCCCCGGCCGTCGGCTACGCGCGCAGTGTGGCCGTGCCGGGGTCCGTCAGGGTGCCGAAGAGACGCAGGCGGGAGATGCCGCCGTCGGGGTGGATGTCGACACGCGCGTGGGTGGCGGTCGCCGGTTCCGGGAGGACGAAGCGGTGGTTGGTGTCCGGCTGGAGGCGGGTACGCGGCAGGATCTCGCGCCAGTCGCCGTCGTCGCCGTCCTTCACCGACACCGACGCCCAGCCCGCGCTGTTGCCCTTGAGGTACGCCGTGTCGATCTCCAGGGCGCGGATCCGGGCCTGGGCGACCAGCAGGTAGCGGATCCAGTCGTGGCCCCGGTCGCGGCGGCGCCGGGTCTCCCAGCCGTCGTCCATCTTGCGGGAGCGCCCCGGCTGGATGGTGTTGGTGGCCGGTGAGTAGAAGCGGTCGGAGGCGTCCTCGACCCGGCCGCCGTTCTCCAGGGCGACGACGTCGAAGGTGCCGAGGGCGGTCAGCCAGGCCGGGTCCGGGACGACCTCGCCGTACACGCGCAGCCGGGCGATGCCGCCGTCGGGGTGCTGCTTGAGGCGGAGGTGGGTGAAGCGCTCCTCGGCCGTGACGGCGAAGCCGTTGGCCGCGTGGCCGCCCACCGGGGTGCGCGGGACCAGGGTCGTCCACTTCACGTCGTCGGCGAGGAGTTCCTCCGGGGACGGGGCGCCGGGGACGGAGGTGGCCTCGACGGACACGGCCTGCGGGTAGTTGCCGCGGAAGTGGGCGGTGTCGACGACGACGCCGCGGACGATCCCGGGCGCGCCGAGCCGGATGAGCGCCCAGTCGTGGTCCTCGTCCGCCGGCCAGGGGTCCCCGGCGGAGGGGCCGCGCCGGCGCCGGGTCTCCCAGCCGTCCATGATCTTGCCCTTGTGCCCGAAGTGCCCGGGGTCGAACTCGGCGCGCCCGGGCAGCAGGAGGTTCTCGCGCTGGGCGAAGAACTCGTCGTTGGCGGCGATGACACCGGCGCCGAGCCGGCGGTCGGCGAGATCGGCGTGGTGGGTGAAGGGGAGGTCGGCGCTGCGGTAGTCGGCGTAGGGGTCGCCGCCGCTGTAGGGGTGCGCGTCGCCGGTGAAGTTCTCGATCGCCGTCACGGTGATCCGGGCCTGCCTTTCGGGTGTCGGGTGTCAGTGGGAGCGGGTGAGCAGTCGGCCCTTCGGTTCGGTGAACTGTCCGTCGGCCACGATGCGCCGGCCGCGCAGCCAGGTGGACCTGACGACGCCGTACAGGGTTTTCCCCGCGTACGCCGTCACGCGGTTGCGGTGCTGGAGTGCCGCCGGGTCGACGGTGAAGGTCTCGTCGGGGGCGAGGACGGCGAAGTCGGCGTCGCGGCCGGGCGCAATGGCGCCCTTGTGCGCGTCGAGGCCGGCGAGCGCCGCCGTGCGCGTCGCCATCCAGCGCACCACGTCCTCCAGGCCGTGGCCGCGTCTGCGGGCCTCGGTCCAGACGGCCGGCAGGCTGAGCTGGAGGCCGGAGATACCGCCCCAGGCGGTGGAGAAGTCGTCCGTCTTGAGGTCGGCGGTGGACGGGGAGTGGTCGGTGACGACGCAGTCGATGGTGCCGTCCGCCAGGGCCTGCCAGAGCAGGTCCTGGTTGGCGGCCTCGCGGATGGGCGGACAGCACTTGAACTCGCTGGCGCCGTCGGGGACCTCCTCCGCGGTGAGGGTGAGGTAGTGGGGGCAGGTCTCGACGGTGACGCGTACGCCGTCGGCCCTGGCCGCGGCGATCACGGGGAGCGCGTCGCCGGAGGAGAGGTGGAGTACGTGCACCCGCGCGCCGAGACGTTTCGCCTGGCCGACGAGGTGGGCGATGGCGGTGTCCTCGGCGTGGCGCGGGCGGGAGGCGAGGAAGTCGGCGTACTTCGGGCCGCCGTGCTGCGGGGCGGCGGCGAGGTGGTGCGGGTCCTCGGCGTGGACGATCAGCAGGCCGTCGAAGGCGGCGATCTCGGCGAGGGAGCGGGTCAGCCGTTCGTGGTCCAGGTGCGGGAACTCGTCGACGCCGGAGGGCGACAGGAAGGCCTTGAAGCCGAAGACGCCGGCCTCGTGCAGCGGGCGCAGGTCCTTGAGGTTGTCCGGCAGGGCGCCGCCCCAGAAGCCGACGTCGATGTGGGCCCTGCCGGCGGCGGCCCGCCGCTTGGTGCGCAGGTGGTCGACGGTGGTGGTGGGCGGGAGGGAGTTGAGCGGCATGTCGATCAGGGTGGTGATGCCGCCGGCCGCCGCCGCGCGGGTGGCGGTCCAGAAGCCCTCCCATTCGGTGCGGCCGGGGTCGTTGACGTGCACGTGGGTGTCGACGAGGCCGGGCAGCAGGACGTCGTCGCCGAGGTCCTGGAGGCGGGCGCCCTCGGGGACGGCGGCGTCGTACGGAGCGACGGCGGTGATCGTGCCGTCGGCGACCGCGACGGACGCGGCGCGCGTCCCCTCGGGAGTGATGACGCGCGTGGAGCGGAGCACTAGTTCGGCGTCGGGCACGCGGATCCTCCTGGACTTCCACACGTTCACGGGGCACGTTCACGGAAACACACGTTCACGGCACGAGATTCAACGTTCTGTTGAAGGAGTGTTCACCTCGGCCCCCACCCCGTCAAGGGTCCGGTCGCGGGCCGGACACCCCGCCGACCGCCTCTGGACGTTTCCACAAGGCGGAATTACACTTTCGACAAGCAGAACGTAGCTACGCACAAGCGGGCAGTCAACCGGCTGCCGGGTAGGCTTCTGCCCTTCCTGCCAGTCCCGAAAGGAACGCGCCGTGCCGACGTCCAGCGCCAGCACCACCGACTCCGCCCGGTCCGCCGCCAGTGGCGGCGTGCAGTCCCTCGAGCGCGCCTTCGATCTGCTCGAACGGATGGCGGACGCGGGAGGCGAGGTCGGCCTGAGCGAGTTGTCCGCGAGCAGCGGACTGCCCCTGCCGACGATCCACCGTCTGATGCGCACCCTGGTCGCCTGCGGCTACGTACGCCAGCAGCCCAACCGCCGCTACGCGCTGGGCCCCCGCCTGATCCGGCTCGGCGAGTCCGCCTCCCGGCTGCTCGGCACCTGGGCACGGCCCTATCTGGCCCGCCTGGTCGAGGAGACCGGCGAGACGGCGAACATGGCGCTGCTCGACGGGGACGAGATCGTGTACGTGGCGCAGGTGCCGTCCAAGCACTCCATGCGGATGTTCACCGAGGTCGGCCGGCGCGTCCTGCCGCACTCCACGGGCGTGGGCAAGGCCCTGCTGTCCGGCTTCCCGCCGGAGGAGGTACGGGCCCTGCTCGGCCGTACCGGCATGCCGGCCGCGACCGACAAGACCATCACCACGCCGGAGGGCTTCCTGGCGGCGCTGGAGGAGGTGCGCCGCCAGGGCTACGCGATCGACGACAACGAGCAGGAGATCGGCGTGCGCTGTCTCGCGGTTCCCGTGCCGGACTCCCCCACGGCGGCCGCGATCTCCATCTCCGGCCCGGCCGGCCGGGTCACGGAGTCGGCGACGGAGAAGATCGTCCCGGTGCTCCGGCAGGTCGCCGTGGAGCTCTCGCAGGCCCTCGCCACCCCGGGCACCGCGCCGACCGCCTGACACCGCCCGCGCGGTCGGTGCGTACGGGTGCGCGTCAGCCGCGTGGCGACGGGCCGAACAGGTCGACCGCCTCCCGCAGTTCGCGCACGCCCGGTCCGAGGGCGCTGACCGAGCCGATGGCACCGGCGATCAGCAGCAGGGAGCGGCGCAGGCCGGGGATCTCGGGGTGGTCGCCGTCGGCCAGCACCGCCAGTGCGGCGAGTTCCTCCTCGGCGATGCTCCGGTCCCGGAACTCCGCGGGATGGGCGGCGAGTTGACGACGTAACCGGGCCACGGCGGAGCGCAGCCCCGCCACCCGCGGATCCACCTGACTGCCGGGCACACGCCTCTGCTCAACGCTCCGCAACACGGTCCTCCCCCTGGCACGTCGTTGTGCGCCTCCCCGCCCGGCCCCAGCACCCCGCCGGTCGGTGCGCGCCAGTAAACGCCACCCCGGGGCCTTTGCGCCAGTCCGTTGCGTCATCGACTTGTTCCACAGCGTGACACGGTGGCCCCGGGCATCCATCCTCCGCGCCGTCCCGGCTGCGCGCGGCGGGTGCGGTATGCAGGACCCATGACGGACGACGAGGACCGGATCGTGGGACTGCTGCTGGCGGCCGGGGGCGGGCGGCGTCTCGGCGGGCGCCCCAAGGCGCTGCTCACCCACCGGGGGCGGCCGCTGGTGGAGCATGCGGCGGAGGTGCTGCGCGCGGGCGGCTGCGCGCGCGTGCACGTGGTGCTCGGCGCCGGCGCGGACGAGGTGCGCGCCCGCGCGCGGCTGCCGGACTGCGCGCTCGTCGACAACCCGGCGTGGGAGCGGGGCATGGGCGGCTCCCTGCGGGCGGGGCTGGACTCCCTGGCCGGCACGGGCGCGCGGGCCGCGCTGGTCTGCCTGGTCGACCAGCCCGGGATCGGACCGCGCGCCGTCTCGCGGGTGCTCGGCGCGTACGAGTCGCCCGCCTCGCTCGTCTCCGCCGCCTACGACGGCGTACGCGGCCATCCGGTCCTGTTCGGCGCGGCGCACTGGGCCGGGATCGCCAGGGCCGCGACCGGCGACCGGGGGGCGCGGGCCTACCTGACGGAGCACGCGGACCGGGTCGCGCTGGTCGAGTGCGGTGATGTGGCCGAGGCGTACGACATCGACACCGAGGCGGATCTGGCGCACCTTGAGTGAACCGCGCGTGACGGGGGTGGCACCGAGCGCCACCTTCCCTCGACCCGGAGAATCTCGACATCAACAAAACATTGAACTTCCACCATGAGGAAACTACTATCCACTGACCAGAAGCGCCCTGCGTCCGTACGGGCGTCCACTGCCGTATCCGGGCCGACCGGCACCCGGTGCCACGCACGCCGAAGGAAGTGACAGCCGATGTCCGCACCAGCGCCGTCCCCGCTGGCCATCGTCGACGCCGAGCCCCTGCCCCGGCAGGAGGAGGTCCTCACCGAGCCGGCGCTCGCCTTCCTGGCCGCGCTGCACCGGCGGTTCACGCCCCGGCGTGACGAGCTCCTCGCCCGCCGCGCGGAGCGCCGCGCCGAGATCGCCCGCACCTCCACGCTCGACTTCCTCCCGGAGACCGCCGCGATCCGCGCGGACGACTCCTGGCGGGTGGCGCCGGCCCCCGAGGCCCTGACCGACCGCCGCGTCGAGATCACCGGCCCCACCGACCGCAAGATGACCGTCAACGCCCTCAACTCCGGCGCGAAGGTCTGGCTCGCGGACTTCGAGGACGCGTCCGCGCCCACCTGGGAGAACGTGGTCACCGGCCAGCTCAGCCTGATCGACGCCTACCGGCGCGCCATCGACTTCACCGACCCGAAGTCCGGCAAGTCGTACGCCCTGCGCCCGGACGGGGAGCTGGCGACGGTCGTCATGCGCCCGCGCGGCTGGCATCTGGACGAGCGGCACCTCACCGACGCGGACGGCACTCCGGTGCCCGGCGCGCTCGTCGACTTCGGCCTGTACTTCTTCCACAACGCCAAGCGGCTGATCGAGCTCGGCAAGGGCCCGTACTTCTACCTCCCCAAGACGGAGTCCCACCTGGAGGCCCGGCTGTGGAACGAGGTGTTCGTCTTCGCGCAGGACTACATGGGCATCCCCCGGGGCACCGTGCGCGCCACCGTCCTGATCGAGACGATCACGGCCGCGTACGAGATGGAGGAGATCCTCTACGAACTGCGCGAGCACGCCTCCGGGCTGAACGCCGGCCGCTGGGACTACCTCTTCTCCATCGTCAAGAACTTCCGTGACGGCGGGGCGAAGTTCGTGCTGCCGGACCGCAACGCGGTCACCATGACCGCGCCGTTCATGCGCGCGTACACCGAACTCCTCGTGCGCACCTGCCACAAGCGCGGCGCGCACGCGATCGGCGGCATGGCGGCCTTCATCCCGTCCCGCCGGGACGCGGAGGTCAACAAGGTGGCCTTCGAGAAGGTCCGCGCCGACAAGGACCGCGAGGCGGACGACGGTTTCGACGGCTCCTGGGTCGCCCACCCCGACCTGGTCCCGATCGCCATGGAGTCCTTCGACCGCGTGCTCGGCGACCGGCCGCACCAGAAGGACCGCCTGCGCGAGGACGTCGACGTCAAGGCCGAGGACCTCATCGCGATCGACTCGCTCGACGCCCAGCCGACCTACGCGGGCCTGGTCAACGCCGTGCAGGTCGGCATCCGCTACATCGAGGCCTGGCTGCGCGGGCTCGGCGCGGTCGCCATCTTCAACCTGATGGAGGACGCGGCCACCGCCGAGATCTCCCGCTCCCAGATCTGGCAGTGGATCAACGCGGAGGTCGTCCTCGACAACGGCGAGCAGGTCACCGCCGAGCTGGCCCGCGAGGTCGCCGCCGGGGAACTGGCGGCCATCCGCGCCGAGCTCGGTGAGGAGGCGTTCGCGGCGGGCAACTGGCAGCAGGCCCACGACCTGCTGCTGAAGGTCTCCCTCGACGAGGACTACGCCGACTTCCTCACCCTTCCGGCGTACGAGCAGCTGAGGGGCTGACCCCCCGCGCCCGGGCGGGTGACGTCGGGGGTCACCCGCCCGCGGGCGGCCGTCCTCCCAGGTGGACGGACCAGTCCTGTTCCGCCGCGGGCTTGCCGTGCAGGTCCGGGACGCTCTTCAGCCAGTCCGGACGCCCCCGCCGGGTGCGCTCGGCACGCCGGGCGTTCTCCTCGGCGAGCTCCCGCGCGCCGGGGAAGTCGGTGGGCAGCCAGGCCGCCGAGGACCGCACGCGCGCGTGGAGGTACGCCACGTACGCCTCGCGCACCTCGTCGGGCGTGGCGAAGCGGGAGTCGCCGGCCAGCCAGTCGTCGGGGACCTCGGCGGCGACGGCCCGCAGCAGTTCCTCGGTCACCCTCGGCGCCAGTTCGGCGTCGGCCGCCCGGACGTCCGGCCCGTACCGGCCGAGGGCGTGGTGCCGGAAGTCGTAGGCCTTGGCGGGGTCGGAGCCCTCCCAGCGGTGGTGGAACACCAGCGCGGCCCCGTGGTCGATGAGCCACAGACGCGGGCGCGCGACGCCCAGCGTCGGCCACACCACCAGGTTGGAGCTGTGCACGGTCCGGTCCACGTTGACCGTCAGCGCGTCCAGCCAGACGATCCGCCCGGCCTCCAGCGGATCGACGGAGAAGTCCTGAGCGACCTCCGGGGTGAAGTCCCGCGCCCCCGGGAGGTGGTCCATGCCGAGGTTGGTCCCGGCGCTCGCGGCATGCAGCTCCCGCACTTCCTGGTGCGGCTCGCCGGCCGCCACCGCGGGATCGAAGTGCACCAGCACCAGTTCGGGGAAGCGCAGCCCGAGCGCCCGCGCCAGCTCGCCCACGATCACCTCGGCGACCAGTGCCTTGCGGCCCTGCGCGGACCCGGTGAACTTCACGACGTAGGTGCCGAGGTCGTCGGCCTCGAACACGCCGGGGACGGAGCCGCCGGAGTGCAGGGGTTCGATGTAGCGGACCGCGGTGACCTGCTTCAGCATGCTCCCGGGGCACCTCATCCTCGTCCGGCGTCGAACAGGCATCGTAACCGTCACGGCCCGCCCGGCCGGGATCCGGGCGGGCGGGGTCATTCGTTCTCGGCCTTCTCCGGTGGGGGACGCAGCATGCTGAGGGTGATGGACGCGGCCAGCACCACGACGATGACGGCGAGGCTGACGAGGGAGGGGATCTCGGGCACGGAGGTGCTGATCGTCTTGTGGGCGGCCTGGAGGACGAGCTTGACGCCGATGAAGGCGAGGATCAGGGCCAGGCCGACGCTGAGGTAGTGGAAGCGGTCGAGCAGGCCGGCGAGGAGGAAGTACAGGGCGCGCAGGCCGAGGATGGCGAAGGCGTTGCTGGTGTAGACGATGAAGACGTCGCTGCTGACGGCGAGGACGGCGGGCACGCTGTCGACGGCGAAGACGAGGTCGGCGGCCTCGATCGCGGCGACGACGGCGAGCAGCGGCGTCGCCACGCGCTTGCCGGCTTCCTTCACGAAGAAGTGCGGGCCCGCGTACTCGTCCTGCACGGGGACGACCTTGCGCAGCAGTCTGACGGCGAAGCTCTTGCCGGGGTCGAAGCTGTCGTCCTCCCCCTTGAGGATCTTGTAGCTGCTGTAGAAGAGGATGGCCGCGAAGACGAACAGCACGGCGGTGAACTGGTTGACCACCGCCACACCGGCGGCGAGGAAGAGACCGCGGAAGACCAGGGCGCCCAGGACACCGAGGAACAGCACGCGGTGCTGGTACTCCCGGGGCACTCTGAAGTAGCCGAAGATGAGGGCGAAGACGAACAGGTTGTCGACCGACAGGCTCTTCTCCAGGAGCCAGGCGGTCGTGTACTCCACTCCGGCGTCCGTGCCGACCACGAGGAAGACGACTCCGCCGAAGGCGATGGCCAGTCCGATCCACCCGGCGCTCCAGATGGCCGCCTCGCGGAAGCCGATCACATGCGCCTTGCGGTGCGCCAGCAGGTCGACCGCCAGCGACACCACCACGGTGACACCGAACACCATCCACAGCCAGAACGGCACATCATGCACGGGCATGTCTCCTCAAGGGTGATCGGCCGGCGTTGTCCTACCCGAGTCTGGGGCATATGAGGGGTCGTTGTCTCTTCTTCGGTGCGCCCTCCGGGCGTGTGAGGGGGAAACGGGCGCTCACCGGCGGGCCAGCGGGTTGGGCACGGGCCGGTAGCGTGCGTCCGCGCCGTCCGCCGCGGTCCAGCGCAGCAGGAGGTTGGTCTTGGCCGGGAGGACCGGGGCGGTGAGGAGGGCGGGGATCTCGGGGAGGTCGTGGCGGGCCAGTTCCCGGTGGACGGCGGGCCAGGGGTCGAGGCCGGGGTGGTGCTCGGCGAGGGCGGCGGCGATCTCCATGAGGTGGTTGACGACCAGGCAGTACACCAGGCGTTCCCAGCCGGCCGCCCGGGACACCGTGGGCAGGGACGCCGCACCGTGCGCCCGCGGGAGGAGTTTCACTCCCTCGGCGTCCCGGAACAGGGCCTGTACAGGCATGCCGTCGCCGTCCACGGCGATCAGGGTGTTCTGCAGATGGGCCTCCAGGACCACGCCGTGCTCGGCGAAGGCCGTCAGCGCCGGGGGCACCACGCGGGACAGGTACGCCTCCCACCAGTGCGCCGGACGGGCGGTGGCGGCGAGCGGGCTCCCGTCGAAGCCCTCGGCCAGCGCGGCCGCGAGGCAGGGGGTCGCACCGGGTGCGACATGTCCGCGCAGCCCGTCGCGCACGACGACGGCCAGTTGTTCGAAGGCGAAGTCGGCGGTGCGGTGGCCGCGGTCGCTCAGCCAGGCGGGGGCCGCCGGGCCGGCGGGGGCGGCGAAGGCGCGGCGCACGGCCGTGTCGGTTCCGCGCAGTGCCAGCAGGTCGTGACGCCACAGCCGGCGGATGTCGTTGGTGATGCGCACGTCCAGGCTGAACTTCCAGAACAGGTCGTCGCCGGGGGCGTACACCGTGCGGATCGCCGCGGTGGGCCATACGGGGAAGGCGGTCGTGCCCAGCCGGAGCAGGCGGCCGTCGGCGAAGGCGGGGGCCAGGTCGCGGGCGGCGAGGTCGAGTTGCCAGGGGTGGGCGGGCAGGAGACGGTAGCCGGGCGGGGCGGTGCCCAGGCGGTCGAGGGCCGCGGTGTCGCCGTCCTCCACCACCGTGTCCTCGCGCAGTGCCAGCAGCGTCAGCGGGAAACGGGCGTGCGCCTCGGGTGCGTACGGCAGCCAGTCGGCCGCGGGGCCGCCGCCCCTCGCCTTGGGGGCGGGGTGGTGGGTGTGCCCGGTGATCAGGGACTGTTCCGAGCGCAGATAGGGGTCGTCGGGTGGGGCGGCCCGCGCACGGGCGTCGAGCAGCGCGGCCACCGCGTCCCGGCTGTCGAGCATCTCGGCGGGCAGTTCGCGGTTGGTGAGACCGGTGTGCCGGCGCAGCTCGTCGGCGACGAGCGCGACCAGTCCGGGGTGGCCGACGCGGTGCCAGGCGCCCGCGGTGAACACCTCGGGGGCGGCGGGGCGGCGGGTGCCGCGCACCCGCAGCAGCCGGCCGGTGCCGGGGAGCCGGTACGTCCGCGGGGCGTCCGCGTCCCGGGCGGTTTCCGGCCCCGTTTCCGGGCCGGCTTCCGGGTCGGTTTCCGGGTCGGACAGGGGCTCGGCCACTTCGCGCAGCAGGCAGTTCAGCAGCGGTACGGCCGCGTAGGCGTCGGCGCGTCCTGCCGGGCCGGCGCGGTTCGCCGCGTGGTCGTCTGCGGGCGGGGGCATGAGGTCCACGCGTTCTGATTCCCTACGGTCTGTCCGGCGGAGACGATCAGTATGTCGGTCGTGCTCCCCCGTTCGTCCCACCCCGTACGTACCCCGAGGAGTCCGCCCGTGCACCGTCCCCCCACCGCCGAGGCCGAGATCGCCGACGAGCTGGCCTCCGTACGGCCCGGTCTCGTCGACGGGTACACGGGAGGGCTTCCCGGCGCCCGCGCGGCCGTGCTGACCCGGCTGTGGCGTGGTCTCGCGCACGAGCCGCTGCCGTGGGTCGCCCGCCGTGAACCGGCCGGCGACGGGCTGACGCTGCGGCTGGCGGACGGGCGGCGGCTGCACGGGCCGCGGGCGGATCCGTACGCGACCGGCGCGTACGTCACCGCGGTACGGCTGGACGGGGCCGGGTACGACGATCCGGCACGGCTGATGACGGATCTGGCCGTACCGCACTCGTCGGTGTTCGCCGCCGAACTCGGGCACAGTGTCGCGTCGTTGGCGTTGTCGCGGGCGGGGCGGCGGATTCACCCGCGGGAGTGGCCGGACCGGGACTGGGAGTGGGAGCAGCGGGTGACCGACGGGCATCCGTTCCATCCCGGCTGCCGGTCCCGGCCCGGCTTCTCGGTGGCGGAGCAGCTCGGTTACGGGCCCGAGCACGGGCCGGTGGTGAAGCTGGGGCTGGTGCCGGTCCCGGCCGGGGAGTGCCTGGTGACGGGGGTGTGGCCGGAGTGGCTGCGGGAGGGGGGCCGGGTGCTGGTGCCGGTGCATCCCTGGCAGGCGGCGCATGTGCTGAAGCGGACGGGCGAGGGGTGGCTCGCGGCGCATCCGCTGATGGCGCTGCGCACCCTGGCGCTGCCGGACGGGCCGCATGTGAAGACGTCCCTGAGCGCCCGGCTGACGTCCTCGGTGCGGGACATCTCGCTCGGTTCGGTCGCCGCGTCGGCGGTGCTGTCGGACTTCGGGGAGAGCGTGGCGGCGCGGACGGACGGGCTGCTGCACATCACCCGCACGCTGGGCGCGGTGGCGGCCGGGTCGCCCGATCTCGCGGCGGTGCTCCGCGAGTCGCCCGGGGTGTACGCGGCGGACGGGGAGCGGGTCGTGCCGGTGGCGGCGCTGGCGACGACCGGACTGCCGCGCTCCCCCGCCTGGCTGGGGCGGTTCACGGCGCTCGCCCTGACCGTCGCGCTGCGCCTGCTGGAGCTGGGGGTGGCGCTGGAGGCGCACGGCCAGAACCTGCTCGTGGTGCTGTCGCCGGACGGGGAGCCGCTGCGGCTGGTCTACCGCGATCTGGCCGATCTGCGGGTCGGCCCGGCGCGGCTGGCCCGGCACGGCATCCCGCTCCCCGACCTGCCCGCCCGCATGGTCACCGACGACGAACGCACCCTGCGGCGCAAGCTGTTCGGCTCGCTGGTGGCGGGGGCGCTGGCGGGCACGGCGGGCTCCGCGCCGGTGCTGCGGGCGGCGCTGGAGAGCGCCGTGGGGGATCTGCCGCGCACCCCGGACCTGGCCGCGCTGACCGGTGAACCGCTGCCGGCGAAGGCGCTGACGCTGATGCGGCTGTCGCCGCGGACGGCCGGGGACCAGTGGGCGCGGCTGCCCAATCCGCTGCGGACCTGAGCCCCGGCCGCTACCGGACGACGGCGGGTGCGTCGGCGGGGGCGCGGAGCAGTGCCTGCGGCAGGTAGCCGGATCGCACGCGCAGGTCCCAGCCGTGCACCTGGACGGCCAGGGCGGCGAGGGCGATGGTCCGGTGGGGCAGCAGGCTGCGGGGCGGCGCGTCGGCGGGCGCGTCCTCCCGGTACCGGACCAGGCGGTCGGCCAGGGCCCGTTCGAAGGCCGGCTGGTCGTCCGCGAGGAGCACGCGCAGCAGCCGCTGGTCGGGGGTGGGGTCGTCGAGGGCGCCCAGGCGCAGTGCCCCGTCGAGGCGCTCGTCGACCTCCGGCATGCACAGCGTCACCTCCGGCCAGTTCCGGGGCAGGTGGCCGTCGGCGGTGGACAGGTAGCAGGCGAGGGTTTCCATCTCGGCCAGTTCACCGGGGTCCGAGGCGGAGTCCGGCCGGGAGTGCGGCAGCCCGTCGAGGATCGCGGGCGCGTGGTCATTGCGCAGCAACAGCCCGATGACCCGGTCGCGTTCCCACACCAGACCGCTGATCAGGCTCAGCGCGAAGGCGTCCAGCCAGTCCCCGGCGGTGGCCGCGTAGTCGACGACGGCCGCGAAGTCCGTGTCCTCGCTGCTCATGCTCTCCCCGACCAGGGGGAAGCGGATCTCCTGGTCGCCGCCGGGAAAGCAGCCGAGGTCCAGGTGTCCGAGGGCGCACTCCGCCGCGGTGTCCAGGACGAGGGCCGGCGCGCCGGCGAGGTCCGGGTCCGCCAGGCTGCGGGCGGCCACGTGGTCGAGGAGGTCGTCGCGCAGGGCCCGCAACCGGGCGTCGGAGTAGCAGTCGTAGCGCAGCGTGTGCCAGTGGCCGAAGGTGCGGCTTCTGATGTCCGCCAGGGCCTGCTCGGTGCTCCGCCCGCCGACCTCGTGCCGGGCCACATCCGTGATCGTCATGGGCCGCATCCTGGCAGCCGTCGGCGGACGTGACGATTCCGGGGACCGACGCGGCGTCAGCGCTCCGTCGGTGCCTCGTTTTTGTCACGGGCATGCTTGATCAATAGGATCCGCCGATGATCAGAAGAAAACGGCCGGTGGCAGGCGCCTGTGTCCTGCTCGCCGCACTGACGGCCGGGCTCGCCCTCCCGGCCGGGGCGGCCGCCGATGAACCCGCGGGCCGGGACGCGCCCAAGGTCAATCTGCTCCTCGACGTGAGCGGCTCGATGCGGGCCGAGGACATCGACGGACAGTCCCGGATGGCGGCGGCGAAGCAGGCGTTCAACGAGGTGCTGGACGCGACGCCGGAGGAGGTCGAACTGGGCATCCGCACGCTCGGCGCGAACTACGCAGGCGACGACCGCAAGGAGGGCTGCAAGGACACCGCGCAGCTCTACCCGGTCGGCCCGCTGGACCGCACCGAGGCCAAGACGGCGGTGGCCACGCTCGTCCCGACCGGCTGGACGCCCATCGGCCCCGCGCTGCTGAAGGCGGCCGACGACCTCGACGGCGGCGACGGCTCCAAGCGCATCGTTCTGATCAGCGACGGCGAGGACACCTGCGCCCCGCTCGACCCGTGCGAGGTGGCCCGCGAGATCGCGGCCAAGGGCATCGGACTGACCGTCGACACCCTGGGCCTGGTGCCGAACGCCAAGCTCAGCCGGCAGCTCAGCTGTATCGCGGAGGCGACCGGCGGCACCTACGCCTCGGTCGAGCACCGGGACGAACTCACCGACCGGGTCAACGAGTTGGTGGACCGGGCGGCCGAGCCCGTGGTGACCCCGGTGGCCGCGCAAGGCGCCGACTCGTGCGCGAAGGCGCCGGTGCTGGAGTCCGGCCTCTACACCGACCGTGAGGAGTTCGGGCAGCAGCGCTGGTACCGCGTGGAACTGTTCTCCGGGCAGGAGCTGCGCGCCTCGGTGAGTGTGGCGGCGGACCGTGCGGTGCGTCCGGACTACGGCGTGCTGCTGCGGGCGGTCACGGTGCACGGCCGGGAGATCGTACGCGGCGAGGCCGCGGGCAACGGCCGTACGGATGTGCTCTCCACCGGTCTGCGGTATCCGAAGCCCGAACGGGACGACGACGACAGCGGCAAGCCCGCGGCCGAGGTCGTGTGCCTCGGGGTGACCAACTCCTTCTCGGCGGACGCCGGGGTGAAGACCACCCCCGGTCTGCCGCTGGAGCTGACCGTCGACGTCGTGGACGGACCCGGCGGGGCGAGCGACGTGGCCTCCTTCGGTCTGGGCCGGGGCTGGTGGCTGCTCGGCGCGCTGCTCCTCACCGGCTTCGTCGCCGGTCTGCTCTGGGGCTGGCTGTCCCGCTGGCGGTTCGCTGTCTGGAGGACCAACTGATGCGCGCCATACGTGTACTGGGCGCCGCCCTGCTGACGCTCGGACTGGCGGCGGCCCCCGCGGCGGCCGACTCCTCGCCCTCCCCGGAGGCGTCCGGCGACGGCGCGGGGCCCACCCGCGCGGGCACCTCCTTCCGTACCGCGACGGAGGTCGAGCAGGGGCAGACCGCCACCGCGCGCGCCTCCACGGGCGACTACCTGTACTGGTCGTTCCCCGCGGACGCCGGGCAGCGCCCCACCGTGCGGGCGTCGGTGACGCTGCCGGAGACCCACGCGGCCGAGACCTGGCAGATCGACGTGTACGACGGTCTGCGCCGCCGCCAGGCCTGCCAGTACGGGGCGCAGACCCGCACGGCCGGCGCGGACGCGCCCTCGGTCGAGCTGGAGTGCGTGCTGCGCACGGTGCGCGCCTGGTCGGAGCCGTGGGCGAACGACCCGCTGCCGGGCACGTACTACGTCCGGCTCACCGCGCTGCGGCTGTCGGCGTCCGACCTCGGTCAGCCGGTCAACGCCGAACTGCGCGTCGAGTCCAAGGACATGGGCGGCGCGGCGGCGGTCGACGGCTCGCTGTCCGAGCCGCTGGTGCCGGGCATCGCGACCCGGGCGGAGCCGGAGGAGGAGAGCGAGGACGGGGAAGCCGTCCTCGCCGGTCTGGAGCCGGAGGACGGCTGGACCTCCGGCTGGTGGTCCGACCGCTGGATCTGGACCGCCGCGGGCGGCGCGCTGGCCGCGCTCGCGGGCGTCGCCGGCTACCGCCTGACGCGGGGCTCCGGGCGCCCGCCCGGAGTACCGCCGACCGTGTGACACGGCCCCGGAAGGCCCGCCCCGTGCGGGCCTTCCGGCTGTCGCGTCACCTCTCCCGCAGGCCCTTGGCGAGCGTGCCCTCGCCCGACACCTCCACCCGCCCGGCGCGGACCGCGTCGGCGAGGGACAGCTCGCCGCGGCTGATCGCCGTACAGGTGCCGGTGTCCAGGGTCAGCCGGGCGTCGGGTTCCTCCGGGGCGGGCCCGTCGCCGTGCACGGGACCGGTCAGGGCGCCGGCGCGCAGATGGAACCTGCCCTCCTCCAGGTGGACTTCCACCAGCCCCGTCTCCCCCTCCAGGGCCCGCAGCAGGGGCAGCGCGAACCAGTGGGCGCGCACCGCGTCCGTGAGGCGCCGCTCCCCCAGCTCGGCCTCGCCCCAGGCGCCGAGCGCTTGCAGGACGGGGAGCAACGCGGTGCCGCGCGGGGTCAGTTCGTAGACGAAGGCCGCTCCGGGCGGGGGGAGGCGGCGGCGGGTGGTGAGGCCGTCGCGCTCCATGTCCTTCAGCCGTGAGGCCAGTACGTCCGTGCTGACGCCCGGCAGGTCCGCGTGCAGGTCGGTGTAGCGGCGCGGGCCGGCGAGGAGTTCGCGGACGATCAGCAGGGTCCAGCGGTCGCCGACGGTGTCGAGCGCACGCGCGGCGGAACAGTACTGGTCGTAGCTTCGGCGAGGTGGCATGCGACGCAGTCTAGACATGTCGTTGGACTTTCCAAGCTCCCACTTGGTAAAACCAAGTAACACCAGAATCCGGAGGGGCGCATGGAGTTCCGGCAGTCGAGCAAGCTCAGCGAGGTCTGTTACGAGATCCGCGGTCCGGTGATCGAGCACGCAGACGCGCTGGAGGAGGCGGGGCACAGCGTGCTGCGCCTGAACACCGGCAACCCGGCCCTGTTCGGCTTCGAGGCACCGGAGGAGATCCTCCAGGACATGATCCGGATGCTTCCGCGGGCGCACGGCTACACCGACTCGCGCGGTGTCCTCTCCGCCCGCCGCGCGGTCGCCCAGCGCTACCAGACCCTGGGCCTGGAGGTCGACGTGGACGACGTCTTCCTCGGCAACGGCGTCTCCGAGCTGGTGTCGATGGCGGTGCAGGCCCTGCTGGAGGACGGCGACGAGGTCCTCGTCCCCGCACCGGACTTCCCTCTCTGGACCGCGGTGACGACCCTCGCCGGCGGCAAGGCGGTCCACTACCTGTGCGACGAACAGGCCGAGTGGTACCCGGACCTGGACGACATGGCCGCGAAGATCACGGACCGCACCAAGGCCGTGGTCATCATCAACCCCAACAACCCGACCGGCGCGGTGTATCCGAAGGAGGTCGTGGAAGGCATCCTCGACCTCGCCCGCCGGCACGGCCTGATGGTCCTCGCCGACGAGATCTACGACCAGATCCTCTACGACGACGCCGTGCACCACTCGGCCGCCGCCCTCGCCCCCGACCTGGTCGTCCTCACCTTCTGCGGGCTGTCCAAGACCTACCGGGTGGCGGGCTTCCGCTCCGGCTGGCTGGTGGTCACCGGCCCCAGGCAGCACGCGAAGGACTACCTCGAGGGCCTGACCATGCTGGCCTCGATGCGGCTGTGCGCCAACGCGCCCGCCCAGTACGCCATCCAGGCCGCGCTCGGGGGCCGGCAGTCCATCCGCGAGCTGACCGCGCCCGGCGGACGGCTGCGCGAACAGCGGGACGTGGCCTGGGAGAAGCTGAACGAGATCCCCGGCGTGAGCTGTGTGAAGCCCAAGGGCGCGCTGTACGCGTTCGCGCGCCTGGACCCCAAGGTGCACCGGATCCACGACGACGAGAAGTTCGTCCTGGACCTGCTGCTGCGGGAGAAGATCCAGGTCGTCCAGGGCACCGGTTTCAACTGGCCCTCCCCCGACCACTTCCGCATCCTCACCCTTCCCCACGCGGACGTCCTGGAGACGGCGATCGGCCGGATCGGCCGGTTCCTGGGCGGATACCGGCAGTAGAAGGCCAGGAACCGCCGACGGAACGATCGCGTCGGATCAAGGTATGCAAGAAGAGAAAAAGGGCTGTGCGGGCATCTTCCTGGCGGCCGCCGGAGCCGTCACGGCCGTGCTGACCTGGGCACCGAAGGCGCGGGTCAGCGTCCACGGCGGCTTCGAGGGCATGCACCGGGACCTGAGCGTCCTGTACGTCGACCTCCCCCTCATCGCCGCCGGCGGCGCACTCGTCCCGCTCGCCGCCTGGCTGCTGGCCCTGCGCACCTCACGCCGCCCGTGGCTCGCCGCCGCGTTCGCCGTGGGCGCACTCGGACTCGGGATCTGGGGCCTGCTCAGCTGGTGGACGCCTTACGAACGGCCCGAGTTCATGGGTTAGGTCCCGCACCACCCCTTGCCGATGCCGCAAGCCTGTTGCAGCACCGTCAGCGCCTCGGAGGAGGCGGATGCGGGCTCCGCGGTGAAGGTGACGAGGGACTGGTGCGGTTCCCGCGGGACGTGGAACGTCTGTTGCGTGACGGTCAGGTCCCCGACGACCGGATGTGCCAGGTCGTAGACGTCGCGACCGCATGGCTCGACGGTGTGTTCGGCCCACAGCGAGGCGAACGCGGGGCTGTGGATCGCCAGTTCGCCGACCAGCGCGGCGAGGCGTGTGTCGTCGGGGTTGCGGGCCGTCAGGATGCGCAGGTTGCCGACCACGGCACGGGCCTTGGCGGGCCAGTCACGGTAGAGGGCGCGGGTGTGCGCGTCCAGGAAGACCAGCCGGGACAGGTTGGGCCGGGTCTCCGGGTCGTCGGGCGAAGCGGAATCCAGGTGACCGGCGAGCAGGGTGTGCCCGGCTCTGTTCCAGGCGAGCACGTCATTGCGGCGGCCCACGACGAGTGCGGGCACGTGCCCCATCGCGGCCAGCAGCGTCCGCAGATCGGTGGAGGCGCACTCTTCGGGAGGCGTCGCCGGCCCGGTCCGGTGCCTGGTCGTCGTCGACAGGACGTGCAGGTGTTCCCGCTCGGCCGCGGTCAGTCGCAGGGCGGTCGCGATCGCGTCGAGGACCTCGGCCGAGGCGTTGAGCGACTGGCCCTGTTCGAGCCGGGTGTAATAGCCGGCGCTGACCCCCGCGAGCATCGCGAGTTCCTCCCGGCGCAGCCCCGGCACCCGGCGCCGGTCCCCGTACCGGGGCAGGCCGACGTCGTCCGGGCCCAGTTGTGCCCGCCGCGCCATCAGGAACTCACCGAGCGGTGATCTGCGGTCCATGGCGGCAAGTATGCGCGGCGGCCGTGTCCGTCGCCTGCACCTGTCAGGGGTAGGCAGGAGCGGGTCTGGTCACCTGACCCCGGGACCTTCAGGGTCGATCACACGGATGACGGCGCACCCCTTCCGCATCCGTCCCACCCGCCGTCCACGACGCAGCCGAACGCATCGCGCACCGGCCCTGCGCGTCACACCCGAACGAGGGAGACACATGCCCACCACCCCGCCCGCGCCGCTTTCGCCCACGGAGACGACCGTCACCACGATGGAACTGGGGGACGTCGAGATCACCCGCGTCATCGAGTTCTCGGACGTCTCCCCCATGACGACCGACGTGTTCTTCCCCGGCAGCAAGCCGGAGGAGTGGCAGCGTCACGCCGCACTGCTGGACCCGGACCACTGGGACGCCCGTACCGACCTGACGCGCGTCGCCACCCAGTCCTGGGCGCTGCGCAGCGAAGGCAGGGTCATCCTGATCGACACCGGCGCGGGCAACGGCAAGTACCGCCCGCTGCAGCCGATCTGGTCGTACCTGAACACGAACTACCTGGAGAACCTCGCCGCGGCCGGTATCGAGCCGGAGGATGTCGATCTCGTCGTCAACACCCATCTGCACGACGACCACGTCGGCTGGAACACCCGGCTCGACGGACGCGACTGGGTGCCCACCTTCCCGAACGCGACCTACCTCATGCCGCGGCCCGATGTCGAGTACTGGCGTCCGGAGAACCTGCCCCGCACCAGGTTCGGCCGGGGGAACCAGAACGTGTACGAGGACAGCGTCGACCCGGTGATCGACGCCGGCCTCGTCAGGACCTGGGACGACGCCTACGTCATCGACGCCAATCTGCGGCTCGAACCGGCACCCGGGCACACTCCGGGTTCCTCGGTCGTCCACCTGGACTCCAAAGGCGACCGCGCGGTCTTGGCCGGCGACCTGATGCACGGCGCGATCCAGGTCCACGAACCCCACCTCAACAGCTGCTTCGAGGAGGACGAGGACGCCGCCCGCGCCAGCCGGGCACGGATGTTCGCCTACGCGGCCGACCACAACGCCCTCGTGCTGCCCGCTCATCTGCCCGGCCACGGGGCCTTCGAGATCGGGCGCAGGGGTGCCGGGTTCGAGCTCTCCGCCTGGGCGCCCTTCTCCCGCACCTGACGATCCGCCCGAAGGGCGACCTCGCACCAGACCGTCTTGGTGTACGGGTCGCCCTCGGTGGCGCCCCACTGCGTCGACAGTGCCTCGACGAGGAGCAGGCCGCGGCCGGACTCCGTGTCGGATGCGGCGGGTTCCAGCGTGCCGGGTGTCGGTGGGCGGCGGTCCGGGCGGGCGTCGGTGAGTTCGATACGGAGCGTGGCGTCCTCCGGGTGGAGGGTCAGCCGGAGCCGGACGTCACGCCCCCGGGCGTGCCCGTGCACCACCGCGTTCGCGGCGAGTTCGGCCACCAGCAGGGACGCCGTGCGGTTGGCCTCGCTGTCGTACGTCCAGCCCCAGGAGGCGAGTTGCTCGGCCGACAGGTGGCGGGCCAGGCGCGCGCCCCGGGCGGTGGCCGAGAGTCGGATGCTGAAGTGGCGGGCCGGGCCCGTGTGTCCGGCGGTCGGGGCGATGTCGACGTTCATGTCACTCAGCGTGGCCGGTCGCGCTCACTCCGCACAGCGGCGGTGACGGTACGCAGCGTCACCGTGCGGATGCTGTCCGGGTCTGTCCGGGTCGCGACGCGTGACGTTCCGCACCGGCGGTGAGTTGGGCACGGGTGGCACAAGGAGGTGCGAGGGTATGAGTGTGGAACCTTACGGCGCGGACGAGGAGTCGGCGGCCGTTCTGCGGACCGTCGGACGGGTCATCAAGATGTGCCGGGAGCGGGAGGGTCTGACCCAGGCCGGTCTCGGAACGGCCATCAGATACAGCGAGGAGCAGGTGTCGTCCGTCGAGCGCGGACGCAGGGCTCCGGCGGAGGAGTTCCTGGAGGCAGCGGACCGGGTGCTCGAAGCGGGCGGGCTGATCTCGGGGCTGAAGAACGATGTGGCGAACGCCCGGTTCCCCAAGAAGGTGCGGGATCACGCGAAACTGGAGTCGGAGGCGGTCGAGCTGTGCGCCTACGCCAACTCGGTCGTGCACGGCCTGCTCCAAACCGAGGAGTACGCGAGGAATCTCTACGTCATGAGGCGACCTCCGTTCTCCGAAGAGCAGGTGGACGAGCTTGTCGAAGGACGTCTGGCACGCCAGAAGATCTTCGATCAGCAGCCCGCGCCGGTCTTCAACTTCGTCCAGGAAGAGGTGACGTTGCGCCGTCCGCTCGGGGGCAGAATGGTGATGCGCAAGCAGCTCGAACACCTGTTGGAGGTCGGTCACCGGCGGAACGTGGAGATCCAGGTGATGCCCACCGACCGCGAGGACCACGCCGGTATCGACGGATCATTCCAACTTCTGCGGCTCAGGGAGGGGGTTACGGTGGCTCACAACGAAGTTCAGCTCACGAGTCGGCTGATCTCGCACGTCAAGGAGATCCAGATCTGCGAGGTCCGTTACGGCGCCATCCGAGCCCAGGCTCTCACTCCTCGTGAGTCGCTCGCCTTCATCGAGAAAGTGTTGGGAGAGACATGATGACCAACCCCTCCACGGAGCACGGCCGCCCACTGGAGTGGTTTAAGAGCAGCTACAGCACCGCCGACGGCCCCGAGTGCGTAGAGGTCGCCGCCACCCCCGAGACCGTCCACGTCCGCGACTCGAAGCACATACACGGCCCCCGCCTCACCTTCGCCCCCCACCAGTGGGCCGCCTTCCTCCCGTACGCCTCCGGACGACGATGACCCGACCGCTCACCGCCGCGCAGCGCCGCCTCGTCGAAGCCGCCGATCCCGACACGGGACGGCTGAGGGGTACGCCGGCGCAGCTCGCCGCGCTGGTGAAGCGCGGGCTCGCCTTCCGGCACCCGAGGCCGCCGCACGATCACTTCCTGACCCCGGCGGGACATCGGGCGCGGGAGGCGGAAGCGGCGCCGGAGCCGGTGACGGCACCGGACGCGACCGGGGTGTTCGCCGCGCGGGCCGGCGGTGAGCACCCCGCGCCGGAGTCGGGCCCCGCCCGGCTCCGGGAGGTGCGCGGCGCCTGGCAGGGCATGCTGGAGCTGCGCCGGATGACCAATCCCGACGGGGCGACGAACCGGCCGTGCGGCTGGGAGCGTTCGCATCTGGTGCAGGCCGCCGCGCTGGCCCTGGAGGCCGCCGGGCACCGGCCGGCCGGCACGGACGCCGGGGACGGCGGCTACCGGGTGCGGGAGACTCCGCAGCCGGAGGCGGTCGCCGTGTACGAGCCGGACGGTACGGCGCTGCGGGCCTGCGCGGCCACGCTGGAGGGAGCAGGCTGGCAGGTCGGGGAGTACACGGAGCCGAGGACCCGGACGCGTTACCTGCTGGCCTCCCCGCGCCGCGTGTGACGCGCATGCCAAGATCGGTGGGCGATGCACCGGACCGATCGGGCGCGAAGGGGACAGAGACAGTGAGCAGCGAGCCGTTCTCCGTACGGGTGACCGTGCGCGGATACGAGACCGACGTACAGGGCCACCTCAACCAGGCCGTGTACCTCAACTACGCGGAGCACGCGCGCTGGTCGCTGCTCCAGGCGGCCGGGATCACCCAGTCCGGGCTCATCTCCCAGGGCGTGGGGCCCGTCGCGCTGGAGACCACCATCCGCTACCGGCGTGAACTGCTCGCCGGGGACGAGGCGGACGTGAGCTGCGCCTTCTCCTGGAGCGGCGGCAAGGTCTTCACCATCGAGCAGACCATCACCAAGGCCGACGGCACCCTGGCGGCCGAGATCACGGCGGTCGGCGGGCTCCTGGACCTCGGACGGCGCAAGCTCGTGCCGAATCCCCAGGACGTCTTCCGGGACCTGGCGAAGGATCCGGGCCTGTTCGGACTGTAGCCGGGGTTTCACACGCTGAAAGTTTCCGTCGTCCGCTCCCAAGTTTCCAGGCCATCCGCTCCTACAGTGGACCAGACCACCAGAGAGGAGCGAAGACCCTTTACAGGCCTGGAATCTACGTGCGTAACTAATGACGCGCGCACGTCAAAACGTACGTTCCTCAGTACGGATCTGCCCAGGTGGCAGCGGCCGACGTCACCTCCTTCGCTCATCCCCACATGTGTCCAGGAGGCAGTCCCCATGTTCCCCGTCCCCCGCCCGTTGACCGGCCCCCGCAGACGCACCGTCACCGCCCTCGGTGTCATCGGTGCCGCCCTCGCCCTGACGGCCACCGCCGTCGGCGGCGCGACCGCAGCGCCCCAGCCCGACCGTGACCGCGTCGACGTGGAACCCGGCGAGGCGTACATGGGTGTGGGCGCCCGTATCCACGAGGGCGTTCCCGCCGGTGAGCCGTCGATGGGCGTCCTGGCCCCGACCGACGGCGTCCAGGGCATCGACGTCTCGCACTGGCAGGGCGCCATCAACTGGACCTCGGTACGGAACTCCGGCATCCAGTTCGCCTGGATGAAGGCGACCGAGGGCACCGGCTACAAGGACCCCGGCTTCAACGCCAACTACCCGGGCGCCTACCACGCGGGCGTGATCCGCGGCGCGTACCACTTCGCACTCCCCAACGCCTCCAGCGGCGCCACCCAGGCGAACTACTTCGTCAACAACGGCGGCGGCTGGTCGCGCGACAACCTCACCCTGCCCGGCGTGCTGGACATCGAGCACAACCCCTACGGGGCCATGTGCTACGGCCTGTCCACCACGCAGATGCGCAGCTGGATCAACGACTTCTACAACACGTACAAGTCGCGCACGAGCCGTGATGTCGTCATCTACACGACGGCGAGCTGGTGGAACACCTGCACCGGCAACTGGACCGGCATGTCCGCCAAGAGCCCGCTGTGGGTGGCGCACTGGACCTCCGCGTCGGCCCCGTCCATCCCCAGCGGCTTCCCCACCTGGACGGTGTGGCAGTACACCAGCACCGGTTCGGTCGGCGGTGTCTCCGGCAACGTGGACCGCAACAAGTTCAACGGCTCCCGCGACCGGCTCCTGGCGCTCGCCAACAACACCTGACGGTTGCGGGCTCCGTCCCGTACGCGATCACGCGGGGCAGCCGGCGGCCGTCCGTCGCCGGCTCCCCCGCCTCCCCACGCCCCCTCCCCCCACGAGGAGTGATCGTGCATCCCGAGAACGCCTCACGGCGCCGCCTCCTGATCGCCGGTGCGGCCGGCCTGGCCGCCGTCACCGCCCTGCCGGGCACCGCGCAGGCGCGCGGGACCGCAGCCGTCGAGCCGGACATCGACTCCACCGCCGCCTGGGGCGCCCGCTCCCCGCAGGGGACCATCAGCCTCCTGACGTACCGGCCGAGCAGGATCGTCGTCCACCACACGGTGAGCACCAACTCCACCGACCTCTCCCGCGCCCAGGCGCACGCCCACGCCCACTGGGTGCAGGACCTGCACCTGGACAAGAACCGCTGGGCCGACACCGGCTACCACTTCCTGGTCAGCCGGGGCGGCTGGATCACCGAGGGCCGGCACGGCAGCCTCCGGGCCCTGACCGGGGGCCGGAACTTCGTGCTCGGCTCCCACACCTCCGGGCAGAACAACGCGGCCATCGGCATCGCGTGCGAGGGCGCGTACCACGCGGGCGCGGTGCCGCCCGATGCCCAGTGGGACGTCCTGGTGACCCTGTGCGCGTACACCTGCGCGCAGTACGGCATTCCGTCCGCGCAGATCTTCGGCCACAAGGACTACGGCGAGACGCTCTGCCCGGGCGTGTACCACGACATGCTCCCGCGGCTGCGGGAGGAAGTGGCGGCGGCCCGCTCGGCGTGACCCCGCGGGCCGCCCGCCCACCTCATGGCGCGGCAGGGGCCTTCACGCCCGTGAGGTCCCCGCCCGGTTCCATCGGGTGGGTGACGTCGGTCGCCTCGCGGCGGCCGTTGCCGAGGTGGTTGAAGACGACGTTCAGGAGGACCGCCACCACGCAGCCCGTGGAGATGCCCGAGTCCAGGATGATCCGGGCCGTCTCCGGGGCGGAGTGGTAGAACTCCGGTGCGCTGATCGGGATGATGCCCACGGCCAGCGAGACGGCCACGATCAGGACGTTGTTGTCCTTCTCCAGACCGGCCCGGACCAGGGTCTGGATGCCGCTCGCCGCGACCGAGCCGAACAGGACCACGCCCGCGCCGCCGAGCACCGGGCGCGGTACGACGGCGATCAGCGAGGCGGCCATCGGGCACAGGCCCATCAGTACGAGGAAACCGCCGCCGGTGGCGACGACGTACCGGCTGCGGATCCGCGTCATCGCGACCAGGCCGATGTTCTGCGCGAAGGCGCTGCACATGAAGCCGTTGAACAGGGGGCTGATCGCGGAGCCGAGGGTGTCGGCGCGCAGTCCGGCCGCGATGGTCCTCTCGTCGGCCGGGCGGTCGACTATCTCCCCCAGGGCCAGCATGTCGGCGGTCGACTCGGTCATCGAGACCACCATCACCACGCACAGCGAGATGATCGCGGCGAGCTGGAACTGCGGTGCGCCGAAGTGGAACGGCGTGGGGAAGCCGACGATGTCCGCCTCCGCCACCGGTGAGAAGTCGGTGACCCCGAACGGGACGGCGAGGAGGGTGCCGGCCACCATACCGAGCAGCACGGCGATCTGCTTGACGAAGCCGCGGGTGAAACGGCGCAGCAGCAGGACGATCACGAGGGTGGCGGCGGCCAGGCCCAGGTTCGTGGCCGAGCCGAAGTCCTCCGCCGTGGGGCTGGATCCCTGGGCCCAGCCGAAGGCGACCGGCAGCAGCGAGACGCCTATGAGGGTGATGACCGTGCCGGTGACGACCGGCGGGAAGAAACGCACCGCCTTGCTGAAGAACGGCGCCGCGAGGTAGCCGAGGAGGCCGGCGACGATCACCGCGCCGAAGATGATCGGCAGGGCGTCGTCCTTGTCGTCGGTGGCGGCGACGATCGCGGTCATGGGGGCGACCCCGGCGAAGGTGACGCCGTTGACGAAGGGCAGCCGGGCGCCGATCTTCCAGACGCCGAGGGTCTGCAGGAAGGTGGCGAGGCCCGCGGTGAACAGGCAGGCGCCGGTGAGGAAGGTGAGTTCGGTGCCGGAGAGACCGATGGCCGCGCCGACGATCAGGGGCGGGGCGACGACTCCGGCGTACATGGCGGCCACGTGCTGCAGGCCGGTCGTCGCCATCTTGAGCGCGGGCAGTTTCTCGTCAACGGGGTGGTCGGCCACTGCGGCTCTCCTCCGGTCGGGTACACGTCGGCTCTGACGTGGGTGTCAAGGAGGTGGTGCGGGTGGGCATGGGGGTACCTCCCGCTCGAGCGAAGTCGAGAGTGGGGGAGGGACCGGGGACGGGGAGGGGAGGGTGACCGTCTCCGGGGCGCAGTCGTCCACGCGCGCCCCGGAGACGGCCGTCGCGGATCCCGGAAAAGGGGTCCACGATCTCCGGCCGGGAGCCGTCCCTCCCGGCCGGAGACGTCAAAGGGGGGTCAGGCCCGCGCGGCGATCCGCGCCAGCCGCCGCGCCTCGGCCCGGGTGGAGCGGGCGATCGCGTCCTCGTCGGCCGTGAGCAGGCGGCCGTTCTCCACGATCTGCCGGCCGTTCACGAACGACGCGGTGACCGGTGCCGCCGCGCCCAGGACCAGCGCGGTCACCGGGTCGGCGATGGAGGCGTGGGCGAGGGTGTCCATCCGCCACAGCACCAGGTCGGCGAGCTTCCCGGGCTCCAGGGAGCCGATCTCGCCCGCGCGGCCCAGCACTCGGGCCCCGCCGTAGGTGCCGAGCCGCAGCGCCTGCCGGGCGTTCAGGGCGGCCTCGCGGTGGGGACCGAGGCGGTTGACGAGGAGGGCGTTGCGCAGTTCGGTGTGGAGTTCGCCGGACTCGTTGGAGGCGGTGCCGTCCACGCCGAGGCCGACGGGGACGCCGGCCGCGAGCAGGTCGGGGACGCGGGCGATACCGGCCGCCAGGCGGGCGTTGGAGGAGGGGCAGTGGGCGACGCCGGTCCCGGTGCGGGCGAAGGCGGCGATGTCGGAGTCGTTCATGTGGACGCAGTGCGCCATCCACACGTCCTCGCCGAGCCAGCCGGTGGACTCGAAGTAGTCGGTGGGGCCCATGCCGAACAGCTCGTGGCAGAACTTCTCCTCCTCGACGGTCTCCGAGCCGTGGGTGTGCAGGCGGACACCGAGTCGGCGGGCCAAGTCGGCCGCGTCCCGCATCAGTTCGGTGGAGACGGAGAAGGGCGAGCAGGGGGCGACGGCGACCTGGGTCATGGCGCCGGACGAGGTGTCGTGGTGCCGGCGTACCGTCTCCTCGGTGGCGGCGAGGGCGTCGTCGAGGGTCTCGACGGCGAAGTCCGGGGGCAGGCCGCCGTCCTTCTCGCCGCGGTCCATGGAGCCGCGGGCGAGCGTGAAGCGGACGCCCATGTCACGGGCGGCGCCGATGATCGCGCCGGACAGGTCGCCGGAGCCCCGCGGGAAGACGTAGTGGTGGTCCATCGCGGTGGTGACGCCGCCCCGGGCCATCATGGCGAGCGAGCCCTCGGCCGCCGCGCGCACCATCGGCTCGTCGATGCGCGCCCAGGTCGGGTAGAGCGCGACGAGCCAGTCGAACAGGTTGTGGTCGGTGGCCAGGCCCCGGGTGATCCACTGGTAGAAGTGGTGGTGGGTGTTGACCAGGCCGGGGGTCGCCAGATGTCCGGTGGCGTCGATCCGGCGTACGACGTTGTCGAGCCCCTCGGGGGCCGTGCCCGCGCCGAGCGATTCGATGCGGTTGCCGGCGAGGACCAGGTGGCCCGAGGCGTACTCGGTGTCCTCGCCGTCGACGGTCGCGATCGCGCAGTTCTCGATGACGATGCGCCGGTCTGCTGCCATGGTTCGTCCTTTGCGGGTACGTGGAGTGGGCACGGCAGGACCCTGAGAGGTTTGAGTGCCGTGGCCGGGTGACATGCCGGTGACGTGTTCCCCCGGCCACGGGTGCCGAAAGGTGGTGCGGTCAGAGGTTGGTGAGGTCCGCCGGGATGCGCGCCTCGCAGCCGTCCCGCAGGACGGTGCCCTCGATCAGGCCGTAGGGGCGGTCGGCGGCGAAGTACACGGCTCCGTCGGCGGTGTCGTTCTTCAGCCCGAACGGCTCCAGGTCGACCAGGAAGTGGTGGCTGTTGGGGAGGGAGAAGCGGACCTCGTCTATCTCCCCGCGGTGGTCGATGATCCGCGCGCCCATCTGGTACAGCGTCTGCTGGAGGGAGAGGGAGTAGGTCTCCGCGAAGGCCTGGAGCATGTGCGTCCTGACCTGCTCGTAGGACGTCTCCCAGTCGGGCATCTGCTGTTCGTCGCCGGTCCAGTTGAAGCGCCAGCGGCCGGAGACGGAGGTGGCGAGGATACGGTCGTAGGCCTCCTTGAGCGTCGTGTACTTGTCCTTGACGTAGCCCCAGAACTCGGAGTCGGTGGAGTTCAGCACCGTGAGGTCCTTCAGCCCGGAGACGACCTCCCACCTCTCACCGTCGTAGGTGATCTGGGTCAGGCGGGTCTCCTGGCCCTTGCGGACGAAGGAGTGCCCGCCCTCACGTCCGTCGGAGGCCGCGATGCGCTCCCAGGCGTACTCCTCGATGCGGATGCGCGCCCGGTGGATGGGCTCCTGCGAGGTGACGAAGTGGCGGGCGAGGTGGATGCCGAACTGTTCGGCCGACTCGACGCCGTGCTCCTTGGCGAAGGCGAACACGGTGTTCTTGGTGGTGTCGGTCGGCAGGACGTTCGCGTTCGATCCGGAGTAGTGGACCTCCTCCATGTCGCCGGAGAGGGCGACGGAGACGTTGAGGTCCTTGATGTGGTGGGTGGCGCCGTCCCGCGTGACCTTGACGACTCGGTTCTCGGCCTTGCCGTACTGGTTCTGTCCCAGGATCGTGGGCATGGTGTGCTAGCTCCCTCGGTAAACGGAGTAGCCGAACGGGTTGAGCAGCAGCGGTACGTGGTAGTGCTCGCCCGGGACGACGGCGAACGCGATCGCCACCTCGGGGAAGAACACTCCGGCGCCGCTGTCCCGATTCGCGGGGGCGTCCTGCTGCGCCTCGGCTTGCTTCTCGGCGTCGTTCTTCTCGAAGTACGGCTCCACGGCGAAGTCGAGCCGTACGTGGGTGGTTCCCTCCGGCAGGGCCGGCAGGTCCTTGCACCGCCCGTCCGCGTCGGTGGCGCTGCCGCCGAGCGCCCTCCAGTCCGCGTCCCGGCCCGCGCGGGCGGAGAGGTGGACGGCGACGCCCCCGGCGGGGCGGCCGACGCTGGTGTCCAGGATGTGCGTGGACACGGACGCGGTGGTGTCGGTGCTCATGTCAGTCCTCTTCGGCGTCTGCGAGGCGGGCCAGCCGGATGCGGTTGATCTTCCCCAGTTCGGTGCGGACGATCTCGCGCTCCCGCTCCGGCGTGTTGCCGAGGCGTTCCCTCACGGCGTCGCGCATCTGCTCGCCGGTCCGGCCGGTGGCGCAGATGAGGAACACATGGCCGAACTTCTCCTGGTAGGCCAGGTTCAGTTCCAGCATCTCGGCCTTGAGTCCTTCCGGGGCGCCGGCCATCCCGCTCTGCTCCCGGGCGGAGGCCGGGTCGCCGGGCCGGGGGCGGCCGATGGGCGGGTGCCCGGCCATCGCCTCCTCCAGGTCCGCCGTGGTCAGCTCGGCCGTGGCGGCGTCGCTGGCGGCGTACAGGTCGTCGGCGGTGGCGTACGGGCGGGCGGTGAGCAGGCGGCGGGCCCAGGCCGTGGCGGCGCAGGCCTCGTGGAGTGCGGCGAGCGCCGCCTGCTCCTCCAGGGCGTTGAACCGGGCCAGGCCCGGTGGCGTGGATGTCGACGTCACGGGAGCCTCCGTGGCCGCGAACGGCCTAGTGCTGCGAACGGGCGTGCCGACAGTGAACGCCGTCACGCCCCATGCGTCAACAGTTTGTTGAAAATTCGGGGAGACAAAGAGGAGCGCCCGCCGCCCGGGGGATTCAGGAGCCCTTTTCGCGGTTGAGGTAGTTGTAGACCGTGAAGCGGCTGACCCCGAGCGCGCTCGCCACGGTCTCCACGCCGTGCCGCACGGCGAAGGCGCCGCGCGCCTCCAGACCGCGCACGATCTCCTGCTTCGCCCTGCGGTCCAGGTCCGCCAGCGGCATGCCCTTGCGGCGCTCCAGCGCCGCGAGGATGTGGTCGAGGGAGTCGGCGAGCTGGGGCAGCCGGACGGCCACGGCGGCGGCGCCCTGCCAGGAGAGCACGACATCGTCGGGCCCCGCCTCGTCCGGCGGGACCATCTCGCCGCCCATGGCGTCGACCAGCGGCTTCACCGCCGCGATGAAGGCGTCCTCACCGGCACCGGTCACCGGCCGTCCTCCTCGACCACGTTGATCTGGAGCGAGACGCGGGTGGCGCCGGCCGTCAGGCTCCGGCGCAGCAGCGCGTCCACGGCGGTGAGCACCGCCTCGGCGCCCCCCTCGACGGTGTTGCCGAACGGGCCGACATCCACCGCGTCCAGTTCGGCCGCCTCGACGACCTGCCGGGCCACCACGGCGTGCGCGGGCGCCTCGTCGAGGTCGAAGGGCTCGGTCGTGAACTCCACTCTCAATCGCACGAGGCCCAACCTAGCGGCTGCGGGACGGCCGGGGGAGGCGCGTTCCGCGGCGGCCCTCAGGGGCTCGCGGCGGGCCGCAGCGGGCGGGGCTGGGCCCGCGCCCCTTGACAGCCGCTCCCGGCCACGGGCAATCTTCCAGTGAGCAGAAAGCAACTTCCACCATACGGAATTATGAGAAGGAGCGCGAGCCCGATGGGATGCACAGAGCAGCGCTTCAACGTCAACCTGTCGATCCTCTTCACGGAACTCCCGCTCCTGGAGCGGCCCGCGGCCGCCGCCGCGGCCGGCTTCGGCGCGGTCGAGCTGTGGTGGCCCTGGGTCGACTCCCCCACCCCCGGCCGGTCCGAACTGGACGCGCTGCGCAAGGCGATCGAGGACGCGGGCGTCCGGCTCACGGGCCTGAACTTCTACGCCGGCCGGCTGCCCGGACCCGACCGCGGGGCCCTGTCCGTCCCCGGCGAGGAGTCCGAGCGGTTCCGCGCCAACGTCGACGTGGCCGCCGGTTTCGCGGAGTCCCTCGGCTGTACGGCCCTGAACGCGCTGTACGGCAACCGGGTGGACGGCGTGGACCCGGCCGAGCAGGACGCGCTCGCGCTGGAGAACCTCGCCCTCGCCGCCCGGGCCGCCCACCGGATCGGGGCCGTCCTGCTGGTCGAGGCGCTGAACGCGCCCGAGTCGCCGCGGTACCCGCTGGTGTCGGCGCCGGCCGCGGTGGGCGTGGTCGACGAGGTCAACGCGGCCACGGGGCTGGACAACGCCCGCTTCCTGATGGACCTCTACCACCTGGCCATGAACGGCGAGGACCTGCCGGCGGTGATCGACCGGTACGCGGAGAGGACCGGCCACGTGCAGATCGCCGACAGCCCCGGGCGCGGCGCCCCCGGCACCGGGTCGCTCCCGCTGGAGGACCTGCTGGACCGGCTGCGCAAGGCCGGTTACGACGGCCGGGTCGGCCTGGAGTACAAGCCGGGCGACCGCCCGAGCGCCCAGGCCTTCGACTGGCTGCCCCGCGAGGCCCGCTGACCACCCTTCCCTTACCGAGAGGCACCCATGAGCAATCTTCCCAAGGTTTCCTGGATCGGCCTCGGCATCATGGGCTCGCCCATGTCCGAGAACCTGATCAAGGCGGGCTACGAGGTCACCGGCTACACCCTCGAACGGGAGAAGCTGGACCGGCTGACCGCCGCGGGCGGCACCGCCGCCGCCTCCGTCGCCGAGGCGGTACGGGACGCCGACGTGATCATCACGATGGTTCCCGCGTCCCCGCAGGTCGAGGCCATCGCGTACGGCCCCGAGGGCATCCTGGAGAACGCGCGCTCCGGCGCCCTGCTGATCGACATGTCCTCGATCACCCCGCAGACCTCGATCGACCTGGCCGCCGCCGCGAGGGACAAGGGCATCCGGGTGCTCGACGCCCCGGTGTCCGGCGGCGAGGCGGGCGCGATCGAGGCGGTGCTGTCCATCATGGCCGGCGGCGAGCGGGCCGACTTCGAGGAGGCCGGGCCGGTCTTCGAGGCGCTGGGCAGGACGATCGTGCTGTGCGGCCCGCACGGCTCCGGTCAGACCGTGAAGGCCGCCAACCAGCTGATCGTCGCCGTGAACATCCAGGCGTGCGCCGAGGCCGTGGTCTTCCTGGAGAAGTCCGGCGTGGACCTGGCGGCGGCGCTGGACGTCCTGAACGGCGGGCTGGCCGGCTCGACCGTGCTCAGCCGCAAGAAGGACAACTTCCTGAAGCGGGACTTCACGCCGGGCTTCCGGATCGACCTGCACCACAAGGACATGGGCATCGTCACCGACGCCGCCCGCACCGTCGGCGCGGCGCTGCCCGTCGGCACCCTGGTCGCCCAGCTGGTGGCCGGGCTGCGCGCCCAGGGCGACGGCGGCCTGGACCACTCCGCGCTGCTGCGCGCGGTCGAGCGGCTGTCCGGCGCGCGGGTCTGACGCCCGCCGCACCCCGAGATCCCCGGGCGGCGCCGGCGCCGACACCTGTCCTGTCGCGCCCAAGGCGGCGGCGCCGCCCGGAACCCACCCCGCCCACCGGTTCGGCAAACCGTTGATCCGTGGGCACGAACGACTCGCGTACGGCCCCTGACGGAAGGTCGGGGCCGTGCGCGCAGCCCGCGGTGACGCCGTACGGCCCGGACGAGGGTGACCGGACGGCGCCGCGCGGGCGGGGCAGGGGCGCCGCGGCGGCCCGCGAGCCAGTGCGGTGGTCAAGGCCGCGGGCCTCCTCCTTCGACCTGAGGGGAGGAGCCCGGGAGCCGTCGCGGCCGCCGCGGCTCCCCTGCCCCTGCTCTCCGGCGCCCGGACGCGGACGGTTCCGCGTCCGGGCGCTCACGGCTGCTGCCGGGGTGCGGATCGGCGCGGGGAGCAGCAGCCTGGGGGCATGGCACACCCAACGGAGCATCCGCACATCGTGGTGCACTCGCCGGCCCTGGACGGCAGCCGGCGGGTCACCTCGGGCGACGAGACGCTGGGCCTCGCCACGCACGCCGATGACGTGGGCGAGATCCTCCGGCTGGCCGACCTGTACGTCACCGACGTCGAGGAGAGCGACCTCATCGAATGGCAGGGCGGCGGCCCCGACGACTGGCCGGGGCTGTCGGAACACCACGAGCCGTAGCCGCCGTACGGCATCGGCCGTACCCGGGCTACGGCACCCTCAAATGAACCTCTGAAGGCGGCCCCGGGAGGCTTCGGCCGCCCTCGCCGGCGGGCACACTCCTCCCACACGGGGCCCGCCGGCACGGGGGCGGCGGGCCCCCGTCGAGGGGGTGTCCTGACATGGCCGACACCGGGGGCGTCCGGGGGACGCCGCACGAGATCGCCCTGCTGGCCGCCGGTCCGCGCGCCGCGGTCGTCGTCGCCGTCGTCGCCCTCCAGCTGCGGGGCGCCGTCGAGGCGGGCGCGCCCGGCACGATCCGGGCGGTCGACGGCGAGGCCGGGCGGTCCCTGCCGCCGCTTCCGCCGCCCGAACAGCTCCTGGAACAGGGAGAGGGCGTCCCGGCCGATCTGCGGGCGCCGTACCTGGAGAGCGCCGTGTACCACTGCCTGGAGGAGCCCTCGGACGTACGGGAGTTGCTGCGGCACCCGGATGTCCGCTGGGCGGTGGCCGAGGTGCGGACCGGGCTCGCGGAGGCGGGGATGCTGCGGTATCCGCTGCTGCTCGGACCGACCAGGGCGGCCCGCAGGCGGCTGCGGACGCTGCGGAAGGCGTTTCCGCTGCCGGCGAGCAGACGCGGTCTGCCGGACGAGGCGAAGCTGCTCGCCGTCGCCCTGCACGGCGAGGCCGCCCTGCGCGTCCTCGCCCCGCGCTTCGCTCTCCGCGCGGGCCTGATCGAGCGGGTGAGCCTGAGGGAGAAGAGCCTGATCCGCCACTCCCCGCGTGGCGGCACCTACGGGAGCGGCCGCGGCTCCCTCTACTGCGGCGGGGGCGGCGGCGGAAGCAGCGGAGGGGGCTGCGGCGGAGGCGGCGGCTCCGACTGAACGCCGGTCCGGGCACACCGCGTCGGGCGGCCCATCCCCTGGACGGACCGCCCGACGCCGAGCGTGACGCAGGCGTACGGGGTCAGACCTTCAGGGTTCTGATCGCTGTCGGCGCGTGCTCCGGGTCGGTGGCGAGGTCCTCGAACTCGGTGACGTCACCGATGTCGTTGGTCGTCGACATGGAGATGTCGGTGACGCGCTCCAGGATCGCCTCGACGACGACCGGCACGCGGAACTCCGCCGCGAGCTTCTTCGCCCGCTCCAGCGCGGCGCCCAGTTCGTTCGGGTCGGTGACCCGGATCGCCTTGCAGCCCAGGCCCTCGGCGACCTTGACGTGGTCGACGCCGTAGACGCCCAGCTCCGGGGAGTTGACGTTCTCGAACTCCAGGTTGACCTGGAAGTCGATGTCGAACGCCCGCTGCGCCTGCCGGATCAGGCCCAAGTAGGCGTTGTTGACCAGGACATGGACGTACGGGATCTTGTGCTGTGCCCCGACCGCCAGTTCCTCGATCATGAACTGGAAGTCGTAGTCGCCGGACAGGGCGACGACCTGGGCCTCCGGGTCGGCCTTCGCCACCCCCAGCGCGGCGGGGACGGTCCAGCCGAGCGGGCCCGCCTGGCCGCAGTTGATCCAGTGCCGCGGCCGGTGGACGTGCAGCAGCTGCGCTCCGGCGATCTGGGAGAGGCCGATGGTGGAGACGTACCGGGTCTCGGGTCCGAAGGCCCTGTTCATCTCCTCGTAGACGCGCTGCGGCTTGATCGGGACGTCGTCGAAGTGGGTACGGCGCTGGAGCGCGGCGCGCTTGTCCTGAGCGGCGGCCGCCCAGGCGGAGCGGTCGGGCAGCCGGCCGCCGGCCCCGAGCTCCTTCGCCACCTCGACGAACAGCTCCAGCGCGGCGCGCGCGTCGGAGGCGATGCCGTAGTCGGGGGCGAAGATCCTGCCGATCTGGGTGGGTTCGACGTCCACGTGGACGAACGTCCGCCCGGCCGTGTAGACATCGAGCTTCCCGGTGTGGCGGTTGGCCCAGCGGTTGCCGATGCCGAGGACGAAGTCGGACTCCAGGAACGTCGCGTTGCCGTAGCGGTGCGAGGTCTGCAGACCGACCATGCCGGCGTTGAGCTCGTGGTCGTCGGGGATGACACCCCAGCCCATGAGCGTCGGCACGACCGGTGTGCCGGTCAACTCGGCGAACTGGACGAGAAGTTCGGACGCGTCGGCGTTGATGACGCCGCCGCCGGCGACGATCAGCGGACGCTCGGCGGCGCTGAGCATGCCGAGGGCCTTCTCGATCTGGGCGCGGGACGCGGCGGGCCGGTAGACCGGGAGCGGCTCGTAGGTGTCCGGGTCGAACTCGATCTCCGTCGTCTGCACGTCGATCGGCAGGTCGATCAGGACCGGTCCGGGCCGGCCGGAGCGCATCAGATGGAAGGCCTGCTGGAAGACGCCGGGCACCTGTGCGGCCTCCAGGACGGTCACCGCCATCTTGGTGACCGGCCCCGCGATGGAGGCGATGTCGACGGCCTGGAAGTCCTCCTTGTGGATCACGGCGGTCGGCGCCTGGCCGGTGACGCACAGGATCGGGACGGAGTCGCCGATGGCGGAGTACAGGCCGGTGATCATGTCGGTGCCCGCCGGGCCCGAGGTGCCGATGCAGACACCGATGTTGCCGGCACGGGTGCGGGTGTAGCCCTCGGCCATGTGCGAGGCGCCCTCGACATGGCGGGCGAGGGTGTGGGTGATGCCGCCGGACGCTTTGAGCGCCGCGTAGAAGGGGTTGATCGCCGCTCCGGGGACACCGAAGGCGTCGGTGACGCCCTCGCGCTTGAGGATCTCAACTGCCGCGCGGGCAGCGGTCATTCGAGCCATCGAGTACTCCTGCTCCGACTGTCGGATTCGCACTCCCGTCGCGCCCCGCGGTGAGCTCTTCCGTATGGTGGAATATGTTTTCTACGATCTGGAATGAATGTAGGCGGGGGTGTCGAAGGACGTCAAGAGAAGGGCAAGTGCCGGACACGGGCGGGCCGGAGGAGGACGATGGGCACCGCCTCGAGAACACGGGAGTGGGGTCATGGCCCAGAGCGTGCCGGTGCGCTGTCCCGCCTGTCGGCGCGCGCACCGTTTCACGGCACCGTCGTACCCCTGCGCCTGCGGTGCGCCCGTCGCCCCGCCGCTGGACCTCGACGGCGTGCCCGGCACCGTCGACCACCGCGTCTGGCGGGAGGAATGGGTGACCCTGCGCTGCGGGTGCTGCGGGCTGCGCGGTGAGTGGCCGCGGCCCGAACTGGGCTGCCCCTGCGGGACGGTGCTGCGGATCCCGGTGGCCGGCCCCGAGGCGCCCCTGCCGGCGGGCAGGCCGGAGCGGCCCGCCTTCCGTCCGGTGCCGATCCGCACCGCGCGGGACGCGGTGACGGCCGCCGTGCTGTACCTGCGGCGGCTCGGCCACGAGGACATCCGGCGCGCGGACCAGCGGCCCCCGTCCGGCATCGGGCTGGCCGGCCGGGGCGTCCTCGCCCAGGTCGACCCGTCGGCGCGGCCGGCGACCATGCGGGACGTGGAGTGCCTGTGGCTGACGGCGATGACCGAGTCGTCGGCGTGCCTGTACTTCTCCCTGACCGGGTACGCCGAGGAGGCCCGGGCCCGCGCCGACACCCTCGGTGTCCCGCTGTTCCTGCTCGACCTCACCGGAACCCCGCAGCCCGTGAACGGCCCCGCGGACGCGCTGGACGCCGACGGGGCCTGAAAACCCGGCGACGCGCCCGCCCCGGACGTCCGATACTCGGCGGATGCGCATCCGTCCCGCCGCCCCCGGCGAACTGCCCGCCCTCCAGGACGTCGAACGGGCGGCCGGCACCCCGTTCCACGACGTCGGCATGCCGGACATCGCCGAGGACGAGCCGCCCGCCCTGGACCTGCTGGAGCGCTACCGGCGGGCGGGCCGCTGCTGGGTCGCCGCCGTCACGGACGACGACCGGCCCGTGGCGTATCTGATCGCCGAGCCGGTGGACGGCGCGCTCCACGTGGACCAGATATCCGTCCACCCCGCCGCGGCCCGCCGGGGGGTGGGCCGGACCCTCCTCGCGCACGCCGCGAGCCGGGCCCGCGAGGAGGGTCTGACCGCGCTGACACTGACCACCTTCACCGACGTCCCGTGGAACGCCCCCTACTACGCCCGCCTCGGCTTCCGCACCCTCACCGAGCCCGAACTCACCCCCGGGCTGCGGCGCATCCGCGCCGAGGAGGCCGCGTACGGGCTCGACCGGTGGCCGAGGGTGTGCATGCGCCGGGACGTGCCGCGCCCGCGGGCGGACCGCCTCCGGTGAGGCGGAGGCGGTCACCACCTTCGGGGCCGCCCAGCGCTATCCCGTCGCGTACCGCTCCCGCAGCTCCACCTTGCGCACCTTTCCGGAGACCGTCATGGGGAAGGCGTCGAGGAGCCGGAGCCGGCTCGGGATCTTGTAGTGGGCCAGCCGGCCCTCGCAGAAGGCGCGCAGTTCCTCCAGGGTGAGCGGGTCGGCCGCGTCGCGCGGGATGACACAGGCCAGCACCTCCTCGCCGTAGCGCTCGTGAGCGACCCCGACGACCTGCACGTCCGCGATCTTCGGGTGGGCGTAGAGGAACTCCTCGATCTCGCGCGGGTAGATGTTCTCCCCACCCCGGATGATCATGTCCTTGATACGGCCGACGATCTCGACGTAGCCGTCGTCCCGCATCACCGCGAGGTCCCCGGTGTGCATCCAGCGGCCCGCGTCGACGGCCTCGGCGGTCTTCCCCGGTTCGTCCCAGTAGCCGAGCATCACGCTGTAGCCCCGGGTGCACAGCTCACCGGAGGTGCCGCGCGGCTGTGTCACGCCGGTCGCCGGGTCGACGACCTTGACCTCGATGTGCGGCAGCACCCGGCCGACGGTGCCGGTGCGGTGCTCCAGGTCGTCGTCCATGCGGGTCTGCAGGGAGACCGGGGAGGTCTCGGTCATGCCGTAGCAGATGGAGACCTGCTCCATGTGCATCTCGGCGACCACCCGCTTCATCACCTCCACCGGGCAGGGCGAGCCCGCCATGATGCCGGTGCGCAGCGACGTGAGGTCGTACGACGCGAAGTCGGGCAGGTTCAGCTCGGCGATGAACATGGTGGGCACGCCGTAGAGGGAGGTGCAGCGCTCCCGCTGGACGGCCTCCAGCGTGGCCCGCGGCTCGAAGGAGGGGGCCGGGACGACGATGCAGGCGCCGTGCGAGGTGGCCGCCAGGTTGCCCATCACCATGCCGAAGCAGTGGTAGAACGGCACCGGCAGACAGACCCGGTCCTGCTCGCTGTAGCCGACGGTACGGCCCACCCAGTAACCGTTGTTGAGGATGTTGTGGTGGGAGAGGGTCGCGCCCTTGGGGAAGCCCGTGGTGCCCGAGGTGTACTGGATGTTGATCGGGTCGTCGCAGCTCAGCCCCCGGGCGACGGTGTCGAGTCGTTCGGCGGGCACGGTGGCCGCGGCCCCGGTGAGCGCCTCCCACGACGGGTCGCCGATGTAGACGGTCTCCCGCAGACCGGGGCAGGCGCCGCGCACTTCGTCCACCAGTGCCCGGTAGTCACTGCCCTTGTGGGCGAGCGAGGCGACCAGCAGGCTGATGCCGGACTGCTTGAGCACGAACTCCAACTCGTGCGCCCGGTAGGCCGGGTTGATGTTCACCATGATCGCGCCGATGCGGGCGGTGGCGTACTGCACCAGAACCCACTCGGGGCAGTTGACCGCCCAGATGCCGACCCGGTCGCCGGTCGCGATGCCCTTGGCCAGCAGTCCGCGCGCCACCTCGTCGACGGCCGCGCCGAACTCGGCGTAGGTCCAGCGCCGTCCGGAGGCCACGTCGACCAGGGCCTCGCGGTCCGGCCACGCGGCGATCGTACGGCCCAGGTTGTCGCCGATGGTGTCGCCGAGCAGCGGCGTCCCGCCGGTCCCGTGCGCGTAGGAGAGTTCGGTCACCGGAAGTCCTCCTCGCGGTACTCGTCGGCGGAGCCGGCCGCCGTGGCCTCGCGCAGTTCGATACGGCGGATCTTGCCGGAGACGGTCTTGGGCAGCTCGCCGAACTCCAGCCGGCGGATCCGCTTGTACGGGGCGAGCGCCTCGCGGGAGTGCTCGAAGAGCACCTTCGCGGTCTCCGGGCCGGGCTCCCAGCCCTCGGCGAGCACGATGTACGCCTTGGGCACGGCCAGCCGCAGCTCGTCCGGGGCGGGCACCACGGCCGCCTCGGCGACCGCCTCGTGCTCCAGCAGGGCGCTCTCCAGCTCGAAGGGGCTGATCTTGTAGTCGCTCGCCTTGAAGACGTCGTCGCTCCGCCCGACGTACGTCAGGTACCCGTCGTCGTCCCAGGCGCCGATGTCCCCGGTGCGGTAGTAGCCGCCGGCCATCGCCTCCGCCGTACGCTCCGGGTCTCCGTGGTAGCCGGCCATCAGGCCCACCGGGCGGGCGGAGAGGTCGAGCGCGATCTCCCCCTCGGCGGCACCGGGCGCGCCGGAGACCGGGTCGAGGAGTTCCACGCGGTAGCCGGGGCTGGGGCGGCCCATGGACCCGGTCTTGAGCCTCTGTCCGGGGCTGTTGGAGACCTGGACGGCCGTCTCGGTCTGCCCGAAACCGTCCCTGATGGTGACGCCCCAGGCGCGCCTGACCTGTTCGATGACCTCGGGGTTGAGCGGCTCACCGGCGGCGACGACCTCGCGGGGCGGGGTGCGCAGCCGGCCGAGGTCGGACTGGATGAGCATGCGCCACACCGTCGGCGGGGCGCAGAAGGTGGTGACGCCGGCCTTGTCCATCTCGGCCATCAGACGGGGCGCGTCGAAGCGGGTGTAGTTGTGCAGGAAGACGGTCGCCTCGGCGTTCCACGGGGCGAAGAGGTTGGACCAGGCGTGCTTGGCCCAGCCGGGCGAGGAGATGTTGAGGTGCACGTCACCGGGTTTCAGGCCGATCCAGTACATGGTGGCCAGGTGCCCGACCGGGTACGAGGTGTGGGTGTGCTCGACCAGTTTGGGCCGGGCGGTGGTGCCGGAGGTGAAGTACAGCATCAGGGGGTCGTCGGCGAGGGTGGGCCCGTCGGGCGTGAACCGCTCGGCCGCGCCGTGGGCGTCGGCGTACGGCAGCCAGCTCGGGCCGGCGCCCTCCCCCACCGCGATCCGGGTGTAGTCGCCGGGCACCTCGTCGAACTTCGCGGTGTCGGCGGCGCGCGCGATCACGTGCGCCACCCGGCCCCGGTCGACACGGTCGCGCAGGTCGGCGGGGCCGAGCAGCGGGGTGGCCGGGATGACGACGGCGCGCAGCTTCATCGCGGCGAGGGCGGTCTCCCACAGCTCGGCCTGGTTGCCGAGCATGACCAGCACCCGGTCCTCGGCGGCCACGCCCCGCTCCCGCAGCCAGTTCGCGACCCGGTCGGAGCGGCGGGCGAGGGCGGCGAAGGACAGCCGGGTCTCCTCGCCGTCCTCCTCGACGAGGTGCAGGGCGGTGCGGTCGTTGCCGTCGGCGATCACGTCGAACCAGTCGAGCGCCCAGTTGAACCGGTCGGGCCGGGGCCAGGCGAAGTCCCGGTAGGCGGTGGCGTAGTCCTCGCGGTGTTCCAGCAGGAAGTCCCGGGCCCTGCGGAACGCGTCCGTCCCCGTTGTCATGTCTCCTCCTTGTGCCGGACCCTTGCCGGGCGGCTCTGCGTCATCGTGTAATCCGTGACGCAGGTCTCACTACCCCCGAACGGGGGTGTGCGTCCGCTCAGGAGCCGCGATGAAGGGGCGAACAGGTGAACGCTGACCCGATGTGGGCGGGGGACGCGGTGGAGATCCGCGGGGCGCTGGCCCGGCTGCGGCGCGCGACCGGGCTGCCGGTCGCCTTCGGCGGGCTGGTGGAGTCCGGGCGCCGGCAGGTGCGCATCAGCGAGCTGAGCGGCACCGCGACGCCCGCGCTGAGCGCGCTCGCGGTGACGTCGGGCAACGGTCTGGGCGGCAAGGCGGTGGCGCTCGCCCGGCCGTGCGCGGTGACGGACTACTCCGTCTCCCGGCAGATCAGCCACGAGTACGACGGCCCGGTGGCCGCCGAGGGCCTGCGTGCCGTGGTCGCGGTCCCCGTGGTCGTACGGCGGCGGGTGCGGGCGGTGCTGTACGGCGCCCTGCGCGCCGCCCAGCCGCTCGGCGACCGCACGCTCGGCGAGGCGGTGCAGACGGCGCGGGACGTGGAGCAGGCGCTGGTGGTGCGGGAGGAGGCGGCGGAGCTGCTGGCGGCGACCGCCCCGCCGCCGGAGCCGGAACCGGGGTCCGGAGCGGCCCGGGAGCAGGTCCGGGAGGCGCACGCGGCGCTGCGGGCGCTCGCCCCGCGGATCGCCGACCCCGCGCTGCGGGCCGAGCTGCTGGAGGCCTGCGCCCTGCTCACCGCCGGCACCGCCCCCACCGCGCCGGTACGGCTGGCGCCGCGGGAGGTGGACGTCCTCGCCTGCGTGGCGGCCGGGGCGACCAACGGCGCGGCGGCGGAGCGGCTGGGGGTGACGGCGGAGACGGTCAAGGCGTATCTGCGCTCGGCGATGCGGAAGCTGGGGGTGCGGACGCGGGGGCAGGCGGTGGTCGCGGCCCGCCGGGCGGGGTGGTTGCCATAGCTTTGCGGCGTTTTCCCGTACCGGGCATTACCAGCGGTACATGTTTGGATTTATCGTTGCCGCGCCCGCTGTAATTTGCCTCACTACACCGTCCGTCCGGAATTGAGGAGCCTGTTGCCTAATATTGGCCAGGACACGCCACACGGAGGGGAGCGGTGACCGTGCGACGGGACTTCAAGGAGCCTGCCAGGTACCGCCCCGACCTGGTCATCGGCAGGGAGGAGCTGTTCTCCGACGCCCGGGAGCAGCTTGCCCGCGGGGGCAGTGTGCTGCTCCACGGTCCTGCCGGAATAGGAAAATCGACCGTGCTGCGGGCACTTGCGGCGGAAAACGCCGGGGCCACGCGGACGGTGCTGCGCTGCTCGGCCACGGAGTCCGAATCCCATCTGCCGTTCCTGGCCCTGGCCGACCTGTTCGGCCTGGTCCTCGACGACGTGGCCGCCGCGCTGCCCGCCGCCCAGCGCACCGCCCTGGAGTCGGCGCTCACCGGACGCGGCGAGTCCACGCTCCAGCGGGACGGGCTCGCGCTGCGGCTGGCGGTGCTGTCCACCCTGCGCGCGCTGGCCGCCGAGGGGCCGGTCCTCGTGGTCGCCGACGATCTGCAGTGGCTGGACCCGGCCAGCGCCGAACTGCTCGGTTTCGCCGCCCGGCGGCTCGGCGACAGCCCGGTGCGGATGCTGTGCGCGGTGCGTACGGACGGCGAGGAGTACGACCGTCATCTGCGCGCCTGCCCGCCGGACACGCTCGCGGTGCGGCTCGGCCCGTTCTCCCGTACGCAGGTGTCCGCGCTCCTCGACCACCGCGGCTACACCGGTCTGTCCCGCTCCACGGTCCGTGACATCCACCGCACGAGTGCCGGAAACCCGCTGTTCGCGCTGGAACTGGGCCGCGCCCTCGCGGAGAGCCCCGCCCGGCCCCGGCCGGGTGAGCCGCTGCCGGTGCCGACGTCGCTGCGGGCGCTGGTGCTGAGCCGGCTGGAGATGCTGTCGGACGAGGCGCGCCGCACCCTGCTGGTGGCGAGCGCGGGCGCCCGCCCCACCCTGGCGCTGCTGCACGCGGCCGGCCGGGACAACGCCGAGGCGGAGACCGCCCAGGCCGCCGCCCTGGGCCTGCTGGCCACGGACCCGGAGGAGCCGGCCCTGCGCTTCGCGCATCCGCTGATCTCGGCCGCCCTGTACGCGGAGGCGCCGGCGCGGGAGCGGCGGGCCGCGCACACGGCACTGTCGACGGCGGCGTCCGACCCCATCGAGCGGGCCCGGCATCTGGCGCTGGCCGCCACCGGCGCCGACCCGGAGGTGGCGGCCCGGCTCGCGGAGGCCGCAGCCCTGGCCCGGGACCGCGGGGCGCCGTCGGTCGCCGCCTCGCTCGGACTGCTCGCCGCCCGGCACACCCCGGACGGCGGCGATCCGGGACCGGACGCGCGGCGGCTCCAGGCCGCCGAGGACGCGATCACCGCGGGCGAGGCCGATCTGGCCCGGGACATAGCCAGGGAGGTGCTGACCCGGGCGACGGTGCCGGCGGAGCGGGTGCGGGCCTGGATGGTGGTCATCGAGGCGGCCGGACAGGCGCTCGGCGAGGTGGACGCCGTCTTCCCGCAGGTGCTGGCCGACGCCGGGGACGACCCCCGGCTGCTCGCCCTGGTCCACTACCAGCTGGCCTGGCGCGAGGTGGTGGTGGACGGCGACTTCGCCAAGTCCCGCCAGGAGGCCGCCCACGCGGCGGAACTGGCCGCCCGGGCCGGCGACCGGCGCACCGAGCTGATGGCCCTCTCCTTCCAGTCGTCCACCGAGACCCTGATGGGCCACCCGGACGCTCCCGCCACCATCCAGCGGGCGCTCCAGGCGCCGCAGGTCCCGGATGTGGCCAGCCACCACAACGGCGCCGCGAGCGCGAGATTCCGGTGGCTGCTCATGAGCGACCAGCTGCCGGAGGCCCGTACGGCCATCACCGAGCTGCTGCGGGAGGCGCGGCGGCGCGGCATGGTCGAGAGCGAGGTGCACTTCTCGCGTCTGCTCGCCGACACCGAACTGCGCTTCGGACACTGCGGCCGGGCCCTGGAACTGGCCGGCGAGAGCCTGCGGCTGGCCCGGGACTCCGGGATCGGCGAGAGCGCCTCCGCCATGCTCGCCTCGCTCGCCGAGGCGTCGGGCGGGGACGTCGACCGGGCGCTGGCGCTGGCCCGCGAGGCCGCGGACCACGCCGAGGTGGACGGCGACCAGTTGTACCTCTCGCTTGCCCTGGCCGCCCTGGGCTACGCCCAGTTGGTGGCCGGGGACGCGCAGGGCGCGGTGCGCTCGCTGTGCCGGGTGCGGGAGCTGGAGCACGGCATGGGCGTCAACGACCCGGCGCGGGGCCGCTGGCAGGGCGACCTCGCCGAGGCGCTGGTGCGGATCGGTGAGCCCGGCGAGGCGCAGGAGCTCATCAACCTCACCCGGGTGCACGCGGTGCGGCTGAACCGGGCGAGCGTGCTGGCGGTGCTCGACCGCGCGGAGGCGCTGGTGCGCGCGGCACGCGGTGAACACCAGGCGGCGCAGGCGCAGTTGATGTCGGCGCAGGAGCGGCTCGCCAAGCTCGGGTACGGACTGGAGGAGGCCCGGGCCGCGTTCGCGCTGGCGCGGCTGCGCTCCCGGAAACCGGGGCCGGGCGGGTACGAGGAGGCGGCGCGGCTGTTCCGCCGCTGCCGTGCGCTGCCGTGGCTGCGGCAGGTGGACAGGGCGGTGGCCGCCGGTCCCGCGGAGGCCGAGCCCGTGCCGGCCGCGACGCCGGCCGTGCTGGACGGGCTCGCCTCGATGGAACGGCAGGTCGCCGCGCTGGTGATGGAGGGCGCCACCAACCGGGAGATCGCCGGGCGGCTGTTCATCAGCGTGAAGACGGTGGAGGCGACGCTGACCCGCGTGTACCGCAAGCTGGGCATCCGGTCCCGCGTGGACATCGTCCGCCTGGCAGCGGGGCGGCGCACGCCGTAGCGCGGCACGCGGGGCTGTCCTCGCCCCCGCCGCCCCTTCCCGTCCCGACCCCGGGGGCTGCGCCCCCGGACCCCCCTTCGGCCCTACGGGCCTCGTCCTCAAACTCCCCCGGAGGGGGTGCCCCCAGGGCGGGCCAGATCAGCCCCTCCGGCGTTTGAGGAGCGGGGTCTGGGGCGGAGCCCCGGGACGGGACGGGAAGGGGCGGCGGGGGCGGGAAACACCCGTGGGGGACCGAGGGTTATCCCTGCCCCAACTCCCTTAGGGGGTTCCCTCATTGGGGGCGACAAGCAACCGGCCGTAGCGTGAACGCCGTGCCGCTCGCCGGACACACGGAGGCCCGAGCCCCCGGGCTCGACCCCCGCCCCGCGCGACCCCCCACCGGCAACCCGTGAGGAGACCCATGTCCGGGCTCACCCGCGCACCACACCGCTGCCTCGCAGGCCCAGCTCCGCGGACGATCGACCCCATGAGTTCCTGAGTACCCCTCAGGCGCAGACCAGGGGGCGTTGCGAGCTTCCACGAGCAGCCCGCAACGCCCCCTTTCCATGCCCCGGTTCATCCCCGCACCGCACCGAAGCGGACGTCGTACGCCGTGCCCGGGTGCATCACCCGCAGCATCCGCTCCCCCTCCGCCGTGACCTCTTCCCGGCGCGCCCTGCCGAGCGGGGCGAACGGCTCGATGACGAGGGCGTGTTCGTCCAGCCGCCACAGCCCCGCCAGAAATCCGTCGACGAGGAGGGTGCGGTAGGCGATGTTCCCCGACCAGGTGCGGCCCCGGTACTCGGGCGGTACGACGCGGGTGCGGTCGGCATGGGAGAGGAGCAGGTTGTCGAATTCGGGCAGGAAGCGGGGCGGGGCCGGGGTGTCCGGGTCGGGGCGGGGCGCGTCCGGGAGGTCGAAGAGCTCCGTGCCGCCCTCGTCCCGGAAGGTGACGAGCCGGGGACGCAGGCGTTCGAAGGCCTCGCGCAGCCGGGTCAGTCCGGCCCAGGTCTGCATGTCCTTCACGGAGGCCGGTCCGAAGGCGGCGAGGTAGCGCAGCACCGTGTCGTCGGGTGTCGCGGGGGCCGGTTCGGCGGGCCGGCCCAGCCAGTGCTCGGCGGTGGTGAGCACGACCTGCCCGCTGCGGCCCCACAGCCCGCGCGGGGTGGTTTGCACCAGCGGCAGCTTGCAGCGGGCGGCGACGGAGAGCGCCTGCGGGTCGGCGTCGGGCCACTCGGTCAGCAGGGCCTCGCGCAGTTGCCTCATCGTGCGCGGCTCGGCCTCGACGAGTTCACGGGCGAGCGCGGCGAGCCGGTCCAGGTCGACGCCGGTGAGGCCGCTCCGGAACTGGTTCAGTTCGCGGTCGCGGGCGGGCTGCACCAGGGGCCGCAGGGTGAGGCAGTCGTGGACGGTGTGGGTGTGGAGGGTCGAGCGCACGGTGACGATGCGGACCACCTCACGGTCGGCCATCGGCCGGGACAGCGCCTCGGGGGTGAACCCGTCGAGACGGGCGGCGAGCGCGTAGTACGGCGGCTTGACGTTCTGCGCCTGGAGGCCGAGCAGATGCCCGACCGCGTCCCGGGCGGACATCGGCGCGGGACTCAGCAGCAGCTGCCGTTCGAGCGTGGCCCGGTTGAGGGCCCGGGTGCCGAGTACGGCGGCCGGCGGCGTGGCGACGCTCCGCTTCGTCTTCGTCATACCGGCACGCTAGCGGGGCTCGCGGTCAGGTCCTGCCCGCAACCACGGCGGCGGCGCACATTCAGGACATCCCGCGCGGGCGAGTAACACCGCGGCGGTCCGACGGCGCTGTCCTCCATGGGCCCGTCGGGTCCGTCCTGGTCGGACAGGGCGGTCCCGATCGCGCCCGCCGGTACGACTCCCCCCACACACGAAGGACGAGCGCCCGTGACATCCCATCCCCCCGCCAAGGATCAGCTGCCGGTCTACGACGGACTGGTGCGCGAACTCGGTGACGTCGTGGCCGAGGCGCGCGAGGTCGCGGAACAGGCCCGGGACCAGGCCTGGCAGGGCCTGGCCGGCAACCCCGCCGCCCCGGGCGGCCCCCGGCAGCAGCGGCCCGCCCGCTGAGGGCCGTACGGCCGTGACCCGGCCGGTTGCGTTCCGCCGGAGTGGGGCACTCGGGGCCCCGTGGACGAACGAGAACGCAGGGGACCGGGAAAGGTCCTGCTGACCGGGTGGTTCAGCTTCCGCGACGGCGAGGCCACCGCCGGTGACGTGCTGGCACTGCGCCGGGTGGAGGAGGTGCTGCGGGGCTCCGGGACGGCGTACGACGTCGCCTGGAGCCCCGGCTTCCTGCCGGACGCGCTGCACCTCGACGACGTACGGCCCGGTGACTACTCCCATCTGGTGTTCGTGTGCGGGCCGCTGCACGGGCCGCAGGTCGAGGAGCTGCACCGGCGTTTCGCGCACTGTGTGCGGATCGCCGTGGGCACGTCGGTGATCGATCCCGGTGACGCGGCGGCGACCGGCTTCCACAGCGTGCTGGCCCGGGACGCCCCCGGCAGCGAGCCGTCCGAGGACCTGGCGGCCCGCGCCCCGGCGGTGCCCGCGCGGCCCGTGGTCGGGGTGGTCCTCACCCACGGGCAGCAGGAGTACGGGGAGCAGCGGCGGCACGGACAGGTCGCGGACCGGGTGACGCGCTGGCTGGCCGGGAAGGACTGCGCCCGGCTGGAACTGGAGACCCGGCTGGACACCCGGGACTGGCATCTGAGCGCGACACCCGCGCAGGTGCAGTCCGTGCTGGCGCGCCTCGATCTGGTCGTCACCGACCGGCTGCACGGACTGGTGCTCGCGCTGCGGGTCGGCACGCCGGTGCTGGCGGTGGACCCGGTGGCGGGCGGTGCCAAGGTGAGCGCCCAGGCCCGCGCCTGCGGCTGGCCGGCGCTGCTGTCCGCCGAGCAGCTGGACGAGCGCCGGCTGGAGCGCTGGTGGTACTGGTGCCTGACGTCGGGCCGGGTGGCCGCGCGGCAGGTCCGTGACTCCTTCCGGGACGGCCGGTCACCGGACGGGGCGGACCGGCTGATGGAGGTGCTGGCGCCGCGCGCCACCGCCGGTTAGCCGCGCCCGTGTCCGGGCACCCGGGAGTCCCCCCGGCCGCCCGGTTCCCGCGGTCGAGCCGGTCCTCGCGGTCGTCCCTGGAGGAGAGACGGTGTCCATCGGTCGGCTTCCCGAACACGAACAGCACATCCTCGACGAGATCGAGCGGACACTGCGCCGCGACCGCCGGCTCGACCGGCGGCTGCGCACGCTCCGGGTCCGGCGGGGCCCGGACGTGACGCGCCTCCTGGCACGTGTGGCGTCCTGCCGGCCGCGCGGGTGGACGGTGGCGGCGCTCCTCGCGGTCTCCGTCACGCTGATGGTGACCGGCATCGTCACCTCGGCCCCCTGGGCGATCTGGTGCTTCGCCGCCGTGTGGCCGCTGACGCTGTTCGCGGGGTTCCGGCTGCTGTGCCGGTGGTCCGGCGGCTGAGCGTTTGTCCCCGGACGGCGGCGGGGACCCGGCCGGGGCAGGAGGTGATCGTCGTGCCCGAACCCGGAAGCAAAAAGTACGACACCCGCCGGGCCCGGCTCCGCAAGGACGCCGAAGGGTCCGGTGTCTCCGACCAGGACGCCAACGCGGCCGCCAACGAGGAACTGCAGGAGGGCGAAGGATGGCGCAGCCGCGGCCCGCGCACCGAACGCGGGCGCGGACCGAAGGGCGAACGCCCGGGCGGTACGGACTGAACGCACGTGTGCCGCGCGTGTGACGCACGTGTGACGCTGCGGGGCCCGCTCGCCGGTGAGGGTGAGCGGGCCCCGGCGCATGTGTCAGCCGGTGTAGCGGCGGGCCGTGGAGCTGCGCTGGGCGGGTTCCAGCAGACGCAGCCGGGACTCCACCTCGTGGGGCAGGACGCGGCGTTCGCGCAGGACCCAGGGCAGGGCGGCCGCCGCCTCGGCGAAGGCGAGCAGGGAGGCGGTGTCGCGCGGGACGGTGCGCGCCAGGTTCAGGGTGCGGCGCAGCGCGGGCCCGGCCGGGCGGCGCAGCCAGGTGAACCAGAGGGTGTTGCGGATGCCGTGCCTGCGGCGCAGGGTGGGGTCCCGGGTGGTGGAGGCCTGGTGGTGGATCGTCAGGTGGTCGGCGTAGGTGAGCCACCAGCCGTCGGCCGCGAGGTCGGCGGCCAGCAGTTCCTCCTCGCCGCCGAGCCAGAGCCGCGGGTGGAAGCCGCCGGCGGTGCGGAAGGCGTCGGCGCGCAGGACCGTCGCGGCGGCCAGGAACGAGCCGAGTGCCGGTCCGGGCAGCCAGGGCGGGCCCGGTACGGGCGAGTGGCGCAGTTCGCGGACGATCGGGTCCTCGGTGCCGTCGGGTTCGACGATGATCCGGGCCGTGACCGAGCCGAGCGCCGGGTGCCGGTCCAGCAGGTCGGCGGCGCCGGCCAGGGATCCGGGCGACCACCACGAGTCGTCGTCGCAGAAGGCGACGTAGGGCGTACGGACCTCGCGCACGGCCAGGTTGCGGCCGACGGCGCCGAGGTTGCGGCCGGGGCGCAGCAGCCGCACGTCGGGGTGGTGGCGGGCGACGGCTTCGGCGGTGCCGTCGGTGGAGCCGTTGTCGGTGACGATCACTCCCGGTTTCTCGGGGAGCCCGGCGAGGTGGCGGAGGGTGCGCAGGAGTTCGGGGCGCCGGTTGTGGGTGATGACGACGACGGTAGTGCGGGGGTCGGTCATGCGGTCGTCCCCTCCAGGAGGCGGGCGGCCCTCTCGACCTGCGGGGGCAGGGGCCGGCGTTCGCGCAGGGCGGCCGGCAGCCGGACGAGGGCCTCGCGCAGGGCGCGGCGTGCGTGGTGGTCGCCGCGTGCCTCGGCGGCGAGGGCCCGGGTGCGGGCGAGGGCGTAGGGGACGGGGCGGCGCAGCCAGGCGGTCAGGAGTGCGTTGCGGCGCTGGAGCGCCGGGCGGCCGGTGCGGGGGGCGGGGGCCGGGTGGTGGTGGGCGACGACGTCGGGGCAGTGGGTGACGCCCCAGCCGCGCGCGGCGAGGTCGTAGGCGAGCAGGGTCTCCTCGCCGCCGAAGAACAGCAGGCGGTGGAAGCCGCCGGCGTCGAGGTAGGCGCTGCGGCGGACGACGGCGCCGCAGGCGAGGAAGCCGAGCACCTGGGTGCCGGGGAGGTCGGTGGCCGGGCCGAGCGGTGAACCGGCGAGGACGTCGTTGAGCGGGTCGGGGTCCGCCGCCGGGCCGACGAGCATCCGCGCGGCGATCAGTCCGAGGCGGGGGTGGGCGTCGAACAGTTCGACCGCCCGGCCGAGCGAGCCGGGCGCCCACCAGGAGTCGTCGTCGCTGAACGCCACGTACGGGGTGTCCAGGGCGCCGGCCCCGTGGTTGCGGGCCAGGGCGCCGTGGTTCACCGGGAGCGCCAGCAGGCGCACCTCGGGGAAGTCGCGGGCGACCATGTCCCGGGTGCCGTCGGACGAGGCGTTGTCGGCGACGAGGATCTCGGGCCGCTCGGGCAGTTCGAGCAGCCGCCGCAGGGTGACGGCGAGCCGTTCACAACGGTCCCGGGTGGCGATGACGACGCCGAGGGGGCGGTGATCCGTCATGGCACGTTTCCCTTCACCATGCGGCGGAAGCGCGAGCCCCGCGCCGGGCGGACGACGAGCCACCGACCGCCCGCCCCCGGAGCGACCGGGCCGCCACGGCGGGGAGCAGCGTCGGGACGCTGAACGGGAGAAGCAGGGCACCGGACGGCCAGCACCGGAGCGGCCGGGGCATCACGGCGGCGGTAGCGCTCGCGCGGGGCGTCCCCGGGCCGGACGAGCGGGGTGCGCCCAGGACCGCCCCGGCGAGGAGCCGCGTCGGGACGCAGAACGGGAGAAGCAGGGCACCGGACGGCCAGCACCGGAGGGGCTGGGGCGTCACGGTGGTGGCGCTCGCGCGGGGCGTCCCCGGGTCGGACGAGCGGGGTGCGCTCAGGACCGCCCCGGCGAGGAGCCGCGTCGGGACGCTGAACGGGAGGAGCAGGGCACCGGACGGCCAGCACCGGAGGGGCTGGGGCGTCACGGTGGTGGTGGCGCTCGCGCGGGGCGTCCCCGGGTCGGATTCGCGGCGGACGTCCTGGCGCGTCCCGGCGGCGGGCGGCGCCGGAAAGGGGAACGGAAGGGGCGGGACACCGGCCGCCTCTCCCCTCACGCGCGGTGGGGCACGGCATGAGCGGTGTGGTGGGTGGGGTCATGGTGGGGTCGGGCCTCCCTGCGGGGCGGGCAGGTGGTTCAGGGCGTGGAGGACCTCGTCGGGGGTGATGCGCAGGAGGGCCGGGTCGGGGCGTTCGCCGTGGGGGTCGCCCGGCGGGCCGTGCCACAGGGCGATGTGGCGCGGCCGGGCGGGAGGGCCCCACTGGCTGGGCGGGACCGGGCCGAACAGGGTGACGGTGGGGGTGGCGTGGGCCACGGCCAGGTGGGCGATGCCCGTGTCGCCGCTGACGACGGCCCGGGCGCCCGCGACGAGGGCGGAGAGCCGGGCGAAGGGCAGGCCGCCCGCGAAGACGTCGGTGTCGGGCAGGAGGGCCCGTTTGGCGAGGCGTGCCACCAGGTCCCCCTCGTCCGCGCCACCCGTGACCACCACCCGCCGGCCGCGTTCGCGCAGGGCGGTCGCGACGGCCGCGTACCGTTCGACCGGCCAGCACCGGGCGAGGGCTCCCGCGCCGGGGTGCAGCACGACCGCGCCGGGGGCGGGGGACGCGGTGTGCGGGCGGGGCAGCAGCAGATCCGCGGGGTCGGCGTCGATGCCGTACCAGCGGATCAGCCGGCACCAGCGGTCCCGCTCGTGTTCCTCGGCGTACCAGACCGGGCCCTCGATCGCGGGCGTGTCGGGGTGGGCGAACGCCAGCAGGCGTGAGGGGCGCAGGGACTGCAGCAGGCGGTGGCTGGGGGGCCCGTTGCCGTGCAGGTCGACCGCGATGTCCGGGGGCGGGCCGGTCCAGTCGAGGGCGCCCGGCACGGCGCGGGAGGGCGCGGCGGCGGGCAGCAGCCGGTCGACGGCTCCGGAGGCCTCGGCGACGGGCGCGAGTCCGGCGGGCGCGGCCAGGACGAGTTCGTGGCCGGGATGGGCCCGCCGCAGCGCCCGGAGCGCGGGGACGCCGGCCAGCAGGTCCCCGAGGCCGAGGGCGCGCAGCACGAGCAGGCGCCGCTCCCGGGGTACGCGGGCGGCCGGCCCGGGCACCGTACGGCCGCTCACCGGACGACCTGCACGAGTTTGTCGACGGCGGCGACGACGTCGTACGCGGTGACCTCCTCCAGGCACGGGTGGCCCGGTACGGGACACTGCCGGGCCCTGGTGCCGGCGCACGGTGCCTCCTGGTCGCCGAGGAGCACGTAGGGCACGCCGTACGGCCGCCAGCGCTCGGCGGGGACGACCGGCGAGAAGAGGGAGACGACCGGGGTGCCGACGGCGGCGGCGAGGTGGGCGGGGCCGGTGTTGCCGGTGACCACGCAGTCGGCTCCGGCGAGCACTCCGGAGAGTTCGGCGGCGCCGGTGCGGCCGCCGAGGTCGACGGCCCGGCCGCCGGCGACGTACGCGGTCAGGTCCCGCTCCCCCGCGCCGCCGGTGACGACCACCTTGCGTCCGGCGGCGGCGAGTTCGCGTACCGCCTGCGCGCACCGGCCGGGGCTCCAGGCGCGGGCGGGCACGCTGGCGCCCGGGTGGACGACGACGTACTCCCCGGGGCCGGTCAGCGCCTCGGCGGGGGGCGGCGGGAGGACCCGCAGCCGTGTGTCGGCGGGCCGGGGGAAACCGGCGGCCTCGGCGAGGTCCAGCGCGGCCTCGGCCTCGTGGGCGTGCGGGGCACGGTGGTGCCGCACGTCGAGGAGGGAGCCGGGGTAGTCCTCGCTGTCGGCCGCGATGAAGGGCACGCCGGCCAGGCGCAGCAGCAGGGCGGTGGGCAGGGGCGACTGGTGGAAGGAGGTGAGGATCAGCGCGGTGTCGGCGTCGACGGCGGCGATGAGCGACTCGGTCGCCTCGCGGCTGACGTCGGGCGGCTGGAACCCGGTCCAAGGGGAGTCCCAGACGAGCACCTCGTCGACTCCGGGAAGCAGCCGGGCGGCGGGAGCCCCGTGCGGTCCGCAGAGCAGGGTGACCCGGTCGGCCCGGGCGGCCACGGCCCGCACGGCGGGTCCGGCGAGCAGGACGTCGCCGAAGCTGTCGAGCCGGGTGACGAGGACGTTCACGTGGCCCTCCTCCGCGGAGACCGTCCGCCGCCGCCGTGCGCGGGACGGGACGCGGTGCCGGTGGCGGCGCGCTTCTCCGGCGTCCGGGGCACCGCACGCCCGGAGCCGTGCGCGGGAGGCGCGGGGCGGTCCCGGAGCGGGGTGTCGAGGAGCAGGCGTACCGCTGCCGGGAGGTCGGGGGCCACGTGGGGGGCCGCGGCCGTCTCCTCGGGGCGGGTCTGCGGGGTGGGGACGAGGATGCCGTGGGCGCCGGCCCGGCGGGCGGCCTCCATGTCGGCGCCGATGTCGCCGATGACGACGCAGTCGGCGGGGTCCGTGCAGATCCGCCCGGCCGCCCACAGCACCATGCCCGGCCGGGGCTTGCGGCACAGGCAGCCGTCGTCGGGGCCGTGCGGGCACAGGGCCCATACGTCGAAGGGGCCGAGGAGTTCGTCGACGCGCCGGTTGACGCGGCGGGCGTCGGCCTCGGTGAGCAGTCCGCGGGCGATGCCCGACTGGTTGGTGACGACGCCGGTGCGGATGCCGCGTGCGCGCAGTTCGTCGAGTGCCGCGCGGGCCCCGTCGACGGGTCGCACCCGCGCGGGGTCGGCGTTGTAGGGGACGTCGTGGACCAGTGTGCCGTCGCGGTCGAAGAGGACCGCCCGCACGGGGCTCACCGGACTCCCGGGGCTCACCGGACTCCCCGGGCTCACCGGACTCCCGGGGCTCACCGGGCCGCCTCCGCCCAGGCGGGGGTGTTGCGGTGGCGCCAGGTGCCGGCCAGCCGGTGCCAGGTCGCGGCGGGCGGTATGGCGACGCTGGTCGCCAGCACGGTCGTCACCTCGTCGCGGGTGCGCGGTCCGGGGCCGATGCGAGCGCGGGCGAACTCGGCGGTTCCCGCGGCCCAGCCGAGCGCGCAGACGCCGGCCGCCCGGCGGTGTCCGGTGGCGCCGAGGACGCAGGCGGCGGCGCCCGCCGCGGTGATCGCGGCGTGCCGGCGGATCCGGCCGCGCGGCGCGACCGCCTTGTCCCACCAGTCGGGTCCGTGCAGCCGGCGCATCAGGGCGTCGTCGGCGTTGCCGCGCTGCTGTGCCAGTGACGCCCAGCGGGAGGCCGGGCGCACGGGGTGCAGGGTGGTGCGCCGGCCCCGGCGGATGCGCCAGCCCGCGTCGAGGAGGCGCAGCGCGAGGTCGGCGTCCTCGCGGAAGGCCCGGGGGAAGCGCTCGTCGAAGCCGCCCACCTGGTTCAGGGCCTCGGTGCGGTAGGCCATGTCGGCGGTGATCCAGCGGGCCCGGGCCAGCCCGGCGGTGCCGCGTTCCCAGTCGGTGGGGCGGCGCCCGTGCGGCAGCGGGACGGTGATGTCGCCCTGGACGCCGGCGGTGTCGGAGGAGGCCTCCGCGAGGTCCCGGAGCAGCTCCGCGCACCAGTGCGGACCGACCTGGACGTCGTCGTCGAGGAAGGCGACCCAGGGGGTGGTGACGGTGCGCAGTCCCGTGTTGCGCGCGGCGGCGGGCCCGCGTCCGCCGCCGGCCAGGACGGTGGTGCGTTCGCGCAGGTCGCCCAGGACGTTCAGCGCGTGGCCCAGCGCGTCCGGTGAGGGCTCGGGACGGGCCCGGTCGTCGACGAGGACGATCCCGTCGGGGCGCGGCCCGTGCGCCGCGGCCAGCGCGGCGAGGCAGTCGGCGAGGGAGTCCCGCACCAGGGTGGGGATCACGACGGCGTACGACGTCATGCGAACGCCCTCCCCCTTGCTCTGGTACCGAGGATGCGCATCGGGGCTGTGCTCCGTCCCTGAGAGGCGTGAGGTACTACCGGGACGCGGGTGCCGCATTCGCGGTTGTCTCAAACACTTGGACACAGCTTGTCCCACTGAGCCGCACTTGCGCACTTTGCGTACCGCTCCGGACCACGACCCCCGCCCCGGGTGACGACCCTCACACACCCGCGACACCCGGCACGAGGGCACGCGAAACGGACTATACATAGCGTGTATAGACGATAGGTATAGTCCGCGCATGCCTTCTCTGACCAGGAAGATGACAAGACCGGCGACCGCGTTCCGGGCGGTGACGACACTGGCCGCCGCCACGGCACTTTCGCTGGCGCTGAGCGGCTGCACACGGCTGGAGACGACCCCGCCGAGCACCGTCCGCACCACCGACGTCCAGGCCCGCTTCGGCACCGTCGACTGCCGCGAGGCCAAGTGCATAGCGCTCACCTTCGACGCCGGCCCCAGTGAGCACTCCTCGCGGCTGCTGGACATCCTGAAGGAGGAGCAGGTCCCGGCGACGTTCTTCCTGCTGGGCAAGCGGCACATCGACACGTATCCGGAGCTCGTGAAGCGGATGGCCGACGAGGGGCACGAGGTGGCCAGTCACACCTGGACGCACCGGATCCTGACGGACCTGGAGCCGGACGAGATACGCGAGGAACTCGAGCGCCCCAACGAGGAGATAGAACGCCTCACCGGCCGCCGCCCCACCCTGATGCGCCCGCCCCAGGGCCGCACCGACGACACCGTGCACGCGATCAGCCGCGAGCTCGGCCTCTCCGAGATCCTCTGGAGCGTCACGGCGAAGGACTACACGACCACCGACTCCGACCTCATCACCCGCCGCGTCCTCGCCCAGTCCTCCCGCGACGGCATCATCCTGCTCCACGACATCTACGACGGGACCGTCCCCGCCGTGCCGGGCATCATCGACGCGCTGAAGAAGCGGGGCTATGTGTTCGTGACGGTGCCGCAACTGCTCGCCCCGGGGAAGGCGGAGCCCGGCAAGGTGTACCGGTGAGCGACGGAACCGCCGGCGCCGGCTGGGCCGGACGGGTGAGTCGCCCCCGGGCGGGCCACCGCGCGGCCCGGGTTTCCTAGGATGCCCCCGTGGCCACCTTCCAGCTCCGGCGCACGGCACCTCTCTCCCTCGACGAGGCCTGGCGCAGACTCACGACGTGGCCCCGCCACGGCGACGTGGTCCCGCTGACCCGCGTCACGGTGACCACTCCGCCTCCCACCGGCGAGGGCACCGTGTTCGTCGCCCGCACGGGCCTCGGCCCCCTCTCCTTCGCCGACCCGATGGAGGTGACGGTGTGGCAGCCCCCGGCGGACGACTCCCCGGGACTCTGCCGCCTGGAGAAGCGGGGCCGCGTCGTCACCGGCTGGGCGGAGATCGACGTACGGCCGGGCCCCGGGGGCCGGGCCCGCGTGGAATGGCGGGAGGAGATCCACCTCCGCTTCCTCCCCGCCTTCGCCGACACCGTACTGGCCCGGGCGGGCCGGCACGTGTTCGGCCGCGCGGTGAACCGGTTGCTGCGATCCCCGTGAGGGAGAGGGTGAGCCCGCCTTCACGTACACGGCGTCAGCCCCGGCCGAGCACCCGGCGGGCGCCGGCGATGACGGCCGTCGCCAGGACCCACCCGGAGACGATCAGCAGCACCGCGACGGCCTTGCTCGCCCCTTGGGGGTCCCAGGCGCCTCGGTGTCCGAGACTCGCGACGGGGATCAGCAGGTCCAGGCTGTACAGCACGGGGTCCCAGGCCCGCTTGGAGTCGCCGCCGACGGGCGGCGGCCGGTGCGTGGCGAACCACGACGAGCCCACGGCCACGAGCGACAGCAGCCACAGCAGGGCACGGCGGGGCGCGTAGCCGTAACCGAACAGAACGTCCTGCAGCAGACCCCACACCCGCCCGGAGAGACGGTCGCTGCGGCTGAGGTGCCGCTCCCGGGCGTGCCGCACGGTGCGGGCGGAGCGTTCGTCGCCGCCGCTCTCGTAGGACTTCGCGAGCTGCTCGAAGGCCCGGGCGCCGGCACGGGAATCGCGGGTGAGCCAGGAGATCCGGCTTCGCACGCCGACGGGCCGTTCCGTTTCCAGCCGCTGGTACACGAACCCCTCCAGGGACAGCGCTCCCGGCGCCGGCCAGGTGGACTCGGAGTCGACCAGGACGTCGACGGCCGCGTCCTGCAGCACCACGCGGCCCGCCGGGGGGCGACGCAGGTCCAGCCTGAGGCGCGGTACGCGGAGCCGGCCGCAGAGCAGGGAGCCCGCGGGGCCGGCGAGGACGCCGTCGTGGAAGGTCACCACGCCGCCGACCTCGGCGGCCCGCAGCAGCACCTGACCGGTGCTCCGGAACCCCCAGTCCGCGTAGAAGCCCGTGCAGACGATCCCGGTGGCGTCGATGCCGCCCACGTCGGCGGCGTGCAGGTTCATGGCGTGGGTGATGCGGGCGTCCCTCAGATACAGGGCTCCGTTGGCGGTCAGGCCGCGCCCGTGGACCGAGCCCTCGACGGTCAGCCGCGGCGCGAGCAGCGACCAGGCGCCGCCGTCGGTCACGGAGAGTTCCTCGACGACGAGGTTCCCGCCGATCCGCGCGTCCGCCAGCCGGACGGCCCCGGTGGCCGCCCCCTCCTGGAGCCGCCGCGGCGCCCGTCGCCCCGCACCCGAGTCCGACGGGTCCGTCATGGGCCGGGGTTCGGCGACCCCGTCACCCAACCGAGCGCCGGCCAGCCGGAGTTCACCGTCGACGGCGAGGCGGTCGGCGTACAGCCCCGGCAGGACGGAACCGTACAGGTCGAGCGAGGGAACCGACAACTCCGTCAGGTCGACCGGTTCCTCGAAGGTGCAGTCGACGAAGGCGACCGCGGTGTCGAGGCGCCGGCGGTCCAGACGCAGGGGGCCCGTGACGCGCAACCCCTCGTAGGTGACGGTCCGTTCCCCGGTGCCGTCCCGCGCGGCGAGGGCCGCGCCCAGGACCGCCGCGTCGACCGTTCCGGACAGGCCCGTCGCCCGGCGCGTACGCCGGATCCCCCTGATGCGTGACACGGTGTCCCCCCTTGTTCCCCGCATGGCATATCACAGGCTCGTTCCAGCGCTTCGACGGACCGTCCCCGGCAACTCGCGTTGGCCATACTGGAAACATGGAGCATTCCCTGTCCGGCGTCCTTTCCGTGCTCGGTGACGAGCCCGTCAGCAAGGCGCTGGTCCAATGGCTCGACCAGAGCCTCCTGGTACTGGACGAGCCCGACCTGGTGGCGACGGGCCGGAGCGGCGGGATGCTCATGTCGGCGTTCCTGCGGGAGCGGAGACCCGGACGCACCGGCGGACTGCGGATCATCAAGCTGGTCCCGGCCTCCGCCCATGCCGAGGCGGAGCCCCGCAACCACCGGCTCGCCCTGTCCGACCGGGTCCCGCACAACGAGGAGTTCATCGACCGTCACCTGGTCGGGCTGGACGACAGGACCGGCAAAGTGGGCGACTACTGGGTGATGATCCAGTACCCGGCCGGTGACGGCAGGGAGGAAATGGGGACACTCGCCGGGCTGGGCACCGACGGTCGGACGCCCGCCCTCATGGAGGAGGTCGTCAAGGGGGTGCTGGGCGGCTGGAACCCCGATCCGGCCGCCGGCGGGAACAGGAACGGCGCCGTGGGGCGTGTTTCGGCGGCCCGGTTCGTCACCGAGATGCTGGGTGAGTCCTCCGACAGGGAGCACCGGGCCCGGACGTGGCTGCGGGAACGGATGGGACCGGACAGCGAGAGCGCCTGGTTCTCGCTGGGCGAGGGCACCGATCCCCTGCCCAACCCCGTGGCGCCGTACGAACGTTCCCCTCTGCGCCGGTGCGAGGTGAGACTCGCGGTACGCGGGCGGGCCCACGGGGATCTGCACCCCGGCAACATCCTCGTGCCGGTGAGCGGGAAGTCCGCGCCCTACGACTTCTGGCTGGTGGACCTGAGTGGGTACCAGCAGGACGCGCTGCTGGCCCGCGACCCCGTCCATCTGCTGCTGTGCCTGATCGCCGACGCGTTCCTGCCGCACATGTCCGACCCTGCCCGCGAGGAGCTGCTGACCGCGCTGACCGGTGAGGACCCCGAGTGCGCGGGACCGCTGATCCCGCAGGGGCTGGCGGACACCGTCATGCGGGTGCGCCGGGCCGTCATCGGCTGGGGCGCGGTGCACCACATCAACCCGAGCTGGCGCCACCAGTGGTTTCTGGCGCTCCAGGCCTGCGCGGTGATGGTGCTGGTACGAGAGTGGTACGCGGAGCGGGACCGCTGGTGGTTCTTCCGGCTGGCGGCCCGCGCGTGCCGGGCCTACCTGGAGAAGACGGACGCGGGACGGCCGAGGGGCGCGGTCCCGGTGATCGAGGCGCCCGCCTCCTCCGCGACGCCGGCACCCGATGCCGGAACGGTGCCGGTTCCGGTTCCGGTACCGGTGGGCGATCCGGCTCCGGCTCCCGATCCGGTTCCGGTTCCGGTGCCGGTCGCCGTCGTCCCGGCGCCGACAGAGGCCGGCCCGGGGGCGCAGGTGGCCGCTCCTCCGGCGCCTGATCCGCAGGTGCCCGTGGGGGCGGGGACCGACGCCGTGGAGGTGCTGGCGGAGATCTGGGAGATCTTCGAGCCCGTTCTGCGGCAGATCTCCTCGGTCCCGGTGGGTCACGTGAAGCGCCCCACCGTCGAGTACGTGATGCGTCGTGCCACGGATCTCAGGCTGACCCTCGGTCATCCCCGGCTCGTCATGCCGCAGCCGGCCGGCATCACCGACGAGCAGTGCCGCGAGCAGGTGCTGGGCCGGTTGAGCGAGGTGGTCGACCGGGCCGAGGAACTGCACGGGGTGCTCGTGCAGCCCTTGCGTCGTATGCAGGAACTCGCGTACGGCAACGGGCATCCCGGGCTGCGCGCGCTGGTGAAGTCCCTCGGAGAACTCCTCGACGAGGTCCGTCGCGCCTCCGCCGTTCTGTCGGCTCCCCGTCCGGCCTGACCCGCCGTCACGCGGGCCTGCCGATCCGGTCCTCCGGCGCCGGGCCGGTCGCGGTGTCGTGGTGGATCGGTGTGTGGGCGCCGGTGAGGGGGACCCCGGTGCCGCCCCGGCGGGCGGCGATGATCTCGGCGGCGATGGACAGGGCCGTCTCCTCCGGCGTACGGGCGCCCAGGTCCAGGCCGATGGGGGATTTGAGGCGGGCCAGTTCCAGCTCGGTCGCGCCGGCCTCGCGGAGGCGGGCGTCGCGGTCCAGGTGGGTGCGCCGGGAGCCCATCGCGCCGACGTAGGCCACCGGCAGCCGCAGGGCGAGCCGCAGCAGCGGTACGTCGAACTTGGCGTCGTGGGTCAGCACGCACAGGACCGTACGGGCGTCGACGGAGGTGCGTTCCAGGTAGGTGTGCGGCCACTCGACGACGATCTCGTCGGCCTCGGGGAAGCGGTCCCGGGTGGCGAAGACGGGGCGCGCGTCGCACACCGTGACATGGTGGCCGAGGAACTTGCCGACCCGTACCAGTGCCGACGCGAAGTCGATCGCACCGAAGACGATCATGCGGGCCGGGGGGACGGACGACTCGATCAGCAGGGTGAGCGGTGCTCCGCACCGCGAGCCCTGCTCTCCGATCTCCAGGGTGCCGGTGCGGCCGGCGTCCAGGAAGGCACCCGCCTCGGCGGCGACCGTGCGGTCCAGCTCCGGATGGGCACCGAAGCCGCCCTCGTACGAACCGTCCGGGTGGACCGTCAGCGCGAGGCCCTTCAACTCCGCCGGGCCGCTCACGATCCGTGCCACCGCGGCCGCCTCCCCGCGCGCGGCGGCGGCGAGGGCCGGGGCCAGCACCGGGCGGGCGGGGTCCGCCGCCCGCACCGGAGTGACCAGGATGTCGATGACCCCGCCGCAGGTCAGACCGACGGCGAAGGCGTCCTCGTCGCTGTAGCCGAAGCGTTCCAGGACGGTTTCGCCGTCCGTCAGCGCCTGGGCGCACAGCTCGTACACCGCGCCCTCCACGCAGCCGCCGGAGACCGAGCCGACGGCCGTTCCGTCGGCGTCGACCGCGAGCGCGGCACCCGGCGGGCGGGGCGCACTGCCGCTGACCGCCACCACGGTGGCGACCGCGAAGTCACGGCCCTGCTCGACCCACCGGTCCAGTTCCTCGGCGATGTCCAGCATGTCTCGGTCTCCTCGGCTTCGGTTGCGCGGAAGGCGGCTCGTGGCTCAGTGACTAGTGCACACCCAGCCAGCTCTCGATCGGGGCGAGGGCGAAGAACACGACGAAGATCAGCGTCAGGACCCACATGAAGGCACCGATCTCCCGGGCCCTGCCCTGGCCGGTCCTGATGGCGACGTAGGAGATGACGCCGGCGGCCACACCCGCGGTGATGGAGTAGGTGAACGGCATGATCACCACGGTCAGGAACACCGGGATCGCGGTGGCGCGGTCGGACCAGTCGACATGGCGGGCGTTCATCATCATCATCGCGCCGATCACCACCAGGGCCGCCGCGGCGACCTCGCCCGGCACGATCGCGGTCAGCGGGGTGAAGAAGAGGCAGGCGGCGAAGAAGAGGCCGGTGACGACGGAGGACAGTCCGGTACGGGCGCCTTCGCCGACCCCGGTCGCCGACTCGACGAAGACCGTCTGGCCGGAGGCCCCCGAGACACCGCCGATCGCGCCACCCGCGCCGTCGATGAACAGCGCCTTGGACAGGCCCGGCATCCGGCCCTCGTCGTCGGCGAGCTTCGCCTCCGTACCGACGCCGATGATCGTCGCCATCGCGTCGAAGAACCCCGCGAGGACGAGAGTGAAGACGATCATGCCGACCGTCATCGCGCCGACCTCGCCCCAGCCGCCGAACTCGACGTGGCCGAAGACCCCGAAGTCCGGCATCGACACCGCGCCGCCGTGCAGTTCGGGTGCCCCGCTCGCCCACTGCTCGGGGTCGATGACCCCGAACGCGTTGAGGGCGACGGCGAGGACGGTGCCGCCGACGATGCCGATCAGGATGGCGCCGGGGATGCCCCGCGCCTGGAGCATGAAGATGGCGAGGAGGGTGACGGCGAACAACAGCACGGGCCAGCCCGCCAGTTCGCCCGCCGGGCCCAGGGTGACCGGGGTCGCCTCGCCCTGGTGCACGAAGCCGGCCTTGTAGAAGCCGATCAGGGCGACGAACAGACCGATGCCCATGGTGATCGCGTGTTTGAGGGCGAGCGGGATCGCGTTCATGATCATCTCGCGCAGGCCGGTGACGACCAGCAGCATGATGACCACGCCGTACATCACGCACATGCCCATCGCCTGCGGCCAGGTCATCACGGGCACGACCTGCGAGGCGAGCACCCCGGACACCGACAGGCCGGCGGCGAGGGCGAGCGGCACCTTGCCGAGGAAGCCCATGAGGAGGGTGGTGAGGGCGGCGGCGAACGCGGTCGCCGTGATCAGGGCGGTGCGGCCGAGGGTGTTCCCGGTCGCGTCCTCGCCGGACAGGATCAGGGGGTTGAGCAGGAGGATGTACGCCATCGCCATGAAGGTGGTGACGCCGCCGCGCACTTCACGGGCGACGGTGGACCCTCGGTGCGAGATGTGGAAGTACCGGTCGAGCCAGGACCGGCCGGCCGGGACGCGGGTTCCCGCGCCCGCGTCCTCGGCGGTGGCCGCCGGCTCGAGTGACTGCTGGGTCATGTGGGCCTACTCCCAAGGTTCATAGGGGCACCCGTGCCTTCGGCGAAGTGCGCGGGATTTGGGAGGTGCCGAGTCTCGGGGGACGGCCCGGTACTGCACCTGAGGTGGAGACCGGCGCCGGGGTGACCGCGAGTTGTGCGGTTCCCCGGCGTCGGGGTGCCGTTGCGCCCACCCGTGCCGCCCTGCGGCCGGACTGCCCGCAACGGCAACCGGTGTCGGTCCGGGCCCGCCTGTTGCTGCGGGCGTCGGCCTTACACCTTGCCCGTGAGGTGTTCCGGGCGGACCGGGGTTCTGGTCAGTTCCAGGCCCGTGGCGTTGCGGATGGCTGCCAGGACCGCGGGGGTGGAGGACAGGGTGGGGGCCTCGCCGATGCCGCGCAGGCCGTAGGGGGCGTGGTCGTCGGCGAGTTCGAGCACGTCGACGGGGATGGTCGGCGTGTCGAGGATGGTGGGGATGAGGTAGTCCGTGAAGGATGGGTTGCGTACCTTCGCGGTCCTGGGGTCGACGATGATCTCCTCCATGACCGCCACGCCCAGGCCCTGGGTGGTGCCACCCTGGATCTGGCCGACGACGGAGAGCGGGTTGAGCGCCTTGCCGACGTCCTGCGCGCAGGCCAGTTCGATGACCTTGACCAGGCCGAGTTCGGTGTCGACCTCGACGACGGCGCGGTGCGCGGCGAAGGAGTACTGGACGTGGCCGTTGCCCTGGCCGGTGCGCAGGTCGAAGGGTTCGGTCGGGCGGTGCCGCCACTCCTCCTCGACCTCCACGGCCTCGTCACCGAGGACGTCCACCAGGTCGGCGAGCACCTCGCCGCCGTCGGTGACGACCTTGCCGCCCTCCAGCAGGAGTTCGGCCGTGGCCCAGGCCGGGTGGTAGGAGCCGAATTTGCGCCGGCCGAGCTCCAGCACCTTCTCCCGGACCAGCTCGCAGGCGTTCTTGACCGCGCCGCCGGTGACGTACGTCTGCCGGGACGCGGAGGTCGAACCGGCCGAGCCCACCTGGGTGTCGGCGGGCTGGATGGTGACCTGACCGACGCCCAGCTCGGTGCGGGCGATCTGGGCGTGGACGGTGACGCCGCCCTGGCCGACCTCCGCCATCGCGGTGTGCACGGTCGCGACCGGTTCACCGCCGGCCACCTCCATGCGGACGCGGGCGGTGGAGTAGTCGTCGAAGCCCTCGGAGAAGCCGACGTTCTTGATGCCGACCGCGTAACCGACACCGCGTACGACGCCTTCTCCGTGCGTGGTGTTGGACAGGCCGCCCGGGAGCTGGCGTACGTCGGCGCCCTCGCTGGACTCCCACTGGCGTTCCGGCGGCATGGGCATCGCCTTGACGCGGCGCAGGAGTTCGGCGACCGGTGCCGGGGAGTCGACGGGCTGGCCGGTGGGCAGCAGCGTGCCCTGCTCCATGGCGTTGAGCTGCCTGAGCTCCACCGGGTCCATGCCGAGCCTCGCCGCCAGCTTGTCCATCTGCGCCTCGTAGGCGAAGCACGCCTGCACCGCGCCGAAGCCGCGCATCGCGCCGCAGGGCGGGTTGTTGGTGTAGAGGGCGATGGCCTCGATCTCGACGTCGTCGACGGCGTACGGGCCGATGCCGAGCGAGGAGGCGTTGCCGACCACGGCCGGGGAGGCGGAGGCGTAGGCGCCGCCGTCGAGGACGATGCGGCAGGCGACGTGGGTCAGCTTGCCGTCGGCCGTGGCGCCGTGCTCGTAGAACAGCTTGGCCGGGTGGCGGTGGACGTGGCCGAAGAAGGACTCGAACCGGTTGTAGACGATCTTGACGGGTTTGCCGGTGCGCAGGGCGAGCAGACAGGCGTGGATCTGCATGGACAGGTCCTCGCGCCCGCCGAACGCGCCGCCGACTCCGGCCAGGGTCATCCGTACCTTGTCCTCGGGCAGGCCGAGCACGGGCGCGATCTGGCGCAGGTCGGAGTGGAGCCACTGGGTGGCGATGTAGAGGTGGACGCCGCCGTCCTCCTCGGGGACCGCGAGGCCCGACTCGGGGCCGAGGAAGGCCTGGTCCTGCATGCCGAACGTGTACTCGCCCTCGACGATCACGTCGGCGCGCTCCCGTGCGGAGGCCACGTCGCCGCGCACGATGGGCTGGCGGTGGACGATGTTGGGGTGCGGGACGTGGCCGCTGTGATGGTCGTCGCGGTTGTCGTGGACGAGGACCGCGTCGGGTGCGGTGGCGGAGGCCTCATCGGTGACGACGGGGAGTTCGCGGTAGTCGACCTTGATCTTGGCGGCGGCGCGGCGGGCGGTCTCCGGGTGGTCGGCGGCGACGATCGCGACGGGTTCGCCGTGGTGGCGGACCTTGCCGTGGGCGAGGACGGGGGTGTCCTGGATCTCCAGGCCGTAGTTCTTCACGTCGGTCGGCAGATCGTCGTACGTCATCACGGCGTAGACGCCCGGGGTGGCGAGCGCCTCGCTCGTGTCGATGGACACGATCTCGGCGTGGGCGACGGTGGAGCGCAGGATCTGGCCCCAGAGCATGTCCTCGTGCCACATGTCGGAGGAGTAGGCGAACTCGCCGGTGACCTTGAGGGTGCCGTCGGGGCGGAGGGTGGACTCGCCGATGCCGCCCTTGGTCCCCGAGCCCTGCGTGATCTTGGTGGGAACACCGTTCGTCGGCATGCTCAGACCTCCTCGGACTGGCGGGCGGCCGCCAGGCGGACCGCGTCCATGATCTTCTCGTAGCCGGTGCAGCGGCACAGGTTGCCGGACAGGGCCTCGCGGATGTCCGCGTCGCTCGGGTTGGGGTTGCGCTCCAGCATCTCGTCGGCGGCGACCAGCAGACCCGGGGTGCAGAAGCCGCACTGGACGGCGCCGGCGTCGATGAACGCCTGCTGGATGGGGGCGAGTTCGGTGCCCTCGCCGGTCTGTGAGTCGGTGCCCCCGGCCTGCCACGCCCTGGCCTCGTCCAGTGCGGTGCCGCAGGCGCCGGTGCCGCAGGCGCGCTGCCGGGCGAAGTCCGCCAGGCCCTCCACGGTGACGACGTCGCGGCCCTGGGCCTGGCCGGCGGCGACGAGACAGGAGCACACGGGCACGCCGTCCAGGCGGACCGTGCAGGAACCGCACTCGCCCTGCTCGCAGGCGTTCTTGGAGCCGGGCAAACCGAGCCGTTCGCGCAGCACGTACAGCAGGGACTCGCCCTCCCAGACGTCGTCGGCCTCCTGGGGGCGTCCGTTGACGGTGAAGTCGATGCGCATTACGCGGCTCCCTCCGTGATGCGGTGGGCGCCGCGGTACGACTCCCAGGTCCAGGTCAGGGTGCGGCGGGCCATGACGCCGACCGCGTGCCGGCGGTAGCCCGCGGTGCCGCGCACGTCGTCGATGGGGTTGCAGGCGGCGGCGCACAGGTCGGCGAAGTGCTTGGCGACGGACGGGGTGATGATCTTCCCGTTGTCCCAGAAGCCGCCCTCCTCCAGCGCCGCGTTCAGGAACTCCTCGGCCGCCTTCGCCCGGACGGGGGTGGGAGCCGCCGATCCGATGCCCGTACGCACCGTCCGCGTCCCGGGGTGCAGGGCCAGCCCGAAGGCGCACACGGCGATGACCATGGCGTTGCGGGTGCCGACCTTGGAGTACTGCTGCGGGCCGTCGGCCTTCTTGATGTGGACGGCGCGGATCAGCTCGTCGGGCGCCAGCGCGTTGCGCTTCACGCCGGTGTAGAACGCGTCGATCGGGATGCGGCGCGCCCCCCGCACCGACTCCACCTCGACCTCGGCACCGGCGGCGAGCAGCGCCGGATGGGCGTCGCCGGCCGGGGAGGCGGTGCCGAGGTTGCCGCCGACGCCGCCGCGGTTGCGGATCTGCGGGGAGGCGACCGTGTGGGAGGCGAGGGCGAGGCCCGGCAGCTCGGCGCGCAGATGCTCCATGATCTTCGAGTACGGGACGGAGGCGCCGAGCCGTACGCTGTCCTCGCCGACCTCCCATTCCTCGTGGTCGCCGATGCGGTTCAGGTCCATGAGGTACTCGGGCCGGCGGTGGTCGAAGTTGATCTCGACCATCACGTCGGTGCCACCCGCAATCGGCACAGCGGCGGGGTGCTCGGCCTTCGCGGCGAGCGCCTCCTTCCAGCTGGCGGGGCGAAGGAAGTCCATGACCGGCTCTCTTCTTCGTCTCGTGGTGGGGCGTACAGATTGAGCCAATCCGTGTGCGGCGGGCCCGGCTCGTTCATGCGATGTTCACGCGGAGTGGGCTCAGTACACCGCCGCGTGCTCCGCATGGGTCAGTCACGGAAACCATGAAGGAGTTAGCTGGCCAGCAAAGGCATCTTGTAGATTCATATGAACGGAGGCCGTCCATGGCCTCCCCATGTTCCTCCGGAAACGGGGGGCCCGGTCCGGGGAACGGCCGGCACCGCTGATCAGCCACGCCATGGGCGCTCACCGGAAGCTCCGTCCCGGTCCATCGTAGATATCCGAGACAGAGAACACAGAGAACGGCGGCGACGAGAATGCGGCTGCGCGCACTGCTGGACACCGACGCGCTGGGCCTGAAGCTGCTCGGCGGCGAGGACGAGCTGGACCGCGGTGTCCGGGGCGTGATGACCACCGATCTGCGGGACCCCAGCCGCTACCTCTCCGGCGGGGAACTGGTGCTCACGGGCCTGGCCTGGCGCCGGGACGCCGCCGACTCCGAGCCGTTCGTACGGCTGCTGGTGCAGGCCGGGGTGGCCGCGCTCGCGGCCGGTGAGGCGGAGCTGGGCGAGGTGCCCGACGACCTGGTGGCGGCCTGTGCGCGGCACCGGCTGCCGTTGTTCGCGGTGCACGAGTCGGTGGCCTTCGCCACCATCACCGAACATGTCGTACGGCAGGTCTCCGGCGAGCGCGCCGGGGATCTCGCGGCCGTCGTGGACCGGCACCGGCGGATGATGACGTCGGGCCCGGCGGGCGGCGGCCCCGACGTCGTGCTCGACCTGCTCGGCTCCGACCTGGACCTGCGGGCCTGGGTGCTGTCGCCCACCGGCCGGCTGATCGCGGGACCGAAGGTCGCCGGGGCGCTGGGGGCGGAGCCGACGCTGCCCGCCGAGGTGTGCGCGCGGCTCGCCGCGGAGCAGCTGGCGGCCACCCGCACCGGCCGGCGCGGACCGCACCGGGCGACGCTGGGGCAGACGACGTACAGCCTCTTCCCGGTGCGCGGCAGCGGACGCTCCGCGGCGGGCGCGCGCGACGTGCGCGAGAGCGTGCTGTCGGACTGGGTGCTGGCCGTCGAGGCCGACGCCGGGGACTGGGCCGAGGAGCGGCTGGACCTGCTCCAGGGCGTCACCCAGCTGATCGCCGTCGAACGGGACCGCCGGGACGCGGCGCGCACGGTGCGGCGCCGGCTCGCGCAGGAGGTGCTGGAGCTGGTCCAGACGGGTGCCGTGCCCGCCGAGATCGCGGCGCGGCTGCGGGTGGCCGCGCCGGTGCTGCTGCCCGGGCTCGGGACCGCGCCGCACTGGCAGGTCGTGGTGGCGCGCGTCGACTGGGACGGCGGGGAGGTCGACGGCGGCCCGGTGGCACAGGCGCTGCTGGAGGAGATCCTGGTCGACCCGGCGTCGACGGGGCCCGAGCACTCCGACCGCATCGCGGTGGCGCACGCCGGGGACGAGGCGGTCGCGCTGGTACCGCTGCCGGCGGTGGCCGGCGACGACGGCCACCCCGGTACGGGCGTGCTCGCCGACGTCCTCCTGGAGTCCGTGCGCGACCCGCTCACGGCCGGCCTGGACGGGGACGGCCGGCTCACCCTCGGTGTCTCCGCCGCCGTGCACTCCGCGGAGGGGCTGCGCGGCGCGCTGGAGGAGGCCCGGCACGCCCGGCGCGTGGCCGCCGCCCGCCAGGGCCGGGTCTGCGCGGCCGGCCACCAGGAACTGGCCTCGCACGTCCTGCTGCTCCCGTTCGTCCCGGACGACGTACGCCGTGCCTTCACCGCGCGCCTCCTGGACCCCCTGCGGGAGTACGACCGCCGGCACCGCGCGGAGCTGATCCCCACCCTGGAGGCGTTCCTCGACTGCGACGGCTCCTGGACCCGCTGCGCCTCCCGTCTCCACCTGCACGTCAACACGCTGCGCTACCGCGTCGGCCGCATCGAGCAGTTGACGGGCCGTGACCTGTCCCGCCTGGAGGACAAGCTGGACTTCTTCCTTGCCCTGCGCATGAGTTGATCACAAGGGGACCCGTCCGGGCAGTTCGGGCCCGCAAGCCATGACTTTGTGAAATCCTTCACCCACCCTCTTGGCCGGGCCGTGCGGTTCGTGCTGAGATGCGGCCACCACTCAACAGCTCGATGGCGTGCTCGGGGAGGGCAACGTGGCGCATACCGCCATGTCCGGTGACGGAACGACCGCCGAAGACGATCCTCTCCAGACGGCGGTGTGGCGGCTGCGCTCCCGTGCCTGCTGGGCCGACGCCGCCGCGCTGCTCGAACCCGCCACCCCCGGCACGGCGCTGCAGCGGGCGTCGCTGCTGGTCGAGCGGTGCCTCTACACCGAGGCGGGGTGGGAGGACGCGGAGGACGCGCTGCGTACGGCGGAGGCGCTGGCGCACAGCGACGACGAGCGCGGGGCGGCCGCTTGTGAACGCGGGTACTTGGCCTACGCGGCCACCCTGTTCCGGGTGCGCGACCGTGCGGACGAGGCGCGGGCGGCGCTCGGCCGGGCGGCGGCGCTGATCGCTCCGGGGGCGACGGGGCGGGCGCTGCTGGACTTCCGGCGCGGGCTGATCGCGGAGAACCTCACCCGCTCCCCGCAGGCGGCGCGGGCGGCCTACCGCCGTGCCCACGCGGGTGCCACCGCGCACGCCGACCCGCTGCTGCTGTCGGCCACCTGGCGCCATCTGGCCGGACTCGCCCTGCGCGACGGGGAGTTGGCGGAGGCCCGGCAGGGCTTCGCCGAGTCCCTGCGGATCCGCGAGGAGCTGGGCTACCTCGTCGGCACGGCCCCCGCCCTGGTCTCCCTCGCCGACACGGAGACCGAACCGGAGGCCTCCCGCCTCCGGGAGGAGGCCCGCCGCCTCTTCCGCCTCCTCGGCGGAGTCCCCACCTGGCTCACCACCCAGCTCTCCCCACCCACCCCGGGAGCAGCGACGGCATAACACCCAGCCCCCGTCCAGCACGTGCGGACGAGGCCGCCCCCCAGCCCGTCCGGCGTTTGAGGACGAGGCCCGCAGGGCCGACAGGGGGTCTGGGGGCGCAGCCCCCAGGGACGGGACGGGAAGGGGCGGCGGGGGCGAAAACAGCTACCGCCCCCTCACCCCGCCGCCCCGTTGAAGTGCTCCCCCACCAACACCCGCACCACGCCCAGATCCCCCGCGATCAACGCGTCCAGCAACGCCGTGTGTTCATGCGCGTCCGCGACCAACTCAGCCCGCACACCGGACCCACCGGACCCACCCCCCACCAGCGGCCACTGCGCCCGCCGATGCAGATCCTCGGCGATCCCCACCAACTGCTCGTTCCCCGCGAGCCCCAGCACCGCCCGGTGAAACGCCCGGTCGGACTCCGCGTACGCGGCCCGGCACCCGGACGAAGCCGCCCGCACGGTCGCCTCCGCGAGCGGCCGCAGCTCGGCCCACCGCTCCGCCGGCACCGTACGGGCCAGCCGCAGCATCACCGGCATCTCGATCAGCGCCCGCACCTCGGCGAGCTCCGCCAGTTCGCGCGCCCCCCGCTCGACGACCCGGAACCCCCGGTTGGGCACGACCTCGACCGCGCCCTCCAGGGCGAGCTGCTGCATGGCCTCCCGGACGGGCGTCGCGGAGACCCCGAGCCGCTCCCCCAGTACAGGCGCGGAGTACACCTCGCCGGGCCGCAGCTCCCCCGTCACCAGCGCGGTGCGCAACGCGGCGAGGACCTGCCCGCGCACGGAGGCCCGCTGGACGACGGGCCGGGGCCGCGGAAGGGCCGGCTCACCGTGCGTGTGCTCCCCGCGCACGGCACCGTCGCCGGCACCACCTCCGACGCCGCCCCGGACTCCACTCCCGAGACCACTCCCGACGCCACTCCGCCGCCGCTCCGCCTCCCGCGCCCCCGGCTGCACGGGCACCCGATGACGCCCCGCCCCGGCCGGCGCGCCGCCGGCCGCCGTCTCCCCTGCCTCCGCCCCCACGGAGCCCTGCATGCCCTGCTTCACCAGGTCCTCCCGAGGACGTGTCGGTACTTGCGGCCATTACGGCGGGTTGTCACCTCTGCGTCAAGCACCATACGGCGCACCGGACGTCAGTTCACATCCCGGAGATCTTGGGTAAGGTGAGCCTTACCTTTTCTTGCCCTGCTGCACGAGACGTGAATGGGTGGTCCCATGCCTGTGCCCGGTTCGGCCGTCGCGGACGCGTACGCCCTCCTGGCGGAGGCCTTCCCCGCACTGGCCGTCACCGAGCTCGGCGCCGACGAGGCGGCACCCCGGGGCGGCGGCTGGGTGGCCGCCTCCGGTCTCGCCGAGGGCGGTTCCGACCTGGACGCCTTCCTCGCCTGGGACGACACCCAGGTGCTGCGGGACTACGGACAGCAGGGCCGGCCCGACGTGATCGCCAGCTTCGGACTGCACCGCTACGCCTGGCCCGCCTGCCTGTTGATCACCGTGCCGTGGTTCCTGCACCGCCGGGTGCCGCGCTACCCCGTGACGCACGTCTCGTTCGACCGCACGGCCGCCGGTCTCGCCGTGGGACGCATGGCCGTACGGCCCGACGGGTTCGCCTGTCTGCCCGGCGACCCGGCCGCCGCGCTGCCCGGCGCCCGCGTGGTGCCCGACGAGGAGGCGCTGCGGGCGGAGGTGCGCACGGCGGTCGCCCAGCACCTCGAGCCCGTGCTGGCCGGATTCGGCCCCCGGATGCGCCGGCGCGGCCGCGCCCTGTGGGGCATGGCGACCGACGAGATCGTCGAGAGCCTGCGGTACATCGCCCAGTTGCTCGGCGAGGAGGAGCGGGGACTGCGCGAGCTGGAGGAGCTGCTGCCGGGCGCGACCAAGCCGTACGTCGGCGCGGCGGCCTTCCACCGGCCGGCCGGACCGGACGGGGAGCCGCGGAGCGCCACCCGGGACCGGGTCAGCTGCTGCATGTTCTACACCCTGCGCCCCGCCGACATCTGCGCCACCTGCCCGCGCACCTGCGCCAAGGAGCCGACCGCCGGACGCGCCACGGCCCTTGCAGCGCAGGCGAGTTGACGCCGCGTCGGCCGACGGTCCAATCTGCCACGGCCTCCGGGAACGGCCCCCGGGGCCGCCGGATCACCCGGTCGGGGGCCCACCAAGGTCACGACTGATTCACAATTCCCTCACCCGTCGCGGGAACTGTCCGTGGAACCACCCGCACGGGTAGTGTTATTCGAACTCAACTCCCGCCCCTCATGCGGCAGTTCGAGCAGAACGCCGCCCTGGGCACCCCCCTCGCACTTCCTTGGCGGCCTCTTGCCCCGAAACCCCCTGAGGGCCGCTGGGATTGGGCCACTATGGCGGGCGTTACGCCCTATCCCAATGCAAGGGACCCCTAGATGAGACTGACCGACATATCGCTGAACTGGCTGCTTCCGGGCGCCGTGCTGCTCCTCGGCATGCTGGCGGCGGTGGCGGTGCTGGCGCGCGGGAAGCGCTCCTCGGTCAAGGACACGAGCGCGGACGACTCGTGGGAGCGCAGCGAGGAGCGCCGCCGGCGCAAGGAGGCCGTCTACGGCACCGTCTCCTACGTCCTGCTGTTCTGCTGTGCGGCGGTGGCCGCCGCGCTCTCCTTCCACGGGCTCGTCGGCTTCGGCGAGCAGAACCTCGGCCTGTCCGACGGCTGGCAGTACCTCGTCCCCTTCGGTCTGGACGGCGCGGCGATGTTCTGCTCGGTGCTCGCCGTACGCGAGGCCAGCCACGGCGACGCGGCGCTGGGCTCCCGCATACTCGTATGGACGTTCGCCTTCGCCGCGGCCTGGTTCAACTGGGTCCACGCTCCCCGGGGCATCGGTCACGCGGGCGCCCCGCACTTCTTCGCGGGCATGTCGCTGTCGGCGGCGGTCCTGTTCGACCGCGCGCTGAAGCAGACCCGCCGGGCCGCCCTGCGCGAACAGGGCCTGGTACCGCGTCCGCTCCCCCAGATCCGTATCGTGCGCTGGCTGCGCGCTCCCCGGGAGACCTACCGCGCCTGGTCGCTGATGCTGCTGGAGGGCGTGCGCAGCCTCGACGAGGCGGTCGAGGAGGTCCGCGAGGACAAGATCCGCAAGGACGAGGCGAAGCGGCGCCGGCGGGACCAGCAGCGGATGGAGCGGGCCCGGCTGAAGGCGATCAGCCGCGGCCACCGCGGTCTCGTCGGCCGGGGCGGCGGCGGGCGGGAGCTGGAGACGGCGACCGTGGAGCGCGAATCCGACCTGGTCTCCGCGGAGCCTGCCATATCGGCGTCGGAGGCCCTGCCCGTCCGCGCGCGTCCCTCCCTGCAGCCGGTACGCACCGGTGGCGCTGACCCGGTGACCGTCGACCTCACCGCCGAGGACGACACCCAGGCCCTGCCGCGCCTGGACTCCCTGGAGCGCAAACTCAAGGACCTGGAGCAGCAGTTCGGCTGACGCCGCTCCCCGGACCGACGGGGGTGCGGCCCGCCCGGGCCGCGTCCCCGTGCCGCGTGACCGGTCCTTCAGGCGGCGTCCGCCTCGAGTTGGAACCAGACGGACTTGCCCACGTCGTGCCTGCTGACGCCCCACGCGTCGGCGAGGGACTCGACCAGCGCCAGCCCCCGGCCGTTGGTGCCCTCGTCGGCGCAGGGCGGGCGCGGCCGGGGATCGCGGGCCACGAAGTCCCGTACCTCGACCCGCAGTCCATGGGGTCCGACGGTGGCCGTCAGCACCGCCCCGTCGTCGGTGTGCACCAGCGCGTTGGTGACGAGCTCGCAGGTGAGCAGCTCCGCCACTGCGGACCGTTCCGGCGTCCCCCAGTGGGCGAGCAGTTCACGCAGTGCCCTGCGGGACTCCGGCACCGCTCTCAGATCCGCCCGCCCCAGTGTGCGCCTCAGCTGAGCCGCCGAAGCCTGACTCTTCATGGCCCCCGCCCGCGTGCCGCCGTCGATTCCCCTGCCGTTCGTACGCGTTCACGGGAATCATTGCCCGGTCACCCACGCGGCAGTCGTCCCGCATCGTCGACGACCGGTTGTTGGCCGAAGTGCAGTGGCCATGTATGCGCGCGGGGTGAACACCGCTACGGCCGCGGCACGTTGCGCAGGTTGGACCGGGCCATCTGCAGCATCCGGCCCACGCCTCCGTCCAGCACGATCTTGGAGGCGGACAGGGCGAACCCGGTCACCATCTCCTTGCTGATCTTCGGCGGGATGGACAGCGCGTTGGGGTCGGTGACCACGTCGACGAGGGCCGGTCCCTTGTGCCTGAACGCCGACTTCAGCGCCCCGGCGAGCTCCTTCGGCTTCTCCACCCGCACCCCGTACGCGCCGCACGCCCGGGCGACGGCGGCGAAGTCGGGGTTCTTCATGGCGGTGCCGTGCGAGGGCAGACCCGCGACCAGCATCTCCAACTCGACCATGCTCAGCGAGGAGTTGTTGAACAGGACCACCTTCACCGGCAGGTCGTACTGCACGAGGGTGAGGAAGTCGCCCATCAGCATGGTGAATCCGCCGTCGCCGGACATCGACACGACCTGCCGGCCCCGGTCGGTGAACTGCGCCCCGATCGCCATCGGCAGCGCGTTGGCCATCGAGCCGTGGGAGAAGGAACCGATCACCCGGCGGCGGCCGTTGGGCGAGATGTAGCGGGCCGCCCAGACGTTGCACATGCCGGTGTCGACGGTGAACACGGCGTCGTCGTCGGCCATCTCGTCCAGTACGGACGCCACGTACTCGGGGTGGATCGGGACATGCTTCTCCACCTTCCGAGTGTACGCCTTCACCACGCCTTCCAGCGCGTCCGCGTGCTTCTTCAGCATCCGGTCGAGGAACCTGCGGTCGTCCTTGGCGCGGACCCGGGGCGTCAGACAGCGCAGCGTCTCCTTCACGTCGCCCCACACCGCGAGGTCCAGCTTGGAGCGCCGGCCGATGATCTCGGGCCGCACGTCGACCTGGACGATCTTCACGTCGTCGCCGGGGAGGAAGGCGTTGTACGGGAAGTCGGTGCCGAGCAGGATCAGCAGGTCGCACTCGTGGGTGGCCTCGTAGGCGGCGCCGTAGCCGAGCAGACCGCTCATGCCGACGTCGTACGGATTGTCGTACTGGATCCATTCCTTGCCGCGCAGGGCGTGCCCGACCGGGGACTTGATCTTCCCGGCGAACTCCATGACCTCCGCGTGCGCGCCCTTCGTTCCGGCGCCGCAGAACAGGGTGACCTTCTCGGCCCTGTCGATCATGTCGACGAGACGGTCGATCTCGGCGTCGCCGGGGCGGACGGTGGGCCGGGAGGTGACGAGGGCGGTCTCGGGGGCCTGGTCCGGGGCGGGCTCGTCGGCGAGGTCACCCGGCAGGGAGACGACGCTGACGCCGGAGCGGCCGACCGCGTGCTGGATGGCGGTGTCCAGCAGCCGGGGCATCTGGCGGGGGCTGGAGATCAGCTCGCTGTAGTGGCTGCACTCGCGGAACAGCTGGTCGGGGTGGGTCTCCTGGAAGTAGCCGAGGCCGATCTCGCTGGACGGGATGTGGGAGGCGAGGGCGAGGACCGGGGCCATGGAGCGGTGGGCGTCGTAGAGGCCGTTGATGAGGTGGAGGTTGCCGGGGCCGCAGGAGCCTGCGCAGGCGGCGAGCCTGCCGGTGATCTGCGCCTCGGCGCCGGCGGCGAAGGCGGCGGTCTCCTCGTGCCGGACGTGGATCCAGTCGATGGCGGAGTTGCGGCGCACGGCGTCGACGACCGGGTTGAGGCTGTCGCCGACGACGCCGTAGAGGCGTTTGACTCCCGCGCGGGTGAGGATGTCGACGAACTGTTCCGCGATGTTCTGTTTGGCCATGGGTTCCGTCTGCCCCTCCGGTGCCGAAGATGCCTGACGGGTTCCATGAATTCACACCGGGCGCGCTCACGCCTCCCAAACGGCGACGGCCGTACGGTCGTCGGCGTACCCCTTGACCCGTACCTGGGTGTCGGCGAGGAACGCGGCGAGGCCGGGCGGTTCGGGGCGATGCCACCGTTCGGCCAGGTGGGCGCGGAGTTCCGGCTCGCCCCGCAGCGGGTCGGCGAGGCCGGTGCCGCACATCAGCAGGGTGTCACCCGGGCGGGCTACGGAGGTGCGGAACCGGAAGGGTTCGCGGGGCGGTTCGGGGGCGGGCTCGTAGGGGCTCGGGGGTGTGGGGATGCCGAGGTCCATGGTGAGGCGGTCGCCGTCGGGCGTCTCGGAGGGCGGTGAGCCGAAGCCGAGTACGGGTTCGCCCTTGATCTCGGTGACCTCCGGTTCGATGTCCTGCCACTCGCCGTCCCGCAGCCGGAACAGACCGCCGGGGCCGACGCCGAAGAAGACCCGGGTGCGGCACTCGGGGTCGGCGGTCAGGAGCAGACAGCGCAGGGTGGCCGCGTAGGCGTCGGGTTCGAGGCCCTGTTCGGCGGCGCTGGCGCGGAGCCGGCCGAGGCTGCGGTCGGTGAGGCGGTGCAGGCCCGACTTGAGGTCGCCGCGCCGGGCGGCCCTGATGTCGTCGACGAGGCCGGCGTGGCTGCGTCCCACCGCGCGTGCGATCCAGCGGCAGGCCTCGGCGGCGGCCAGGTGCGGCGCGGAGGAGGTCCGGACACCGGTCGCGAGGGCCACGAGGAGGAGCGCCCGCTCCCCCGCCCCGAACCGGGCGGTGAGCAGGGCGTCGCGTCGCGGCTCCCCCCGGTAGCGCGCGGAGTCGCCGCGTACGGAGGCGGCGCGCAGGGTGCAGGCGCCGTAGCGGGCGCCGTCCAGCACGGTGTCCGGCACCAGACCGTCCAGCTCGTCGGGGTCGGCCGCGGGCAGGGCGGTCGGCTCGGCGTCGTAGGTGGGCGGCCGGGAACCGACATGGGCGCGGGTGGGCGGCTCGGGGAGCGGTACGAGGCGGGAGGGACGGGGGGCGGCGGGCCCCGGCGCGTCCACGGGCCCCGGGACGGCCGGGGCACCCGCCGCCCCCTGCTCCTCGGAAGCCGAGTCGGGGAAGGGCGTCCAGGTACCGAACGCCATGGGGGGCAAGGGAGGCGGAACGTCCTCCGGGGGGCGGGGACCCTGGGGGGCACGGGGCCCCTGCGGGACCTCCCGGCCCGACCCCGACGGGACATCCCGGCCCACGCCCGGCCGGGGCGGCACGTCCTCCGGGGTACGGGGGACCTGCCGGGCGCTGGTGCCCTGCGGGGCATCCCGGCCCACGCCCGGCCGGCCACCCCGACCGGAACTCTGCGCGGCACCCCGACCCACCCCCGGCGCGGCATCCCGACCCGGACCCTGCGGCACCCCCCGACCGTCCTCCGGCGCGACACCCCCACCCGGACCCTGCGTAGCACCGCGACCAACGTCCGGCGCCGCGCCCCGCCCCGGACCCTGCGGCGCCTGCCGACCGCCATCCGACGCAGCACCACGACCCGAACCCGGCGTA
>NZ_JBVIFC010000004.1:0-382798 GCF_055571535.1 Streptomyces sp. NPDC030893 | reverse complement strand
GTAAGCACCGCGACCAACGTCCGGCGCCGCGCCCCGCCCCGGACCCTGCGGCGCCTGCCGACCGCCATCCGACGCAGCACCACGACCCGAACCCGGCGCGGCACCCCGACCCACTCCCGGCGCGGCGCCGCGACCCGGATCCTGCGGCGCCCCCCGACCGTCCTCCGGCGCGGCACCCCCGCCCGAACCCTGCGGGTCCGGGGCGCCCTCGCCCTGGCCGTCCGTCTCCTGCGGACCCCCTGGCCCTGCGGGGCGGCCGGTGGGCGGGGGGAAGGTGACCGGGCCCGGGGGTGTGGTGGGGGGAGGTTCCCAGGGGGCGCGGGGGGCGGGGACTCTCGTGGTGGGCGGCCGGGTGCCGTCCAGTGCGCCGGACGCGGAGGCGAAACGGTCGTCCAGGGAGTCGGGCGCCGGTGCGGGGCCCGTGTCGTCGCAGGCGTCGTCGTCGTAGAGCTGCCGCCACCAGTCGTCCTCAGGACCGGTGGGACCGGTGGGCCTTCCCCCCTGCTGACTCATGCCCCCAATTGTCGCCCGCGCGGGCCGGATGAAAACGGGGCATCCGGAAAAATCCCCGCCCGTCGGCGCCCCGCACGGCCACTCGGGTGAAGGGCGGGACGGCTGTGCGACGGGAGGCTGCCCTGCCGTCCGTTCTGCGCCGCTCCCCCGCCTCCTGCACCCTGGACAGATGGGAGCGTGGGACCTCCTGCTGGCCGGACTGGTGCTCCTGCTCGGTCTGTGCGGAGTGCTGCTGCCAGGGGTGCCCGGGTCGTGGCTGGTGTGGGCCGCGGTCCTGTGGTGGGCGCTGAAGGACCCCCAGCCCGTCGCGTGGTGGGTGTGCGTGGGGGCGACGGCCGTGCTGTTCCTGTCCCAGGTGGTGCGCTGGGCCCTGCCGCCGCGCCGGCTGCGCGCGGGCGGCGCCGACGCGCGGATGCTGGCGTACGCGGGCTGCGGCTCGTTCGCGGGTTTCGTCCTGCTGCCCGTGATCGGCGCCGTCCCCGGCTTCCTCGGCGGGATCTACGTTCACGAGCGGCTCCGCCTGGGCCGCCGCGGTGAGGCGGTCGCGGCGACCCGTACGGCGATGCGCTCGGGCGGCTGGAGCCTGCTGGCGGAACTGTTCGCCTGCCAGCTGATCGCGGCGGCCTGGCTGGGCGCGGTGTTCTGGGGCTGACGGCCGGCCGCGGCCCCGTTCAGGGCCGCAGCACGCCTTCGTGGGTCAGCAGTCGCACCTTCCGCTCCAGTCCGCCCGCGTATCCGGTGAGCGAGCCGTCCGAGCCGATCACCCGGTGGCAGGGGCGGACGATGAGCAGCGGGTTGGCGCCGATCGCGCCGCCGACGGCCCGTACCGCGGGCCGGGACGCGCCGATCCGCGCCGCGATCTCGCCGTAGGAGACGGTCGCCCCGTAGGGGACGTCGTCGAGCGCGGCCCACACCTTCTCGCGGAACGGCGTGCCCACGGCGCTCAGGGGCAGCCGGAACTCCTTGAGCTCCCCGGCGAAGTACGCGGCGAGCTGCCGTTCGGCCTCGCGGAACGGTCCCGGATCGCGCCGCCAGTCGTCCCCGACGGTGCGCCCGCCCTTCTGCCCGGGCACGGAGAGCGAGGTCAGCTCGCCGCCCGGGGCGGCGGTGAGCAGCAGCGGCCCGACGGGGCTGTCCACGCTCGTCCAGTACGTCACGGTCTCCATGATCACTCCAACTCCCCTGCGGCACGCAGGTGGTTCAGGGCGTACGAGCGCCAGGGGCGCCAGCTGTCGGGGACGTCCGGGCCGGGCGGGGCCACGTCGGGGTCGCCGAGGGCACGGGTGCGGATCGCCGCGATCGTACGGTCGTCCAGGCCGGGGACGGCGGCGAGGGCACCCGGCGCCAGATCGCGGTCGGCGCCGGGACCGAGGCGTACGGTGCCGTCGGCGAGGGCGGCGGTGAGCGCGCCCAGGGTGCCGTGCGGCTCGGCGCCGGCGAGAACGCCGGGTTCGGGGAACAGGTGGGTGAGGCTTCCGCAGGGGGCGTCGAGCCGCTTGCCGTAGCGCCGGACCAGCTCGGCGGACCTCTCGGGGCCCACCAGCGCGCGTACCGCCAGTTCGTCGGGGTCGGCGGCGCCCGGGGAGCGCAGTCCGGGGCGGGCGGCGACCAGCGGGGCGAGCCGCGCGTCGGCGCCGAGGCGTTCGTCGACGGCGTACGGGTCGGCGTCCAGGTCGAACAGCCGCCGCAGCCGCTGTACGGCGGTGGTCAGGTCGCGGGGGTCGGTGAGGTGGAGGCGGGCGTCGAGCCAGCCGCCGGGGTGGGCGCCGGTCCCGGTGTGCGTGCGCTCCCCGACGGCGGCGATGCCGGTGCCGTAGGGCAGCCGCAGGGTGCGCCGGTAGGTGCGGCCGGCCGGGGTGCCGGGGGTGCGGCTCACCTCCTCGACGCCCGGGACGGCCTCGCGCTCCAGCAGGTCGAAGACGGGCCCGGCCCGGTAGGGGCCGCGGTGGGCGAGCCGCAGGGGGATACCCGCGGAGGGGGTGGCGGGGCGCGCCCGGCCGCGGTGGGGCGCGCGGGCACGCAGGCCGCTGGGTGTGGTGGCGTACACGGCGCGCACGGTGTCGTTGAACTGGCGCACGCTGGCGAATCCGGAGGCGAAGGCGATCTCGGTGACCGGCAGTGCGGTGGTCTGGAGCAGCACGCGCGCGGCGTGGGCGCGCTGGGCGCGGGCGAGGGCGACGGGTCCGGCGCCGAGCTCACCGGTGAGCTGGCGCTGCACCTGGCGGGCGCTGTAGCCGAGCCGGGCGGCGAGTCCGGCGACGCCCTCGCGGTCGACGACGCCGTCGGCGATCAGCCGTACGGCCCGGCCCACGACGTCGGCCCGTACGTTCCACTCGGCGGAGCCGGGCACGGCGTCCGGGCGGCACCGCCGGCAGGCCCGGAACCCGGAGCCCTGCGCGGCGGCCGCGGTCGGGAAGAAGCGGACGTTGTGCCGCTTGGGGGTGACGGCGGGGCAGCTGGGCCGGCAGTAGATGCCGGTCGTCTCCACGGCGAAGAAGAACGCGCCGTCGAACCGGGCGTCCCGGCTGCGCACCGCCTCGTACCTGCTGTCCTCGTCCTTCATACCGTCCAGTCTCCGCCACCCGGGTCGCCCCGGCTGGCGGAAATCGGACACGGCGGTGCGCTACCGCAGACGGCCGCGTTTGGCCTCCATGGCCGCCTTGCCGATGGCGCCCTTGCGCTTCCACTCCTTGCGGATCTCCGAGCGGAGCCTGGCGTCGGTCTTGGCGACGATGTACTGGTTCTCCCGGAGCAGCTTGCGGTAGCTGTCCAGGCGGCGCTGCGGCAGTTCACCGGCGTCGAGGGCGTCGAGGACCGCGCAGCCGGGCTCGCTCTCGTGGGCGCAGTCGTGGAACCGGCAGTTCTCGGCCAGCTCCTCGATCTCGGCGAACACCTGGCCGACGCCGGTTCCGGCGTCCCACAGTCCGACGCCCCGCAGGCCCGGGGTGTCGATGAGGACTCCCCCGCCGGGCAGCACCAGCAGGTTGCGGGTGGTGGTGGTGTGCCGGCCCTTGCCGTCGACGTCCCGGGTGGCCTGTACGTCCATGACGTCCTCGCCGAGGAGCGCGTTGGCCAGGGTGGACTTGCCGGCGCCGGACTGCCCGAGCAGTACCGACGTACCGCCGGCGGTGATGGCGGCGAGGACGTCGAGCCCGTCCCCATCCATCGCGCTGACGGTGAGCACCGGCACGCCCGGGGCGCTGGTCTCCACGTCCTGGACGAGGTGCGCGCGGGTCACCGCGTCCGGCACGAGGTCGGCCTTGGTGAGCACGACCACGGGCTGGGCCCCGGACTCCCAGGCGAGCGCCAGGAAGCGCTCGATCCGGGCCAGGTCGAGTTCGACGGCGAGCGAGACGGCGACCACGGCGTGGTCGACGTTGGCGGCGAGGATCTGCCCCTCGGACCGCTTGGAGGAGGTGGAGCGTACGAAGGCGGTACGGCGGGGCAGGTACGCGCGGACGTAGCGGGGGTTCCCGCCGGGTTCGACGGCGACCCAGTCGCCCGTGCACACGACGCGCAGGGGGTCGTGCGGGGTGACGAAGGCGGTGTCGGCGCGCAGGACGCCACCTGCGGTGACGACGTCGCACTGGCCGCGGTCGACCCGGAGCACGCGCCCGGGCAGCAGGCCGTCCGCGTCGTACGGGGCGAACGCGTCCGCCCATGCGTCGTCCCAGCCGTAGGCGGTGAGCGCGGAGGAAGAGGTGGAGACGGAACTCAAGGGGGTGACCCTTCGGGTGGGTGGCCCCGGCGGTGTCCGCGTACGCACGGGTACGCGGACGGGAGAAGGTGAGGTCAGCCGGTGGCCACGGAGGTGGACGTGACGGATTCCTGGATGCGGGCAGCGCCCGGCACAGTGACAGTCATCGGTCGACACCTCCTCACTTCGCGAACGGTCCGGTACGGCGGCGCTCGGCCGCCGTGTGGTCTGGGGTCAGAGTAGCCCGTGGCCGTCCCGGCCCGTCAACCCGTTTTTTCGGGGGTCCCTCGTGTCACGCGGTCACGCAGGTGCGGCCGTTGAGCGTGAAGGCGGTCGGCGGGGCGTCGGTGCCGCGCCCGGAGGCGATGAAGCCGAAGGCGAGTTTCCCGCCGGCGGCGACCGTCTTGTTGTAGTCGGCGGCGGTGGCGGTGACGCGGCTGCCGTCCTGGCTCACCGTGGCGTCCCACATCTGGGTGATCCGCTGGCCGTCCCCGAAGGTGAAACCGACGCGCCAGGAGTCGAGCGGGTGCGGGGCGGTCACGGTGACGTTGGCCTGGAAGCCGTCGGGCCACTGGTTGACCAGGTCGTAGTCGGCCCGGCAGGGGGCGGGCCCGCTGCGGGCCGCGGTGGTCTCGGGGGCGGCGGTGGCGGAGGAGGTGCCCTGGGGTTCGGGGTCGGGGTCCTTCTGCCGCGGTGTGCGCTCGGCGGACGGTTCCGGGGATGCGGGGGCGGTGTCGTCGGACGGGACGGTGGGGGCGGGCGGCAGGGAGGGGCCGGAGTCGGCCACCGGCCGGCGGTCGCCGTCGGGGCGGGCGGCGCTCTCCGCGGCGCCGTCCCCGAACGGCATGAGGGAGACCGCGAGCGCGAGGAGGGAGACGAGGGCGGCGGCGGCCAGCAGCCCGTGCCGGGTGGCGCGGGTCCTGCCGTTGGCGGGGGCCGGGTCGTCGGTGTCGGGCCGGTCCGGGCGTCCGGCCCCGAGCCGTACCTCGGCGGCACGGCGGCGGCGTTCCAGATAGGCGAGGCCGCCCCAGCCGATCACGCCGCCGGCCAGTGCGCCGGGCAGTCCCCCGCCGTGCAGCCGCAGGCAGGCGGCGGCCTCGGCGCACGGGTGGCAGGTGGCGAGGTGGCGGGAGAGGTCGCCGGGGGTGTCGGCGGCGGGCGAGCGGGTGACGGCGTCGAGGAGCCGGGCGTAGCTGCGGCACTCGGCGTCCAGCGGGGAGTCGAGGTGGTTGCGGTGGCAGCGGTCCCGGAACAGGCGGCTGACCTGGGCGAGTTCGTCGGCGGCCGTGTCGGGGTCGAGGCCGAGCCGGCGGGCGACCAGGGGCAGGGGGAGGGCCTCCGCCTCGGCCAGCCACAGCAGTTCGGCGTCGGCCTGCTGGAGATCGCGCAGTCCGCGCACGGCGACCGGGCGTCCCAGCGGCGGGCCGGTGTAGCGGGCGGCCTGGTCGGAGTGGAGCCACAGCCGGAGGTCCGGGTCGAGTTTGTGTCCCCGTCCGGATTCCTCCCAGGCGGCCGCGGTGCCGCGAACGGCGGTCAGCAGCAGGGGTATCCGGGGCAGCCGGGAGGAACGGCGGCCGGTGCCGCGCAGGGTGCCGGACTCGGCGGCGCGCAGTTCCCCTATGCCCTGGGCGAAGGCCTCGCGGGCCAGTTCGGCCGCGGCGGTGGATCCCGCCGTGCACAGATCGGCGTAGGAGAGCACCGCGTCCCAGCACTCGGAGAACAGTGCCGCCTCGGTGGCGTCCTGAGGGCTCGGCAGGTCGGGCATGAGACTCCTGCATCCACGAGCGAGGTCAACTTGTCATACCGGCGGTGGAGTTGGGGGAACCTCGCGGAAGTGAACGAGAGCTTTTCACGTTCTCGACACAACTGACAAGCGGCTCCTTCACTTTCTGTGGCCGCGTGGCAACCCCTCGCGTGGACAATACGCAAGGAAGGCCGGAACGTCTCGGTTCCGGCCTTCCCGGTCTCGCTGCGTGGGCCGCCGCATCTTCCGGCGGCGGGCCCCGTGGTGTCTCAGACGGTCTCCGCGGGCTCCTTCGCCGGGAGGCTGTCCATGAAGGAGCTGACCGAGAACACCGCCTGCCCGGGTCCGGGCGGACCGTAGCCGGGGGGCGAGGAGAGGCCGAAGTCCTCCATGGTCTGCCGGTACGCCTGGAGCAGCCGGATGTGGTACTCCAGCGGGGCGCCCTGCGGGTTGGCCTTGCCGAGCGGCGTCGTGGGCTCCGGGCACCAGGTGGTGAAGCGGGGCGTGATGCCGTGCGACATGAAGAAGCGCAGGCCCTCGGTGGTGGAGGCGATGGCCTCGTCGACCGTCTTGAAGCCGAAGGGCTCGGCCATCTCCACGCCCGCCACGAAGTTGGGGATCACGTTGCGCGCGCCGAAGACGTCCGCGGAGTCCAGGACGCGCCGGTGCCACTCGTCGCGGCCGACGTAGCGCTCCTTGCCCGGGCAGAAGATCTTGAAGAGGTACTCGTCCCACACCTCGTAGTTGGGGTGGTAGATCTGCACGCCGTAGTCCTTGAAGCGCTGCACGTCGTCCTTGGGCAGCGCCTGGGCGACGACCTTGCCGATCCAGCGGCCGGGGAAGCGCTCCTCGATGGCCTTGGCGTAGTGGCCGTAGAAGTCGGCCTCGTCACGCCCGGAGACCGTCTTGGTGATGGCGCCGCCGGTGAGGGTGTAGGCGGTGGAGGCCTTCGCCGTGTCGTACCGGTCGATGATCTCCAGGGCCTCCAGCACCTCCTCGACGTCCTTCACGCCGGTGTAGGGCCGGCCGGCCGCCTTGTGCTGGCGCCAGTTGTGATTGATGTCGCAGTACTGGCACTCCTCCTTGGCGCCGAAGTACTGGCAGACCCGGAAGACGGTCAGGTAGATCAGGTAGCCCCACTGGATGGTGGGGGCGACCTCCATGACCGACTTCCCGTTGGACAGGGTGTGCCGGTAGTACTCGGGCATGGGCGGCACACCGACGTCGGAGATCCGCTTGCCGTCGAGGTAGAGGCCGAGCACGCCGTGTTCGTCGGCGGCGACCCGGTAGGGGGAGGCGGGGTTCACCCGCACCGACACCACCGTGCGGCGCAGGTCGTACGGGCCGCCCGTGAGGATGATCTCCTCCGGCGGACGCCGCAGCGCGGCCTCGCCCAGCTCCGGCAGGGTGCCGTGGTCGAAGGAGAAGATGAAGTACGACTTCGGCTTGACCTCACCGCTCTCGTTGTCGCTGAGCGCGGACGGGTCGAAGGCCACACCGCCGCGCAGCAGGTCCTCCTTGAAGACGGCCTCGCGCGGCACGTGCGGGAACCGCTCCATCAGATCCTCGACCAGCGCGGTACGGCTGCCCATCGACGCGTTCTCCTCCCGGTTCGGACGTACGACTCCTCACGGTATGCCCCCGCAGGGACATCCGGGGTGGCGGGTCCCCCCACATGGCGTGCGTCACTCCCGGGATAGGTTCCGACCGGGGCCCCTCACGGCCCCGAGGGCCGGGAAGGACGAGGCATGGCCGAGAGCGTGACCAACTGGGCGGGCAACATCACGTACGCCGCCGGGGAGCTGCACCGCCCGCACACCCTGGACGCGCTGCGCGCGCTGGTGGCGGGCAGCTCCCGGGCGCGGGTCCTGGGCAGCGGGCACTCCTTCAACGAGATCGCGGAGGCCGGCGCGGACGGTGTCCTGCTCTCCCTGGACGCGCTGCCCGCGCCGGCCGACGTGGACACGGCGGCCCGGACGGTACGGGTCGGGGGCGGGGTGCGCTACGCGGAGCTGGCCCGGCGGGTGCACCGGCACGGGCTGGCGCTGGCGAACATGGCGTCGCTCCCGCACATCTCGGTGGCCGGCTCGGTCGCCACCGGCACCCATGGCTCCGGGGTCGGCAACGGCCCGCTCGCCTCGTCCGTGCGCGCGGTGGAACTGGTCACGGCGGACGGCTCCACGGTGACCGTGGCGCGCGGTGACGAACGGTTCGGCGGCGCGGTCACCTCGCTGGGCGCGCTCGGGGTCGTCACCGCGCTCACCCTGGACCTGGAGCCGGCCTTCGAGGTGGAGCAGCACGTGTTCACCGAGCTGCCGCTGGAGGGGCTGGACGAGGCCGCGTTCGAGGCGGTGATGTCGGCGGCGTACAGCGTGAGCCTGTTCACCGACTGGCGGGCGCCGGGCTTCCGGCAGGTGTGGGTGAAGCGGCGCACCGACCAGCCGCTGCCGGACTTCCCGTGGGCCGCCCCGGCGACCGAGAAGATGCACCCGGTGCCGGGGATGCCGGCGGTGAACTGCACGGAGCAGTTCGGGGTGCCGGGGCCCTGGCACGAGCGACTGCCGCACTTCCGGGCGGAGTTCACCCCGAGCAGCGGGGCGGAGCTGCAGTCGGAGTACCTGCTGCCGCGCGGGGCGGCCGTCGGGGTGCTGCGCGCCCTGGACGGCATCCGGGAGACCGTCGCGCCGGTGCTGCAAACCTGTGAGGTGCGCACGGTCGCCGCCGACGACCAGTGGATCGGCCCGTCCTACGGCCGGGACACGGTGGCCGTCCACTTCACCTGGGTCGCGGACACGCGGACGGTACTGCCCGTGGTGACGCGGGTGGAGGAGGCGCTGGCACCGTTCGGCGCGCGGCCGCACTGGGGGAAGGTGTTCACCACACCGGCGGCCGAGCTGCACGCCCGCTACCCGCGCCTGCACGACTTCCGGGCGCTCGTGCGCGACCTGGACCCGCGGGGCACGTTCAGCAACGCCTTCGTGCGGGAGGTGCTCGGGGACTGATCCGCGGGGGACGTGTTCCCGGGGCCGCGGGACTGAGCGGCCCGGGAGGGTCACTCGGCGCTCAGTGCCTGCACCCGCGCGTACGAGGGAATGCCGTCCTCGGGCGTCCGGCCGCCCGCGCGGATGCCGGCCGCCGTCTCCAACGCCGCGCCCAGCGCCCGGCGGTAGAGCAGCGAGCCGAGGCTGATACGGCGGACGCCGAGGTCGGTGAGGTGGGCGACGGGGGGCCCGGCGGGTGTGTACAGGACGTTGAGCGGGATGCCGTCCAGGCCTCGTACCAGGGCGGCGATGGCGCGTGGCTCGGTGAGGCCGGGCACGAACACCCCGTGCGCGCCCGCCCGCACATAGGCGTCGAGACGGCGCGCGGTGTCCGCGCCGTCGCCCAGCCAGTACGTGTCCGTACGGGCGTTGACGAAGAGGCCGGGTGCCGCCGCGCGGACGGCGGCGATCTTCGCGGCGTGCCGGTCGGCGGGGCCCAGCCGGTCCTCCAGGTTGATGCCGGCGGCGCCCAGGGCGTGCAACTCCCGGGCGAACCCGGCCACCTCGTCGGGGTCGTCGCCGAACCCGTCCTCCGCGTCCACCGAGAGCAGGAACGGCCGCGGCCCGAGGGTGCGGGCGAGCCGCAGCGTCAGATCGCGGGTGGCGGCGGCGCCGTCGGGCAGTCCGGCCGCCGCCGCGACACCGAGGCTGGTGGTCCCGACGGCCCGGAAGCCGTGGGCGGCCAGGAGGAGCGCGGAGGCGTGGTCCCAGGCGTTGGGCAGCAGCAGGGGTTCGTCCGCCTGGTGCAGGTCGGCGAAGGCGGTCACGACAGGTCTCCCACGGCGTCGGCGTAGTAGACGGATTCCTGGACGTGGTGGGCGAGTTCGCGGAAGCTCCAGCCCGTACCGGGTGAGTGGTCGAGCTGCTCCTCGGTGAGCGCGTCCAAGCGGCAGACCCAGATGCGGGCGAGCCGGGTGAGGCGGCTGCGGGCCTCGTCGAGGTCGTGCGGGGTGAACGGGGCGAGGTCGGCCTCGGTGGTGATCAGGGAGGCGTGCCAGTGGTCGGGCTGCGGCTCCTCGCCGGCGAGGCGGGCCTCCAACTCCGCCAGGTGGTCGATGAGATGGTCGGCGACGCGCCGGATCGCCTTGTGCGGGGTGTACACGCGGTCGTCGACATGGGCGGGTTCGCCGTTCCAGCGGGTCCAGGTGGCGGCCAGGGCGAGGACGTGGTCGACCATGCCGGTGACGGCCTCGGCGGGGGTGGTGCGGGTCTGCGTGCTGTCGGTCATGCTCGAACGCTAGAAGCGGAACGCTTCGGTGCCGGCCGAAGTGTGTCCGTGCGTCGCGAAGTGGGTCCGCGCCTCGTGATGTGTGTCCGTGCCTCACGGGGAGGCACGGACCCGGGGCGTCCCGGTTCCGGTCGGAGCGCCCCAGGGGCTCATCCCACCCCGACTTGGTCCCGGGCACCAGTGTCGGGCGTGAGGAGGTTCGGTGAGCCCTCACGGACTGCCGTCGGGCCGGTTCCCTGAGAGGATCGCGCCATGACACAGGGAAGCGCGAGCGGCGCCCGGGTCGTGGCGGTCATGGGCGTGACGGGGACCGGCAAGACGACGATCGGTGTGCTGCTCGCCGCCCGGCTCGGTGTTCCGTACGCCGAGGGCGACGACTTCCACACCCCCGCCAGTGTGGCGAAGATGTCGTCCGGTGAGCCGCTCACCGACGAGGACCGGTGGCCCTGGCTGGACCGGATCGGTACCTGGGCGCGCGGGCGGACCGGGCACGGCGGGGTGATCAGCGGTTCGGCGCTGCGCAGGGCGTACCGCGACCGGGTGCGGGCGGCGGCTCCCGGGGTCGTCTTCGTGCACCTCACGGGCGACCGCGAGCTGATCGAGGATCGGCTGGCGCGCCGGCAGGGGCACTTCATGCGCCGGGAGTTGCTGGACTCCCAGCTCGCCGCCCTCCAGCCGCTGGAGCCGGACGAGGCGGGTGTCACGGTGGATGTGTCGGGCACCCCGGAGGAGATCACCGGCCGCGTCGTGGAGGCGCTGCACGACCTGGAAGGGTAGGGCGGACGGCCGGGGACGCGGCGGGGCGGCGGGTCGCTCACGCCGGCCGGTCCTCCCAGCCCGCCGGACCGGGACTCCCGGCCGGGTACGCGTCGAGGGGGACGCGGCCGTCGCGCCAGGCGTCCAGGACGGGTTCGACGATGCGCCAGGACTCGACGGACATGTCGTCGCGCACCGACAGGGGCTTCTCGTCCTCCAGGACGCCCCGCAGCACCTCGCCGTATTCGAGCAGGTCTCCCGGTTGGAAGCTGGTGTCGAGGGTCACCGGGGAGATGGTGGACGGGTCGCCGGGGCCGTTGATGTTGAGGTCCAGCTGGAGCCGGCGGGGGCCGATGCCGATGCGCAGCCGGTTGCCGGGGACCTCGCCGGCGAGTCCGTCGGGGACGTGCTGGGGTGCCTTGAACCAGAAGGTGACCTCCTGCCGGGGCGAGCCGATCGCCTTGCCGGAGCGGACCCGGAACGGCACCCCGGCCCACCGCCAGGTGTCGACGGCCAGCACGATCTCGGCCAGGGTCTCCGTCTCCCGCGCCGGGTCGATGCCCGGCTCGTCGGCGTACGAGGGGAGGGAGCGGCCGTCGACCGTGCCGGCGGTGTAGCGGGCGCGCCGGCTGAACCGCCCGGGGTCGTGTCCCCAGACGTGGGTCGCGCGCAGGACCTGCGCCTTGGCGTCCCGTACGTCGAGCGGGCCCAGGGTGCTCGGCGCGGGCATCGCGACCAGCGCCAGCACCTGGAGGAGATGGCTCTGCAGCATGTCGCGCAGGGCGCCGGTCCCGTCGTAGAAGCCGGCGCGGCCCTCCAGACCGAGCGTCTCGTCGAACACGATGTCGACCGCCTCGACGTGTTCCGAGCCGAGCAGCGGTTCGATCACCCGGTTGGCGAAGCGGACGCCGAGGATGTTGAGCACCGTGGACATGCCGAGGAAGTGGTCGACGCGGTGCACGTGGTCCTCCGGGACGAAGCCGTGCAGCAGGTCGTTCAGCGCGGCGGCGTCGGCCGCGCCGGTGCCGAAGGGCTTCTCCAGGACCAGCCGGGTGCCGTCCGGCACGCCGATCCGGGCCAGCGCCCGGCAGGCCTGGACGGTGACGGCCGGCGGCAGCGCGAAGTACAGCGTGAGACGGCCGCGGCGGCTCTCCAGCAGGCGGCGCAGTCCGTCCTCGTCGGTGGCGTCGGCGGTGACGTAGCGGGCGTCGCGGACGACGGCGTCGACGGCCGGCCCGCTCGCGTCGCCCGCGGCGAACGCCCGCGCGACGACCGTCCGCCACTCCTCGTCGGTCCCCTCGCCCCGGTCGCTGCCGACGAGGAGGAGGCCGCTCAGCGAGGAGGAGGCGACGAGGCCGCCGAGCCCCGGCAGCAGCAGCCGTGCCGTCAGGTCGCCGTGCGCGCCGAGGACGACCAGGGTCTGCGCCCGACCTTGGTCGTCCCGGGCGGTGCCGTCGGCGCTCATCCGGCGTACTCCCGTACGGGCCTGCCCGTGACCCCCGGCACGCAGGTGAACAGGGCACCCGCCCGCGGTTCGGCGTCCGGCGGGAGGTCCTCGCGCGAGGTGGTGATGAACAGCCGGCCGAGTCCGGCCCCGCCGAAGGCGCAGGCCGTCACCTTGCCGACGGGGAGTTCCACGACCTCGTCGAGGGCGCCGTCGGGCGTGTACCGGTGCACCGCGCCACCGCCGTACAGGGCGACCCACACCCCGCCCTCCGCGTCGACCGTCAGCCCGTCGGGGCCGCCGTCACCGTCCGGCACGGCGGCGAACGGACGCCGTCCGCCCAGCCCGCCCTCGCGGTCGTAGTCGAAGACGTCGACGCGGCCCGTGCCGGTGTCGGCGTAGTAGGCGCGGCTCCCGTCGGGGCTCCACTCCAGGCCGTTGGAGATGGTCACCCCGTCGAGGACGGCGGTGACCGACCCGTCCGGGTCCAGCCGGTACAGGGACCCGGCCCCCTCCCGGCCGTCGGTGGCCATGGAACCGCAGTAGAACCGTCCGTCTGGGTCACAGCCCCCTTCGTTCATGCGCGCCCGGCCGTCGCTCCACAGGGAATCCAAGAGGGTCACCGTCCCGTCCGTGTCCTCGAGGGCGAAGCCGCGTTCGACTCCGATCACGGCGCCCCCTGCGCGCCGGGGCCGGACCGCGGCGACGACGGTGTCGATGTGCCGTCGTGGCACGGTTCCGTCGGGGGCGAGCGACAGCACGTCGCCCGCCAGCATGTCCAGCCACCGCAGGCCGCCCCACGCGTCGGACCAGACCGGCCCCTCGCCGTGGTACGCGACCGGTTCGGTGAGTTGCTCGGCCTTCACCGTCACCGTCTCCTTTCCTTCACGGGCACGGCTCGCCGGAGCGCTCCGGTGCCGCGCCGGGCGGCCGCCCCCGCCTACACCGGCGCGAAGTCGGCCATCCTGTCCCCCTCCGGCTGGACGACGCCGTACGTCCCCTCCGGTACGGCGTTCCACGCGCCGGGGAGGTCGCCCAGGGGCTCGGAGACGATGAGGCGGGTGTCGTCGGAGACCCCGCGCAGGAAGGCCAGGTCGGGGTGGAGGCCGCGCAGGGTGTCCACGCGGGTGCTGTAGAACAGCGAGCGGGACTCCTTCCGGGTGGAGTAGCGGAACGCCCACAGCCGCTCGCCGTTGGTCACCGCGACCGTCATCTGCAGGGGGTACTCCACGCCGTGCGCCCGTCCGGTGCGTTCGACGAGGCCGGCCATCCTGGCGACGGCGCCCGGCGGGTCCTCCTCCAGACCGAAGGTGAGCGCCAGGTGGAACATCATCTCCGAGTCCGTGGACCCCTCGATGTCGGCGAACAGGCCCGGATCGACGGCCAGCGCGAGATCGCGCCGCATGAGGTGGAAGTGCTCGATCGCGCCGTTGTGCATCCACATCCAGGGGCCGTGGCGGAACGGATGGCAGTTGGTCTGCTGCACCGCCGTACCGGTGGAGGCGCGGATGTGGGCGAAGAACAGCGGTGAGACGACGTGCCGGGCGATCTCCCGCAGGTTGCGGTCGCTCCAGGCCGGCCCGATGTCCCGGACGATCGCGGGACTGTCGGTGTCCGCCCCGTACCAGCCCACGCCGAACCCGTCACCGTTGGTGGTCTCGACCCCCATCTTGGCGTGCAGGCTCTGGTCGATCAGTGAGTGGGCGGGCCGGTACATGATGCTGTCGAGCAGGATCGGCGTACCCGAATAAGCGAGCCAACGGCACATCTCCACCACCTTCCCGACCCCGCGACCGCGACTCGGACGGGGTCCCACTGCCTGCCACCGCCGGGTACCCAGTACCGGGGCCCGGGCACACCGGTGCCGCTACGCCGACTACCGTCGGTGCCATGCGCACCACGCCCTCCCTCGCCGACGCGCTGGCGGACGGCACGGTCGTCCTCGACGGAGGCCTGTCCAACCAGCTCGCGGCGGCCGGGCACGACCTCGGCGACGAGCTGTGGTCGGCACGGCTGCTCGCCGAGGACCCGGACGCGGTGACGGCCGCCCATCTCGCCTACTTCGAGGCGGGCGCGGACGTGGCGATCACGGCGAGCTACCAGGCGACGTTCGAGGGCTTCGCGCGGCGCGGCATCGGCCGGGACGAAGCGGCCCGGCTGCTGGCGCTGAGCGTGGAGTGCGCCCGTACGGCCGCCCGGCGCGCCCGGGTGCCCCGTCCCCTCTGGGTGGCGGCCTCGGTCGGCCCGTACGGGGCGATGCTCGCGGACGGCTCCGAGTACCGGGGCCGCTACGGCCTCTCCGTCACGGAGCTGGAGCGCTTCCACCGCCCCCGCCTGGAAGTCCTGGCCGCCGCGCAGCCCGACGTCCTGGCCCTGGAGACGATCCCCGACACGGACGAGGCCGGGGCGCTGCTCCGTGCCCTGCGCGGCCTCGGTGTACCGGCCTGGCTGTCGTACGCGGCGTCCGGCGACCGCACCCGCGCGGGCCGGCGGCTGGAGGACGCCTTCGCACTGGCCGCGCGGGCGGACGAGGTGATCGCGGTCGGCGTGAACTGCTGCACCCCGGACGACGCGGACCACGCGGTCGCGCTCGCTGCTTCGGTCACGGGCAAACCGGTCGTCGTCTACCCCAACAGCGGGGAGGGGTGGGACGCGCGTACCCGCTCCTGGACCGGCCGTCCGACGTTCACCGCCTCCCGCGTCACGGGATGGCGTGCGTCGGGGGCCCGGCTGATCGGAGGGTGCTGCAGGGTGGGACCGGAGACGATCACATCGGTGGCGTCGGTGCTGCGGGCCGAGTAGCGAACTCGCACCACACGGCCTTCCCGCGTCAGCTCTTGTCGGCGCCGGAGGCACGCCAGGCGATGTGCCCCGCGTCCGCCCCGGCGGTCATCCAGAAAACGGCGGCCGGGCTGTCGCCCTCGGGCACCATGTGGATCGAGCACTGGGTGACCTTGGCGCCCGGCTTGACCATCCCGTCCGGCACCTGGCTCGGGCACTGCTCGACCCCGGGGCCGCCGATGTCGAGCAGGATCAGCTTGCGGACCCGCTCCCCGGCGACGGTCTGCAGGATCACATCGTCCTGCATGCCCGGGAAGAGCTTCTGCTTGCCCTTGTTGGTGTACTCGATCTCGACGTAGTACGGGACGAGCTTCCTGTCGCCGTTCTTGAGATCGAAGCGGCTCAGGTGGTCGAGGCTGCCCTTGGTCACGCTCTTCGCGACCGCCTCGACCGGCAGCTTGGTGTCGTCGGTGTCCTCGACCTCGGCCTCGGCCGGCTGGCCCAGCTCCAGGATGCCTTCGGAGCGGCCCTTCCCGTCGCCCGCCTCCCAGACGGCCGTGCCCGAGTCGTCCTGGTAGGCGACGGCCGCGGGCTCCAGGCCCTTCGCCAGCATGACCGGCGTACAGACCTCCAGCGTTTCGCCGGCGGCGAGTGCCTCCGGGTTCCCCGTCGGGCAGTGGTCCGGCAGTGCCGAGCCACCGCCGCCGAAGATCGTCAGACGCTTGCCGGGCCAGCCGTCCGTGCCGGCCACCGAGAGGTTGCCCATCAGGTCGGGAGAGGTCAGATCCGTCTTGCCCGCGTTGGTGACGGAGACCGTGAGGTAGTAGGGCCGCGCGTCCTTCAGCTCGTCGTCGAGGCGGACTCGGGAAAGATCGGACTCCGACCCACGGACGAGGCTCTTCGGGGTGACCCGGAGCTGATGCGTCTTGTCCTCGTCGTCGGTGAAGCCGACGTCCTGGGCATCGGTCCGGAGGGTCACCGGTTCTGGCTTCGCCGACTCCTTCTGCGACGCTCCCCGACCGGCCTCGGGCTCTGCTGTCGTGCCGTCCGAGCCGCACCCGGCGACAGCCATGAGGAGCGCCCCGGCTCCCGCGATACCGACAATTCCCCGACGTATACGCACACTTACCTCAATGTCGACATGGATGGGCCTCGCCCGCGTCCGGACGTCACCGTCCGTCGCGCTCAGCGATCACGTTACTAGCGCGCCAACCTCCGCCGTGACGAAAAGCGATGGCGCAGTCGGGGCCGTGGCGTCGAGCATGGGACCATGACCGACGCACCCGCGCGATGGACCCAGGCGACCGTTCACCCCGACATGTGGGCCGACCCCGACGCCGACCCCCGGAACAACGACGGACCCGCGCCGGACGGGGAACTCGCCACGCTGGTCGATGTGTTGACGAACTACCGGCTGACCCTGCGGATGAAGTGCGAGGGGCTGGACGCGGAGCAGTTGGCGCGCAGGTCGGTGCCGCCGTCGACGATGTCGCTGCTCGGGCTGGTGCGTCACCTCGCCGAGGCGGAGCGGGACTGGCGCAACTGGATCAGTGACGGGGAGCCGCTGCCGAAGCTGTACGGGAGGCGGGACGGGGACTTCGACGGGGCCGTCGGCGATCCGGTGGTGGTCGAGGCAGCGTACGCGGACCTGGAGCGTGAACAGGCGGCGACCGACGCCGCGTTGGACGGACACGCGGACCTGGGGGCGCGGCTGGGGAAGGAAGGGATCGCGGTGCGGGAGCTGTTGGTGCACCGGATCGAGGAGTACGCGCGTCACTGCGGGCACGCGGACCTGCTGCGGGAGTGCGTCGACGGGCGGGTCAGTTGCGGCGGAGGGCGCCCGTGCGGCGCAGGCGGCGTATGACCGAGCGGAGTTCGGGGGGCGTCGGGGGCGCGTCGGGGGCCTGCGGGGCGGCCCACAGGGCCAGTTCGCGGTCGCGGGGGCCGTGGAGGGTGTGGGGGTCGCCGTCGCCGAAGACGCGTACGGGGTGCCGCTCGGTCCAGCGTTCCCAGCCGGGGGTGCCGTCGGTCACGAACCGTACCCAGGCGCCGTGCATCGCGTCGGACAGTTCCCGCGGCGCGCCCTCGCCCGCGAGTTTGCGGGCGTCGGGTTCGTCGCCGCTGTCGAAGACGAAGCCCAGTTCGAGGGCGTGGCAGGCGCCCAGGCCGGGGCGGCGGGAGGGCCAGGCGAACTCGTAGACGTACGAAGGGGTGTCGCGGCCGTCGGCGAGGCGGTGCAGCGGGGCGCGCAGCAGGTGGTCGGTGACCATCTGGCCGACCGTTTCGGCGGTGCCGGCGTCAGGGTGCAGGGTGCGGTAGCCGCGCGGGACCTCGCTGCCGCAGTGGCAGCGGGCCATCGCGCCGGCCAGGGCGACCGCGCCGAGGCGGTCGACGCGTTCCAGGAGGCCGCCGGGGACCAGCCAGAGGCGGTACTCGTCGCGGGTCCAGCCGGTCAGGAGGTCGACGCCGGGGGCCGCGCCGCCGGTCAGGGCGTCCAGCGGGTCGCGCGGGACGAGGTCGCCGTCGACGACGATGCCGAACGCGGGGCCGCCCAGTACGGGGCTGCTGAGGCGGCCGACGTCGGCCTGCACGCGGAGCAGCTGCTCCCGGTCGGCGGCGGCGAAGGCCTCGGCGGTGGCGGGGATCTTCAGACGGTTCGCCATACGGCGGACCATGCGGCGTACCTTGTCGCGGTCCGTCACCTCGGGCGGGCCGCTCTGCAGGACGGCCCGGCGGACCAGGCCGCGTGCCTGCGGGGCGGCGAGGAGGGCGCCCGCGCTGATGGCTCCGGCGGACTGTCCGCCGAGGGTGACGCGGCCCGGGTCGCCGCCGAAGGCGGCTATGGAGGCGTGGACCCAGTGGAGGGCGGCGAGCTGGTCGCGCAGGCCGGGGTTGGCGGGGGCGTCGGGGAAGAGGCCGTAGCCCTCGACGCCGAGGCGGTAGTTGAGCGACACGAACACCACGCCGTCGCGGGCGAAGGTGCGGCCGTCGTAGACGGGCACGGCGGAGGAACCCCTGGTCAGGGCGCCGCCGTGGAGCCAGACCAGGACGGGGAGCCGGGCGTCGGGGGACGGGTCGGGCGTCCACACGTTCAGATTGAGGCAGTCGTCGCCCTCGATCACCGGGTCGGAGAGGTACTGGGCGAAGGCCTCGGAGTACGGGGGTTTCGGGGCCGTCGGACCGAAGGCGCCGGCGTCGCGTACGCCGGTCCAGGGCTCCGGCGGGACGGGCGGGCGGAAGCGGCGGGGGCCGAAAGGGGGTGCCGCGTACGGTATGCCCCGGAACACGGCGGCGTCCCGCTCCCAGCGGCCGCGTACGGCACCGTACGGCGTTCTGATCACGGGGTTCTCCCGGTCCGCCGTCATATGACCACCCGCCCTTCAGCGCGGCGTACCCGCTGCTCCCGCACCGGTATCACAAGAGCATCATGACGCTCACCTGTATTCCTGTCGTGCGAGGGTTCTTCCCTCGGGGGAAGAGGGTGATACCCCGGCCGGGTAGGCACGGGACGGCACCCCCGCCGGGTAGACACTGGGCGGCGCCCCCGCCGGGTACGGGCGGCACCCCACCCCGTACGGCGTGACGCGGATCACGGTCGCCTACCGCCCGATCTTGGAATGCGCGGCCCGTCGTTCTTGCTCCACTCGTCGTGGGCGTGCTCTGCCCATGGGCCGCACGATCCGGCCCGCCGTTCTCGAAAGGTTCCCCCGCACCATGCCCCTGGCTCTGCTCGCCCTGGCCGTCGTCGCGTTCGGCCTCGGCACGACCGAGTTCGCCACCATGGGGCTGCTGCCCCAGATAGCCGACGGGGTGGGCGTCTCCGTGCCGGACGCCGGCAACCTCGTCTCCGCCTACGCGCTCGGTGTCGTCGTCGGCGCGCCGGTGCTGACGGGCATCGGCGCACGCGTGCCCCACAAGCGGCTGCTGCTGCTCCTGACCGGGCTGTTCGTGGTCGGCAACATCGCGTCCGCGCTCGCGCCCACCTACGGCACGCTGTTCGGCGCGCGTTTCCTGACCGGGCTGCCGCACGGGGCGCTGTTCGGTGTGGGTGCCGTGGTGGCCTCCCGGCTGGTCGCGCCCGACCGGGCCGCGCGAGCCGTGTCGCGCATGTTCCTCGGGCTCACCGTCGCCAACATCGTCGGCGTCCCGGCCGGCACGGCCCTGGGCCAGCAGCTGGGCTGGCGGTCCGCGTTCCTCGCGATCGCCGTCATCGGTCTCGCCGCCCTCGCCGCGCTGGCCCTCTTCGTCCCCCACCAGCCCCGCGGCGGGCAGGCGGGCATCCGGCACGAGCTGCGGGCGATGGGCAACCGGCAGGTCGCGATCGGCCTGGCCGTCGCCGTGGTGGGCTTCGGCGGCTTCTTCGCCGTCTACAGCTACCTGGTGCCCATCCTGACGAACGTCACGGGCATCTCCGAGTCCTCGACCACCCTCGTGCTCGCGCTCTACGGCGTCGGCATGACGCTCGGCACCCTGATCGCCGGCCCGCTCACGGACCGCGCCCTGCGCCCGACGCTGTACGCGGGCCTCGCCCTGCTGGCCGCGGCACTGGTGACGTTCTCCTTCACCGTCCACAGCACCTGGCCCGCCCTGGTCACGATCACCTTCATCGGCGCGCTGGGCTCCCTCATCACCACGCCCGTGCAGATGCTGCTCATGGCCAAGGCGAAGGACGCCCCGACGATGGCGGCGGCCTCCAACCACTCCGCCTTCAACCTGGCCAACGCCGGCGGTGCCTGGCTCGGCGGGCTCGCCCTCTCCGCCGGCTGGGGCTGGACCTCCCCCGCGCTGGTCGGCGCCGTCCTCGCCGTGGCCGGACTCGGCCTCGCCCTCATGGGTGGCGTGATGAACCGCGACGACCGCCGCTCCGAGGTGATCACTTCGTCCGGCAGCGGGACCCCGGCGGAGACCGGCCGGGTCACCGCGGCCCACCGCCCGGACTGACCCGCTCCCCCACCCCGGCCGGGGCTCCCGGGTGTCCGATTCCTTCAAGACGGCCGGGGCGGCGCTGCCTACGGTGGGCGGCATGAGTGCACGATTCGACGCCATCGGAATGGTCGTCTCGGACATGGCCGCCTCCGTCGCCTTCTACCGGCGGCTGGGGTTCGCCTTTCCCGAGGGGGCCGAGACACAGGGACACGTGGAAGCGGAACTGCCGGGCGGGCTGCGGTTCATGCTGGACACGGAGGAGGTGGTCCGGTCCTTCCACACGGACTTCGAGCCGCCGGCGGACGGCGGCAGGACCTCCCTGGCGCTGCGGTGCGACGGTCCCGCCGACGTCGACACGCTCTTCGAGGAGATGACCGCCGCCGGCAGCCGCTACGAGATCAAGCCGTTCGACGCGCCGTGGGGGCAGCGTTACGCCGTCCTCCTCGACCCGGACGGAAACGGGGTGGACCTGTTCGCTCCGCTACCCGCCGGCGAGTAGGACGCCCAGCGGCAGCCCCGCCAAGTCCCTCACGTCCCGGGCCAGATGGGGCTGGTCGGCGTAACCGGCTCGGGCGGCCGTCTCGGCGAGGGGCACGCCCGCGCGGGCCAGGGCCAGGGCGCGGCGCATGCGCAGGATGCGGGCCAGCGTCTTGGGGCCGTAGCCGAACGCCGTGAGGGAACGGCGGTGCAACTGACGGGCGCCCAGACCCAGTTCGTCGGCGGTGCGGGCGACCGGGCGGCCCGCGTCGAGGGCGGTCACCAGGCGGGCGAGCAGGGGGTCGGGCGGGGCGGCCCGCGCTGCCACGCTCAGGGCCACTTCTTCCAGGCCGTGTGCCGGGTCGTCCGCCGCGTCGACCCGCGCGGTGAGACGCCGTACGTCCCCGGCCGGCCACAGGTCGGCCAGGTCGACACGGCGGTCGCGCAGTTCGTGGGCGGGGACGCCCAGCAGGGCGGGCGCGGTGCCGGGCGGGAAGCGGACGCCCGCCCAGGGGCCCGGCGGCCCGGATGTGAGGTGGGCGCGGGTGTCCGGGCCGGCGACCAGCAGGCGGCCGTCGTGCCAGAGCAGGTCCATGCAGCCGTCCGGCAGCACCCGGCCCTCCCCGCCGGCGGCGGGCGTGCTGGTCCACACCACGGCGCCCGTGAGCCGTGCCGCCCGTTCCCTGTACACGCCGCCCAGGCTACGCCGCCCCGCCGCGCCACTCCTGCGGGCTGACCCCGTAGGCCCGTTTGAAGGCGGTGGACAGGGCGAAGGCGCTGCCGTAGCCGACCTGGCGGGCGATCACGCCGATGGTGTCGCCGGTGTCACGGAGGCGGTCCGCGGCGAGGGCGAGGCGCCAGCCGGTGAGGTGGGTCATCGGGGGCTCGCCGACGAGCCGGGTGAAGCGGCGGGCCAGCGCGGCACGCGAGACGCCCGCCTTCGCGGCGAGGGCGGAGACCGTCCAGGGGTGGGCCGGGTCGCCCTGGAGCAGACGCAGCACCGGGCCGACGACGGGGTCGGACAGGGCCGCGTACCAGGCGGGCGGTTCCGCCTCCGGCCGGTCGAACCAGGTCCGCAGCGCGGCGATCACCAGCAGGTCGAGCAGCCGGTCCAGGACGACCTCCTGACCGGGTGCGTCCCGCACGACCTCCTCCATGAGGAACGGCGTGAGCGGGCGGTCCCACACGTCGGCGGTGAGGGAGAGCAGCGGGGGCAGCGCCTCCAGCAGGCGTCCGCCGGTCTCGCCGCGCATCCGGTAGGTGCCGATCAGCATCACCGTGCCGCCGTCGACGCGGTCGCCCCAGGTGCGGACTCCCAGGTCCATGACCCCGTTCAGGGGGCGTCCGTCGGGGTGGTGGCACTCGCCGCCGGGGAGGATCAGCGCCTGCGGGGCGGTTCCGGGGGCGTCGGCGCAGGTGTACGGGGCGGGGCCGCGCGCGATCGCGAGGTCGCCCGGGCGCAGGCGCAGGGGCTCTCCCGCGTCCGGCACGATCCACGCGTCGCCGCGCACGAGCAGCATCACCGTCAGCGGGGCGCGGTCCTCCACGCGTACCGCCCACGGCGGGTCGAAACACGCCCGGATCATGAACGCGCCGCGGGCTCGGGGGCCCTCCAGCAGGCCGGTGAGTGCGTCCATGGGGGCAGCGTAGGGCGCCGGTCACTTCTCCTCGTGCGGCGGGCTCTCGCCGTTGCGGTGATGGGTGCTCTTCGCGTGGGTGCGCAGGCGGGCCGTGACGTCCTCCGGGGGCAGGAAGCGGGACCAGCGCTCGGGGAACTCGGAGGGCATGTCCGGGTCGGCCTCGCCCGCCGCGGCGGCGGTGCGGGCGACGTACTCGGCGACCTGCGCCTGCCGCAGCCGCTCGTTGGTCTCGCGGGCCGCGGCGGTCGCGGCGGCCGGCCAGACCCGGTCGATGGCGGCGTTGACGGCCGCGCCGACGAGCACGGCGAACGCGGACACACCGATCCACAGCAGCACGGCGACGGGGGCCGCGAGGGAGCCGTAGATGGTGGGGCCCTCGACGGTGTTGGTGAGGTAGATCCGCAGCAGGAAACTGCCGAGCACCCACATGGCGAGGGCGACCAGCGCGCCGGGCACGTCCTCGATCCACGGCGAGCGCACGGGTACGGAGACGTGGTAGAGCGTGGTCAGGAAGGCCACGGACAGCAGGATCACGACCGGCCAGTACAGGACCTGCACGAGCGTCGTCGACCAGGGCACGATCTCCACGACCGCGTCCGGACCCGCGACCATCAGCGGCAGCGCGATCGAGCCGATCAGCAGGGCCACGATGAACAGCAGGAACGCCAGCAGCCGGGTCTTCACGATCCCGCGGACGCCGTCCAGGCCGTACATGACGGTGATCGTGTCGATGAAGACGTTCACCGCGCGGGAGCCCGACCACACGGCGATCAGGAAGCCGAGGGAGATGACGTCGGGCCGGCCTCCTTTGGTCACGTCCCGCAGGATCGGCTCCGCGATCTGGCTCACGCCCCGGTCGGAGAGGACCGTGCGGGAGGCGTCGAGGAGATTGCGCTGCAGGCTCTGGATGGTGTCGGCGCCGGTCCAGGCGTCGACGTAGCCGAGCAGGCCGATCATGCTGAGCAGCAGCGGCGGCACGGACAGCAGGGTGAAGAACGCGGCCTCGGCGGCCAGGCCGAGGATCCGGTACTCCATGCAGGAATTGACGGTGTCCTTCAGCAGCAGCCAGGCGGTCCTGCGTTTGGAGACGTTCCGGTAGAGGGCCCGCGCCCGGTGGAGGCGGCCGGAGGGCTCGTCTGGGGATTCACTTGCTGGCTGCACTCCCTAAAGGTATCCGTCGTGCCTGGTGGCACTCACCCAGAGGCCGGATCGCCGCGTGAGGGCGGACCGCCCCGGGGTACGTTCTGGGCATGGCAGGCAGCACGCACACGGTGACCAACCAGGCTCCCCCGCTGGAGCAGTACGACGTCTTCGGCGCCGACCGGGCCCTGGTGGAGGCGGTCCGGCGGCATCTGGCCGCGGACGTGCTGGAGGAGGGCCTGTCGGAACTGTCGGGTCTCGGGCGGACGGCCGGGTCCGCGCAGGTGCAGGAGTGGGGGGCGCAGGCCAACGAGCATCCGCCGCGGCTGCGCACCCACGACCGCTACGGCCACCGGATCGACGAGGTCGACTTCCATCCCTCCTGGCACCGGCTCCTCGGCAAGGGCGTCTCGGCGGGGCTGACGGCGGCGTGGGGCCGGCCGGGCGGCCATGTGCGGCGGGCGGCGGCGTTCCTGATGTGGACGCAGGTGGAGGCCGGCAACGGGTGCCCGCTGTCCATGACCCACGCGGCCGTGCCTGCGCTGCGTACGGACCCGGTGCTGGCGGCGGAGTGGGAGCCGCGGCTGACGTCCACCGTGTACGACCGTGCCCTGCGCCCGCCCGGGCAGAAGTCCGGCGTGCTGTTCGGGATGGGCATGACGGAGAAGCAGGGCGGCAGCGACGTACGGGCGAACACGACGGCGGCGCGCCCGCTGGCGGAGGACGGCGCGTACGAGCTCACCGGGCACAAGTGGTTCTGCTCGGCGCCGATGTCGGACGCGTTCCTGGTGCTGGCGCAGGCGCCCGGCGGGCTGACGTGCTTCCTGGTGCCGCGGGTGCTGGCGGACGGCACGCGCAACGTGTTCCTCATCCAGCGGCTCAAGGACAAGCTGGGCAACCGGTCCAACGCCTCCGCCGAGGTCGAGTTCGCCGGGACGTGGGCGCGCCGGGTCGGCGAGGAGGGGCGGGGGGTGCACACCATCATCGGGATGGTGGCGGCGACCCGGCTCGACTGCGTGCTGGGCTCGGCGGGGCTGATGCGGCAGGCCGTGGCGCAGGCGGTGCACCACTGCACCCACCGGGAGGCGTTCGGCGGGAAGCTCGTCGACAAGCCGCTGATGCGCAACGTGCTGGCCGACCTGGCGCTGGAGTCGGAGGCGGCGACCACGCTGGCGCTGCGGCTGGCGGCGGCGTACGACGACGGCGGCGAGCAGGAGCGGGCGCTGCTGCGGATCGCGGTGCCGGCGGCGAAGTACTGGGTGACCAAGCGGTGCGCGCCGCTGGCGGTCGAGGCGGCGGAGTGCCTGGGCGGCAACGGGTACGTCGAGGAGTCGGGGCTGCCCCGGCTGGTACGGGAGTCGCCGCTGAACTCGATCTGGGAGGGCGCGGGCAACGTCCAGGCGCTGGACGTGCTGCGGGCGCTGCGCCGGGAGCCGGGGGCGCTGGACGCGTATCTGCGGGAGGTGGGGCAGGCGCGCGGGGCGGATCACCGGCTGGACGCGGCGATCAAGGACCTGCTGACGGAGCTGGCCGACCTGGAGGGCGTCGAGGGCCGGGCACGGCGCCTGGTGGAGCGTCTCGCACTGGTGCTCCAGGGGTCGCTGCTGGTCCGGTTCGCCCCACCGGAGGTGGCGGACGCGTTCTGCGCGGGCCGCCTGAGCACCGACAGCGGCACAGCCTTCGGAACCCTGCCCCACACCCTGGACCTCACCTCGGTGGTGAACCGGGCCCGCCCGGTGCCCTAGACGCCCTCAGGGGCGCGGGGAACTGCGCGACAAGCCACCCACCCGCCGGCAGCCGCCGACGAAACAGCACCCCCCACAACGCACCGCGCGAACCGCCCAGCCGCCGCAGGCGCGGGGGTGGTGCTGCGCCGACACGGCACCACCCCCGCCACACAGGCCCCTTGAGAGCCGTGGACGCCGCTCGGGACGGCGTCGCCCAATCTTCAAACACGCCCCGGCCGTCCACCAGGGTTGCAGGGGGTTGCAACTTACTGTTCCCCTCCCCGTACTGAGCGTTCCCGCCGGGGGCAGACGGCAGTATGGGTCCGACAGGTTTTCTTCCGGGAGGTCCGGTGGCGCTCTCGCCGATGGACGTGACGCAGTTGGCCGCCGTCGACACGGCGCGCGCGGCGCGGGTGCTCGACGAGGTCCGCTCCGCCGCGCTGTCCGGGCGGCGCGTACCGATGGCTCCCCGCCCGGTGATCGGGCAGTCCTGGGAGCGGATGCTGCGCAGCGGCGTGGACCCGGACCACGACTTCCGCAGCCGGCTGCTCTCCCGCGAGGAGGTGCAGCGGCGGCGGGCGGCGTCGACGCTGCGGCATGTGCTGCCGGTGCTGCGGGAGGGACTGCTGTCGGTCGCGGACGTCGCCCGGCACATCATGGTGGTCGCCGACGAGGACGGCCGGGTGCTGTGGCGGGAGGGCAGCGCGCCGGTGCTGCGCAAGGCGGACGGGCTGGGCTTCGAGATCGGCGCCGACTGGAGTGAGGAGGTCGTCGGCACCAACGGGGTGGGGACCCCGGCGGTGACGGGACGCCCCGTGCAGGTGTTCGCCGCCGAGCATTTCGTACGGTCGCACGCCACCTGGACGTGTGCCGGGGCGCCGATCACGGATCCCCGGGACGGGCGGCTGATCGGTGTGGTGGACGTGAGCGGGCCGCTGGAGACGATGCATCCGGCCACGCTCGCCTGGGTCGACTCGGTGGCGAAGCTCGCCGAGGCGCGGCTGTGGGAGCGGCATGTGCGCGCGCTGGAGCGGCTGCGCGCGGTGGCGGCACCGGTGCTGGCGCGCACCGGCGGGCGGGCGCTGGTGGTGGACCGGCACGGGTGGACGGCGGCGGTGACCGGGATGCCGCACACGGAGCGGCTGGCGCTGCCCAAGTCGCTGTCGGCGGGCCTGCGGTGGCTGCCGGCGCTGGGCCGGTGCTCGCTGGAGCCGCTGGCCGGGGGCTGGCTGGTACGGGCGTCGGACGAGCCGGTGACGGGTGCCGGGACGCGGATCGTGCTGGACCTGCGGGAGCCGCGCCGCTGGTCGGTGGAGGTGTCCGGCGGGGCGGGCTCCTGGGTCCGGGAACTGAGCCCGCGGCACGCCGAGTTGCTGTACCTGCTGGCCGTGCACCGCACCGGCCGCACCGCGGCGGACCTCGCCGCGGACGTCTTCGGCGACCCGGCCCGTACGGTGACGGTGCGCGCGGAGATGTCCCGGATCCGGCGCTATCTAGGCGGCCTGCTGGACCACCGTCCGTACCGTTTCACGGAGTCGGCCGAGGTGGAGACGCTCCTGCCGGAGGACCCCCGCACGCTCTTCCCCGGGCTGCGTCACCGGCCCGCCCCGGTCCGGGGCCACTGAGGCGGTGCGGCACTCCTCCGCCGTGCCGTCCCGTCTCCCGCGCGGCCGGCTCGCGCAATTGCGGGGTCTTCGTCTCCTGGGGCCGCCGCCTGTCGTAGCATCCCGGTACGGGCCACCCCATCTGCTCCACGGTCAACCCGCGGATCACCGGACGCAGTTGGCTCGCCCCGGGAGGACGGTATGGGACATCGCGGCAGACACCGCCGGCGCAGAAGGGGCAGGGCGCTGCGGGCTGGGCTCGCCGGGACGGCGCTCGCCCTGACCGCCGCCGCCACCATGATCAGCGCTTCGCAGGCCACCGACGCCGATGATCCCGGGGCGCTGAAGCCACTGACCGCGGTCGCCGAGACCGCGCCGCTGCGGCTGGCGGAGGAGGGCGTTCCGGGCGAGGAGCTCGACCGTCTCGCCGACGGCATGGGCCGGCCCGTCGGGGTGGGTGCCGTGCTCGCCGATCCCGACGGTGCGCTGCGCGACGCGGCGGAGTGCACGGAGGACGAACGGCGGGGCCTGCCCGTCGAGCCCGCCGCGACACGGGCGTACTGCTGGCCGGGGCACGACACCGAAGGGTGGCGGGCCGGGGCGGTCACCACCTCCGGGGACGCGGACGAGGACGGCCGCTGGGGCGAGCACCGGGTGATCGTCTCCGGGTGGAGCAGGGCCACCGGCACCGCGGCGGAGCAGGGGCTCGCCCGGGTCGCCTTCGTGGACGCCGGTGAGAGCGGCGAACTCCGCTACACCTGGGCGCTGCTCGCCGTCCCGGTGGACGGGGGCCGGGACTACCGGGGTCTGGGCTCGAGCGTGTCGGGCATGGTCTGGTACCAGGACAAGCTGCTGGTCACCACCGGCCGGGGCGAGGGCGGCGCGCTGTACGTGTACGACCTGGACCGGGTGCAGCGGGCCACCGTGGAGGGCGCCTCCGTCGGCCGGGTGCCCGGCGGCTGGTCGGCGGCCGGGGCGCGGTACGTCCTCCCGGCGGTCGCCTCCTACCGGGCTACCGGTGCCGGCGCCCCGCAGCCCGGCGGCATCTCCCTGGACCGCAGCACCGCGCCGGACAGTCTGGTCGCGCACGAGGCGACGCCCGCCGGCGAGGACGGGCCGACCCGGCTGTGGCGGTACGCGTTCAGCGCCGAACCGGAGCGCGCCGGGCTACTCGACGCGGACCCGGTCGCGGTGTACGAGACCGAGCTGACCCATGTGCGCAGTGTGCTGTCGTACCGCTCGGGCTGGTACCTGGGCCGGATGACGGGGACGCCGGACGAGCGCGGCACGCTGTGGCGGCAGGACACGGACGGGGCGCGTCCCACCCGCTGCGGGGCGGACGAGACGCACCGCTGCTGGAGCGGCGAGGCGACGTCCCTGTCCTACTGGCAGGAGACGGGCGACGTGTGGTCGCAGTCCGGACGGATGCTGTTCGCGCTGCCGCTGGCGTCGGTGGACCGGTCCCTGGAGGACGAGGACTGAGACCTGTTGGTCAGGTGTTCGACAGACTCGTGTGCCGGATGGTTCCCTTTCGGACATGACGACCATCGCCGTGACCACCTGGTCCCTGGAGCAGACCTCGCCCGCCGATCTCCGTCCGGCCGCCGTGCCCGAGGGGGACGTGCGGGTGGTCCGCTCCGAGGTGCCCTCGCCCGAGTTCAGCCGTTTCCTGTACGCCTCGGTCGGCGGTGACATCCGCTGGACCGACCGGCTGGGCTGGACGTACGCGCAGTGGCTGGCGCACCTGGACCGGCCCGGAGTGGAGACCTGGGTGGCCTACGACCGCGGGACGCCGGCGGGGTACGTGGAGCTGGAGGCGCAGGAGGGCGGGGTCGTCGAAATCGTCTACTTCGGTCTCGTCGCCGCGTTCCGGGGGCGGCGCATCGGCGGACACCTGCTGTCGTACGGTACGGCCCGCGCCTGGGACCTGGCGGACCGTTGGCCCGGCCTGAAGCCGACCAGGAGGGTGTGGCTGCACACGTGCAGCAAGGACGGCGAGCACGCCATGGACAACTACCGGCGCCGGGGCTTCACCCTGTTCGACACCAAGGTCGAGGACGAGCCGGACGTGGCCACCGCGGGCCCGTGGCCCGGCGCCTACCCGGCCTGACCAGCACGGACAAGAGCGCTCGCGGCGCTTGTGACCAAGGACACCCTTGTCTCTCACTTCGAGACAAGGGTGTCCACATTTCGGATGACGGTGGACTGCCCCCAGATCGCCGTGCCACGCTTCCGTCATGCCTGGAACTGGAATCGCCTTGGTGAGTCGGCGGCACGTCGACCTCGGCCGCATGTCCAGCGCCATCTGTCCGGCGCGCTGAGAGCACCCAGCACCGCCCGGTACCCCCCTCTTCGCCTCCCCCCGCGCAATGCCGCGCACATCCCACCCGTGCGCGCATATGCGCAGGTCAGAGGATCCCTCCCGCCTGTCCCGAAGGACGTATCAACCATGGCCGCCACCCCGCAGAATCCTGCCGTCGCGCAGAAGCCTGCCGTCGCGACTCCCCGCCGCAAGGTGAGCCGTCACCGGGGAGAGGGACAGTGGGCCGTGGGGCACCTGACCCCGCTCAACGGCAATGAGCAGCTCAAGAAGGACGACGACGGTCTCAATGTGCGGACACGCATTGAGACGATCTACTCCAAGCGCGGATTCGCCTCGATCGACCCCAACGACCTGCGGGGACGCTTCCGTTGGTGGGGTCTGTACACGCAGCGCCGTCCGGGGATCGACGGCGGGCAGCACGCCGTGCTGGAGCCGGAGGAGCTCGAGGACGAGTACTTCATGATGCGGGTGCGCATCACCGGCGGCCGGCTCACCACCGAGCAGCTGCGGGTGATCGGCGAGGTCTCCGAGACCTACGCCCGCGGCACCGCCGACATCACCGACCGGCAGAACATCCAGTTCCACTGGGTGCGCATCGAGGACGTGCCCGCCATCTGGGAGCGCCTGGAGGCGGTCGGCCTGTCCACCACCGAGGCGTGCGGCGACTGCCCGCGCGGCATGCTCGGCTCCCCGGTCGCGGGGGTCGCCGCCGACGAGATCATCGACGGGACGGCGGCGCTGGACGAGATCGTCCGCCGCTACATCGGCGACCCGCGCTTCTCCAACCTGCCGCGCAAGTACAAGACGGCGGTCAGCGGCTCCCCGCTCCTCGACGTCGCGCACGAGATCAACGACATCTCCTTCGTCGGCGTGGTCCACCCCGAGCACGGCCCCGGCTTCGACCTGTGGGTCGGCGGCGGCCTGTCCACCAACCCCAAGTTCGGTGTGCGGCTGGGCGCCTGGGTGCCCGAGGCGGACGTGCCGGACGTGTGGGAGGCCGTGACCTCCGTCTTCCGCGACTACGGCTACCGCCGGCTGCGCAACCGGGCCCGGCTGAAGTTCCTGGTCGCCGACTGGGGTCCGGAGAAGTTCCGCCAGGTCGTGGAGGACGAGTACCTGGGCCGCAAGCTGATCGACGGTCCCGCCGTCGAGATGCCGGCGCAGGCGTGGCGCGACCACATCGGGGTGCACCGCCAGAAGGACGGCCGCTTCTACGTCGGCTTCGCCCCTCGGGTGGGCCGCATGGACGGCTCGCTGCTCACCAAGGTCGCCGAACTGGCCGAGAACCACGGCTCGGGCCGGGTCTCCACCACCGTCGAGCAGAAGATGATCGTCCTGGACGTGCCTCAGGACCGGGTCGACTCCCTCGTCGACGGTCTGGAGGCGCTCGACCTGAGGGTCAGCCCCTCCCCGTTCCGCCGCGGCACCATGGCCTGCACGGGCATTGAGTTCTGCAAGCTCGCCATCGTCGAGACCAAGGAGCGCGGCAGCGAACTCATCGACGAACTCGAGCGCCGGCTCCCCGACTTCGACGAGCCGCTCACCATCAACATCAACGGCTGCCCCAACGCCTGCGCCCGCATCCAGACCGCGGACATCGGTCTCAAGGGCCAGCTGGTCACCGACGCCGAGGGCAACCAGGTGGGCGGCTACCAGGTGCACCTGGGCGGAGCGCTCGGCCTGGAGCCGTCGTTCGGACGCAAGGTCCGCGGCCTGAAGGTGACCTCGGACGAACTGCCCGACTACATCGAGCGGGTCGTGAAGCGGTTCCAGGCGGAGCGCGAGGACGGCGAGCGGTTCGCGGCCTGGACCGCCCGCGCCTCGGAAGAGGCCCTGTCGTGAGCGAGCGGGCCGCGCCCTTCCACTGCCCCTACTGCGGCGACGAGGACCTGCGTCCCGGAGAGGGCCACGGGGCGTGGGAATGCGGCGCGTGCAACCGAGCCTTTCGGCTGAAGTTCCTCGGGCTGCTCAGCCGGGGCCTTGAGCGATCCGACACGGGAGGGGACCGGACATGACGGCGGTTCAGGAAGGGCGTACGGCCGGGGAGTTGAAGGAGCTGGCCGAGCGGGCGGGCCGGGAGCTGGAGGACGCCTCCGCACCGGAGATCCTCCGGTGGGCCGCCGAGACGTTCGGCAGCCGTTTCTGCGTGACCTCCTCCATGGAGGACGCGGTGGTCGCCCATCTCGCCTCCCGGGCGCTGCCCGGCGTCGACGTGGTGTTCCTCGACACCGGCTACCACTTCCCGGAGACCATCGGCACCCGCGACGCGGTCGAGGCCGTGATGGACGTCAACCTCATCACGCTGACCCCGCGGCAGTCCGTCGCCGAGCAGGACGCGGAGTACGGCCCGAAGCTGCACGACCGCGACCCCGACCTGTGCTGCGCGCTGCGCAAGGTGCGGCCGCTGGAGGAAGGCCTGAAGGGCTATCAGGCCTGGGCGACCGGCCTGCGCCGCGACGAGTCCCCGACCCGGGCGAACACCCCGGTCGTCGGCTGGGACGAGAAGCGGCGGAAGGTGAAGATCTCCCCCATCGCCCGCTGGACCCAGGACGACGTGGAGGCCTACGTGGCCGAGCACGGCGTGCTCACCAACCCGCTGCTGATGGACGGCTACGCCTCCGTGGGCTGCGCGCCCTGCACCCGCCGGGTGCGGGAGGGCGAGGACGCCCGCGCGGGCCGCTGGGCCGGACGCTCCAAGACCGAGTGCGGCCTGCACGGATGACGAACCCCCGAGTACAGCAGATACAGGAGACCGACGTGACGACCGGAGCCACCGTCTGGCTCACGGGTCTGCCGAGTGCCGGCAAGACCACCATCGCCTTCGAGCTGGCCGCCCGGCTGCGCGAGCGGGGCCGGCGGGTCGAGGTGCTCGACGGCGACGAGATCCGCGAGTTCCTCTCCGCGGGCCTGGGCTTCGGCCGCGAGGACCGGCACACCAACGTGCAGCGCATCGGCTTCGTCGCCGAACTGCTCGCCCGCAACGGCGTCACCGTGCTGGTCCCCGTGATCGCACCGTACGCCGACAGCCGCGACGCGGTACGCAAGCGGCACGCGGCGAACGGCACGGAATACGTCGAGGTGCATGTGGCGACCCCGGTCGAGGTGTGCTCCGTACGCGATGTGAAGGGCCTGTACGCCAAGCAGGCCGCGGGTGAACTCACCGGGCTCACCGGGGTGGACGACCCGTACGAGGAGCCCGAGACGCCCGATCTGCGGATCGAGTCGCAGAACCAGACCGTGCAGGAGTCCGCGGCGTCGGTGTACGCCCTGCTCAGCGAAAGGGGACTGGCATGACGACGACCGTCGCCACGGTCGAGGAGGGTACGGCCAGCCCGTACGCCCTCTCCCACCTGGACGCCCTCGAATCCGAGGCCGTGCACATCTTCCGCGAGGTGGCGGGCGAGTTCGAGAAGCCGGTGATCCTGTTCTCCGGCGGCAAGGACTCCATCCTGATGCTGCACCTGGCGCTGAAGGCGTTCACCCCTGCGCCGGTCCCGTTCTCGCTGCTGCACGTGGACACCGGGCACAACTTCCCCGAGGTGCTCGACTACCGGGACCGCACGGTCGCCCGGCACGGGCTGCGGCTCCATGTCGCCTCCGTGCAGGACTACATCGACCGGGGGGTGCTCAGGGAGCGCCCGGACGGCACCCGCAACCCGCTGCAGACCCTGCCGCTCACCGAGAAGATCCAGAGCGAGCGGTTCGACGCGGTGTTCGGCGGCGGACGCCGGGACGAGGAGAAGGCCCGCGCGAAGGAGCGGGTGTTCTCGCTGCGTGACGAGTTCTCCCAGTGGGACCCTCGCCGCCAGCGCCCCGAGCTGTGGAACCTCTACAACGGCCGGCACGCCCCCGGTGAGCACGTGCGCGTCTTCCCGCTGTCCAACTGGACCGAGCTGGACGTGTGGCAGTACATCGCCCGCGAGGGCATCGAACTGCCCGAGATCTACTACGCGCACGAGCGCGAGGTGTTCCGCCGCTCCGGCATGTGGCTGACCGCCGGTGAGTGGGGCGGCCCCAAGGACGGCGAGAGGATCGAGAAGCGGCAGGTGCGCTACCGCACGGTCGGCGACATGTCCTGCACCGGCGCGGTGGACTCCGACGCCGACACCATCGAGAAGGTGATCACCGAGATCGCCGCCTCCCGGCTCACCGAGCGCGGCGCCACCCGCGCCGACGACAAGCTCTCCGAGGCCGCGATGGAAGACCGCAAGCGCGAGGGGTACTTCTAGAGATGGGCACCATCACCACCGAGGAGCTCGCGGCCACCACGCTGCTGCGGTTCGCCACCGCCGGCTCCGTCGACGACGGCAAGTCCACCCTGGTGGGCCGGCTGCTGCACGACTCCAAGTCGGTCCTCACCGACCAACTGGAGGCCGTGGAGCGGGCGTCGGCGAACCGGGGCCAGGACGCTCCCGACCTGGCGCTGCTCACCGACGGCCTGCGCGCCGAGCGGGAGCAGGGCATCACCATCGACGTGGCCTACCGCTACTTCGCCACCCCCCGGCGGCGGTTCATCCTCGCCGACACCCCCGGCCATGTGCAGTACACGCGGAACATGGTCACCGGCGCCTCCACGGCCGAACTGACGGTGATCCTCGTCGACGCCCGCAACGGCGTGGTCGAGCAGACCCGCCGGCACGCCGCCATCGCCGCCCTGCTGCGCGTCCCGCACGTCGTCCTCGCCGTCAACAAGATGGACCTGGCCGGCTACCAGGAGTCCGTGTTCGCCGCCATCGCCGAGGAGTTCACGGCGTACGCGACGGAACTGGGCGTCCCCGAGGTCACCGCCATCCCGATCTCGGCGCTCGTCGGCGACAACGTGGTGGAGCCGTCCGCGCACATGGACTGGTACGGCGGCCCGACCGTGCTGGAGCACCTGGAGACCGTCCCGGTCAGCCACGACCTGGCGCACTGCCACGCGCGGCTGCCCGTGCAGTACGTGATCCGGCCGCAGAGCGCCGAGCACCCCGACTACCGGGGCTACGCGGGGCAGATCGCGGCGGGCACCTTCCGGGTGGGCGACGGGGTGACCGTGCTGCCGTCCGGGCGGACGACGACGGTGACGGGCATCGACCTGCTGGGCGAGCCGGTCGACATCGCCTGGACCCCGCAGTCGGTGACGCTGCTGCTCGCCGACGACATCGACATCTCCCGCGGCGACCTGATCGTCCCCAGCAAGGACGCGCCGGCCACCTCGCAGGACGTCGAGGCGACCGTGTGCCATGTCGCCGACCAGCCGCTGACCGTCGGCCACCGGGTGCTGCTCAAGCACGGCACGCGCACGGTGAAGGCGATCGTGAAGGACATCCCGTCCCGGCTGACGCTGGACGACCTGTCCCTGCACCCGCACCCCGGCACCCTCGGTGCCAACGACATCGGCCGGGTGAAGATCCGTACCGCCGAACCGCTGCCCGCCGACTCCTACGCGGACTCGCGGCGCACCGGCTCGTTCATTCTCATCGACCCGAGCGACGGCACCACGCTCACCGCGGGCATGGTCGGCGAGTCCTTCGCCGCGCCGGAGCCCGTCAGGGACGAGACCGAGGACGACGGGTGGAACTTCTGACCATGAACTCCACCGATTTCTACGCGACGTTCGCGAAGGAGGGCGGCCGGGTTGGCAGCGGCGCCCTCGGCGCCGGGCAGGGCGGGGTCGACCGATGTGTGCGCTGACGTACGCGCACCGCTCGCGCGCCCTCACCCCCCGCCGTAGACGAAAACCCGCCGACTTCCCGGCCACGGCCTGACATGCCGTGACCGCCGGGCCTCCGAGAGGACAGCCTCCCGTGCCTGCCACGACAGCCCTGCGCCGTACCTTCGCGGTGATGGCCGCGCTCCCACTGCTCACCCTGGCCGCCTGCGGCTACGGCTCCCAGGCCAAGGACGACGGCGCGGCGAAGGTCGCCGCCGGGGCGGAGAAGACCGACGGTCTCGACTCCGTCAGGATCGGCTACTTCGGCAACCTGACCCACGGCACGGCGCTGGTGGCCAGGAAGAAGGGTCTGTTCCAGAAGGAACTCGGCGGCACGGAGGCGAAGTACGCCGTCTTCAACGCGGGGCCGTCCGAGATCGAGGCGCTCAACTCCGGTTCGATCGACATCGGTTTCATCGGCCCGTCCCCGGCGGTCAACGGCTACACCAAGTCGGGCGGCAAGAACCTGCGGATCATCGGCGGTTCGGCGTCCGGCGGGGTGAAGCTGGTGGTGAACCCGGACACGGTGAAGTCGCTGAAGGACGTCGAGGGCAAGCGGATCGCGACCCCGCAGCTCGGCAACACCCAGGACGTCGCGTTCCTCAACTGGGCTGCCGAGCAGGGCTGGAAGGTCGACGCGCAGAGCGGCAAGGGCGATGTCACGGTCGTCCGCAGCGACAACAAGGTCACCCCGGACGCGTTCCGGGCCGGGTCGGTCGACGGCGCCTGGGTGCCGGAGCCGACCGCCTCGAAGCTGGTCGCCGAGGGCGGCAAGGTGCTGCTGGACGAGGCGTCGCTGTGGCCCGACGAGAAGTTCGTGATCACGAACATCATCGTGCGCCAGGAGTTCCTCCAGCAGCACCCGAAGGCGGTCGAGGCGGTACTGAGGGCGTCCGTCGGGGCCAACGCGTGGATCAACGCCCACCGGGACGAGGCGAAGACGGTCGCCAACGAGCAGCTGGAGACCGACTCCGGCAAGGCGCTGCCCGCCGAAGTGCTGGACCCGGCGTGGGAGTCCATCCGGTTCATCGACGACCCGCTGGCCGCCACCCTCGACGCCCAGGCGGAACACGCCGTCAAGGCGGGCCTGCTGGAACGGCCCGACCTGAACGGCATCTACGACCTGACGCTGCTCAACAAGGTCCTGAAGACCGCCGGTGAACCGGCCGTCGACGACGCCGGCCTGGGCGCCGAGTAAGCCCGGATCACGAAGAGTTCCCAGGAGGTGACGACCATGGCCACAGCCACAACCCTCGCCAAGGCCGCCGACGGCACGGAGGCGGCCACGCACGCCGCCCGCATCGAGCATGTCTCGAAGTCGTTCGCCGGGCCCGCCGGGCAGCAGCTCGTGCTGGACGACATCACCCTCGATGTCGCACCCGGCGAGTTCGTCACCCTCCTGGGTGCCTCGGGCTGCGGCAAGTCGACGCTGCTGAACCTGGTCGCGGGCCTGGACCGGCCCACGGCCGGGGCGATCAGCACGGACGGCCGGCCGGCCCTGATGTTCCAGGAGCACGCCCTCTTCCCGTGGCTGACCGCGGGCAAGAACATCGAACTCGCCCTGAAACTGCGGGGCGTACCGAAGAACGAGCGCCGCGGCCGGGCCGAGGAGCTGCTGGAGCTGGTCCGGCTGAAGGGCTCGCACGGCAAGCGGGTGCACGAGCTGTCCGGCGGTATGCGCCAGCGGGTGGCGCTGGCCCGGGCGCTCGCGCAGGAGAGCAAACTGCTGCTGATGGACGAGCCGTTCGCGGCCCTGGACGCCATCACCCGGGACGTGCTGCACGACGAGCTGACCCGGATCTGGCGCGAGACGCGCCTGTCGGTGCTGTTCGTCACGCACAACGTGCGCGAGGCGGTCCGGCTCGCCGAGCGGGTGGTGCTGCTGTCCTCCCGCCCGGGGCGGATCGCCCGTGAGTGGACGGTCGGCATCCCGCACCCGCGCCGCATCGAGGACACCGCCGTGGCGGAACTGTCCGTCGAGATCACCGAAGAACTCCGTGGGGAGATCCGCCGTCATGGCCAGCACTGAGACGACCGCGAAGGACGGGGACGGGGGCGACCTCGCCGGTCTGGAGGCGGGCCTCGACGCACTGGAGACGGTGCAGACCGGCCGCAGGCCGCTGCGGCAGACCCTCAGGGAGAAGGTCCTCCCGCCGGTCGTCGCGGTGGCGCTGGTGCTGGCGGTCTGGCAGGCCCTGGTCTCCTTCAGGATCGTCGACGACCCGACCAAGCTGCCCTCACCGGGGGCGGTGTGGGCCGTACTGCGCGAGGCGTGGCTCCAGGGCGAGCTGCTCGGCTACATCTGGACCAGCGTCTCGCGCGGTCTGCTCGGCTTCTTCTTCGCGCTGCTGATCGGCACCCCGCTGGGGCTGCTGGTGGCGCGGGTGAAGGTGGTCCGCTCGGCGATCGGACCGATCCTGTCCGGCCTGCAGTCGCTGCCGTCGGTGGCGTGGGTGCCACCCGCGGTGATCTGGCTGGGCCTGAACAACTCGATGATGTACGCGGTGATCCTGCTCGGCGCGGTCCCCTCGATCGCCAACGGCCTGGTCTCCGGCGTCTCCCAGGTGCCGCCGCTGTTCCTGCGGGCCGGACGCACGCTGGGCGCGACGGGACTGAAGGGCACCTGGCACATCGTGCTGCCGGCCGCGCTGCCCGGCTATGTGGCGGGGCTCAAGCAGGGCTGGGCGTTCTCCTGGCGCTCGCTGATGGCCGCGGAGATCATCGCGTCCTTCCCCGACCTCGGCATCGGCCTGGGCCAGTTGCTGGAGAACGGCCGCAACGCCAGCGACATGGCCATGGTGTTCGAGGCGATCCTGCTGATCCTGACCGTCGGTATCGCCATCGACCTGCTGATCTTCAGTCCGCTGGAGCGGTGGGTGCTGCGCAGCCGCGGTCTGCTGGTGAAGAGCTGAGGCATCCCATGCGTCGTCCGGTACTTCTCGTCATCGCCCACGGCAGCCGCGATCCGCGGCACGCCGCGACCGTGCACGACCTGGTGCGGCGGGTGCGGTCGCTGCGGCCGGGGGTGCGGGTGGAGACCGGCTTCCTGGACTTCAACATCCCTTCCGTGCAAGGGCTGCTGGAGTCCCTGGACGCGGAGGGCGTCCGTGATGTGGTGGCCCTGCCGCTGCTGCTGACCCGCGCCTTCCACGCCAAGTCGGACATCCCGGCGGTGCTGGCCGAGGCCCCGCCGCGGCTGCGGATCCGCCAGGCCGAGGTGCTGGGTCCGTCCCCGCTGCTGCTGTCGGCCCTGGAGCGCCGGCTGTACGAGGCGGGCCTGACGCCCGCCGACAAGTCCTCGACCGGGGTCGTCCTGGCCTCGGCGGGGTCCTCCGACCCGGAGGCGATCGCAGTGATCGCAGAAATCGCGCGGGAGTGGCGGCACACCGGTTGGTGCGCCGTGCGGCCTGCGTTCGCCTCCGCATCCCTCCCCCGCACCGAGCAGGCGGTGCGCGAACTGCGCGCGCTCGGCTGCGCACGCGTCGCCGTCGCCCCGTACGTGCTGGCACCCGGGTACCTCCCGGACCGTATCGCCCGGGGCGCGGCGGAGGCGGACGTCCTGGCGGACGTCCTGGGCCCGGCGCCGGAGGTGGCGCGGGTCCTGCTGGACCGGTACGACGCGGCCCGGGTACCGCGGCTCACGGCAGTCGGCGCCTGACCGCTCGCGCGGGGCGGGGCCGGGGGGCGCTCGTCTCAGGGTCGGTGCGAGTCGCCCCGGCCCACGGTCTCCGGGGCCCGCCCCGGGCCCCGGCCGCCGTGCTCCGGCCGCCGACTTCGACCTCCGCGCTTCGACCTCCGCGCCCCGGCCCCCGCTCCCGGCACCGGTTCCCGTCCCCGCGCCGGGCTCAGGCGAAGGACAGGTCGCCCGTCCGGGTTCGTTTCAGTTCGAAGACGTCGGGGTCGGCTGCCAGGACGCGGAAGCTGTCGAAGAGGGCGGTCGCGCGGTCGCCGCGGGGGATCGCCCTCAGGACGGGGCCGAACCACACGGTTCCGTCGACATGGAGGGTGGGCGTCCCCACGTAGGCGCCCGTGTCCGGTTCGGCGCCCGCCTCGTGGCTGCGGCGCACGGCGTCGTCGTACGCCGGGTCGTGCGCGGCCGCCGCGAGGTCGGCGGGCAGGCCCAGCTCGGTGAGGGATGCGGCGATCACGGTGTCGAAGTCCTCGATGCCGCGTTCGTGGATGCGGGTGCCGAGGGCCGTGTAGAGGTCGCGCAGCACCTTCTCGCCGTGCCGTTCCGCCGCGGCGACCGCGACCCGTACCGGGCCGATCGAGCGGTCGACCAGGTCCCGGTACCAGTCGGGCAGTTCGTTGCCGGTGTTGTGCAGGGAGAGGCTCATGACGTGGAAACGCAGGTCGAGGGGGCGTTCGCGTTCGACCTCCAGCAGCCAGCGGGAGGTGATCCAGGCGAAGGGACAGGCGGGGTCGAACCAGCAGTCGACGCGGGTGGGTGATCCATCGCTCATGCGTCGACCGTATGTGCCGCGGGCGGCAGGCACTTGGTCCACTTCGCCGTCCTGTCAGTGGTCCAATCAGGCCGGTGTCCCGGCCGGCCGGTCCCCGGTGAGCTCCACGAGCTTGGTCACCGTGTTCCAGTTGCGGCTGGTGGCGACGACGCCCTTGGTGACGCGGGGCCTGGACAGCTGATCGGCGAGTGTGGAGCGGCCCAGGCCGTCCGGTGCGTAGAGGTAGAGCGCGCGGTCGCCGAGGCTGAACTCCTCGGGGAGGCAGGACGTCTGGTCGATCCCGGCGAAGCGTTCGGCGGTGACGGGCGCCGAGAAGTAGGTGACGTGGAGCTGTTTGGGCTCCAGTTCGCCCGCCGGGTACGGGCAGGCCTCGACGACGCCCTTCAGATAGGCGTGGTCGCGCACGATCACGTCCACCGCGAAGCCGAAGTGCCGTTCGATCGCCGTGGACAACTCAGCAGCCAGTGACTCCTCGTCGCCGTGGTCGGAGGTGAACACCGCCTGACCGCTCTGGAGATGGGTCCGCACGCCGTCGTGGCCGAGGCCCTCCACGAGGGTGCGCAGTTCGGCCATCGGGACTTTCCTGCCGCCGCCCACGTTGATGCCGCGCAGCAGCGCCGCGTATCTGGTCGCCATCCGCACACGATAGACGGCCGTCGTGCCCCGTGGGGGCGGGCACGACGGCCGGGTCCGCGCGGCGGACTTCGCGAAACTCTGGCGGACCGGCGCGGCCCGGAGCAACCGGTACACGCGTCTGTGACTTATTCAACAAGGTTGCGGAACCACCGGCCGTACTCCGGACCCTGATCGTCGTCGCCCACCTGTCCGGGTACATGTAGGGGGCGCTTGTCCTCCTCAGTGGGGAGAACGGGAACGCCGAGGGGATGACTCCGGGCGCCCGAGCTTCACCGGACAGCACGACGAGACGCGCTTACGCGGCCCATACCTTCGAAAAGGTCAGGTGGCGGCAGGGGGTCGCTGCCGAACACGAGGGAGCGAGCCCGTCATGGGGAACGGAGATTCGCGGGTACGGGGCCTCGCCGCCCGGGCCGGCGGCTGGAGCGCCCGGCACCGCTGGGCGGCGGTCGGCATCTGGGTGCTGTTCGTCGTGCTGGCGATGGGGCTCGGTTCGGCCGCCGGCCGGGTCGACGTCGGCAACAGCGATCAGCTCAAGGGGGAGACCAGCACCGCCGCCCGTATCGTCGAGGACGCGGGCATCGAGGAGCCGGCCAGTGAGACCGTGCTCGTCCAGGCGAAGGGCGACGGCCTCACCGCCACCGACGAGGAGTTCCGGTCGGCGGTCACCGCGGTCGTCGCGGCCGTGGAGAAGACCGGTGAGGTCACCGCGGTCACCTCGCCCTACGAGAGCGACACCATCTCCGAGGACGGGCGCAGCGCGCTGGTCCAGTTCGACATGCGCGGCGACTCCGACACCGCCGGTGACCGTGTCGAGCCGGTGCTGAAGGCCGTGGCGGACGTCCAGAAGGAGCACGGCTCGCTGCGGATCGAGGAGATCGGCGGCGCCAGCATGATGAAGACGTTCGACGACGCGTTCGGCGACGACTTCAAGAAGGCCGAGTACTCGGCGGTGCCCGTGGCCCTCGGCATCCTGCTGATCGCGTTCGGCGCGCTGGTGGCGGCGCTGCTGCCGGTGGTGCTGGCGATCACCGCGATCATGGCGACGATGGGTCTGATGGGCCTGGTCAGCCATCTCCAGCCGATGAGCGAGACCGCGAACTCGGTGATGCTGCTGGTGGGTCTGGCCGTCGGGGTCGACTACTGCCTGTTCTACCTGCGCCGTGAGCGTGAGGAGCGGGCGGCAGGACGGGACGCGCAGACGGCGCTGCGGATCGCCGCGGCGACCAGTGGCCGGGCGATCGTCGTCTCCGGTGTCACCGTGTGCGTGGCGATGGCGGGCATGCTGTTCACCGGTCTCGCCGAGTTCGAGGCGATGGGTCTGGCCTCGCTGATGGTGGTGGCGGTCGCCATGGTCGGCTCCGTGACGGTGCTGCCGGCCCTGCTGTCGCTGCTCGGCGAGCGGGTCGAGAAGGGCCGCGTGCCGTTCCTGCGCCGGAAGCGCGCGAGCGGGAGCACGGACAGCCGGTTCTGGACCGCCGTACTGAAGCGGGTGCTCGCGCGGCCGGTGCTCGCCGCCGTGCTGGCGACCGGGGCCCTGCTCGCCGTGGCCGCTCCCGCGGTCGGCATGAAGACCCAGAACCTCACGCTGGACCAGGAGTTCGGCGACTCGCTGCCGATCGTGCAGACGTACAACCGGGTCAACGAGGCGTTCCCGGGCGGCTCCGAACCGGCCGAGATGGTCGTCAAGGCGAAGGACATCGACGCCCCCGAGGTGACGGCCGCGCTCGCCGACTTCCGGGAGCGGGCGGTCAGTTCGGGCGCCTCGCGGGGCCCGGTCGAGATCAAGGTGCACGACCGGCAGAACATCGCCTTCGTCTACGTACCGCTGGTCGGCGGCTCCGACCAGGACAGGGCGGGCGAGAGCCTGGACGTGCTGCGCGACGAGGTGCGGCCCGCCACGCTCGGCACGGTGGACGGGGTCGAGGCGCCGATCACCGGGCAGATCGCCGGCTCCAAGGACTTCAACGACCAGCTGGTCGGCTCCGTCCTCCCGGTCTTCGTCTTCGTGGTGGTCTTCGCCTTCCTGCTGATGCTGCTGTCCTTCCGCTCGCTGACGGTCGCGATCACCTCGATCGTGCTGAACCTGCTGTCGGTGGGCGCCGCCTACGGCATCCTCGTGGCGGTCTTCCAGCACGGCTGGGGCGCGTCCCTGGTGGGCGCGGAGGGCGTCGGCGCGATCATCACCTGGCTGCCGCTGTTCCTGTTCGTGATCCTGTTCGGCCTGTCGATGGACTACCACGTGTTCGTCGTCTCCCGGATCCGCGAGGCACGGATGCGGGGCCGTACGACGCGGGACGCGATCCAGCACGGTGTGGTCACCACGGCCGGTGTGGTCACCAGCGCCGCCGTCATCATGGTCGCCGTGTTCGCGATCTTCGGGACGCTGTCCATGCAGTCCATGAAGCAGATGGGCGTCGGCCTGGCGGCCGCGGTGCTGATCGACGCGACGATCATCCGGGGCGTGCTGCTCCCGGCGGTGATGGCGCTGCTCGGCGAGCGCAACTGGTACCTGCCGAAGTGGCTGCACCGGATGCCGGACCTGACGCACGACGAGTCGCCGCAGCCGGTGGCGCCTCCGGCGGCCCGGGACGACCAGGGCGAGCGGGTACCGGTGTGATGCGGTAGGCGCGCTGCGGGAAGGGGCCCGGCGGTTCTCCGCCGGGCCCCTTCCCGCGGTCGCGTCAGTGCCGCACCGGCAGCTCCGCCTCGATCAGGTCGGCCGCCCTGCGGGTGCCGCCCTCCTCGGCCATGTCGGCCTGGATGGTCTTCAGGCGGGCGGCGACCTCCGGGTCGTCGACCAGGGCGAGGGCCGCCGCCCGCAGCGTCCCCGCGTCCGCCTCGTCGGCCGGGACGTGCCGGGCCACACCGAGCGCCTGCAGCATGTCCGCGTTGCCGAACTGGTCCACCGCCTGCGGTACGGCGATCATCGGGGTGGCCGTCGCCAGCCCCTCCTGGCTGCCGCCGGCGCCCGCGTGGGTGACGAACAGGTCGGCCTGCTTGAGGATCGCGAGCTGCGGCACCCAGGAGCGCACCTCGACGTTCTCCGGTACGTCACCCAGCTCGGCGGGGTCGACGTGCCGCCCGATCTGGAGCACCAGATGCCAGCCGGGCAGACCGGCGAACGCCTCGACGCACTCCCGGTAGAAGGCCGGCTGCTTGGTGAAGGACGACCCGAGCGACACCAGGACGACCTTCTCCGCGCCGTCCGGCCGCTGCCAGTCGCCCTCGGCGCCGCGGTCGCCCTGACAGGCGCCCACGAAGGAGTGCACGCTCTCGTCGACGCGGTCGGCGTTCGGCTGGAGCGCCTTGGGGATCAGGACGATCGAGCGGGCAGGGCGGCCCCCGAAGTCCTCCGGGGACAGGGTGATCCCGTTCTCCTCCAGCCAGCCGCGGAAGCGGGCGTCGTAGGCCTTCCCCCGCTCGGTCTTCCTCGGCTCCTCCCACATCGGCTCGGCGACCTCCTTCTCGTACCCGTCCCAGGCGACGAGGTTGGGCGAGAGGGAGACGGCGGGCACGCCCCAGCGGTGGGCCAGCACGCGCGCCGGGTAGGAGGCAATGTCGTGCAGGACGAGGTCGGGGGTGTCCCCCTCGTAGGCCTCGATGAGCTGCGGGAGTGCCTGGATCGCGTCGTTCAGGAACGGCTCGACGTTGTCCAGCAGCGTGGTGCCCCAGGCCTCGGGGTCGTCGTCGGGGCCCGGCAGCGTGGTGTTCCACGGCTTGGGCTCGGCGCCCGTCTCGGCGACCTTCTCGGCGAAGAGGGGCGGGATCGCGTAGGTCACGCGGTGGCCGCGCGCCACGAGCTCGCGGATCACCTCGAGGCTCGGGTTCACGTGCCCGTGGGCGGCGATGGAGAACATGGCGATGTGCGCGGGAGTGGTCATACCGACACCCTAGGCGAGACGAGACGTCTCGTGCAAACTGTTTTCCGATCACGGCGGCGGGAGGTGTCCGGCACCGGCTGCCGGACGCGACGGCGTCGAACGGGCGGCACCCGACGCGGATCCCACCGGCGTCGACCCACGGCACGGCCCGGAGAAGAACGCCGGCCGGTCCGTACGAGCAGCCGCCGCTCGGGCGGGGCCCGGGCGCGCGGCGAGGACGTCCGCGCCGCAGACGCGTACATGCGGGGTGCGGGCGAAGGCGGCCTCGCAGGGCGGGTATGAGCCGTGGACCGGTCTCGTAAGCGTGCGGCTCCGGCACGGGGGCGCGAGGGTGTCGGTCGGCGGTCCTCGGCCGGTCGGGACAGCGGGACCGCGACGCGTCCGGACGGAGTGCGTGCGCCCGCGGACGGGACCGGAGCGGAGGATCGCGGCGGACACCGGCGTGCGAGGGGCGGCGGGTGCGGCCGGTCGCAGTGGGGTTCCGGGGGGCGTGTCCGGGTCGGTCGGCTCGTGGAGGGACCGCGCACACCGCCTCGACCTGGAGGAATGCGACACTGGCCGACGGATGGCCGGAACCCGGCGGTCCGACGCGGACGGACATGGAGGGGACGGATGGACGAGGCACGGGCCCGGGAGGTGCTCGCGGCGGCCGGGGTGCTGCCCGGCGGGGCACGGGACGCGCGGCTCCTCGCCCTCGGTGAGAACGCGGTGTTCGCCGCCGGTGGCCTGGCCGTCAAGGTGGGCCGCGACGCCGAGCTGCTGGAGCGGGCCCGCCGGGAGCTGAACATCGCGGAGTGGCTGGCCGCGGAGGGCGTGCCCGCGGTGCGGGCGGCCGAGCCCGAGGCGCTGCTGGTCGAGGGGCACCCGGTGACCGTGTGGCACCGGCTGCCGGAGGGCATGCGGCCGGCCGGGCCCCGCGATCTGGCCGGACTGCTGCGGCTGGTCCACGCCCTGCCCGCGCCGCCCTTCGAGCTGCCGGCCCGCGAGCTGCTGGGCGGGGTGGAGCGCTGGCTGCGTCTCGCGGGCGACACGATCGACCCCGCCGACGCGGCGTATCTGCGCGAGCGCCGCGACGGCTTCGCGGCGGCCGCCGCGGCGCTGACGCCCGAGCTGCCGCCGGGACCCATCCACGGCGACGCGCTGCCGCGCAATGTGCTCATAGGGCCGGACGGGCCGGTCCTGATCGACCTGGAGACCTTCTCGGCGGATCTGCGCGAGCACGACCTGGTGGTGATGGCGCTCTCCCACGACCGCTACGGCCTCCCGGACGAGGCCTACGCCTCCTTCACCGGCACCTACGGCTGGGACGTGCGCGCCTGGGACGGCTGCTCGGTGCTGCGCGGCGCCCGGGAGACCGCGAGCTGCGCCTGGGTGTCCCAGCACGCACCGGGCAACCCCAAGGCGCTGGCCGAGTTCGAACGCCGGGTGGCGTCCCTGCGGGACGGGGACGAGACGGTGCGCTGGTACCCGTTCTGAGAGCGGCCGGCCGGCGGGCACCGGCCACCGCCGCGGCCGGCACCGGGCAGGTCAGACCCGCTCGCCCACCGGCTCCCGCAGGGGCCAGGTGCCGTCGATCACCGCGGTCGTCTCGCCCTTGCGGCGCAGGAAGTCCTGGAAGTCCGCCGCCCACTGGGCGTACCACTCGATCTGCCGGCGGTGCAGTTCCGCCGGGCCGAGGGCCGCGACCTTGGGGTGGCGGACGGCTATCGCGGAGGCCAGCCGGGCCGCGGCGAGCGCGTCGGCGGTCGCGTCGTGCGCCGCGTCCAGCACGACTCCGTACTCCGCGCAGACCGCTTCGAGGTTGCGTTTGCCGCGCCGGTAGCGGTCGACGGAACGGTCGATCGTGTACGGGTCGATCACCGGCGCGGGGTCCGCGCCGCCCAGGCGGTCCCGCAGGGACGGCAGTCCGTGGCGGCGCAGTTCGGCGGAGAGCAGCGTGAGGTCGAAGGCGGCGTTGTAGGCCACGACCGGGACGCCCGTCTGCCAGTAGGCGGTCAGGACGCCGGCGATGGCGTCGGCGACCTGGTCCGCGGGGCGGCCCTCGGCCGCCGCCCGCTCGCTGCTGATCCCGTGCACCGCCACCGCGTCCTCGGGGATCGGCACGCCCGGGTCGGCCAGCCACTCGCGGCGCCCCATCGGCTCCCCCGCCCTGACCTCGATCACGGCGCCCGTGACGATCCGTGCCTCGCGCGGATCGGTACCCGTCGTCTCCAGGTCGAAGCCGATCAGCAGCTCCCGGTGCCAGCCCATGGGCTGCCCCCCTTCTGTGTGGTGCGTTCCCCCAGTGATCTCCACCCTGCCACGCGCCACTGACAATCAGAGGACCGCGTTCCGCTTACCGCCGGGCACACCTGCCCACAACCGGTCGCCACCCGGGCGTTTCACGACACCGGACGCGAATCCGCCCACATCAGCTCGAACTCCTCGCGGTAGGTGGGGAACAGCCCGCCCTCCTCGACCTCGCCCGGCTTGACCACCTTGCTCCCGTTGCGCAGCACCAGCACGGGCGCCTCCATGCCCCGGGCGCGCCGCAGATGGTTCTGCACGACCGCGATGCCGTCCGCGCCGTCGCCGTCCACCAGGTAGGCCGTGCAGCGGGGCGTCTCGTCGTAGACCTGGATCTCGAAGGCGCCGGGGTCGCGCAGCCGGGACCGGACGCGCCGCATGTGCAGGATGTTCATCTCGACGGCGCGGCCGAGTTCGCCGCGCTTGATGCCGAGTTCGCGCTCGCGGCGCTTGACCGCGCTGGAGGCCGGGTTGAGGAACAGCAGCCGCACCCGGCAGCCGGACTCGGCGAGCCGTACGAGACGGCGTCCGGAGAAGTTCTGCACCAGCAGGTTGAGCCCGATGCCGATGGCGTCGAGGCGGCGGGCGCCGCCGAAGATGTCCTCGGCCGGGAACTGGCGCAGCAGCCGTACCCGGTCGGGGTGGACGGCGACGACGTCGGCGTACCGGTCGCCGATCAGGTCCTCGACCGCGTCGACCGGCAGCCGCCGCGCGGAGGGTACGTCGCCGCCCGCGCCGAGCATCTCCAGCAGCCGCGCGGAGGCCCGCTCGGCCTGGTTCAGGACCGCCTCGGACAGTGCCCGGTTGCGGGAGACCACGTTGCGGGTGACCTCCAGCTCGTCCAGGGCGAGTTCGACGTCGCGGCGGTCGTCGAAGTACGGCTCGAAGCAGGGCCAGTGCTGGACCATCAGCTCGCGCAGCTGCGGCAGGGTGAGGAAGGACAGCACGTTGTCGTCGGCCGGGTCGAGCAGATAGCCCTTGCGGCGGCTGACCTCGCGCACCGCCACCGCGCGCTGCACCCACTCCTGCCCGGCGGGTCCGGCGGCGGCCACCACCCAGTCGTCGCCGTGCACCGGCTCGTAGACGGGGCGCAGCACGGCGGCGACGACCGACCGCAGCCGCTGTTCCACCAGGTTCAGCCAGATGTAGGCGCGTCCGGCGCGCTGCGCGCGCGTGCGCACCTCGCGCCAGGCGTCCGCGTCCCAGTCCAGTTCCGGCCCGATCGAACCCGCGTCCATCGGCCGTGCCAGGGACACCGCACCGGGCGGGACGTCCGTGGAACTGCTCCCCTCGTGACCCTCGTCACCAGGGGGCAGTTCCAGCCCTCCCGAGCCCACCCACGCACCGCCTTCCGCTCCCCCGAGCACTCCCCGTCCCGACGATCAAGGAGAGTACTCCGCCGACGGTGCGCGGTGCAGCCCGATGGACAGGGTCGTTTCTCAACTTCCCGTATCGGTGCGACCGTTCCGTGGTTCCGCTACGCGGGAGTGAGCTGATTCATAGCGAGCCGGGCGGGTGCGGGGGTCGTCGGCCGGAGGGGCGTGGGTAGAAGGTGGTTCCCGCCTTTCGGGGAGACACGGGAACACTCGGAGCCAAGGCGCCCCACCGGCGCCGTACACCTGAAAGAGTCGTATCCATGCAGGTCTGGCCTGGCGAGGCGTATCCGCTCGGTGCCACGTACGACGGCGCCGGAACGAACTTCGCGGTCTTCACGGAGGCCGCGGACCGAGTAGAGCTCTGTCTGCTGCACGACGACGGCTCGGAGACCGCGATCGAACTGCGCGAGAGCGACGCGTTCGTGCGGCACGCGTACGTGCCCGGGATCATGCCCGGGCAGCGGTACGGCTTCCGTGTGCACGGCCCGTACGCGCCCGAGCGGGGGCTGCGCTGCAACTCCGCGAAGCTGCTGCTCGATCCGTACGCGCGTGCGATCAGCGGGGCCGTCCGGTGGGGCGAGGAGGTGTACGGCTACCACTTCGACGACCGCGACCGGCGCAACGACCTCGACTCGGCGCCGCACACGATGACATCGGTCGTGGTCAACCCGTACTTCGACTGGGGCGACGACCGGCGTCCCCGTACGGAGTACCACCACACGGTGATCTACGAGGCGCACGTCAAGGGCCTGACGATGCGCCATCCGGGGCTGCCGGAGGAGCTGCGGGGCACCTACGCGGGTCTGGCGCACCCGGCGGTGATCGAGCACCTGAGCGAGCTCGGGGTGACGGCGCTGGAGCTGATGCCCGTTCACCAGTTCGTGAACGACCACCGTCTGGTGGACATGGGCCTGAACAACTACTGGGGCTACAACACCATCGGCTTCTTCGCCCCGCACAACGCCTACGCGTCCTGGGGCGACCGGGGCCAGCAGGTGCTGGAGTTCAAGTCGGCGGTGAAGGCGCTGCACGAGGCCGGCATCGAGGTGATCCTCGACGTGGTCTACAACCACACCGCCGAGGGGAACCATCTGGGCCCCACGCTGTCCTTCAAGGGCATCGACAATCCGTCGTACTACCGGCTCACCGACGACCGCCGCTACTACATGGACACCACGGGCACCGGGAACTCGCTGCTGATGCGGTCCCCGCACGTCCTTCAGATGATCATGGATTCGCTGCGGTACTGGGTCACCGAGATGCACGTCGACGGGTTCCGCTTCGACCTCGCGGCGACCCTCGCGCGGCAGTTCCACGAGGTGGACCGGCTGTCGTCGTTCTTCGACCTGGTGCAGCAGGACCCGGTCGTCTCCCAGGTGAAGCTGATCGCCGAACCGTGGGACGTGGGCGAGGGCGGCTACCAGGTGGGCAATTTCCCGCCGCTGTGGACCGAGTGGAACGGCAAGTACCGTGACACCGTCCGCGACCTGTGGCGGGGCGAGCCGCGCGCGCTCGCGGAGTTCGCCTCCCGGCTGACCGGCTCCTCCGACCTGTACCAGGACGACGGGCGGCGCCCGCTGGCCTCGATCAACTTCGTGACCTGCCACGACGGCTTCACCCTGCACGACCTGGTGTCCTACGACGACAAGCACAACCAGGCCAACGGCGAGGACAACCGGGACGGCGAGAGCCACAACCGGTCCTGGAACTGCGGGGCCGAGGGCGAGACCGACGACCCCGAGGTGCTGCGGCTGCGGGCCCGGCAGATGCGCAACTTCGTCGCCACCCTGATGCTCTCCCAGGGCGTGCCGATGATCAGCCACGGCGACGAGGTGGCCCGCACCCAGCGCGGCAACAACAACGCCTACTGCCAGGACAACGAGCTGGCGTGGGTCCAATGGCCCGAGGACGACCACGACCTGCTGCGGTTCACCCGCGCGATGGTGTGGCTGCGCAAGGACCACCCGGTCTTCCGCCGGCGCCGCTTCTTCCACGGCCGGCCGGTGGAGGGCACCCACGACGACCTGTCCGACATCGCCTGGTTCACGCCCGAGGGCGCGGAGATGACCCAGCGGGACTGGGACTCCGCGCGGGCGTCGGCACTGACGGTGTTCCTCAACGGCAACGCGATCTCCGAACCGGGGCAGCGCGGGGAGCGGATCACCGACGACTCGTTCCTGCTGATGTTCAACGCCTCGCCCAGGCCGCTGGACTTCGTGGTGCCGGTCGACCACGGGCGGCAGTGGGAGGTGGTCGTCGACACCGCGCGTGCGGATGGCGTGCCGCCGGGGAGCGGTCCGAAGGTGGCGGCCGGTACGCGGCTGACCCTGACGGACCGCAGCATGACGGTGCTGCGGCGGCCGGTGTAGGCGCGGGGGCGGGCCCTTGCGTTCCCGCCCCCGCTCGCACCCCGAACGGAGCACCGATGACACGACACGCGGCCACGCGGGTACGTAGGTTCCCATGACCCCTGAGCGACCCGACCCACCCGTGCCCACGGCCACCTACCGCCTGCAACTGCAGCCCGCCTTCCCCTTCCGAGCGGCAGCGCACGCCGTACCGTACGTCGCCTCGCTCGGCGTGTCCCATCTGCATCTCTCCCCCGTCCTGGAGGCCGTGCCCGGCTCGGCGCACGGCTACGACGTGGTCGACCACACGCGCGTGCGCGAGGAACTCGGCGGCGAGGAGGGTCTGCGGGAGCTGGCCCGCACCGCGCGGGAGCACGGGCTCGGGATGATCCTGGACATCGTCCCGAACCACATGGCGATGTCCCCGCGCCACAACGACGCCCTGTGGGAGGTGCTGCGCGACGGCCCCTCCTCGCGCTACGCGCGGTGGTTCGACATCGACTGGGAGGCGCAGGGCGGGCAGGTGCTGCTGCCGGTGCTCGGCGGCCCGCTGGGCACGCAGGCCGGCGACCTGAAGACGGACGGCGACGTGCTGCGCTACCACGACCACGCGTTCCCGCTGCGGGAGGGCACCGCCGGACTGCCGCTGCCGCGGCTGCTGGACGCGCAGTGGTACCGGCCCGTGTGGTGGCGGCTGGCCCGGACCGAGCTGAACTACCGGCGGTTCTTCAGCATCTCGGAGCTGATCGGGGTGCGGGTGGAGGACCCGGAGGTGTTCGAGGCGACCCACGCCAAGATCCTCGAGCTGCTCCGGGACGGTGTGATCGACGGGCTGCGCGTCGACCATCCCGACGGGCTCGCCGACCCCGACGGCTATCTGCGGCGGCTGCACGAGGCCACGGGCGGCCGGTGGACGGTGGTGGAGAAGATCCTCGCCGACGGTGAGACGCTGCCGGCCGCCTGGCCGGTCGCGGGCACCACGGGCTACGACGCCCTGCGGCACGTGGACGGCCTGTTCACCGACCCGGCCGGGTTCGGCGAGCTGCTCGGACAGTACCGGCGGTTCGCCGCCCCGCAGACCGACCGGGGCGGCGACTGGGACGCCACGGTGCGGCGGGCCGCGTACAAGGTGCTCACGCACGAACTGGCGGCCGAGGTGGACCGGCTGACCCGGGTGGCGAGCCGGCTGTGCGCGACCTCCGCGGAGACCGGGCTGCGCGACCGCGCGCCCTGGGCGCTGCGCACGGCCCTCCAGGAGCTGCTGGTGCGGCTGGAGGTCTACCGCCCGTACGAGTCGGTCGACGCGGCCACCGTGGTCACGGAGGAGGCCGCGGCCGGGGCCCGGCTCGCCTTCGCCGTCCCGGAGGAGGCCGGGGCGGTGGACGTCGTCCGGGATCTGGTCCTCGGGCGGTACGGGGACGGGCCGGCCCACGTGGAGTTCCGTACGCGGTTCGCGCAGACGTCGTCCGCGCTGCGGGCCAAGTCCGTCGAGGACACCGCGTTCTACCGCTATGTGCCGCTGCTGTCGGCGACCGAGGTGGGCGGCGACCCCGGCAGCCCGGCGGTGCCGCCGGAGCGGTTCCACGCGTACTGCGCGCGCGTGCAGCGCGACTGGCCGGCCACCGGGACGGTCCTGTCGACGCACGACGCGAAGCGCAGCGCCGACGTACGCGCGGCGCTGCATGTGCTCACCGAGTGCCCGCAGCGGTGGGCGGACGTCCTCGCGGAGGTGACGCGCGGCGGTGAGGGCGTGCCGGACGCCCAGCTGGCGTGGGCCGCCTGGCAGACGGTGTTCGGGCTCGGCCCGGCGGACGAGGAACGGGTGCAGGCGGCCCTGCTGAAGCACGTGCGCGAGGCGGGCCTGTACACGGGCTGGACGGAGCAGGAGCCGCCGTACGAGGAGGCGGTGGCGCGGTTCGTGGCGGCGGGGCCGTGCGGGGCGCCCGGCGAGCGGGTGGCGGCGTTCCGCGCGTCGCTGGAGCCGCACATCCGGGCCAACGTGCTGGGCGCCGCCCTGGTCCATCTGACGATGCCGGGGGTGCCCGATCTCTACCAGGGCACGGAGCACGAGTACCGGGCCCTGGTCGACCCGGACAACCGGCGGACCGTGCGCTTCGCCGGCGACGGGGGCGACAAGGAGACGGTGACGCGGGCGGCGCTGCGGCTGCGGGCGCGGCGGCCGGAGGTCTTCGGCGACACGGCGTCGTACGAGCCGCTGCCGGCCGAGGGTCCCGCGGCGGCGCACTGTACGGCCTTCGCGCGCTCCGGAGAGGTGCTCACCGCGGTGACCCGCCTGTCGCTGCGGCTGGCGGAGGAGGGCGGCTGGCGCGACACCCGGCTGCCGCTGCCTCCCGGGCGGTGGGCCGATGTGCTGGAGCCGGGACGGGAGTTCGACGGCCACGCGCGCGTGGCAGAACTGTTCGGGCGGCTGCCGGTGGCCCTGCTGGAACGGGCCGGGGACTGACGACGGCCCGGGCGGGGTGTCCGGTTCCGGAGTGCTTCCGGGCGCCCCCCGAGGGCTCCCCCGTCGCGCTCTTGACACCGTCTCCCGGCCGTGGGGTACTGCGCAGTGCAGTGCGGATTCAGGTGGTGACGGGGGGTGGGTCCGCTGCGGGAGTCGCGCTATCCGACGGTGGCCGAACTGGTTTTCTCCGCCCGTGCGCTGGCCGTTCAGTGGCCGGAACTGTGCGCACTGCGGCAGGTGGGGGTCTCCCGCGCGGGACGGCCGCTGCACCTGCTGTCCGTGGGGCGCGCCCCGCGCGCCGTGCTCGTGGTGGCCGGCGCGCACGCCAACGAACCGGCCGCCGGGGGGACGCTGCTCGCGCTGGCCCGGCGGGCCGTGCGGGAGCGGGAGCTGCGCGACGGCGTGTCGTGGCACTTCCTGCTCTGCGCGGACCCCGACGGGGCGAGCCTCCATGTGACCCCGGCACCACGCAGTCTGTACGACTATCACCTGGGGTTCTTTCGTCCTGCGGGGCCGGAACAGCCGGAGTGGGCGCCGTCGGTGCTGCCGCCCGACCGGCTGCCGCCGGAGACGCTCGCGCTGACCGGGGTGATCGACGAGCTGCGGCCCTATCTGCAGGTGTCCCTGCACGGCACCGAACTGGGCGGCAGCTGGGTGCAGTTGACCAGGGACGTGCCGGGGCTGGCCGAGCCGTTCGCCAAGTCGGCGGCGCAGCTGCACATTCCGGTGGAGACGGGTGCCTCGGACGCGGCGGGCTGGCCGGCGTCCGGCCCCGGGGTCCATGTGATGCCGGCACCGGAGGCCGGGCGGGCCTACCCGAGCCTGACCGACGACGCCCGGCACAGCACCTGGTACCACGCGCACCGGTACGGCGGCATGACCGCGGTGATCGAGGTGCCGATGTGGGCCAGCGACCTGGTGGACGACCCCGCTCCGCATCCGGCACCGGACGCGGCGATGCACCGGCTCGCGGAGCGGCTGCTGGGGGACGCGGGCGAGGTGCGGCGGGCGCTGGGCGGGACGGACGTGGGGGCGGGGCCCGCGGAGGCCGGCGGGCCGCTGCTGCGGGCGGCTCTCTGGGGGCTGGAGCTGGTGCCGGGGCTGGCCGACGACCTGGTCCGCACGCCGCCGGCCGACGGGACACGGGCGTACGTGGGGAGTGTGGACGCGTTCGCGCGGCGGGTGCCGCTCAGGGCGGCGGCGATGCTGCGGCGGGCGCTGAGCGGGACGGACGCGGGGGCGGTGGAGCGGCTGGAGCGGCTGGTGGCCCTGTGGAGCGAGGCGTTCGCGGCGCGGTTCCGTGCGCGGTGGGTGCCGGTGGGGCACCAGGTCGAGCACCAGTCCCGCACGGTGGTGGCAGCGGCCCACCACACCCGCGAACACGCGACGTAGCGCCAGACGCCGCCAACGGCCGCGGCCAGCCCCGCCGCACCACGAGCAACCCGGCCCCCCAGCCGCGGGCGGCCCCGCCGCCCAGCCACGGGCAACCACGCCGCCCAGCCGCGGGCAAGTCGTGCCGCAGCACGGGCAACCCCGCCACCCAGCCGCCGGCAGCCCCGCCGCCCAGCCGCAGGCAGTCGTGCCGCACCACGGCCACCCCGCCGCCCAGCCGCCGGCAGCCCCACCGCCCAGCCGCAGGCAGTCGTGCCGCACCACGGCCACCCCGCCGCCCAGCCGCCGGCAGCCCCACCGCCCAGCCGCGGGCAGTCGTGCCGCTGGGCGGCACGGGTGGGCGCGACGGCACCCCGTTGGCGCCGGGCTGCGCCACCTCCCCCCGCCCGCTGACGCACCGGGTGGGTGCTCAGGAGCGCCATGTGCACCGACGTGGGTGCTGAGCGGGGGTGGGTTCGCTTGCCGGCGCTCGCCCGGGTGCCGCTGCGCCCACCCGTGCCGCCCCAGCGGCACGACTGCCCGCAGCTGGGTGAGCGAGCTTCGCTGCCCGCCGCTGCAAGACGGCCGCCCACGCGGGAGCAGCACGACTGCCCGCAGCTGGGTGAGCGAGCTTGGCTGTCCTCAGCTACGCAAGTTCGAAGACGGGGCCTGTGTGGGCGGTCAGGGTGCAGGGGTTGGGGAAGGTTTCCGTGTAGGTGACCGGCTGCCCGCGCCATGTGCCGCTCGCGTGCGCCGTCACCGGCGCGTAGACCATCGGACAGAACACCTCCCTCGGCGGAATGTCCCCGATGCGCCCGTCCACCGCGGCCAGCTCCGCGCATGCCTCCACCGCTCGCCGGTGCTCGCCCCCGGGCGGGTCGCACCGCAGCATCGTGCCGCCCTCCGAGGCGGTCGGCGTCTCACCCCGGCTGACCGTGAGCATCAGCCGGCTCTCCTGGGCGGAGGAGGGCTCGGTACCGGCCCTCGCGGGTGCCGCAGCGGCGAGCAGGACCAGAGCGGCGAGCCCAGCCCGCACGGCTACGGCTGCGGCTGCGGCTGCGGCTGCGGCTGTCAGTGAAATCTGCTTCATTCCCGATGCATCGGCACAGCAGCCCCCGAACCCCACCCCCGCTCACCCGAACGGGAGGACGCCACCCCCTCCCGCACGGCCAGTGCGAACGCGGCGAGGACGACCCGCGCCTGGTACTCGGCCTGGCGCGCGACCGTGATCCAGCGCGCCCCGGACACGTCCCGGTAGTCGGCGCACCGCGCGTCGATCAGCCGGTCCAGCTCCGGCAGCGCCCCCGCCGGATCGCGCCCCGCGCGGGTCACCAACTGGTGCAGCAGCCCGGCGGTGCGCAGCGCGAGCCGCCGCCCGGCGAGGCGCAGGGCGGTGAGACGGGCGGTGGTCATGGGCGGCAACGGATGAGCAGAATCGTTCCCGCAGTCGGGGTCCCACGCGTCGGCGAGCCCGGGGCAGACCAGTAGGTAGTCGTCGACCGGGGCGAGCAGCCGCGCGGCGTCGGGCACGCTGGCGAGGTACGGCCGGATCCGCGCCGTCAGACCGCTCAGCAGCAGCGTGTCCTGGCGCAGCGTACGGCTCACCGAGCGCAGTTCCGCCTGGGCGTCCTCGGGCGGGGAGCCGTCGGCGACGGCCGCCACGCCCCACATGGGCGCCTCGACGACCGCGGTGAGGGTGCCGTACCGGTGCGGGTGGAACCAGGTGGACTCGACGGCGGCCTCGGTGATGGCGGCGGCGAGGTCGCGGCGGTGCGGCGGCGGGATCCGGTAGACGGCGGGGCCGAGCCCGGGCCAGTACAGGGCGTCGTACGCGCCGAGTTCGCGCGGGACGCCGAGGCGGGCGGCGATGCCCGCGACCCGGCGGTCGAGGCCGGGCAGGTCGCGGGTGAGTTCGACGAAGCCGCCGCCGACGTCGACGCCGTGCAGGGAGCACTGGAGGAAGGGCCGCAGTTCGTCCTGGAGGGCGAGCAGGGCGCGGGTCTCGGGGAGGGTGGCTGCCGCGGCGCCGTCGGGCAGCCACTCGGGCTGTTCGAGGAAGCCGGGCCGGAAGAAGTTCCGGTAGTGGTGGCCGAGGGTGTAGGGGCCGGTCAGCCAGCGCTCGTTGTGGCGCAGCCCGTCGGGGTCGAGGCAGAGCAGCAGGTTCCAGGTGGTGTCGGCGCCCTCGGTGAGCCGGGGGTCGGCCAGGGCGCGCTCGGCCAGCCGCAGGACCGTCGCGCCGCCCACGGGCTCGTTGGCGTGCGGCCCGGCGACGACGAGGGCCTGACGGCTGCCGTGGCCGACGCGGAGGAGCCACAGGGGGGTGCCGGCGCGGGAGAGGCCGACGCGGCGCAGCCGGGCCCGGCGGGGGTGCCGGGCGGCGAGGGCGGCGGCCCGTGCGCCCAGTTCGTCGACGGTCGGGTAGCGCGGGAGGGGCGGCAGGGCACACCTCCTGCGAACGGCGCCGTCGTTTCACCGCCAGTGCACGGTGTCCACACAGTGAGTCACGGAGCCGAGGGGTACGTCAACACCGCGGCCGTCACGGGGCCGCGGCGACCGCGCCCGGGCGGGCCCGGTCAGTCGGCCGCGCGCCGGCAGCGGGCCCCGGTCAGTCGGCCGCCAGCCGGTAGGTGATCTGGCCGAAGCCGACCTGGTCGCCTTCGCGGACGACGGCCGCGCCGACCACCCGACGCCCGTTCACCGTCGTGCCGTTGGTCGAGCCGAGGTCCCGCAGCACCCACAGGCCGCCCTGGTGGCGGAGTTCGGCGTGCACGCGGGAGACCGTTTCGTGGCTGAGCCTCAGTCCGCTGGCGGGGTCGCGCCCTATGCGCAGGGGATGCCCGGCCGCCGGATGCGGCAGCAGGAGCTTGGGCAGCTTCTCCGCCTGCCAGGCCCTGCGCAGCCGCACGGTGAACCCGGACACCGCCTCGACGGTGCCGAACACCGCGCGCGAGAAACGGTTTTCCCTCGGGAGGTCGGCGGTGAGCGCGGCGAGTTCGTCGGAACGCCGCGCGGCGAGGGCGAGTTCCATCCGGCGGATGAACGTGTCGTGGGACAGGCGGCCCATGGCGACCCCGTCCCGCAGCACGCTCAGCGCCTTGTCGCGCTCCGCGTCGGACAGCCGCGCGGGGTACGTGTGGAACTCGAAGGACGACGTCACGCTCTTGATTGTCGGTCAGCGACGGCCGGACTGTCCAGAAACCGGGGAAAGGGCCGGCGCGCGGGCGTGCCCGGCGACACCTGCGGCGGAAGGGGGAATCCCCCGGCGAATCGATCTGCCATGACGCACGATGGACGGGCTACATCACGGTGAGCAGACGAAGGGGAACCGTCCGTGCAGTTCGAGGTGTGGGCACCGCAGGCCGGCAGGGTGACGCTCCAGTGCGACGGCGTCGCGCGTGCGCTGGAGCGCGATCCGGAGCGTGAGGGGTGGTGGCGCGGGGAGGCCGAGGCGCGGGACGGCTCCCGGTACGGTTTCGCGCTGGACGACGGGCCGCTGCTGCCCGATCCGCGCTCGCGCCGTCAGCCCGACGGGCCGGGCGGGCCGAGCGCCGTCGTGGACCACGACCGGTTCGCCTGGGGCGCGCGGTGGGCGGGGCGTCCGCTGCCCGGCGCGGTGCTGTACGAGATGCATGTGGGCACGTACACGCGCGAGGGCACCTTCGACGCGGCCGCCGAGCGGCTCGGTCATCTCGCGGACCTGGGCGTGACACACGTGGAGTTGATGCCGGTGTGCCCGTTCCCGGGCCGGCACGGGTGGGGGTACGAGGGCGTCTCGCTGTGGGCGGTGCACGAGCCGTACGGCGGGCCCGAGGGGCTGAAACGGTTCGTCGACCGGGCGCACGCGCTGGGTCTCGGCGTCGTCCTGGACGTCGTGCACAACCATCTGGGGCCGTCCGGGAACTACCTGCCGCTGTTCGGCCCGTACTTCACCGACACCCATCACACCCCGTGGGGCGCGGCGGTCAATCTGGACGCGCCCGGCTCCGACGAGGTGCGCGCGTACCTCGTGGACAGCGCGCTGGCGTGGCTGCGGGACTACCGGATCGACGGGCTGCGGCTGGACGCGGTGCACGCGCTGGTGGACACACGCGCGTACCACTTCCTGGAGGAGCTCTCCCGCGCGGTGGACGACCTGTCCGCCGACACGGGCCGGCCGCTCTTCCTGATCGCCGAGTCGGATCTGAACGACCCCCGGGTCGTCACGCCGCGCGAGGACGGCGGCTTCGGGATCCACGCGCAATGGAACGACGACTTCCACCACGCCCTGCACGCCGCCCTGACCGGCGAGTCACGGGGCTACTACGCCGACTTCGCGCGCGCCCCGTTCGCGGCCCTGGCCAAGACCCTCACCGGCGGCTTCTTCCACGACGGCACGTACTCGAGTTTCCGGGGCCGGCACCACGGCCGCCCGCTGGACCGCACCCGGGTGGCCGGGCACCGGCTCCTCGGGTACAGCCAGACCCACGACCAGGTGGGCAACCGCGCCCAGGGGGACCGTCTCGCCGCGCTGGTCTCCCCGGGGCTGCTGGCCTGCGCCGCGGCCCTGACGCTGACCGCTCCCTTCACGCCGATGCTGTTCATGGGCGAGGAGTGGGCGGCGGGCACGCCCTGGCAGTTCTTCACCGACCACACCGACACGGAGCTCGCCGAGGCGGTGAGCGACGGGCGGCGCCGGGAGTTCGCGGCGCACGGCTGGGCGAAAGAGGACGTGCCCGACCCGCAGGACCCCGCCACCCGCGACCGCTCCTGCCTGGACTGGTCGGAGCCGGAACGCGAGCCGCACGCGCGCGTGCTGGCCTGGTACCGGCTGCTCGTCGCCGTGCGCCACGCCCAGCCGGACCTCGTCGACCCCGACCTCGGCGACACCAAGGTGGCCTACGACGAGGAGCACCGCTGGCTCGCCTTCCGGCGCGGAGACGTCCGGGTGGCGGTGAACCTCGGGGACCGCCCGGCGGCCGTCCCCCTCGGTGTCCCCGGCGCGCGGGTGCTCGCCGCGTGGGAGCCCGTGGAGCCGCCGGGCCCGGACGGAGTGCTGCGTCTGCCCGCCGAGTCGGCGGTGGTGCTGGTGCAGGAGTGAGACCGCCCGGCCGGGTCCTGTCGCCGGCTCCGCCCGCCGGACGGGAGGGCGACGGGACCGTCTAGGGGCCTCAAAGGGGTCCCCTAGGGGGCCCCTAGGGAGCCTCGTCGCCGTCCCTGAGGTCCGTCACGCGCTCCAGCATGATCGGCTCCCAGGCGCGCCGCAGCCGGGTGCGCGGGAGGAGGGGCGGCGTGGCGGGGGTGCGGCCGGTGAGTTCCGCGTCCAGGTGGACGAGGGCGTCGCAGCGGGCCAGCCACAGGCCGCGCAGGCAGGGGCGGGCGCCGTAGCCGGCGAGGGTGGCGGCCCGTACGGCGGCCGGGGCGCCGACGGCGAGCGCGAGGCCCGCGATGTCCTCGGCCGGGTCGCCGACCACCGCCGCGTCCCAGCCGAGGACCCCGCGCACCCGGCCGTCCGCGCCGACCACGAGGTGCCCGCCGGTGAGGGCGTGGTGGACGAGGACCGCCGTACCGGGCTGAGCGGCGAGCTGCGCCGCGGCCGGCGGGGTGAGCCGGTGCAGCCGGGCGGGGTCGAACTCGTCGGCCGCGGCGAGCCGTTCGGCGGCCTGCGCGGCGGTCCGGCGCAGCGCCTCCAGGGACCGCGGGGACACGCGCGGCACGCCGAGCGTCCCGGCCTGCCGCGCCGGTACCTCGCGCAGTCCCGTGAGCAGCCCGGCCAGGTCGGTCTCGCCGACGGCGGACACGGCGTGCTCCTCCGCCGTCCCGCCGGGCAGCCTGGTGTCGAGGGTGCAGAGCAGACCGGGTGCCCACTCCCCCTGTGCGACGGAGGCCGGCAGGGCGAGCGGGACGTGCGGGCGGACCAGGTCGCGCAGCCGCAGTTCGCGGCGCCGGCGGGCGCTCGTGTCGCGGTCCGGGGCCAGGCGCAGCACATGGCGGGCGCCCACCCACCAGGCGGCGGGCGCGGCGCCCCCGGTGACCGGCCGCACGTCGGGACCTGCGGCGGCTGCCGCACCGCCTCCTCCCCCGGCGTCCTCGAGCAGGGAACGGGCCAGTCGGCGGACGGTGTCCGCGGTGGGTGTCGGTGCCTGGGTCATGGTCGTGCCCTTGCCGTTCGGGGAGGCGACACAGGGACGGAAGGGGTCGTTCAGTCCACTATGACCATCTCCCGCGCGGTGTTGTTCAACCGCCGCCCGCCGTCCTCGGTCACGGTCACGATGTCCTCGATGCGCACCCCGAACCGGCCGGGCAGGTAGACGCCGGGTTCGACGGAGAAGCACATGCCGGGGACGAGGGGCTGCTCCTCCCCCTCGATCATGTACGGGGGTTCGTGCGTGGTGACGCCGATGCCGTGCCCGGTGCGGTGGATGAAGTACTCCCCGTACCCCGCGTCGGCGATGACGGCGCGGGCGGCCCGGTCGACGTCCTGGCAGGCGGCGCCGGGCCGTACCGCGCGGAAGCCCGCCTCCTGGGCCTCGCGCACCAGGTCGTGCACCCGGCGTTCCTCGTCGGTGGGTTCCCCGACGTGGACGGTGCGGGAGGTGTCGGAGCCGTAGCCGTCCTTGAGGCCGCCGAAGTCGAGGACGACCATGTCGCCGCGTTCGATGACGCGGTCGCCGGTCTCGTGGTGCGGGTTGGCCCCGTGGGGGCCGGAGGCGACGATGGTGAAGTCGACCTGGGAGTGTCCGAACCGGCGCAGCAGGGCGGCCAGGTCGGCGGCGACGTCGGTCTCCCTGCGGCCCGCGAAGGGGGCGTTCCCGATCTCCTCGAAGGCCGCGTCGGCGGCGGCTCCCGCGGCGGCCAGGAGGTCCAGCTCGGCGGTGTCCTTGACGGCGCGCAGCATCGGCAGGGCCTCGGTGAGGGAGGCGTACGAGGTGCCGGGCAGCGTCTGCTGCAGGCCCAGCAGGTGCATGGCCCAGGTGTTGTCGCTGATGCCGAACCGGCCGTCGGTGTCCAGCAGGGCGGCGGTGGCGGCGTAGGGGTCCTTGCCGTCGGTCCAGTCGCGCAGGGTCAGGGCGGAGGCGCCCGGGGCGCGCTCGGCGTCCGGGGCCTCGAGGGTGGGGACGACGAGCACGGGGTCCCGGCCGGGGGCCAGGACCAGCAGGGTGAGCCGCTCGGTGACCGCGGTGGGGGTGTATCCCGTGAGCCACACCAGGTCGGGGCCCGGCGCCACGAGCAGTCCGGCGAGCCCGGCCCCGGCGGCCTGCCGTGCCGCCCGGTCCATACGGGCCTTGTAGTCGTCGGCGGTGAAGGGCGCGGGCGCGGTGCCGGTCATCCGGTGGCCTCCCAGGGCGGGCGTCAGGGCTACGGGCAGCATCCTGCCCGGCGGACGGGGGCGGCGCGAGCCGGTTCGCGGTGTTCGCCCGGCCATCCCCGCCGACCAATGGATAGACGGTGTTCAAGCATTGGTCATCGTGCTTGACCACGTGTGACCGCCCGCAGACCGAGCCGAGGAGACCCCCGACCGTGCTCGTACTCGCACACATCAGCGATCTGCATCTGGACGGAACGGAGCGGGCGGCCGAACGGGCCCGGCGGGTGCGCGACCTGCTGTGGGAGCTGCCGCGGCGGCCGGACGCGCTGCTGGTGACCGGGGACATCGCGGACCACGGCACCGAGGCCGAGTACGAGGAGGCCGCCCGCCTCCTCGGGCTGCCCGGCGGGGACGCCCCGTTACCCGTGCTGACCTGTCCGGGCAACCACGACAGCCGGGCCCCGTACCGCGAGGTCCTGCTGGGGGAGCCGGCCGCGGACGGGCCGGTGAACCGAGCCCACGTGCTGGACGGCGGCGCCGTGCTGATGTGCGACTCGAGCACCCCGGGCCGTGACGACGGCGAGCTGGACGCGGAGACCCTCGCCTGGATCGAGTCGACGCTCGACGGACTCGACGACGGCCTGCCGGTGCTGCTCGCCTTCCACCACCCGCCGGTGCCCCTGCACCACCCCCTCCCCGACTCCTGCCCGCTGCGCGGCGCCGGGCGGCCGGCCGCCCTCCTGGCGGGCCGGCCGCAGGTCGCCGGGCTGATCACCGGTCACGCCCATACCCCGGCCGCCACCACCTTCGCCGGCCGTCCGGTGCTCGTGGGCCGGGGGTGACCTGGACGCTGCGGCTGCCCTGGGAGGGCGGGCAGATCGCCGACCGGGACGCCCCGGTCGGCCTCGCCTTCCACGTCCTGGACGACGAGGCCCGGCTCACCAGCCACTTCCGCGTGGTCACGTGACGACGCCGGGAACCGCCGTCAGCTGCCGGTAGCCGCCGCCCCGGTGGCGCACCGTCAGTCTCACCTCGTCGCCCGGGCGGGCCCGGGCGACGGCGCGGGCCAGGTCCGCGGCGGAGTCGACGCGCGTACCGCCGAAGTCGAGGAGTACGTCCCCCCGTGCCAGACCGGCCGAGAAGCCGGGGCCCGGGATGTGCACTCCGACGACCCGGGCGCCCGGTCCGCGGTCGTCGGCCACCTCCACGCCGAGCCGGGCGGCGACCGGCGCGGAGGGGGCGACGGGGGGCGACGGCGGGGACGGGCCGGGAGCGGGGGCCGTCGCCGGCCGGCCCGTCACGTCGGCGATCCCGCCCGCGCCGACGACGGTGGCGCCCATCGCCCCCAGCCCGACGCCGGACAGCACCAGCACCCCACCCGCCAGGACGCCGAGCACCGCACTCACCAACCGTCGCCCGCGCAGGCGCCCGGCGTGCTGCCCGGACACCCGGCCGGACCCGGGACGGTCCCGCGGACCGCCCCGGCCGTTCGGACCGCCCCGCTCCCCGGGCAGGGGCCTGGGCCGCAGCGCGGGTTGTTCCATGGTCACCTCCGGCAGCGGCGCCCGGCCGTCAGACGAGCGCCGGGAGGGCCGGCGCGCGGTACGGGAGGAAGCCGTGGATCCGGCCGGACAGGTACTCGTCCTTGTACCGCGCCACGTTCCGGTGCCAGTTGAGGATGCCCGCCATCCAGTTCTGCAGGTCCGTCACATACCCCTGCATGATCTCCCGTGCCTCCTTCGAGAGCTGGAAGTCGTCGTAGACGACGGGCAGTTCGTGTGCCACGACATGCTGGAACTGGCGCATGCGCTGGTTCATCAGGTCCTGCACCACGGGCAGCGCGGTCGGGTAGTCGACGCCGAAGAAGTTCTGCACGACGAGGACCGCGTTGTGGATCTCGCCCTCGAACTCGATCTCCTTCTGGTAGGAGAAGACGTCGTTGAGCAGGCACGCGTAGTCGATCGCCGCGTTCTCCAGGGAGCGCACGGGCCCGCTGCGGTAGACCTCGGACGGCACCGCCGGCCCGTGTCCGGCGCGGCAGAGTCCCAGGGTGAGGTCGGAGCCGAAGGTGGCGCGCCGCATCTCCAGGTAGTCCACCGGGTCCGGGACCCGGTTCTGGATCTGGTTGGCCAGCTCCCACACCCAGGCCTCGGTCATCGTCTCGACCGCCGCCTTCAGGGGACGGCGCTCGTCCGGCGTCATACCGGCCGTCGTACGCGTCCACAGGTCGTGCAGGGAGCGTTCCATGGCGTTGGCGGGCGGCGGCACCGGCCCGTCGTCCAGGGGCATGCAGGCGGCGAGGCGGGCGGTGGTCAGCCGGGCGACGGCCAGGTCGCGGCGGTGCCCGTACACCAGCGGGTAGTAGTCGTCGCCGTAGGTGCCGAACGCCAGCCATCCGGAGGCGAGGTCGAGCTGCTCCTGGGTGGCGTCCGGGTCGAGGCCGGCCGCGCACAGCGGCAGGTCGCAGCTCTCCAGCTTGTCCTCGTCCCAGACGCCCTCGCTGAGGATGCCCATCCGCCGCGACCACTCCAGCAGGTGCCGCCGCGATCCGTCGAGGGCGGGGCTGAGCCGCAGCGGGAACGGCATCTCGATCTCCGGGATGACCGACGGGCCGACCTTCGGGAACGGCACCTGGGTGTGGGCACGCCAGCGCCGGGCCCCCGTGGTGGCGAGCAGCGCGCCGATGTCGGCGGCGGACGTCCCCGGGCCGGACGGCGACAGCCAGGGGGCGCCGGAGCGCGCGCCCTCGTTCATGTACCTGCTGGAGCGCAGATGCCATTCGTGGCCGCCGGACTGCCAGTCCTGCAGGCCCTTCGCGTACGCCGCCACCGCCGCGACCTGGTCCGGGGTGAGGCCGTTCTCCAGCGCCACGGCGGGCACTTCGGTGAACGCGGTGTGCTCGAACTGGTGCAGGCGTGAGGTGAGGACGTCGTTGACGAGTTCGGCGGCCTCCTGGGTGCTGCAGCCGAAGAAGGTCTCCAGGACGAGTACGCCGTTGCTGAGTTCGCCCTCGTCCTCGACCTCCCGCTGGTAGGAGAACAGGTCGTTGCGCAGGTGCACGGCGTCGGAGAACGTCTCCATGAGCACCCTGAGCGGCCGCGTCCCGGCGACGGCGGCGGGCACTTCGGCGGTCGCGTACTCGACGAGCCCGGCCGACCAGGGGGCGCCGCCCACCTTGCGGCGCATCTCGATGTACTCGACGGGGTTGGCGATCCGCCCCTCGTTGATGTTGGACAGCTCCCACAGGGACTCGTTGAGGAGGTGCTCGGTGGCGACGGCGAAGCGGCGGCGCCAGTCGGCGGACATCGCCGGCACGGTACGCGCCCACAGGTCCGCGAGGCCCGCCTCGACCGGGTTCTCCGGCTCGGGCACGGGCGCTCCCGGCTCCAGCGGCATGAACAGCGGCAGCCGGTCCAGGTGGGCCTTTCCGGCGCCGCGGTCCTGGGTGCGCTTGAACATCTCCAGGAAGTGGTCGTCGAAGAAGAAGACCCACACGTACCAGTCGGTGATGAGCGAGAGGGCGGGCCCGTCGCAGTCGGGGTGGGTGTAGGCGCAGAGCAGGCCGTAGTCGTGCGCGTCGAGATCGGCCTGCTCCCAGACCCCGCTGCCCTCCAGCATGCCCATCTCGCGGGCCCACGCCGTCGAATGGGCGCGGGCCTCCTCGAGGTGCGGGTTGAGGCGCGCGGGGTGCGGCATGTAGAAGTGCGGGAGTTCGAACGGCTGCGTCATGGCCGGGGGCTACCCGTGGCCCGGTGGCGGCATCCGCCGGCCGGGCCGTGATCACACCATCGCGTGAACTCTCCCCCGTACGGGAGTCATCGGCTCATGTCCGTACCTGGATCAGCGCGTGGGTGCCGCCGGTGCGCCAGCGCTGTTCCTCGGCTGCCGTCAGCGCCGCCTCGGTTCCGGCGCTCAGCCCGGTGATCACGTCGGACTTCAGGGTGCGCAGGGCGGCGACCGGCCCCGGGAAGTACGCGGTGACGTCGGCGAACGGTGTGGTCGCGGGCCAGTACCGGTCGCCGACGAGACGGCGGTAGTTGAGGTCGCCCTTGAGGACGGTGACCGTGGCGGCGGCGAAGTCGGCGCGGAGGCCGTCCGGCATGTCCTCATAGGGCAGGGGCGAGCAGGAGAAGGGGTGCGCGCGCAGGGTGAGCCGGCCGTCGCGGAGGGCGGCCCACAGACCCTGCCCGTACCCGGCCGCCGCTCCCCCGGCGCCGGTGAGCCGGCGCACCGCGTCGACGACGTCGGCGGTGGTGGCGTCGGAGACGTAGTACGGGTGGGGTTTGAGGTGCAGCACCGCGCGGCCGATGCGGCCGTGGGCGAGCAGATGGGCGACGAGCAGCAGGTCGGGGACGAGTTCGCGGCCCGCGTTGTCGGCGACGAGGCACAGGGTGCCGGTGGGGGAGGCGTCGAGCAGCGGCCACAGCCGCTCGCTGTCGTCGGCCACCAGGGCGGGGACGGCGGCGCCCTGTTCGGCTCCCTCGGCGGACAGCCGGAAGCCGAGGTCGGCGCGGTTGCCCCACAGGGAGCCGTGCAGCAGGGCGCCCGCCCGTTCGTCCTCGGGGCGGCCGGTGAGGTCGTCGAGGGCGGCGAGTTCCTCGTCCGTGGCGGGCGAGCGGAGTTCGGCGAGTTTGGAGGGGCGGAAGGGGTCGATGCCCTGCCAGGGGCCGGGGCCGAAGTAGCCCACCGCGTCCAGCAGCCGGCGGTAGAACCAGCTCTCGGACCACAGCCACGGCACGTCGTACCAGGAGCGCCCGGCGTAGGTGTCCATCCCCCAGGCCCGCCAGCGCTCCCGGTCGTGGGCGCCCTCCGGGAGCGGTTCGACGGTGCCCTCGGTGCACTCGGCCAGCAGGGCGTCGAGGGCGCGGTGCTGGGCGGGTTCGTACGGGAAGGCCTCGCGCACCTGCCGGATGATCGCGGGGTGCCGCTCGGCCAGCACACCGTGCGGGAACGTGCCGGGCCGGTCGGCGGTGATCACGGGCGCGGCGGGGATGTCGGACATGCGGCTCACCGTAACGCGCGCCCGTTGCCGCACGCCGGATGTCAGACCGGCGCGATCTCCCGTTCCAGGCGGGCGGCCAGGGAGAGGTAGCGGGCGCGGCGGGTCACGGGGACCAGTCCGCGGATGAGGATCTGCCACATCTCGGCCGTACGGCGGGGCTGCCGGGCGACGGATTCCCGGGAGCGGCCGACGACACGCGTGCCGACGAAGAAGCAGACGAGGGAGTGGGCCACGACGTCGATGTCGACGTCGGGGTGGACGTCGGCCTCCTTGACGGCGCCGAGCAGCCGGGCCGTGACGATGTCCAGCCACTCGGTGAAGGGGTGACTGAGCGGCGGGCGCGGGCGGGTGCCGCCGGTGGCGAGCCGCAGTCCGGCCCGCAGGACGGGGTCCTCGGCGGACATCCTGGCTATGCAGAAGGTGAGGCGCATCAGCGCCTCCAGGGAGGTGTGGCCGCGTGTCTCGGTGTCCCTGGCCAGCCGGCGGCAGGTCGCGGACTGGAGTTCCAGGACGGCGTGGGCCAGGTCCTCCTTCGCCGCGAAGTGGAAGTAGAGCGCCCCCTTGGTGACGTGGGCGTGCTCGACGATGTCGCTGAGACTGGTCGATTCGTATCCCTGGCGGTCGAACAGGTCGGCGGCGGCCGTGATGATCGTCGCGCGGGTCTGCTCGGCGCGTACCTGCCTCGCCATCGCCTGTACTCCTGAGCCGGAAAGGAACGGGTCATGCCGTTTGTTTTAACGCCTTGTACACGATAACTCACCCTGTGGCGGTGTCCACCACGCGGGTGGGCCAACGCATTTGGCCACCCCAGGGCAAAGCGGACGTCGAGCCGCAAAGAAAACAGCACGTCCGGTATTCAAGTGCGGCCGGGAGGAAAGAGATCGGCGGGAGGAAAGAGAACGGCGGGCCGGCCGGTGCCCCATCCGCACCGGCCGGCCCGCCTGCTGGTGACGGCCGGACGCCAGGCGGCGGGCCCGTCCGGGACTCACCGGAGGCCGGCCGCGCTCGAACGATAGGCAGCGCACGGGCCGGCCGGATACGGGGATAACCCTCGATCCGGCCCGGAACCCACCCTCACCGGAAGGCGGTTGACCGGGATCGGGACGCTATGCCCCGCATCGGCGGCGAACGGAGCCGGCCGGCGGCACGCCGGAGGGCTCGGCCGCGGCCGGCCGCCCCGTCTCACGGTTCATCACAATGCGGCAGCATCACCTCACTTCACGTGGCCCTTCACTTGACGACCAGCGGTCGCACAGGGTTGGCTCCGGGCCAGCGAGAGTCACCCCGCCGGCGTACGCTCCCCGCGGCAGCCGGCCGTGCTCTCCCCTGCTCTTGCTCGGCCGTACAGCGAGGTCCGCACTCCTCATGAACACGTCTCCCCCGCCCCGGCGCTTCCCGCGACACCGCGCGGCGGTCCTGGCAGCCGCCGTCGGTCTGCTGGTGAGCGGCTGCTCCGCGTTCGGGACGTCCGGCGACTCCTCGGACGCAGACGGGGCGAGCGGGCCCGGCACGGGGCGGACGAAGGTCGCGATGGTCACCCACGGCAGTGAGGGCGACGCCTTCTGGGACCGGGTGCGGAAGGGCGCCGAGGCGGCGGCGGCCAAGGACGGCATCGAGCTGACGTACGCGAGCGACCCGGACCCGGCCGGCCAGGCCGAACTGGTCCGCCAGGCGGTCCGTGACGGCGTCGACGGCATCGCGCTGACGCTCGCCAAACCGCAGGCCATGAAGGGCCCGGTGAACGAGGCACGGTCCGCGGACATCCCCGTCGTCGGGCTCAACTCGGGCATCGACGCCTGGAAACCGGCCGGGCTGCTGGAGTTCTTCGGTCAGGACGAGAGCGTGGCGGGCCGGGCCGTCGGCGAGAAGCTGAACGAACTGAAGGCCGGGCACGCCCTGTGCGTCGTCCACGAGCGAGGCAACGTCGGCCTGGAGGCCCGCTGCGCCGGTGTGCGGAAGGCGTTCGACGGGACGACGGAGAACCTGTACGTCGACGGGACCGACACGCGTGCCGTCTCCGGCATCCTCACCGCGAAGCTGCGGCAGGAGCCCGGCATCGACCAAGTCGTCACCAACGGCGCGGAGTTCGCGCTCACCGCGGTCGAGGCGGCCGCGGATGCGGGCAGCGACGCCGGTGTCGCCACCTTCGACCTCAACAAGGACCTGGTGGACGCCGTACGCGGCGGCGACGTGCAGTTCGCCGTCGACCAGCAGCCCTACCTTCAGGGTTACCTCGCCGTGGACGCGCTGTGGCTGTACCGGGCCAACGGCAACATCAGCGGCGGCGGGGTCGCGCCGGTGCTGACCGGACCGGCGTTCGTCACGAAGGCCAACGCGGACTCGGTCGCCGGGTTCGCCGCCCGCGGAACCCGCTGACGGGCGCCGTGCCCACCTCCTCCCCCGACACCCGACCGCTCTAGGACCACGATGTCTCCACGGACAGGGGCCCGGCGCCGTTTCGGCTCCATTCGCCTCTCGCTGTTCCTGCTCGCGCTCGTGCCCAGCGTCACCCTCGCCGGCATGTGGGGCCTGACCACGATCCAGATGTTCTCGGAAGGGCTGGAGCTGCGCTCCCAGACGGAACTGAGCCGCTCCACCGGCGCGATGGGCACGCACGCCACCCTCGCGCTCCAGAAGGAGCGCAGGCTGACCGCCGCGTGGCTGGCCGATCCGCGGAGCTCGCGGTCGGCGATGGAGGCCCAGCGCGAGACGACCGACGCGGCGGTGGCGAAACTGTCCGGGAAGGCCGACGTGATCGCCGAGGCGCCGGCGCGCGTCTCGGACCGGCTGTACTCGGTGCTCGGCTCGGTGGGCAGCCTGGAGTACTACCGGGACCAGGTGGACGACCCCGGTGACATCACGGCCGAGGAGGCACTCGACCAGTACACCTCGATCATCGACGACCAGATCCAGGCCTTCCAGGAGCTCTCCCAGGTCGACGACGGGGACCTGACCTCGCAGGCCCAGCCGCTGATCGCGCTGGAGCGCGCGGCCGAGCTGGTCTCCCGGGAGGACGCCCACCTCACCCTCGCCTGGCCGTCCGGACGTCTCGACGCGGAGGGCTGGAGCGAGTTCGCGAAGCTGGTCCACACCCGCCGCTGGCTGGTCCAGGACCAGATCGTGCCCTCCCTGACCGGCAGCACCAGGACCCAGACCGAACGCATCCTGCGGAGCGCGGAGTGGCGCGCCCTGGAGGCGGTCGAGGACCAGGTGCTCGCCACCGCGGCGGAGGGCGAGGACCGCAGCGTCGAACTCCCGGACCTGCGGGCGCGGTGGGAGCAGGCCATGGACAAGGTCTCCCCGCAGTACGCCACGATGATCCGTCAGCAGACCGACGCGCTGCTCACCCGCAGCGCCGACGAGGCCCGCAGCCTGCTGGTGACGGCCGCGTCCCTGAGCGCCGCCGGGCTGCTCGCGCTGCTGCTCTGCGTCGGCCTGTCCTGGCGCATCACCCGGTCGCTGTCCCGCCGGCTGCGCGGTCTGCGGATGGCCACCCTGGGGCTGGCGGAGGAGCGGCTGCCCGACGTGGTGGCCCGGCTGGAGCGCGGCGAGAAGGTCGACGCGGAGTCGGCGACCACCCCGCTGGACTACGGACACGACGAACTGGGCCAGGTCGCGAGCGCGTTCAACACCGCGCAGCGCACCGCCGTGCTCACCGCGGTCGAACTCGCCGACACCCGACGCGGGTTCCAGAAGATCATCCTGGGCATCGCACGCCAGAGCCAGAACCTGGTCAACCTCCAGCTCAGCAAGCTCGACGCGCTGGAGCGCCGGCACACCGACCCCGAGGTCCTCAAGGGCCTGTACGAACTGGACTCCACCGCCAGCCAGTTGCGCCGGTACGAGGAGAACCTGGTCATCGTCAGCGGGGAGCGTCCCGGCCGCTCCTGGAGCGAGCCGGTCGCACTGATCGACATCGTGCGCAGTGCCGTCGGGGAGGTCGCCGAGTACCAGCGGGTGGAGGTGCTCACCGACGAGGAGGTGTCGCTCGCCCCGCCGGCGGTGGCCGACGTGATCCATCTGCTGGCCGAGCTGATCGACAACGCGACCGTGTACTCGCCGGCGCCCAGCCCCGTCGGGGTGCGGGCGGCGATGGTGGCCAAGGGGCTCGCCGTGGAGGTCGAGGACCGGGGCCTCGGCCTGTCGGAGGAGGACTACGCCTCCCTCAACGCCCAGTTGGCCGAGCCGCCGCAGTTCGACGTGGTCGCGCTCGCCGACGACCTCCGGCTGGGCATGTTCGTGATCTCGCAGCTCGCGCACCGGCACGGCATCGCCGTCACCCTGCGCCCGTCGCCGTACGGCGGGACCACGGCGATCGTGCTGATCCCGCACGAGATCGTGGTGCGGGACGCGCCGGACGACGGCGGCGCACCGAGCGCTCCGGAACCCGCGGCCGTGCGGGACACGGCGGACGGCGGATCCGGGGGGACCGCCGCGGGCCCGCGGGCCGCCGTGCCCCGGCCGGCCGGCGCCGTACGGACCGCGCCGGCACCGGCCGCCGACCCGGCGCCCGCCGCCCGCCCGGACGGGCTCACCCCGCTCCCCCGCCGGGTGCCGCAGACCAGCCTGGCCGCCGAGCTGCGCGAGGAGTCCGTGCCGGACGCCGGTGAGGACCCCGGTGACGACTTCACCGCGGAGCGCGCCGCCTCCTCCCTCGCCGGCTTCCAGCGGGGCACGAGCCAGGCGCGGGACGACGGCACGGACGGCGCCGACGAGGCCGTACCGGCGCATGTGCCCGCCGCCCCCGCCGAGTTCACGACTCCGACCGCCGACCGCCGACCGCCGACCGCTCACGAAGGAACACCGTCATGACACGCCCCGCCCCCGCCACCCACACCCAGCTGGACCAGCTGCTGACCGGACTCGTGGAACGGGTCGCCGACGTGAACCAGGCCGTGGTGCTCTCCGAGGACGGGCTGGTGGTCAGCAAGTCCACGGGTTTCCCGCGCGACGACGCCGAGCGCCTCGCGGCGACCGCGTCCGGTCTGATGAGCCTCAGCAAGGGCGTCAGCATGGACTTCCGCGGCGGCCCGGTGCGTCAGGCGCTCATCGAGATGGCCCACAGCTACCTGATCCTCACCTCGGCCGGTCCCGGCGCCCATCTGGTGGTGCTGACCGGGCCGAACGCGGACGTCGGCGTGGTGGCGTACCAGATGAACATGCTGGTGAAGAAGATCGGTGAGCACCTCAGCGCGGCGCCGCGGGAGACCGCGGGACCCGCCGTCGACCCCGGCGTGTGAGGTGGGCGGAAGCGACTCGGCGGGCCGGCTGGTACGGCCGTTCACCCTGACCGGTGGCCGCACCCGGCCCAGCCGCGCCGACTTCACCCTCATCACCACGGTGACGGCGGCCGATCCGCAGCCCGTGGGCGCGGCCCGGCCGCAGCCCGAACATCTGCGGATCCTGCGGCTGTGCGACCGGCCGGTCGCGGTCGCCGAGCTCGCCGCGCGGCTCGACCTCCCGGTGAGCGTGATCGTCATCATGCTCTGCGACCTGCTGGAGGCGGGGCGGATCACCGTCCACCCGCCGCACCCCGTCACACGTACCACCCCGGATCTGGACCTGCTGCAGAAAGTGAGGGAGGGCCTTGGCCGGCTCTGACACCACCGCTCAGGCATCCGCCGACCGTCCGGCACCCGACACGGTCAAGATCCTGATCGCCGGTGGCTTCGGCGTGGGCAAGACCACCATGGTCGGCTCGGTCAGCGAGATCGTCCCGCTGCGCACCGAGGAGCCGCTGACCATGGCGGGGCTGGACGTCGACGACCTGGACGGCGTCGAGGAGAAACGTGCCACCACGGTCGCCCTGGACTTCGGCCGGATCACCGTCTCGGACGATCTCGTGCTGTATCTCTTCGGCACGCCGGGGCAGCAGCGGTTCTGGTTCATGTGGAACGACCTGGCCCTCGGCGCGCTGGGCGCGGTGGTGCTGGTGGACGTGCGCCGGCCCAAGTCCAGTTTCGCCGCGATCGACTTCTTCGAGCGCCGGGGCATACCGTTCGTGGTCGCCGCCAACGGCTTCCACGGTGAGCACCCGTACCCGGCGGAGGACATCCGGGAGGCGCTGACGCTGCCGGAGGGCGTGCCCGTGCTGCTGTGCGACGCGCGGGAGCGGGAGTCGAGCAGGGACGTGCTGATCGCGCTGATCGACCGGCTGATCGCCCAGGCGGCCCCGGCGGGATGACCGCCGGGGGTGCGGCCGGGATCGGCCGCACCCCCGCGGCGGTCAGTCCAGGCCGGCCGATTTCAGCCAGGCCTTGGCCACGTCCAGCGGGTCCTTCTTCTCCAGTTGCACCTGGGCGTCGAGGTCGAGGAGCGTCTCGGTGTCCAGCTTCGCCGATACGGCGTTCAGCGCGTCGACGCCCTCCTGGGGGAGCGCGTCCTTGTGGACCAGCGGGGTCACGTTGGCGAATCCGAAGAGGTTCTCCGGGTCCTTCAGGACGACGAACCCCTCCTTCACGATGGTCGGGTCCGTCGTGAAGACGTCCGCGGCCTGGACCTCGTTCTGGATCAGCGCCGCCTGGGTCAGCGGGCCGCCCGCGTCGAGCGCCTTGAACGACTTGAACTTCAGCCCGTAGACGTCCTCCAGGCCCTTCAGCCCCTGCCGCCGGGTCTGGAACTCGGGCGAGCCTCCGATCACCAGGTCCGGTGCGGTCTCCTCGAGGTCGGCGAGGGTCGACTCGGCGGTGAGGCCGTACTTCTCCGCGGTCTGCGCGTTGAGGCTGACCGAGTCCTTGTTCTCGGCCGGCGAGGACTCCAGCAGCGTCAGCTTCTTGTCCAGCTTCGCCTTGACGGCCTCGTTCACCGCCTCCGCCGACTCCTGCCCGGCCTCGGGGTCGAGGTAGGCGAGGAGCGAGCCGTTGTACTCCGGCAGGACCGTGATGGAGCCGTTCTTCATCATGCCGTACGTCGTCTCACGGCTGCCGATGTTGTGCTTGTAGCCGACCTTGAGGCCCTTGGCGCGCAGCGCCTCGCCGTAGATGTCGGCGAGCAGGGTGCTCTCGGCGAAGTTGTTCGAGCCGACGACGACGGTGCCCGCCTCGGCCTTCTCCCCCGCCAGGGGGTTGTCGGGGTCGCCGTCGGAGGAACAGCCCGCGAGCAGGGCCGCCGCGGCGGTGAGCGCGACGGCCGCCGCGCCGGTGTGCCTCGTCCTTGACCTGCTTCTCTTCGCGGTAGAAGTCATTCACCGATCCAATCCAGCCGTTTTACGGTCAGTCAAGAACATGGTGGTCACGGTTTGCCGTATGAGCGGGGGTGCCTCGGCGTCCGCGTCAGCGCCTGCGCACACCGGGCGACACCGCCAGCCGTCCCACGGCCCAGAACAGGGCGAGGGTGACGAGCGCCAGGACCGCGACGAGGGTGGCGCCGCCGACCACCTTCTCGTAGTCGCGCTGGTAGAGCCCGTCGATGATGTACCGGCCGAGGCCGCCGAGGCTGACGTACGCGGCGATGGTGGCCGTCGACACGATCTGGATGGCGGCGGAGCGCAGGCCGCTGAGGATCAGCGGGAGCGCCACGGGCAGTTCGACCTGGAAGAGAATCCGGGACTCGTGCATCCCCATGCCCCGGGCGGCGTCCACCGGGGCGGGGTCGACGGAGCGGACCGCCTCGTAGGTGGTCACCAGGACCGGCGGGACCGCCAGGACGACCAGCGGGATCATCACGGGCAGCAGACCGAAGCCGATCAGCAGCACGGCCAGCACCAGCAGGCCGAAACTGGGCAGGGCGCGGGCGGCGTTGGCGATGAAGGCGAGCGCGTTCCCGCCGCGTCCGGTGTGGCCGGTCAGCAGGCCGACGGGCAGGCCGATCGCGGCGGCGATCGCGAGGGCCAGCAGCGAGTACTGCACGTGCTCCCAGAAGCGCCGCGGGATGCCGTCGTAGCCGTGCCAGTGGGCGCTGTCGCTGAAGAAGGCGTTGACGAAGTCGAGGACGTTCACCGGACCGCGCCCTCCGGGGTGATCTCCGCCCGCCGCGCGGCGGGCCTCGGCCGGACGGTGCCGCCGCGCGGCATCCACGGGGTCAGCACCAGCCTCAGCAGCACCAGCAGGGCGTCGCACAGGGTTGCCAGGCAGGCCATGGTGACCACGGCGTTCACCGCGAGTTCGGGCCGGTCGTACTTCTGCGCGGCCGCGAGCAGATTGCCGAGGGCGCCCTGGTTGCCGATCAGGGCGCCGACGCTGACCAGGGAGATGCTGGAGGCGGTGGCGACCCGCAGTCCGGCGATGATGGCTGGGGCGGCGATCGGCAACTGCACCTGGACGTAGCGCCGTACGGGCCCGAAGCCCATGGCGGTGGCGGCGGCGAGGGTCTCGTCCGGCACCGAGCGCACACCGTCGACGATCGCCGGGACCAGCACCACCAGGCTGTAGAGGGCCAGCGGGATCATCACGGTGAGTTCGGTCTGGCCGGTGTAGTCGATGAGGACGACGAAGAACGCCAGGGACGGAATGGCGTACAGGACCGTCGTCACGGCGAGCACGGGCGGGTACAGCCAGCGGAGGCGGCCGCACAGCAGTGCGAGCGGCAGCGCCAGGAGCAGCCCGGCGGCCACCGGCAGCAGGGCCTCGCGCAGGTGCAGCCCGATCAGGCCGGCCCAGCTGTGCTCGAGGTCGCTGGGGATGTCGAAGTAGCCGCTCATCCCGCGACCTTCTCGTCCTCGGCGCGGCCCGCCGTGTGGGCGGCGCGGATCGCCTCGCCGATGGCCTGCTGGGAGACGACCCCGGTCACCCGTCCGTCGCCGTCCACGGCGACCGCCCAGCCGGTGGGCGAGAGCACCGCGCAGTCGAGGGCGGTCCGCAGGGAGTCGGCGCCGGGCACGAACGGCCGTCCGTACGGCAGCAGTCGGCGGGTGGCGAGGTCCCCGGCGGTCTGCTCGTCCCGTGCGGCCCAGCCGAGCGGGCGGCCGTCGGCGTCGGTCACGAGCAGGTGGGCCGCCCCGGCCGCGGCGACGCGTTCGGGGGGCGCGTCGGCCGGGAGCACGGCGTCGGTGGTCAACTCCAGTGCGGCGGAGGGGAAGAAGGACAGCCGGCGGATGCCGCGGTCGGCGCCGAGGAAGTCCTCCACGAAGGCGTCCGCGGGTGCGGACAGCAGTTCGGCGGGCGGCGCGTACTGGGCGAGCCGGCCGCCCTCGCGCAGCACGGCGACCATGGTGCCGAGTGTCATGGCCTCGTCGATGTCGTGGGTGACGAAGACGATGGTCTTGCCCAGCTCCTCCTGGATGCGCAGGAGTTCGTCCTGCAGCCCCTTGCGTACGACGGGGTCGACGGCCGAGAACGGCTCGTCCATCAGCAGCACCGGCGGATCGGCGGCGAGCGCCCGCGCCACCCCGACGCGCTGCTGCTGGCCGCCGGAGAGCTGGTACGGGTACCGCCGGGCCAGCGAGGTGTCCAGGCCCACCCGCTCCATCAGCTCCGCCGCCCGTTCCCGGGCCCTCCGCTTCCCCCAGCCGAGCATGCGGGGGACGGTGGCGATGTTGTCGACGACGGTGCGGTGCTGGAAGAGACCGGCGTTCTGGATGACGTACCCCATGGACCGGCGCAGGGTGGTGACCGGCTGCCGCCGGATGTCCTCGCCGTCGAGCAGGATCGTTCCCTCGGTGGGTTCCACCATCCGGTTGATCATGCGGAGGGTGGTCGTCTTGCCGCAGCCGGAGGGCCCGACGAGGACGGTGATCGAGCGGTCGGGGATGTCCAGCGGCAGCCGGTCGACCGCCACCGTGCCGTCCGGGTACCGCTTCGTGACTGAATCGATCCGTATCAAGACGCCGATGCCCTTCGGGTGGCGGAAGTTTCTGACCGGGTTCGCTCACTCTGCCGCCGGTGAGTGTAAAGCGCACCACCGACAGAACCCCGTCACCCCGGCCGGGACGGCCTCGGGCTACGCCGCCACCTGCCCGGATCCCGCCGTCGGAAACCCCGGTGTGCGCCGTACCCGCCGGTCCGCGGTCACGGCGAACACCTCGCAGCCGGGGCGTGCCGCGGCCCACGCGATCCCCTCCCGCCCCAGTGCGAAGGCCGCCGTGGCGACCGCGTCCGCCTCGGTCAGGGTGGGGGCGGTGACGGTCAGGCTCAGCAGTCCGGTGGCCGGGCGGCCGGTGCGCCCGTCGAGGATGTGGTCGCCGCGCTCGTAGCGCGCGGAGGTGGCCACCGCGCCGCCGGTGAGGCGGACGACGGTGCACAGCCGGCCGGCGTGCTCCGGGTGCCGTACGCCCACGCGCCACGGTCCGCCGGCGGTGATCACGTCTCCGCCGGCGTTGAGGCAGAACCGCCGCGCCCCGGCGGCCCGGAGCAGTTCGGCACCCCGCTGCACCGACCAGCCCTTCACCACGGCGCAGGGGTCGAGCCGCCGCCCCGGCAGCCGCACGTCGAAGGCGCCCCCGGTGGCGGTCCGGTACCGCTCGCAGAGGTCGAGGACCTCCGTCAGGGCGGGACTGAGACGGTCGGGACGCAGCTCTCCCCGGTCGAGCCGGCACACCTCGCTGTCCTCGCGGAACGGGCTGAAGCGGGCGTCCACCTCCCGCAGCCAGGCGAAGAGCTCGTCGACGGCGGCGCCGGGGAACCCCTCGTCGTCGACGCGCAGCGACACCGGGAAGCCCATGACGTGTTCGACGCGCCGCACGTCAGGAGTCCCCCGCGTCGAGGGCGGCCTGCAGCGACCGCCGGTAGCCGTCGCTGGTGACGGTGGCGCCGGAGACAGTGTCGACGTCGGCGCTCTGGGCCCGGAGGGTCTCCTCGATGAGGACCGGCACGGCGGCCGTGGTCTGCGGGTGGTCCGGCTGCCGGAGCATCCGGACGTCTGTGATGCGGTCGCCGTCGAGGGTCACCTCGACCCGGACGGGGCCCTTCTCGGTGTCGACGGTGGGGCCGGCGACGACGCGGGTGGTGCCGCCCGGGACGGTGGACACCGTGGGGGCGGGGGCGGGCTGGGCGGTCCGTGTCCCATCGGCCGGGGCGTAGCGCCAGACCGGGATCAGGCCGGCGACGGTCAGGACCAGGACGGGCAGTGCTCGCTTCACGGGGTTTCTCCTCTTGCGCCGCGCGTCCGTCAGCCGGCCAGGCTGAAGCGCTCGTGGTGGATCTGCCGCCGGGGGACGCCCAGTTCGCGCAGGGTGCGCAGGACGGCGGTGGTCATGCCGGGCGGGCCGCAGACGTAGACATCCCGGTCGGTGAGGTCGGGCACGAGGCGGGCCAGTTCGCCGGGGGCCAGCCGGTCCGGCACGGGCGGGCCGGTGATCAGGTGCAGTTCGGCGCCCTTGGCGAGGGCGAGTTCGCGCAGTTCGTCGTGGAGCACGGCGTCGGCCCGCGTGTTCACGCGGTGGAGGACGACGGCGTGGCCGTGCAGTTCCTCCAGCAGGGCGCGGATCGGGGTGACGCCGACGCCTCCGGCGATGAGCAGGGTGTCGGTGCGGGTGCGGTGCAGGGCGGTGAAGGCGCCGTAGGGGCCCTCGGCGAACACGCGGGTGCCCGGCCTCAGCCGGCGCAGGGCGGCGCTGCCGTCACCGGCCGCCTTCACGGTGAGGCGCAGGGTGCGGCCGTCGGGCGCGGCGGAGAGCGAGTACGGGTTGGCCTGCCACCAGCGGTCCCGGGTCAGGAACCGCCAGAGGAAGAACTGGCCGGCGCGGGCGGGCAGTCGGTGCAGTGCGCGGCCGGTGATGTGGACGGACACCACGGTGTCGCTCTCGGGGACGACGGCCGTGACCCGCAGCCGGTGGCGCAGGTTCCGCCACAGCGGCAGGACGAGCCGCCCGGCGCACACGGCGGCGAGGGCGGCTCCCCACAGGCCGTACCAGTAGACGGTGGCGGCGGTCGAGGCGGTGAAGGTGGTGCCGACGGCGACCTGGTGGGTGAAGGCCAGCACCACGGCGACGTAGGTGTAGAGGTGGATGAAGTGCCAGGTCTCGTAGGCGAGCCGGCGCCGGGCGCGGCGGGCGGAGACGGCGCCGGCGACGACGATCAGCGCCAGCGCGACCACGGCGCGCAGGACGCCCTCGACGGTTTCGGCGAGGTCGACGAGCTGGTTCACCGGGTCCATCGAGGACATCCCGGCGTAGCCGAAGGTGATGAAGACCGCGTGGGCGAGGAGGGTCCACAGCAGTCCGAAGCCGACCAGGCGGTGCCACAGGGTGAGCCGGTCCATGCCGATCCTGCGGTCCAGCCAGGGCAGCCGGGCCACCAGCAGCAGCTGGAACGCCATCAGCAGGCCTGCGTACAGGCCGGTGAGGCGGCCGAGCAGGACGAGGGCGTTGGAGCCGAACCCCGCCTGGACGAAGAGGACGGCCACCACCGCCGCGTTCGCGCCGAGCAGGCCGTACAGGCCGGTGCGCGCCACCGCCCCGGGGCGCCGCCTCGCGGCGGGTGGTGCGGAAGGCGATGCGACTGCTGTCACGCCGGAGTCTCCTTGATCGGGTCCTGGGACACCGAGCCTGGTCGCCGGCGCTGTCGATCCGCTGTCGGTCGACTTTCAGGTTTTTATCGATCGGGACGCGGATGCGCACCGCCCTCCGGCTCCGGGGGGCCGGTGCCGCAGTATGGGCGGGTGGACAAAGTACGACTCCTCGTCGTGGACGACGACCCGCCGATAGCCGACCTGGTGGCGACCGTCGCCCGGTACGAGGGCTGGGAGGCGGTCACCGCCAACTCCGGTGAGGAGGCGCTGCGCCGCGCCGCCGAGTTCCGCCCGGACATCGTGGTGCTGGACCTGATGCTGCCGGACGTCGACGGTTTCGGCGTCCTGGACCGGCTGCGGCGCTCGGGGACGATGGTGCCGGTGGTGTTCCTGACCGCGCGGGACGGGGTCGCCGACCGGGTGGCGGGACTCACCCGGGGCGGGGACGACTACCTGGTCAAGCCGTTCGCCGTGGAGGAGCTGATGGCGCGGCTGCGCACCGTGCTGCGGCGCAGCGCGGGGCCCGGTTACCAGCGGTCGGTGCTGCGGGTGGCGGACCTGACGATGGACGAGGACACCCGTGAGGTGCGGCGCGGGGAGCGGCTGCTGTCGCTGACGCCGACCGAGTACGAGGTGCTGCGCTATCTGATGCGCCGCTCGCCGACCGTGCTGACCAAGGCGCAGATCCTGGACCACGTGTGGGAGTACGGCTTCGGGGGCCGCTCCAACGTGGTGGAGCTGGTGGTCAGCCGGCTGCGGCGCAAGCTGGACGACACCGGTGAGCCGCTGATCCAGACCGTGCGGGGCTTCGGGTACGTGATACGGCAGGCCACCGAGTGACCGCGGGTCCGCGGCGGCTGCGCGACACCTACCGGCGGATGCGGCTGCGCACCCGGCTGACGCTGGGCCTCGGCGTGCTGTCGCTCGCGGTGTTCGCGGTCGTCGGCACCGCCCTCACCATGTACATGCACGACTATCTGGAGCGGCAGCTCGGCGACCAGCTGAAGCTGATCCAGACCGTGCAGGCGAAGGACGCGGCGGCGCACGGCACGGTGCGGCGGAAGCCGTACTACGGCTGGTACACGGCGGTGTACGACGTCTCCGGCGACGCGGTCACGCTGCGCAGGCCCTCCGACGTGCCGGGCGACACCCGGGCGATGGCCGACCTCGCGCGGGCGATGGCGCACTCCGACACCGAGCTGACGCGCACCGCGCGGATCGACGGGGAGGGCACGTACCGGCTGCGCGGCTGCGAGGTGGAACCGGGGGTGGTGCTGGTGAGCGCGGCTCCGGTGAAGGACGTCGAGCAGACCGTCGAGCAGCTGATCACGGTGCAGGTCGTGGTGTTCGCGCTGGCGCTGCTTGCGTTGGTGGTGTCCGGGCGGCGGATGCTGCGGCGCGGGCTGAAACCGCTGAGCGACATGGCGCACACCGCGCACGGCATCGCCTCGCACGACCTGAGCGAGTCGGCGTCCCGGCTGCCGCTGCGCGCGGACGGACGGGACGGCGGCCTGGAGGTGGCGGAGCTGCGCACCGCGTTCAACACGATGCTGGAGCACATCGACGACTCCCTCGCGGTCCGCGCGGAGGCCGAGCTGCGGCTGCGCCGCTTCGTCGCCGACGCCTCGCACGAACTGCGCACCCCGCTGATGTCGGTACGCGGTTACGCGGACCTGTTCCAGTACGCGGCCGCCAACGAGCCGGCCGAACGCGACCGCCATCTGGCCCGGCTGCGGGCGGAGGCCGCCCGGATGGGGGTGCTGCTCGACGATCTGCTGCTGCTCGCCCGGCTGGACGCGGCGGAGGTGGAGGCGCCGCTGCGGCCGGCGGACACCGACCTGGCGGAGCTGGTGGCAGGCCGCCGACGCCTTCCGGGCCGCCCATCCGGGGCATCCGCTGACGGTGACGGCCGGGGCGGGCCCATTGACGCTGCGGCTGGATCCGCAGCGCGTCCGGCAGGTGCTGGACAACCTGCTCACCAACGCCGCCGTGCACACCCCGGCCGGCACCCCGGTGTCGGTGGCGGTGTCCGTGGCCGGGGACACGGCGCTGGTGCGGGTGGCCGACGCGGGCCCCGGGGTCCCGGCGGAGGACCGGGAGCGGGTCTTCGACCGGTTCTACCGGGTCGACAAGGCCCGCAGCCGGGACCGGGGCGGCAGCGGACTGGGCCTCGCGGTCGCCCGGTCACTGGTACGGGCCCACGGCGGCACGATCGAACTGACCAGCGAGCCGGGCACCACGGTCTTCACCGTACGGCTGCCACGGCCCGGGGCGGGCCCCACGGGCCGGTGACACACCCGTACGCGCGCCCGGCACCGGCGCGTGCGCGTCGGCCACGTGCCGAACACCACGATCACCCCGGCCGCCCGCCCCAGGCTGCGGACGGCACCCATGGTTGCGTCGTGCGGGGTGCTGGGGTGTGCGCCTGGCGGGTGCGGCGGTGGTGGACGGGGCCGCCGGGCCGTGGGGCCGGCTCCCGGCCGGCCGCCGGTGGTGGGGCGGCCGGGAGGAGGGGTGGGTCAGGCTTCGGTGGCGGGGTGCAGGCGCAGCGAGATGCTGTTGATGCAGTAGCGCTGGTCCGTGGGGGTCGGGTAGCCCTCGCCCTCGAAGACGTGGCCGAGGTGGGAGCCGCAGCGGGCGCAGCGGACCTCGGTGCGCACCATGCCGTGGGAGCGGTCCTCGACCAGTTCCACGGCGTCGGTGTCCCTCGGGTCGTAGAAGGAGGGCCAGCCGCAGTGCGACTCGAACTTGGTGCCCGAGGTGAACAGCTCGGCGCCGCAGGCGCGGCAGGAGTAGACGCCCTCGGTCTTGGTGTCGGTGTACTCACCGGTGAAGGCCGGTTCCGTCCCCGCCTGGCGCAGCACCGCGTACTCGGACGGCGACAGTTCCGCGCGCCACTGCTCGTCCGGCTTCTCGACGTCGTACGGCATGAGCTTCCAGCCCCTTACTTCGACAGACGGTCCAGGATGCGCGGGCCGAGGTCGGTGACGTCGCCCGCTCCCATGGTGAGAACGAGATCACCGGGCTTCGCCATTCCCGCGACCACCTCGGGGATCTCCGCCTTGTCGTGGACGGCCGTCACGTCCGCGCCGGCCGCCCGGGCCGCCTCGGTGATCAGCTCGCTGGTGACGCCCGGGATCGGGTCCTCGCGGGCCGGGTAGATGTCCAGCACCACCGAGGCGTCCGCCAGGGACAGGGCCTGGCCCATCTCCTTGCCCAGCTCGCGGGTGCGGGAGAACAGGTGCGGCTGGAAGACGACGAGGATGCGGGCGTCGCCGGCGGCGGCGCGCATGGCCTCCAGGTCGGCGGTCATCTCGGTCGGGTGGTGGGCGTAGGAGTCGATGACCTGGACGCCCGCGGCCTCGCCCTTGAGCTGGAGGCGCCGCTTCACCCCGGTGTACGCGGCCAGCGCGGGCGCCAGCTCGGCGGGCGGGATGCCCAGCGCGGCGCCCGCGGCGAGCGCGGCGACCGCGTTGTGCGCGTAGTGCCGGCCGGGGACGGAGACGGTGAAGGTGAGGGGGACGCCGTCGAACTCGACGGTCACTTCGCTCCTCAGCCCCTGCGGGACGACCGACAGCACCCGCACGTCGGCGTCCTCCGCCTCGCCGTACGTCACCGTGCGCACCGAGCCGTCCAGCCGGCGGGTCAGCTCGCGGGCGCCCTCGTGGTCCGCGGAGATCACCAGCGTGCCGCCGGGCACGATCCGGCCGACGAACGTCCCGAAGGACTCGTGGATCTCCTCCATGGACGCGTAGTTGGCGTGGTGGTCCAGCTCCACGTTGAGGACGATCGCGACCTCGGGGGCGTACTTGTGGAAGCTGCGGTCCGATTCGTCGGCCTCGGCGACGAAGATCTCGCCCGTGCCGTGCAGCGCGTTGGAGCCGGGGGCGTCCAGGTCGCCGCCGATCGCGTACGACGGCTCCCTGCCCAGTTCGGTGAGGGAGACGGCCAGCATGGAGGTGGTGGTGGTCTTGCCGTGGGTGCCGGCCACCGCGATCGGGCGCAGGCCGTTCATCAGGGCGGCGAGGGCGTCGGAGCGGTGCACCACCGGGATGCCCAGCTCGGCCGCCCGGACCAGTTCGGGGTTGTCCTCGCGGATGGCGGAGGAGACGACGACACAGCTGGCGTCGTCGGCGAGGTGCCCGGCGGCGTGCCCGATGTGCACGGTGGCGCCGAAGCCGCGCAGGGCGTCGGCGGTCGGGGAGTCCTTGGCGTCGCTGCCGGCCACCCGCGCCCCGCGCTGGGCGAGGATCTTGGCGATGCCCGACATCCCGGCGCCGCCGATGCCGATGAAGTGCGGTCGGTCCATGGCGGTAGGAAGGCCGGGTGCCATGCGTGTTCTCCCAGTGGTGCGACGAGCGGGACGACGGTCTTCGCGCCCTCGCGGGAGAGCCGGGAGAGCGCCGCCCCAGCCTATGCCTTGCTGTGCGAGAAGAGTTTCAGCACCGGCACCCCCACCTTGTGCCGGGCCCGGGAGGCCCAGTCCCGGTGGAAGAACTCCTCCACGTAGTGCGGGTCGGTCAGCACGATCACCTCGTCCGCCCCGGTCTCCTCCACCATGGCCTTCAGCGCGTCCAGCGGGTGGTCCGCGATGAGCCGCCCGTCCGCCGTGTCGCCGGTGGCGCGCAGGGCCTGCAGGGACACGGCCAGGGCACGCTCCCCCATGCTCTGGGCTTCCTCGCCCTCGGGGGTCTCGTGCTCGCGGACGGCCTCGTCGAGCTCGCCGAGCGCGACGTCGTCGATGGCTCTCAGCAGCCGGTCGGCCTGCTCGCCGCGCGGCTGGAGCAGCACATGGAAGGAGACCGGCTCGTCACCGTGCAGGGTCGTGACGAACTCCACGTCCGCGGACGTCAGGGCCTTCTCGATCATCAGTACGCTTGTGAACACCGTGCGCCCCTTCTCCTCGGAGGACCGGCGGGCCCTCTCCGCTCCGGGGGCCGAGCGGGGCCCCGCGGAAACCATCCTGCCCCGTGTTCGCACGGGTACTGCCGGATTCAGTGTCGCCGTCGCCCCGGCGGGCGGCCGGGCCGGTTCCGCCGATCGCCGGACCGAGGGTCGCCGGCGGCCGCGTCCCCGGGCCTCACCGGTCGCTCCCGGGTGCCGGGAACGGTCGGCTCCGCCCGTACCGCGTGAACAGGAATCCGTCTTCTTCCAACATCGACTTCAGCGTGAAACGCCGCGGAAGTGTCACCGACGGTCCACCGGCGATGCGCTGAGCGTCACCCGCGGTGAGCATCGGGGAGACGGTCAGGCAGAGCTCGTCCAGCACCCCGGCCGCCACCGTCTGGCCCAGCAGCCGCGGTCCGCCCTCCGTCAGCAGCCGGGTGTGCCCGAGCTCCGCGAGCGCCCGCACCGCCCGCGCGGGGTCCACCGCGGCGCCCTCCCCGGCGACGACCACCCGCGCGCCCGCCTTCTCGGCGGCGGCGACCCGGTCCGGGGCGGCCCCGGCGCCGGTGAGGAGGAGCGTGGGCAGCAGGGGCGAGGTGAACAGCGGCAGCGAGAAGTCCAGGTCCAGGCTCGCCGTCACCACCGCGATCACAGCCGCCGGTCCCTGCCCTGCCGCCTCCCGGGCCGCGGCGAACTCGGCCCGCGCGCGTGCCGGACGGTAGCCCTCCTGCCGTACCGTCTGGGCGCCGACGACCACCACGTCGGCGAGGGCGCGCAGCACGCCGAAGATCCGCATGTCGGCGGGGCAGGAGATGGGCTGCGAGCGGCCGTCGTGCTGGGCGGCGCCGTCGAGGGTGGACACCATGTTGGCCCGCAGCCACGGCTCCCGGCCGCCGGGCCCCGGCTCGGGGTAGGCGTACGCGGCGGCCAGCTCGGCCAGGCTCCACTCACCGCCGTCCGCCCCGCCGGGAGCTGCTGTTTCGTCGGTCACGTCGGTCACGGGGAACAGGCGTCGCATGCCGAGCAGTCTTCCACGCCCCGTAGCATGGTGAACCGTGTCGTCCTCCTCCCCCGCCCCCCGTCCCGGTCCGATGGCCGACGTGGCTCCGCTGTCCCTGTGCGCCCGTGAGCCGCACGTCCCCGCGGACCGGCTCGTCGCCGAGATGGTGCCGCCGCCGCGGTTCGACTCGGTGCGCTTCGGCACCTACATACCCGACCCGAACCAGCCGAGCCAGACCGAGGCCGTACGCGTCCTGGAGGGCTTCGCGGCGGGTCTCGGCGGGGCGCCGGCCGGTGACCCGGGCCGGCGCAGGCTGTTCGGCTTCGGCAAGGCGCCGAAGAAGGCCCCGGCGGGCCCGCGCGGCGTCTACCTCGACGGCGGCTACGGCGTCGGCAAGACCCATCTGCTGGCCTCCCTGTGGCACGCCACCCCGGCGGAGCCCTCGCTCAAGGCGTTCGGCACCTTCGTGGAGCTGACCAATCTGGTCGGCGCCCTCGGCTTCCAGCAGACGGTGCGGACCCTCTCCGGGCACCGGCTGCTGTGCATCGACGAGTTCGAGCTGGACGACCCGGGCGACACCGTGCTCGTCTCCACCCTGCTGGGCAGGCTGGTCGAGGCCGGTGTCGCACTCGCCGCGACCTCGAACACACTGCCGGGCAAGCTCGGCGAGGGCCGGTTCGCGGCCGCCGACTTCCTGCGCGAGATCCAGGGCCTGTCGGCCCACTTCCGCGCCCTGCGCATCGACGGCGAGGACTACCGCCACCGCGGTCTGCCCGAGGCGCCGCCGCCGTACTCCGACGAGCTGGTGACCCGGACCGCGCACGCCACCGGGGGCGCCTCGCTGGACGCCTTCCCGGAGCTGCTGGACCACCTGGCGAAGGTGCACCCCAGCCGCTACGGCGCCCTCACCGACGGGCTGAGCGCGGTGTGCCTCACCGGGGTGCGCCCGGTGCCGGACCAGTCGACCGCGCTCCGCCTCGTCGTCCTGGCCGACCGGCTCTACGACCGTGAGGTGCCCGTCCTCGCCTCGGGGCTGCCGTTCGACCGGCTGTTCAGCGAGGACATGCTGAAGGGCGGCTACCGCAAGAAGTACTTCCGGGCGATCTCGCGGCTCACCGCACTGGCCCGCGACGCGAAACGCCTCGCCGACACCCCGTAGGGCGGGTCTGGGACGACCGGGCGAATCGGCGTCGATGAGCGGGGCCCGTCCCGGTGTGCCTGTCGGGCGAAGGCTTGCGGCTCCGCCGCGTGGCGCCAAGGGGATCCGGGGGCGAAGCCCCCGGGCCGGGGGACACATGCGACACGCGTGGTTCCCGGGACCCGCACCAGGTGATAGACACGGCTGGGTCACAGTTCCTGTCCGCCAGCAGGAAGGTTTCCCCCACCATGTCCACGACCGGGTCCCCCACCGACTCCGCCGCGTCACGCCGTCAGGTCCTCGCCCGTACCGGCGCCGCGGGCATCGGCATCGCCTTCTCCGGCGCCCTCTCCGAACTCTTCACCGGCACCGCCGCCGCCCAGGGCCTCGGCCACGAGGGCTACGGCCCCCTCGTCCCCGACCCCGACGGACTGCTCGACCTGCCCAGGGGCTTCCGCTACCGGGTCCTCTCCCGCGAGGGCGACCCACTGCGCTCCGGCGAGGGCCCGGTGCCCTCCAACCACGACGGCATGGCGGCGTTCGCCGGCCGCCACGGCCGTGTCCACCTGGTCCGCAACCACGAGAACCGCGCCACCGGCAGAGCCCCCGTCCCGGTGATCGACGGTCTGACCTACGACCCGGAGGGCAAGGGCGGCTGCACGGCGCTGACCCTGGACCACCGCGGCCGGGTGCTGTCGGAGCGGGTCGCGATCGCCGGTACGGCCGTCAACTGCGCGGGCGGCCCGACCCCTTGGGACACCTGGCTGACCTGCGAGGAGACCGAGGACAAGGCCGGCACCAACGGCTACACCAAGGACCACGGATACATCTTCGAGGTCGACGGCGCCGACCCGCACCGCACCGGTGCCGTCCCGCTGACCGCGATGGGCCGCTTCCAGCACGAGGCGGTCGCCGTCGATCCGAAGCGGGGCGTGGTCTACGAGACCGAGGACGCCTTCGAGCGGCCCTTCGGCCTGTTCTACCGCTTCCTGCCCAGGAGGCCCCTGGGCGGCACCGGTTCGCTGCGCGCGGGCGGCCGGCTCCAGGCGATGCGGGTGCCGGGAGTGCCCGACCTGTCCTCGATCCAGGAGACGGGCGCCCGCTTCGACGGCGTCGAGTGGGTCGACGTACCGGACCCGCTGGCCGTCGAAACACCCATCCGCCACCAGGACTTCGGCCCGAAGGGCATCACGCACGCGCAGAAGCTCGAGGGCTGCTACTGGGGCGGCCGCTCGGTGTACTTCGTCTCGTCCTTCGCCCGCAGCGCCGAGGGTTCGGCCGGTGACCACTACGGTCAGATCTGGCGGTACGACCCGGACCGGCGCCGGCTGACCCTGGTGATCGTCTTCGGCCCGGACACGGACGTCGAGCTGCCCGGCGAGTCACCGGACAACATCTGCCTCGCGCCCAGCGGCGGTCTGATGGTCTGCGAGGACGGTGGCGGCGCCCAGCACGTCTACGGTGTCACGCGGCACGGCGAGGTCTACGAGATGGCCCGCAACCGCCAGAACACGAACACCCCCGAGGAACCGGAGTTCGGCGAGTTCGCCGGGGTCGCCTTCTCCCCGGATGGCCGCACGATGTACGTCAACTGCTACGACCCGGGCACGACGTTCGCGGTGACGGGCCCCTGGCGCAGGTAGCCACGTCCGCGGGACGGAGGGCGGTGCGCCGTCCTCCGTCCCGGCTCCGCGGTCAGCCCGCCGCCAGCGCGGCGTCCATCTGGCCGACGGACTGGCTCAGCCCCTCCACCATGCCCATCTCGGCCAGCCGCTCCATCTGTTCGCGCGTGTCGAACACGGAGCGCAGTTCCATCCGCGTACCGCCCTCGTGCTCGGTGAGCGTCATCCGTACCGAGGTGGTCGGCATCTCGGGGTCGGGCTTGCCGTCCTGGTCGGAGAAGCCGTCGGTGAACTCCAGTGCGGTCGGCGGCGTGACCGAGGAGATCCGCCACCAGCCGCCGAACTTCTCGCCCTCCGGTCCGGTCATGTAGTACTTCACGCCGCCGCCGGGCGTCAGGTCGTGCTCCTCGAACGTCGCCGGGTAGCTCGGCGGGCCCCACCAGCGCTCCAGCTGCCGCGGGTCGGCCCACAGCCGCCACACCTGCTCCACCGGGGCGGTGAAGTCGGCGACGAGCGTGAGGGTGAGGTGGTCGACGTCCTTGTCCACGCTGGTGAGAGTCATCTGTCCGGTCCTTCCGTCGTGTCGTCCTCGTGGGCCGAGGCTCCGGGACGGGTGGTCCCGTCGGTCCCGCCGGCGTCCTCCGCCAGCAGACCGGACATCCGGTCCACCCGGGCCCGCCAGGCCGACTCCAGTTCGTCCAGGGCCCGCCGCGCCCGGCCCACCGCATCGGGATCGGTGCGCACGAGCTGCTCCCGTCCGCGTCGCTCCTTGGTGACCAGACCGGCCCGCTCCAGCACCGTGACGTGTTTCTGCACCGCGGCGAAGCTCATCGGGTACGCCGCGGCCAGACGTGACACGGACAGCTCACCCCGGACGCAGCGGCGCAGTATGTCGCGCCGCGTCGCGTCGGCCAGGGCCTGGAACAGCCGGTCCACGGTTTCTGCGGACTCGTCCGCCATCCCATGTACAACCATTTGGTTGTACGTTAATCCCGTCCCGCCCGTCCCGCAAGTGGAGGACCGCCACTGAACAGGACACACCGGGGTACTCGCCCCGGCATGACGGAGAAGCATGAGACCGGCGCCTCGTACTGGCTGGAGACCGCACCGGACGGGCGGCATCCCGCGCTGACCGACGACCTCGAGGTGGACGTCGCCGTGATCGGCGCGGGCATCGCCGGGCTGTGCACGGCACGGGAGCTGACCCGGGCGGGCCGGAGCGTCGCGGTGCTGGAGGCCGGGCGGATCGCGGCCGGCGTCACCGGGCACACCTCGGCCAAGGTCACCGCCCTGCACACGCTGATCTACGACAAGCTGCGCCGCACCCGCGGCAGCGAGGGCGCGCGGCTGTACGCCCGGTCGCAGTCCGAGGCGATCGAGCACGCGGCGGACGTCGTGGCGGAGCTGGGCATCGACTGCGAGTGGGAGCGCCGCAGCGCCTACACCTTCGTACGCGACGAGAGCGGGGTGGAGGAGCTGCGCGCCGAGGCGCGGGCCGCGCGGGAGGCGGGGCTGCCCGCCTCGTTCGTGACGGAGACCGGGCTGCCGTTCCCCGTGGCGGGCGCCGTCGAGGTGACGGGCCAGGTCCAGTTCCATCCGCGCAAGTACCTGCTGGCCCTCGCCCGGGACATCGTCGCGCACGGCGGACGCATCCACGAGGACACCACCGTGCTCGGCCTGGAGGAGGGGACGCCGTGCCGGCTGTCGACGTCGACGGGGGCCGTGGTGAGGGCCCGCGACGTCGTGGTCGCCACCCACTACCCGATCTTCGACCGGGCGCTGCTGTTCACCCGCCTGTCCCCGCGCCGCGAACTGGTCGTCGCCGGGCCGGTCCCGGCCGGCCTGGACCCGGACGGCATGTACATCACGCCCGAGGAGAACACCCGCTCGGTCCGCACCGCCCCCTACGGCGAGGACGGCACCCGGCGCCTGCTCGTGGTCACGGGCGAGCACTTCACGCCGGGCACGGGTGACACCCGGGCCGGCTTCGACCGGCTCTCCGCCTGGGCCCGCGGGCACTTCCCCGAGGTGGAGCTCACGTACTCCTGGGCGACCCAGGACAACGATCCCACCGACACCGTGCCGCTGGTCGGCCCGCTGCACCCGGGCGCGCGGCACACCTACGTGGCCACCGGCTTCGGCGGGTGGGGCCTGAGCGGCGGCATGATGGCGGGCCTGCTGCTCACCCGGCAGATCACCGGCGAGGAGTGCGAGTGGAGCGCGCTGTACGACCCGCGCCGCCTGGCCTCCGCCGTGCGCGAGGCGCCGTCCTTCCTCAAGCACCAGGCGCAGGTCGCGAAGCACTTCGTCGGTGACCGGCTGCGACCGTCCCCGCCGGTGGAGGCGCTGCCGCCGGGCGAGGGCGCCGTGGTGCGCGCCGACGGCGGGCGGCTGGCGGTGTACCGCGACGACGAGGGCAATCTGCACGCCCTCTCGGCGCGCTGCACCCACATGGGCTGCCTGGTCGACTTCAACGCCGCCGAGCGCGCCTGGGAGTGCCCCTGCCACGGCTCCCGCTTCGACACGGACGGCAAGGTCGTCCAGGGTCCGGCGACTCGGCCGCTGGAGCAGCGGGACATCTGAGGGGCGGGCGGGGGGCGGCCGGCCGGGTGACAGCCCGCCGCACCTCCGCTCAGGCAGCCGGGATCTCCACGAATCACCTCATACCGTCATGCGGTGATCACACTTTCACGTCGGGTGGCCGCCCTGTGTGTGCTGGCCACCGCGCTCACCGCCTGCGCCACCGCCCAGCCCACCGAGCCCGCCCGGCAGTCGCCCCGCCCCGCCCCCTCGGCCTCCCCCGCCGCTCCGCCGCCGCCCACCCTCGCCCCGGGGCCCGCGGGCCTGACCCCGGTCTTCGACCACGGTCCGCGCACCGGCGGCCGGACGGTCGCGCTCACCTTCGACGCCGACATGACCGCCGACCAGGGCCCGAGGGCCGCGGCGGGCGAGCGGTTCGACCACCCCGAGCTCATCACCGCCCTGCGCGCGCTGAAGGTGCCGGCCACGGTGTTCATGACCGGCCGCTGGGCCGAGGAGTACCCGGACCAGGCCCGCTCCATCGGCCGGGACCCGCTCTTCGAGGTCGCCAACCACTCCTACAGCCACTACGCCTTCACCGGCGACTGCTACGGCCTGCCCACCGTCTCCGCGGACCGGATGCGGGCGGACGTGGAACGGGCGTACGCGGTGTTCCGGAAGGTGGGCGTGCGGGATCCGATGCCGTACTTCCGCTTCCCCGGCGGCTGCTACGACCGCGGGGCGCTCAAGGCCCTGGTCCCGGCCGGCGTCACGGCGGTGCAGTGGGACGTGGTCGGCGGCGACGCGTTCGCCACCGACGCGGACGCGGTGGCCCGGCAGGTGCTGGACGGCGTGCGCCCGGGCTCGGTGGTCGTGCTGCACTGCACCCGCAGCGCGGCCCCGGCGACGGAACGGGCCGTACGGAGGATCGTCCCCGAGCTGCGCCGCCAGGGGTACCGCTTCGTGAAGGTCTCCGAACTGATCGCCGCCGGGGCGGACGGGGCCGGGCGTCCTACGCTGGAGTCATGAGCGACACCGACACCGACACCGACTACTGCCTGATCGACACGGCCAGGCCGCCCAAGGCCGACGGCCCGCCGTACGCGGAGTGCGTGCTGTGCCAGGAGCCCACGGAGTACCCGGAGTCGTACAAGGGCATCACGCTGTGCCCGGTCTGCGAGTGGCGCGAGGCGGAGCGCACCTCCTGCTCCGGCTGACGGCGCCGGCGCGCGGCTTGGCACACTGGGCTCCGTGAGCACCGACCGATCCTCCGCCGCCGACCGTCCCTTCCGCCCCGACCCGGCCGACCGCGACCGGGCGCCCCAGTTCGTGCTGCCCCTGGTGGTCCGCATCGAACGGGCGGCACCCCCGGCCCGTACGGACGCCCTGGAGACGGCGGCCCGCGCGGTCCTGGTGATGCTGTCCGACGAGCGCTCGGTGGGCGAGGGCGAGTGGGCGGGGGCGATGCGGGACTGGCAGGACGGCCGCATCCGCAAGGTGGTGCGCCGGGCACGCGGCGCGGAGTGGCGCCGCGCGGAGGCGCTCCCCGGCGTCACGGTCACCGGCACGTCCGCCGAGGTCCGCGTCTTCCCGCCGGTCCCGCTGGACGGCTGGCCCAAGGACCTGGCGCGCCTCCAGGTCTCCGGCACCGACCTCGACGACCCCGGCCCGCTGCCCCCGGCGGACCCCGCCGGCCCCGCCCTGTGGCTCAACCCCGGCCTCGACATGTCGGCCGGCAAGGCGATGGCCCAGGCGGGCCACGGCGCACAACTGGCCTGGCTGGCGCTCTCCCCCGAGGCCCGCGACATCTGGCGGGCCACGGGCTTCCCCCTCACCGTCCGCACCGCCGACCCGGCCCACTGGCCCGCCCTGACCGCCGGCGGCCTCCCCACGGTCCGCGACGCGGGCTTCACGGAGATCGCCCCGGGTTCGTGCACCGTGGTGGCGGACCATCCGGCGCTGCGCTGACCCGGTGCCGGGGCGGGACGCACGATCCGCTCGCCGCTCGTCGGCAGGAGCGGTGACGGCGAGGCCGTCCGGGAGGCGGCCCGGTCGGCCCGGGGCTCGGCGGGCGTGCGCGGACTGCCCCGGCCGCGGCGGGAGTTGACAGCCGCCTCGGCGTCTGGTGCGGCCGGCCCGTTCCCCCGGATGGACGCGCGACCGTGCGGTGGGGGTGGGGCGGCCGGAGGCTGGGCGCATGCCGAAAAGAAGACCTGCGACAGCCGCTGCCGCGCTGCTCTCCACCACCGTGCTGCTCTCCGTGTCCCTGGCCGCCTGCGGCCGGGCCGGCGAGAGCGGCACCGGCGGCGGGGGCGAGCCCGGCGGGAACGACCCGGGACGCATATGGGCCCAGTCCCTGAGCTGGAAGGACTGCCCCGCCCCGTCCCCCCTGCAAGGCGGCGGAGAGGCGCCCGCGCCGCTGCCCGACGGGACGCGGTGGCAGTGCGCCACCATGAAGTCCCCGCTCGACTGGGACAAGCCCGGCGGCGAGACCCTGGACGTCGCCCTGATCCGGGCCCGGTCCGCCGCGGAGGCCGGCGACCGGATCGGTTCGCTGCTGTTCAACTTCGGCGGCCCCGGTGAGTCCGGAGTCGCCACCCTGCCCGCTCTCGCCACCGACTACGAGCGACTCCGCGCCCGCTACGACCTGGTCTCCTTCGACCCGCGCGGGGTCGGCGCCAGCAACGGGGTCACGTGCCTGGACTCCGGAGCCATGGAGGAGATGGCCGAGCGGGACGACACCCCGGACGACGGCGACGACGAGGTGCGGGCCGTCCTGAAGAGCAGGCAGGAATACGCGGCGGCCTGCGCACGGGAGTCCGGCCGCATGCTCCCGCACGTGGGCACCGAGGACGCCGCCCGCGACATGGACCTGATGCGGCACCTCCTCGGCGACGACAAGCTGCACTACTTCGGTATCTCCTACGGCACCGAACTCGGCGGTGTGTACGCCCACTTGTTCCCCGAGCACGTCGGCCGTGCCGTCCTGGACGGGGTCGTGGACCCCACGCTCGACCCGTTGGAGGAGGCGCTGGCACAGGCCGGCGGGTTCCAGCTCGCCTTCGACCACTTCGCCGAGTGGTGCGTGCGGACGGGGTGTTCGCTGGGCGACAGCGCCGACGAGGTGGCGGCGGTCGTCATGGAGCTGGAGGCGGCGCTGGACGACGATCCGCTGCCCCTCGGCGGGGACAGGGTGCTCACCGGCTCGCTCCTCCTCGACGCGGTCGTCCAGGCGCTCTACCTGGAGACCGCCTGGCCCGCCCTCGAGGTCGGCCTGGAACTCCTCACCGGGGACGAGGGCGAGACCATGCTGAACCTCGCCGACGCCCTGGGCGACCGCCACGCCGGGGTCTACAGCGACCAGCAGGACGCCCAGGCCGCGATCACCTGCGCGGACCGCAGCGACCGCTACACCGTGGACGAACTGCTGGCGGCGGCCCCCGAGTTCGAGAAGGCCTCACCGCTCTTCGGCGACACCATGCTGTGGGGCGCGCTGCAGTGCACCGACTGGCCGGTGCCCGGCAGGTCCGAGCACCCCGACGTCCGGGCCCCCGGCGCCGCGCCCGTCCTGCTCGTCGGCAACACCGGCGACCCCGCCACCCCGTACCAGGGGGCCGCGCGGATGGCCGAGCAGCTCGGCGAGGGCGTCGGCGTGGAACTCACCTACGAGGGCGAGGGCCACGGCGCGTACAACTCCGGCAACGCCTGCGTCCGGAGCAGGGTCGAGGCGTACCTCCTCGACGGTGAACTCCCCGCCCCGGGAAGCGTGTGCGCGCACGAGCCGCCCCAGGGCAAGCAGTAGCGCCGCGCTTCTCCCCCGCCGATCGGCACACCCCTTGCCGCGCCCGCGACGCGCGGTGTACCAATGAGGGCGCGGAACTTGAACGTTGTTCAGGTTCCGTGTCCTCAGGGGGGCCGATCGAGCCGGAGGAGCAGCGGATGTCCGCGGAACGTCGTCCCATGAGCAGCAGCCGTCGTACCGTCCTGCGGGCGGGCGCCCTGACCGGTCTGGGGCTGGCCGGGGCGCAGTTGGCGGCCCCCGGTCCGGCCGGCGCCGCCCCCTCCGGTGAGGGCGGCTTTCTCGTCGGGCGCGGTCTCGCCGACGCCACCGGTGAGGTCGCCGAGGTCGGGATGATGGGCTACGGCCGGTTCGACCAGCAGGCCGCGGGGCTGCACACGCGGCTGCGGGCGCGGGCGTTCGTCGTGGTGGACCGGGCGAGCGGCCGGCGGGTCATGCTGATCGTCGCCGACTCACCGATGATCTTCGAGAGCGTGCACCAGGCGGTGCTGCGCCGGCTGGCCGAGGCGTACGGCGATCTCTACACCGTGCGGAACGTGCTCATCACCGCCACCCACACCCATGCCGGCCCCGGCGGCTACTCGCATCACCTGCTGTACAACACGACGACGTTCGGCTTCCACCGCAAGACCTTCGAGGCGGTGGCGGACGGCCTGTTCGAGGCCGGGCAGCGGGCCCACGACGACCTCGCCCCGTCCGAACTCGTGCTCACCCACGGCACGTTGACCGGCGCGAGCGTCAACCGCTCCCGTGCCGCCTTCGACCGCAACCCGAAGGCGGACCGCGACCACTTCCCCGACGCCGTCGACACGCACACCACCCTGCTCCGGGTGGAGCGGGCCGGCCGGGCGGTCGGGGCCGTCAACTGGTTCCCGGTGCACAGCACCAGCATGTCCGGGGACAACCGGCTGATCAGCGCGGACAACAAGGGCTACGCCGCCTACCACTGGGAGCGCGAGGTCAGTGGCGTCGACTATCTCGCCGACGGCTCCCCGGCGTTCGTCTCCGCCTTCGCCCAGACCAACAGCGGCGACATGTCGCCGAACCTGGATCTCCGACCGCCCACGACGCCCGAGGACTTCGCGCGCACCCGCGCGAGCGGGCTCCGGCAGTACGAGGCCGCCGCGGCCCAGTTGGGGCGGCCCGGCGTGAGGCTGTCCGGTCCGGTCGACTCCCGGCTGGTGTACGTCGACCTCTCCGACGTCACCGTACGCCCCGAGTTCACCGGCGACGGACGCACCCACCGCACGTCCGCGCCGTGCGTCGGCGCCTCCATGGCGGCGGGCAGCATGGAGGACGGGCCGGCCTTCCCCGGCTTCGAGGAGGGCGAGAACCCCTTCTGGGACGCGATCTCCGACTCCGTCGTCTACACGGTCTCGCCGGAGCTGAGGCAGGCGCAGGCACCCAAGGACGTCTTCGTGCCCCTCGGGGAGATGAACCGTGTGTACCCGTGGGTGCAGGAGCGGGTCCCGGTGATGCTGGTCCGCATCGGCCGCCTCCACCTGATCGGCATCCCGGGCGAGGTCACCGTCTGCGCGGGACTGCGGCTGCGGCGCACGGTCGCGGAGATCACGGGCGCGGACCTCGAGGACGTACTGGTCGCCGGGTACGCGAACGCCTACTTCCACTACGTCACCACCCCCGAGGAGTACGACGCGCAGCAGTACGAGGGCGGCAGCACCCTCTTCGGCCGCTGGCAGCTCCCGGCGCTCCAGCAGACGGCCGCCGAACTGGCCACCGCCCTGCGCGACGGAACGGAGCCGCCGCTGGGCCCGGAGGCGCCGGACCTGTCCGGCAGGGCGCTCTCCCTTCAGCCGGGCGTGGTGCTGGACGCGCCGCCGCTGCTGCGGAAGTTCGGGGACGTCCTGGTGCCGCCGCGGGAGACCTACCGGGCCGGCGAACGGGCCGAGACCGTGTTCGCGGGCGCCCACCCGGGCAACGACCTGCACCGGGGCGGCACCTACCTGGAGATCCAGCGCCGGGAGCCCGGCGGGACCTGGCGCACCGTCGCCGACGACGGCGACTGGCCGACCCGCTTCCACTGGAAACGCGACGGGATCGCCGCCTCCAAGGTCACCGTCACCTGGGACATCCCCCAGGGCACGGCCCCGGGCACCTACCGCATCGTCCACCACGGCGACGCGAGGAGCCTCGCCGGCACCGTCACCGCGTTCACGGGCACGTCACCGGCCTTCGTGGTGCGCTGACCCGCGCGCCCCGTGGCGGCGGGGCTCAGCCCTGCGGCTCCTGCGGCTTGGCGTCGACCTCCCGCAGCTTCCGGTCGCTGAGCCCGGTGCGCGCCTCCGTGCGGTGACCACGGGCGACGTAGTCCCGCACCACCGCCTCGATCGCGTCCTGCGGCGAGCCGATCCCCGCGAGGACCATCACTTCCACCACGAGTTCGGCGTCCAGACCGATGTTGACCTTCGCCACGCTGCCCCCTCTTCACGACCCGCCCGTACTCTACGGGCCGCGAAGCTCAAATGTTCCTCTGAAGGCCACGGTCGCGGGGTTCGGGGGCGGATGGCGGGGTCATATCCCCGTCACGTCCGGGAGCGGGCGTTCGGGGGCCGGGTGGGATCACCGGGTGGAGGAGGGAGCGGGGATGGGCGTGAGGCTGGGCAGCGGCATCGGGTGGCGGCCGGAGATCGCGGACGCGGTGGAGCGCATGCCGGGGATCGACTGGGTCGAGGTGGTCGCCGAGAACGTCTGCCCCGGGCATCTGCCCGAGTCGCTGCTGCGGCTGCGGGAGCGCGGGGTGACCGTGGTGCCGCACGGGGTCTCGCTGGGGCTCGGGGGTGCCGAACCGCCGGACGAGGGACGGCTGGCCGCGCTCGCCGAGCGGGCCGGCGCGCTCCGGTCGCCGCTCGTCACCGAGCACATCGCGTTCGTGCGGGCCGGCGGGGCACTGACCGCGTCCCCGCGGATCGAGGCCGGGCATCTGCTGCCCGTACCGCGCACCCGTGACGCCCTGGACGTGCTCTGCGAGAACATCCGGATCGCCCAGGACGCGCTGCCCGTACCGCTCGCCGTGGAGAACATCGCCGCGCTGATCTCGTGGCCCGGCGAGGAGATGACCGAGGGGCAGTTCCTGTACGAGCTGGCCGACCGCACCGGCGTCCGGCTGCTCGTCGACGTCGCCAATCTGCACACCAACCACGTCAACCGGGGCGAGGACCCGGCGCGGGCGCTCGCCGAACTGCCCCTGGAGGCCCTCGCGTACGTCCATGTCGCGGGCGGGTTCGAGCGGGACGGCGTGTGGCACGACAGTCACGCGCACCCCGTGCCGCAGCCGGTGCTGGACGTGCTCACCGATCTCGCGTCCCGGGTGTCCCCTCCCGGTGTCCTGCTGGAGCGGGACGAGAACTTCCCGGAAGCGGCGGAGATGGAGCGGGAGCTGGCCGCGATCCGGCACGCGGTCGAGAAGGGTGCGGAGAACCGGCACGCGAGCCCGGCCGCGGTGGCGGGCGCCCGGCCCGCGTCCCCGCGGGGTTCCGTCGACGCCGCGCGGCAGCGGCTCGCCCTCGCGCAGACCGCCGTGCTGTCCGCGCTGGTCGCCGGGACGCCCGTGCCCGAGGGCTTCGACCGGGTGCGGATGGGCGTGCAGGCGCGGGCGCTCGCCGCCAAGCGGGCCGACGTGGTCGCCAAGGTCGCGCCCGAACTGCCGGTGATCCTCGGCGACGGATACCGGCCCGCCTTCCTGGCGTACGCGCAGACGCAGCCGATGACCGGCGGCTACCGGCAGGACGCGATGGACTTCGTCGAGGAACTGCTCCTCGCCCGGCGGCCGGAGGACGGGCGGCTGCGGGGCGAGCTGCGGGAGTGGTGGCTGGAGCGGTCGGGGCCCGGGCCCCGGTCGAGCAGGCCGGGTGTGCGGCTGGTGCGGGCCACGCGACGGGTGTTGCTGCGGCGCTGAGCCCCGCCCGGCCGCGCGCACCCGAGCGGAACGTCACATACCGGCAACACTGCGTCCGGATGGTGAACAGGGCATGGTGTTCTCGCGACCGCGTCGCTTACAAACAACTCATGTTCTGGGTCCCGCTCCTGCTCCTGGCCTGGGCCGTCGCCGGTGTGGCGTGCCTGCGGCTGTGTCTGGCCGCCGTGCGCGGCGCCACCGCGCCCGCCGCCGGTCCCGGCACCGCGCAGGGGCGCGAACTGACGCTGTACGAGGCCGCGTTCCTGTCGGGCGGCCCCGGGCGGGTCGCCGACGTCACGCTCGTCGCGATGGCGCGCGGGCGGCGGCTGCTGCTGGCGCACACCGGCTGGGCGACGGTCGTCGACCCGCGCGGCCGGGACGACATGGAGCGCTCGGTCATAGGGGCCATAGGCCCGCAGGGACAGTCGCGCATCGCGCCGGTGCGGGCGGCCGCGGCGACCGCCGATCCGGTGCACGGGATCGCGGAGCGGCTGGTCAGCGCCGGACTCGCGGTGCCGGACGGGGCCGGCACGACGGTCGCGGACGCGGTCCGGCAGGTGCGGCTCGCCGCGGCGGCCGTGGCCGGGCTGGGGGCGACCGCCCTGCTCATGCCGGTCCCGTCGGACCTGCCGCGCCATCTGGTCGCCCTGTGGTTCGCGCTGCCGCTGGTCCTCGCGCTGAGCTCCCTGGCCATCGCGCGGTTCGAGGTGCACCCCTACTCGCGCTGGGCCTCCCCCGCCGGCCAGCGGCTGCTGGGCGCCCTGCCGCGTGGCACCGGCGGCGCCGGGGACGACCGTACGTACCTCACCTCCGTCGCGGTACGCGGCATCCGCGCGGTGGGCGAGCCGGAGCTGCGTGCCGCCCTGGCGCACGGCGCGCCGCGTCAGGAGCAGTGACGACACACCCCGGTGAGGGGTGCTTGCCTCACACCACCATCGAACGAAACATCCCCTTTGTCGCCGTTGTGCACCGAAGGGATCGTCGATGAGAACCGCCGCCGTCCATGTGGCCGCCGGGTCCATGCTGCTCACCACCCTGGCCGCCGCCCCGGCCGGCGCCGGCACCCCCGCCGCCCCCCACGCGGCCGAGCTGCGCGGTACCGCCGTGGCCGCCGCGCGCGCCGCCGACCGGGGCATCGACTTCGGCCCGTGCCCGGCCGCGCTGCAGCTTCCGGGGACCGTCCGGTGCGGCACGGTCCGCGTCCCGCTCGACTACGCCCGCCCGGACGGCGAGCAGCTCGAACTCACCGTCAGCCGCGCCCGCGCCACCGGGAAGGACCCGGACGACGGCGGGCGCGCGGTGCCCCGGCAGGGGTCGCTGGTCCACAACCCGGGCGGGCCGGGCGCCAGTGGCATGTACTTCCCGATGACGGGCGCGCTCCCCGAGTGGAAGCGCATCGCCGCCGCCTACGACCTCGTCGGCTACGCCCCGCGCGGGGTGGGCCGTTCGGCGCCGCTGTCCTGCATGGACCCGGCGGCGTTCCACGAGGCGCCCACGGACGCGCCGGTCCACCCCTCGGCCGCGTACAAGCGGGAACGGATCGAGCGGGCCAGGGCGCACGCGCGGGGCTGCGCCGAGCGGGCCGGGGAGGCGCTGCGGCACTACCACTCGCTCAACAACGCACGCGACCTGGACGTCCTGCGCGCCGCCCTCGGCGAGAACCGGCTGACGTTCCTGGGCTCGTCGTACGGCACGTACTTCGGGGCGCTGTACGCCACGATGTTCCCCTCGCACGTGCGGCGGATGGTGTTCGACGCGGCGGTGAACCCCGACCCGGAGCAGATCTGGTACCGCAACAACCTCGACCAGTCGGCGGCGTTCGAGGACCGCTGGGCGGACTTCCGGGCGTGGGCCGCCCGGCACGACGACGTGTACGGGCTCGGCGACACCGCGCGGAAGGTGCAGGAGAGCTACGAGACGGCACGCGCGCGGCTGGCGGAGGAACCGGCGGGCGGGAAGGTCGGCCCGGAGCAGTTGCAGGCCTCGCTGCTCCAGGCCGGGTACTACGACGACCACTGGCCGCACCGCGCGCGGGCGCTGTCGGCGTATCTGAAGGGCGATCCCGCGCCGCTGGTCGAGCAGGCGCAGGCCTATCCGGAGGCGGCGGCGGAGGCGGAGAACGCACGGGCGGTGTATCTCGCCGTGGAGTGCAACGACGCGCCCTGGCCGGCGGACTGGAAGGTGTGGGACCGGGACAACACCCGGCTGGCGCGCAGGGCGCCCTTCGAGACCTGGGCCAACGTGTGGACGAATCTGCCCTGTGCCTACTGGAAGGCGCCCCGGCAGCAGCCGCTGGACGTGCGCGCGGGCCGCGGAGAACTGCCGCCGACGCTGATCCTGGCGGCCGAGCGGGACGCGGCCGCCCCGTACGAGGGGGCCCTGGAGCTGCACCGGCGGCTGGCGGGGTCGACGCTGGTGACCGAGCGGGACGCCGGCAGCCACGGCATCGCGGGCGGCCCCAACGCCTGTGTGAACGGGCACCTGGAGGCGTATCTCCTGGAGGGCCGCGTCCCGGGGCGGCGCGCTTCCTGCGCGCCGCACCCGGAGCCGAGGCCCGCCCCGCGGACCCGGCCGGTGGAGCGGCGGGACGGGTAGACCCGCCCGCCACCGGGGGACCCGCCCGCCGGGCGGGTCCGGGTGTGTCAGGCCAGGCCCGCGACCAGGTCCGCGACCTCCTTGCGGCGGCCCGTGAAGAACGGGACCTCCTCGCGGACGTGCAGCCGGGCCTCGGAGCCGCGCAGGTGGCGCATGAGGTCGACGATGCGGTCCAGCTCGTCGGCCTCGAAGGCGAGGATCCACTCGTAGTCGCCGAGCGAGAACGAGGCGACCGTGTTGGCCCGCACGTCCGGGTAGCCGCGGGCCATCTTGCCGTGGTCGGCGAGCATGCGGCGGCGGTCCTCGTCGGGCAGCAGGTACCAGTCGTAGGAGCGCACGAACGGGTAGACGCTCACATAGTCGCGGGGCGTCTCGTCGGCGAGGAACGCCGGGATGTGCGAGCGGTTGAACTCGGCCGGCCGGTGCAGCGCCATGTTGGACCAGACCGGCTCCAGCGCGCGGCCGAGCCGGGTGCGGCGGAAGAGGTTGTACGCCTCCTGGAGCTGGTCGGCGGTCTCGGCGTGCCACCAGATCATGAGGTCGGCGTCCGCGCGCAGGCCCGACACGTCGTAGGTGCCGCGGATCGTGACGTCCTTGGCGGCGAGCCGGTCGAACAGCTCCTGGACCTCCTCGGCGTACCCGGCGCGGTCCTCCGGCAGGACGTCCTTCAGTCTGAAGACCGACCACAGGGTGTAGCGGATGACCTCGTTGAGGTCCTTGGCCAGCTTGCCCTTGTTGGGGATGCGGTCGGGGGCGGGGGTGGTGGCGTCGTCACTCATGTGCCTCATTCTCCTGCTCCGCCGTGGAGGCTTTGCACCGGGTGGGCGGTGAGTTCCTGCACACCGTGCAGGTCACCGTGGATCTGGTCGGCGGCGGCGTACGCGCTCGCGATGCACGCGGGGATGCCGACACCGTCGTAGGCCGCGCCGCACACGGCGAGCCCGGCGAGGCCCGCGAGGTGCGCGCGGACGCGGGTCACCCGCGCGTGGTGGCCGACGGGGTACTGGGGCAGGCCGTCCTGCCAGCGGGTGACGCGGGTGGCGACCGGGGTGGCGCTCAGGCCGGTGGCCGCCTTGAGGTCGTGCCGGGAGACCTCCACGAGGTCGGCGTCGTCGCGGCGGAGGATCTCCGTCTCGCCGTGGCGGCCCACCGAGGTGCGCAGGACCACCAGGTCCGGGTTCTCCCCGTCGACCCAGCCCCATTTGCGGGAGGCGAAGGTGGCCGCCTTGATGGTGTGCCCGTCGACGGGCGGTACGAGGAATCCGCTGCCCTCGGGCAGATCGGTCTCCGCGCGGCGGTAGGCGAGCGTGATCAGCGCCATGGAGGCGTACTCCACCCCGGCGAGCTCGGCGGCGGCCCCGGGTGCCTCGGCGCGCAGCAGGGCGGCGGCGGCCGGCGCGGGTACGGCGACGACGACCGCGTCGGCGTGCAGCGCCCGGTCACCGGCGATGACCCGCCAGCCGTCGCCCGGTTCACGGCGCAGCTCCGTGACGGGCGTACCGGTCAGGATCTCGGCGCCGCGCGCCCGCAGGGACTCGGCGACGGCGAGGGGGAGGGTGCCCACGCCGCCGGCGATGCCCATGAACACCGGGCCGCTCTCCCGGGCCGCGGCGGACTGCGCCTGGATCGCGCGGACGCCCTCGGTCAGGGAGGTGTGGGTGCGGGCGGCCTCGAAGAGCTGCGGGACCGCCGCGCGCATCGAGATGCGGTAGGCGTCGCCCGCGTACACGCCGCCGAGCAGCGGCTCCACGAGCCGGTCGACGACCTCGCGGCCGAGGCGCGCCGCCACGTACTCGCCGATCGCCACGTCGTCGCCGACCTCGGTGCGGGGCAGGTCGGCGTCGCGCTCGATCCGGGCGAGCCCCTCGTCGGACAGCACGCCGGCGAGGGCGGCGGAGGTGCCGGGCACGCCCATGACGTGGCCCTTGGGCATGGGCCGCAGGGCGCCGCGGGTCCACAGCGCGGCGGAGGCGGTGGCCGGCGGCTGGAGCCGGTCGGCGAGGCCCACCTCCCGGGCGAGGCCGACCGCTTCGGGGCGGCGGGCCAGCAGCGACTCCGCGCCGAGGTCGACGCGGGCGCCCGCGATCTCCCCGGGCAGCAGTTTGCCGCCGACCCGGTCCGAGGCCTCCAGGACGGTGACGCGCGCCCCGCGCTCCAGCAGCCGGTGCGCGGCGGCCAGCCCCGCGATCCCGGCTCCGACGACGACGGCCCGCGGCCCGCCGCCCGCATGTGATCCGCTCATGCCTCCACCTTCTCAGACGCCACCGGCGCTCCCGCCAGGGCCATGTGGCCCTGCCGAGTCCCTACCGTGACCGCATCGGGACCGTCCGGCGCCAACGATTCGCACCCCCGCGGCGTCGAAGGAACGTCAGTCATCACGATGCCGGGGGAGCCCCACATGCGCACACGACGATCCGTACGACCCGCCCACGCCCTGGCCGGGGTCCTGCTGGCGGCGGCCCTCGCGGCCGGCGGGTGCAGTGCCGGCGGCGACTCGGCAGGTTCCGGGGCGGACAAGGCCGCCGCCGCGCCGGCCGAGGGGCGGGAGCAGGGGGCCGTGCGGGACGAGGGCGCCGGACAGGGCGGATCGCGCGGCTCGGCGGACGGTGCCCCGGCGGCCACGCCCGGCGCCACCGCGAACCACGTCATCCGCACCGCCTCGCTGACCGTGCGGGTGAAGGACGTGCCGAAGGCGCTGGCCGAGGCCCGCGCGGCGGCCGGGAACGCGGGCGGCCACGTCGGCGACGAGACCACCCGCCGGGACGCGGAGGGGTACGAGCACACACGTGTGGTGCTGCGTGTGCCCGTCGCCACCTACGCGGAGGTCCTCGCCGGTCTCGAGGGCGCGGGCGAGCTCGTCGAACGCCGCGCGAAGGCGGAGGACGTCACCGAACAGGTGGTCGACGTGGAGAGCCGGGTCGCGTCCCAGCGGGCCAGCGTGGCCCGCGTCCGCGAGCTGATGGACCGGGCCACCAAGCTCAGTGACGTGGTCACCCTGGAGGGTGAACTGAGCACCCGCCAGGCGGACCTGGAGTCCCTGCTGGCCCAGCAGGCGTCCCTGAAGGACCGTACGAGCCTGGCGACGATCACCCTGTCCCTGTCCGCGGCTCCGGCGGAGCAGGACGGCAAGGACGACGATCCCGGCTTCGTGGACGCCCTCGCGGGCGGCTGGGACGTGTTCCTGACCATGCTGCGCTGGCTGACGGTGGCGGCGGGCGCGGTCCTGCCGTTCGCCGCACTGGCGGCGCTGCTGGCCCTGCTGTGGGTGAAGGCCGTACGGCCGCTGCTGCCGGGCCGCTCGCGGACCGCGGACCCGGCGGCGGCCCCTGTTCCGGCTCCGGTGCCTCCCGTTCCGGCTGCGCGGCCGGCCGGTGGGCAGGACCACCGGCAGGACTGACCCGGACCCCGGACCCGGGTGCCCTCGCGCCGTAGCGTGTCCGTATGGACAACAGCGATGCGCGCGGTGCGAGGGAACGTCTGGTCGTGATCGGCGGTGACGCCGCGGGGATGTCCGCGGCGTCCCAGGCCCGCCGGCTGAAGGGCCCGGACGAACTGGAGATCGTGGCGTTCGAACGCGGCCACTTCACCTCGTTCTCGGCGTGCGGCATCCCCTACTGGGTGAGCGGGGACGTCCCCGACCGGGACCGGCTGATCGCGCGCACCGCCGAGGAGCACCGCGCGCGGGACATCGATCTGCGGCTGCGCACCGAGGTCACGGAGATCGACGTCGACCGCGGGCGGGTGCGCGCGCGTGAGGTGGATTCCGGCGCCGAGTCCTGGACGTCGTACGACAAACTGGTGATCGCGACCGGTGCGCGGCCGATCCGTCCGGAGCTGCCCGGCATGGACGCCCCCGGGGTGCACGGTGTGCAGACCCTGGACGACGGGCAGGCGCTGCTGGACACGCTGGCCCGCGCACGTGGCCGCCGCGCGGTGGTGGTCGGCGCGGGGTACATCGGCGTGGAGATGGCCGAGGCGATGATCAAACGCGGCTACGAGGTGACGGTCGTCAACCGCGGCCGGGAGCCCATGGCCACCCTCGACCCCGACATGGGCCGTCTGGTGCACCGGGCCATGGAGGGCATGGGCATCACCATGGTCAACGACGCCGAGGTCACGAAGCTGCTGACGGGTGACGACGGCCAGGTCCGCGCGGTTGCCACGGAACGGGAGGAGTACCCGGCCGACGTCGTCGTCCTCGGTATCGGCGTGCGGCCCGGGACGGCCCTCGCGCGGGCCGCCGGGCTCCCCCTCGGCGACTCCGGCGGGCTGCTCACCGACCGGTCGATGCGGGTGCGCGGGCACGAGAACATCTGGGCGGGCGGCGACTGCGTGGAGGTCCTCGACCTGGTCTCCGGGCAGCAGCGGCACATCCCGCTGGGCACCCACGCCAACAAGCACGGCCAGATCATCGGCGCGAACGCCGGCGGGGGCTACGCCACCTTCCCGGGCGTGGTCGGCACGGCGGTCAGCAAGGTCTGCGACCTGGAGATCGCGCGCACGGGGCTGCGGGAGAAGGACGCCCGCCGCGTGGGGCTGCGGTTCGAGTCGGTCACCGTCGAGTCGACCAGCCGCGCGGGGTACTACCCGAACGCCTCGCCCATGACGGTGAAGATGCTCGCCGAACTGCGCACCGGCCGGCTCCTCGGCGTGCAGATCGTCGGCCGTGAGGGCGCGGGCAAACGCGTCGACATCGCGGCGGTCGCCCTGACGGCCGGTATGACCGTCGATCAGATCGTCGCCCTGGACCTCGGCTACGCCCCGCCGTTCTCCCCGGTCTGGGACCCGGTCCAGGTGGCCGCCCGCAAGGCGTCGGCGAGGATCAGGGCTGCCGGGTGAGCGGCGCGCGGGGCCGGGCCGGTGTGCGGGTCCTCACCCCGTTCCGTTGATCCTCTCGATCGCCTGCCGTGCCTGTTCCGCCGGCGGGCGCGACGGCAGCGAGGACACCGAAGCGCTCGACGGCACCGGCGGCGGCTGCTCCCCCGCCGGCCTCGCGTGCGCGGCGGCCTTCGCGGAGCGCAGCCGGTGGCCCACCGCCTCGTCCAGTGTCACCGGCCGCCGCAACTGGGAGGCGAGCCGCCCCGCCTCCTGGCCGAGCCGGGCGACGTCCTCCCAGGGGAGGCGCACCACGAGCGTGAGCTCGGCCTCGCCGTCGGGCAGCGCCTGCATCGCGGGAGTCACTCGGTCGTTCATCGCCTGTCGTCCTCACGTCGGCCCCGCGGCACCTTCCCCGCGCCGCGGGCGGTTGAGGAGTCATACGCACGCCCGGACGGCGGTGTTCAGCCGCGCCGCGGATTCCCCGGCCGCCGCGCGGGCACATGTGGGATGTGGTCATCCCCGTCCATGACGTGAATCCGGCGCGGCGCACCCCCTGGGTGACGTACGCGCTGCTCGCCGCCAACATCCTGGTCTTCGTCGTCCTCACTCCGGGTGTCGCCGGTTCGCTGACCGGCGGGAGCGATCTGGCCGACCTGTGCCGGCTCCAGGCGTTCCTGGACCGCTACGCGGCCGTCCCGCGGGAGCTGATCGGCCACCGGATGCCGGATCTGGTGCCCACGGGCGGCACCGGGGTGGGCCCGCAGGGCCCGGGATGTGTGGTGGACCGCCCGGGGTACGACAAATCCCCCGAGCTGAGCGTCCTCACGGCGATGTTCCTGCACGGCGGCTGGCTGCACCTGCTGGGCAACATGCTGTTCCTGTGGATCTTCGGCAACAACGTCGAGGACCGCATGGGGCACGTGCGGTACCTGCTGTTCTACCTCGTCTGCGGCTACGCGGCCTCGTACGGCTTCGCCCTGCTCAACGCCGGTTCGGGCGATCCCCTCATCGGCGCCTCGGGGGCGATCGCCGGTGTCCTGGGCGCCTATCTGGTCCTTTTCCCGAAGGCCCGCGTCTGGGTCCTCGTCCCCTTCCTGATCTTCCTGCCGCTGCGGCTGCCGGCCTGGATCGTGCTGGGCTCCTGGTTCGTACTCCAGGCGTTCTACTCCGCCGGCCAGGGCGTCTCCGAGGCCGGCACCGTCGCCTACGTGGCCCATGTGGCCGGCTTCGCGGTGGGCATGCTCCTCGCCTGGCCGCTCAGGCCCGGCACCGTCCCGCCGCCGGAACCGGAGGGTGTCCTCTTCGGCCGGCGGGCCCGGCGGACCCGGTAGGGCCCGGCGGACCCGGTAGGGCGTGCCGGGCCCGGCGCGGGCGTCAGCGGCGCAGCAGCAGCGAGGTGACCCGCAGGCGGCCGCTGTGGATCCACACGTCCGAGTACTCCACCGGCCGGCCGTCGGCGAGGTAGGTGACCTGCTGGAGGTACTGCACGGGGGCGCCCTCGTCCAGTTCGAGGGCGCCGGCGACGTCGGCGGTGGCGGCCTCGGCGCCGAACGTCCGGCGGGCGGTGGCGATCTTCAGTCCGTAGGTGTCCTCCAGGACTCCGAAGAGGCTGGAGGACGTGAAGTCCACCTCCTCGATGCCGGGCGCGAGGTCGGTGCGGACGAAGTTGAAGAGCAGCGCGACCGGCCCCTGATCGGTCCGGCGGACCCGCACCAGGCGCAGCACGCCGGTACCGGGGGTGACGTCGAGCAGGGCGGCCACGGGCCGGGGCGGCACGATCAGGGAACACTCGCGCACCTGGGTCGTGGTGACGATGCCCTGGCTGGCGAAGTCCTCGGAGAGGGTGCTCAGCTTCTGGGCGATCGCGGGCTCGATCGTCGTGGAGGTGACGAAGGTGCCCCGCCCGCGCACCTGTCGCAGCAGACCTTCCTCGATGAGCGTGGTCAGGGCCCGCCGCAGGGTGCCGCGGCTGACTCCGAACTCCTGGGCCAGTTCCGGCTCGCTCTTGAGCCGGTAGTGCGCCGGCCACTCGCCGCTGGCGATACGCAGTCGGATGTGTTCCGAGATCTGGACGTGGATCGCCGTGGGGACGTCCCGTTTGATGCCCGGGGGTCTCCGTTCGTCGGCTGTCACCGTGGTCGCATCTCCTTCTCCGCTCTCACCGGAGGACGTGTGCCGCTCCGGACGTCAAGCCGTGCCCCGGCCGCGAGGGCGGCCGGGGCACGGCGGGTGGTGGGGCCGGTCAGTAGCTGACGGTGGACTCGTCACCGGTGTCGGTGACGATGGCCAGGCCGGCGCTCGTCCCGAGCAGGGAGGCGCCCGCACGGAGCAGTTCGAGACCCTGGCGGTAGCTCTTGATCGAGCCGGACGCCTTGACCCGGACCCCGTCCCGCGCCCGGTCAACAAGGTAACGAACACTGGCCGGATTCGCAGTCTCGATCTGACCGCTGCTGGCGTTCTTCAGGAACGAGGCGCCCGCCTCCATGGCGAGTTCGACGGCGGCCTCCTTCTCGGCGTCGGTGAGCAGCGGCAGTTCCAGCATGACCTTGACGGGCAGGCCCGAGGCCCGGACGACCCCGGCGATGTCCTCGCGGAAGTCGTCGTAGCGGCCGCTCTTGAGCCAGCCGACCTGGACGCCGATGTCGAGCTGGTCCGCGCCGAGCCGGGCGATCTCGGCGGCCTCGGCGGCCTTTCCGGCGCTGGTCATGACGCCGACGGTCGGGAAGTCGAGGGCGGTGGCGACCTCGACTCCGGTGCCCTCGAGTTCGGCGACCACGACGGGCAGCCAGGAGGCGGACACCATCGCCGCGTTGAAGCCGTGGGTGACGGCTTCGCGGGCGTGGGCGATCATCTCGTCGCGCGTCGCGTCCGGGTCGATCTTGGTGTGCTGGATGTAGGACGCCAACTCCGCCGGGGTGAGCTGGAGTTCGGCGGCGGGTGCGGTGGTGCTGGACATGGGGGTTCTCCCTGGGGATGACGTGCGGCGGGGTCCGGCGGATCGGTCGCCGGATGTTGTGCCGTGGAGGGCGCCGCGGGGTGACCGGAGCCGGCGGCCGGCTCCGGGAAAACGGTGAGGCGTGGCTCAGAGCTTGGACGCGTACTCCGGCGGTACGACGACGTCCTCTCCGCCGAACCAGCGCGGGGCGTCGACACCGCAGTACAGGCCGACGTTGCCCCAGGGTTCGAAGGCTCCGGTGCGGACGACGGCCTTGGCCTGCCGGGCCAGGCCGCCGAGCACCTCGGCGTGCGGGCGGGTGGTGAACTCCGCGCCGGCGAAACGCTCGTGCAGCCAGGCGTCGAGCCGGGGGTTGTGCGTGGGCACGTTCTCCGCGCGGACCACGCCCTCGACGACCAGTTCGTCGGCGATCAGACCGAGCACGGTGCGCAGGTCGGGCAGGTTCTCGGAGAGGGCGAGGTCGATGCGGTGGGCGTCGCGCGGCACGGGGAAGCCCGCGTCCACGACGAGCAGCAGATCGGTGTGGCCGAGGGTGGCCAGGACTCCGCTCAGTTCGGCGTTGAGGATGCCGGAGCGCTTCATGGTGGCTTCTGCCTTTCCGGTGTGGGCCGCCCGCGGGGGCGGCGTGGGGCCACGGGGGTGACGGGTTCGGTCGGGTGGGCGGGCTCACGCCGCGGCGGGGGCCGCTCCGGTGGCGAGGGTCATCACGGACTCCTCGGTGGCCTCGGCGGTGTCGACGACGGCCACCATGCGGCCCTCGCTCATCACCGCGACGCGGTCGGTCAGGGTGAGCAGTTCGGGCAGGTCGGAGGAGGAGCAGAGGATCGCCAGGCCGTCGTCCGCGAGTGCGGACAGCTGTGCGTAGATCTCGGCCTTCGCACCGATGTCCACGCCGCGGGTGGGCTCGTCGAGGATCAGCACCCCGGGGTCGATCGCCAGCCAGCGGCCCAGTACGGCCTTCTGCTGATTGCCTCCGGACAGACTGGTGATGGGCTGGCCGATGGTGGCGGTCTTCACCCGCAGCCGCCGTGCCTGCTCGGTCGCGGCCGCGTCGAAGGCACGGCGGCGGACGAGGCCCAGCCGGCTGAAGGTCTTCGCGGTGAGGGCGCCGATGTTCTCGCCGACGCTCATGGTGGTGAGCAGTCCCTGGGCGCGGCGCTCACCGGGGACGAACGCCAGCCGGCGCTCGACGCTGGCGATCGGGTTGCGCCGGTCGTAGGGCCGGCCCAGCAGCTCCACGGTGCCACCGGTGCCGGGGTCGCCGCCGAAGAGGTTGTGCAGCAGCTCGACCCGGCCGGAGTCGGGCAGTCCGGCGACTCCGAGGATCTCGCCGGGGCGCAGATCGAAGGAGACGCCGTGGTGACGCCGGCCGCTCAGCTCCCGTACCTTCAGGGCCGGTGGGGCGGACAGGTCCGGCTTCGTCTCCTGGTCCGCGCGGCGGGTGAAGCCGCCCAGCTCACGGCCGACCATGGCGGCGACCGCCCGGTCGGGGTCGGTGTCCGCGCTGCGCCAGGACGCCACGTGGGCGCCGTCGCGCAACACCTGGATGTGGTCGGCCAGTCGGAAGACCTCGGGCATGCGGTGGGAGACGTAGAGCATGGTCGTCCCGGCCGCCTTGAGCTTGTCCATGAGGGCGAACAGCCGGTCGGCCTCGGCGGGGGTGAGCATCGCCGTCGGTTCGTCCAGGATCAGCACGCGGCAGCCCCGGGCGATGGAGCGGGCCACCACGATGAGCTGCTGGGTGGCCAGGTCCAGGGTCCGCACGGAGGCGTTCGGGTCGAGGTCCAGGTCGAGTTCGGTGAGCAGTTCGGCGGTGCGCTCCACCATCCGGCGCCGGGAGGGGAACCAGCGGTGGCCGGGTTCGACTCCGCTGAGCACGTTCTCCGCCACGGTGCGGTCGAGGAGCAGCGACAGCTCCTGGGGGACGATCGCCACGCCGTGCCGGCTGAGCATCGTGCTCGGCTCGTACGCCGTGACCTCCTCGCCGAAGACGGTGACACCGCCCTCGCTGGGCGGCTGGAGACCGGCGAGGATCTTCAGCAGGGTCGACTTTCCGGCGCCGTTCTCCCCCAGCAGCGCCGTGACCTCGCCCGCGGGGACGTCGAAGGTGACGTCGCGCAGGGCGCGGACCGGGCCGAAGTTGCGGGTCAGGCCCCGGACGCGGACGGCCGGTTCGGCGGTGTCCGGGTCCGCGGCGCGGTCCGGGCCCCCGGGGGCGGTCTCGCGGGGTGCGGCGGTCATCAGTCCTCCACGGTCGCGTCGGCGAGGTTGTCGCGGGTGATGAACTGCGCTCCGGTGTCCACGCCGGAGATCTCGGTGCCCTCGGTGAGGAAGTCGTTGAGCACCTTGACCGCCTGGTAGCCCTGCTCGGCCGGGTTCTGGCTGATGGTGAAGTCCAGGACGCCGCGCTCGATGTACTCGGACGTCTGGGTGAGCAGGTCGAAGCCGCCCATCGTGATGTCGTCCGTCTTTCCGGACTGGGCCACCCACTTGGCGGCGGCCGTGGTCGAGCAGCAGTCCAGACCGGCGACGGCGACCACGCCGGACTGGCCGGACATGGTGGACTCGACGGTGTTGTAGGCGCTGTTCGGCTCGTTGCCGACGTTGACCGGTCCGACGATCTTCAGGCCGCTGCCGTCCAGGCCCTCCTTGAAGCCGCTGAAGCGGTCGTGCGACCAGCCGGCGCCGGTGTCGACGGAGAAGACGACGACGGACTTGCCCGCGACGTCGCCGTTCAGGTTCTTGCGGAGCTCCTCCGCCTGGGCCTTGCCGGAGCCCTTGAGGTCCTGGCCGACGAAGCCCATCTGTTCGGAGTCGGGGTTGTCGGTGTTGAAGGAGATGATCGGTATGCCGGCCTTGTGGGCCTGGCCGATGACCGGCTTGAGGGCGTCGCTGGAGGCGGAGGAGACGGCGAGTCCGTCCACGGCCTTCTGCTGGATGAGCGTCTGGATCTCGGAGACCTGCTTGGCGGCGTCACCGCCGGTCGGGCCGATGAGGGAGACGTCGGCGCCGAACTCCTCGCCCGCCCGCTTCATGCCCGCGCCGATCGGCGTGGCGAAGGCGAGGGACGGGTCGTGGTAGCTGAGCTTGATGCGCATCGGCTTGTCGTCGTCGAGCCGCTCCTGGATGTACGGGGCGAGCTGGAAGGAGCCGTCGTCGGTGCCGCCGGAGTCGGCCGCGGTGACGGCGCCGCAGGCGCTGAGGGAGAGGGCCGCGGCGGCGGCTGTCGCGGCGGTGAGGCATCTGCGGAGGGTGCGCGAGGACATCGGGGCTCCTTGGGTGTGCGAAGGGGGCCGGGGCACGGCGGGGGACGGAGGGCGCACGGGTGGGGCCGGTGCGGGTCGGGGGCGCGGCGGGCGCACGGGGGGGGGCGGTGCGCGTGGAAGGAGGGGCGGCGGCGGTCAGGCGCGGGACTTGCGCTTGCGCTGCCAGGTGTCGGCCGCGACGGCGGCGACGATGACCAGGCCCGTGACGACGGTCTGCCAGAAGGACGAGATGCCCTTGATGTTGAGGATGTTCTGGAGCAGGCCGATGAAGGCGACACCGATGACGGTGCCCCACATCGTGCCCGATCCGCCGAAGAGGGCGGCGCCGCCGATGATGACGGCCGAGATGACGGTGAGTTCCAGACCCTGGCCGGTCACGCCCTGCACGTAGGAGAGGAAGGACAGGCCGAGGACGCCGGCCAGGCCCGCGGTGAAGCCGGACAGGACGAAGGCGGTGAGCTTGACCCGCTTGACGTCGACGCCGACGAGCCGGGCGGCCTCCGGGTTGCCGCCGACGGCGTAGGTGTTGAAGCCGAAGCGGGAACGGGCGAGCAGGACCACGCCGATGGCGGCGACGACGGCGAAGAAGACGAACTGCATGGGGATCAGGCCGAACAGCCGTCCCTGGCCGAGGAGGTTGAACTCCGCGACGCCGGGCTGGGAGGAGCTGAGGGAGATCGGGGCACCGTCGGAGATGAGCAGGGCGACGCCGCGGAAGACGCTGAGCGTGCCCAGGGTGACGATGAAGGACGGCACGCCCAGCATCACCACGGCCAGGCCGTTGAGGAGCCCGGCGACGACGCCCACGGCCAGCCCCACGAGCATGGCCAGGGGCCAGCTCCAGCCGTCCGAGATGAGCATGCCGGTGGAGATCGCGGACAGGGCGTAGATGGAGCCGACCGAGAGGTCGATCTCGCCGTTGAGGATGACGAAGGTCACCCCGATGGCCATGATGCCGATCTGCGCGATCTGCTGGCCCACCGAGAGCAGGTTGTCGGACTGGGCGAAGGTCGGCGAGAGCAGCGTGCCCAGCAGGAAGAGCGCGACGAGCGCGGCGAAGACGCCGGACTCGCGTGCGTGCAGCAGGCGGCGCAGTGCGTGGGGCAGCCGCGAGGCGTTCTCCTCGGACGGCGGCGGGGCGGTGGTGGGCGGCTTGGAGAGGGTGGAGGTCACGAGGCGTTTCCAATCAGGGCGTTCAGCTGGGCTCTGGTGGGGAGGGCGGGGACGACGCCCGCGATCGTCACGGTGTGGGAGCCCGCGACGGCGGCGAACTCCACGGCCCGCTCGACGGGTTGTCCCTCGGCCAGGGCGACGGCGAAGGCCGCGGTGAAGGAGTCGCCGGCACCCGTGGTGTCGACGACGGCCGGGGCGGGGTGCGGGGGCACCGTGCCGATGCCGGAGGAGCCGGCGACCAGTGCGCCCTCGCCGCCGCGGGTGATGACGACGACGCCCCCGGTGCGCTCGCGCAGCGCGCGGGCCAGGTCCTCGTCACCGAGTCCGTGGTCCTCACCGAGGCCGAGGAGGACGGGCGCCTCCGTCTGGTTGGGGGTGAGGAAGTCGACGAGGGGCCAGCACTCCGCCGGGAGCGGCCGGGCGGGGGCCGGGTTGAGCAGGGTGCGGGTGCCGGTCTCGCGGCCGGTGCGGAGGGCCGCGACCACGGCCTCCTCGGGGATCTCCATGGAGACGACCAGGATGTCGGCGGAGGCGATCTCGGCGCGGAAGGACTCGACGGCGGCGGCGTCCAGTTCGTCCAGGGCGCCCGGGGCGATGGCGATGCGGTTCTCGCCGGACGGCTCGACCAGGATGAAGCCGACCATGGTGGGCGCCTGGGCGGTCACCACGTGCTCGGCGCCGACCCCCTCGCGCTGCCACAGCTCCCGCGCGGAGCGGCCGAACCCGTCGTCGCCCACGGCGGTGAGGAGCGAGACCTCGGCGCCCAGCCGGGCGGCGCCGACGGCCTGGTTGCTGCCCTTCCCGCCGGCACCCGAATCGAACAGACCGCCCGAGACCGTCTCACCGGCGGCGGGCGCCTTCGGCACCCTCATGGTGAGCCCGGCTCCATAACTTCCGACAACCGCGATCTTCATCGACACACCACTTTGTGTATGGACAACCGTGTACAAGCGCGATCGTAGGTACAGGGATGTCCATAGTCAACGGTTCGGTGGACAGGAGATGGAGCGCAGGAGATCGAGCGCAGGGGTGCGCGTCCGGCCGGCACGGGTCCGCCGGGCGTTCGTCCGCTCAGCCGGCCGCGGGCAGGCGGAGGGCGACCATGGCGACGTCGTCGTCGTTGTCCACGGTGAGCTGGTGGCCCAGGACGGAGTCGCAGAAGGCCTCCAGCGGGCGGCTGACGGCCGTCGACGCGTGGTGGCGCAGGCGTTCCAGACCGACGGTGAGGTCCTCCTCGCGGCGTTCCACGAGGCCGTCGGTGTACAGCAGCAGGGTCGAGCCGGGCAGGAGCGGTTCCACGGCGGTGTCGTACTGGGGGTGCGGGACGAGCCCGAGCATCGGCGAGTGGGCCGCGGTCAGGAAGCGGGCGGTGCCGTCCGCTTCGACCAGCAGCGGCGGCGGATGGCCCGCGACGGAGTAGTGGAGCCGGAGACCGCCGGACTCCGGGCGTTCCACTCGGGCCAGGACGCAGGTGGCGGTGTATTCGAGGTAGAGGGTCTGCAGGCAGACGTCCAGCCGGCGCAGGATCGCCCCGGTCGGCTCCTGGCGGTCCAGGGTGAGTCCGCGGAGCATGTTGCGCACCTGGCTCATGGTGACGGCGGCCGGCAGGTCGTGCCCGGCGACGTCGCCGATGGTGAGGACGGTGGCGCCGTCGCGCAGCACGAAGGAGTCGTACCAGTCGCCGCCGACCTCGGCGGCAGCGGTGCTGGGCCGGTAGCGGACGGCGATGCCGAGGCCGGGCACGTGCGGCGGCGGGGTGAGCAGGCTGCGCTGGAGGGCCAGCGCCACCTGCCGGGTGCGCTGGTACTCCAGGGCGTTGCTGAGCGGGGTGTGCGCCCGCTCGAGGAGGGCGCGCAGCAGGCTGATCTCGGCCTGGCCGAGGGGCGGACGGTCACCGCTGGCGGACGCGGCGACCAGCGCGGCGGTGGTGCCGTCGACGACGACGGGCAGCAGGACGACGCTGTTGGCGCCGGGGACGAGCCAGGGTTCGCCGTCCGGCGGGGCGAGGTCGGGCGGGGGCCGGCCGGGCGGGAAGACGGCGTGGACGGGGAGGCGCTGGTCGGCTGCGCGGGCGAGCGGGCTGCCGGGCCGCAGGTGCTCCTCGTGGTGCGGGGGCAGGTCGGGCAGGCCCTCGGCCGTGGTGGCGGCGACCCGGTCGGCGGTGAGCGGGGTTCCGGGCAGGCGGTGCAGGGCGTGCGGGAGGAGGTACATCGTGCAGGCGTCGGCGATGTCGGGCACGATCACCCCGGTGAGCTCGGTGAGCATCTCGTCCAGCCGGACGGTCTCGGCCGTGGCGGCGGTGGCGCGGGCCAGCAGTTCCTCACGCCGGCTCTCCTGCCAGTCCTGCTCGATGTCCGTGCAGGTGCCCATCCACTCGATCACCGTGTCGCCGTCGCGTACCGGTGCGGCGTCGACGGCGAAGTGCCGGTAGCCGCCGGTGGCCAGCCGCAGCCGGTAGGTGTGGGTCCAGCGCGGGGCCTGCTCGGTCACGGCCCGGTGCCACGATTCGGCGGCGGCGGCCCGGTCGTCGGGATGGACCGCGTCGGTCCAGCCGTCGTCGCGGAACTCCTCCCAGCTCTGCCCGGTCACCCGTTCCCAGCCGGGGCTCGGCTCGCTCACCGCGCCCTTGGGGCTCGTCACCCACACGATCTGGGAGCCGGCGTTCACCAGGCTGCGGTAGCGCTGCAGCGCGCGGCGGCGTTCCTCGGACAGCACCCGGATCCGTTCCGCGGCGGTCACCTGCTCGGTGACCTCCACGATCACCCCGAGCACGCCGGGCCGGCCGTCGCTCATCGTGGCGTGGGAGATGCTGAAGGTGAAGTAGCGCGTTCCCCCGCTGTCCGGTCCCGGGTAGGCCAGGTCGATGGGAACGCCGGTGAGGACCTCGGCGGCGCCCGTGGCGAACACCCGGTCGAAGAGCTCGAAGTAGCCGGACTGCATGAGGTCGGGAAAGGCGTCGCGGATGGTCCGGCCCAGCGGACGGTCGCCGAAGATCTCGCGGTAGACCCGGTTGGTGTACGCGAGCCGGTGCTCCGGCCCCTGGGTGAAGACGACACCGATCGGGGCGGGGTCGAACATCTCGAGCCTCATGGGGCCTCCACCTGCCCGTACCCGGGAGCGGACGTGCTGGACGCTGCGTATGCCCAGTACCCCGCCCCCGGGGTGTGACGCGCGTGCGGCGCGTACGGGGTGGATTCAGCGCGCGCTCTGCGTGTGCACGTACTCCACGAGGTGGGTCAGGGCGTCGGCGTCGGTGTTCGGCATGACGCCGTGGCCGAGGTTGAAGACGTGGCCCTCCAGGCCGGCCGCCGCGTCCAGGACCTCCCGCGCCTTCGTCTCGACCGCTTCGCGGCCGGCGAACAGGACGGTCGGGTCGAGGTTGCCCTGGAGCGCCTTGCCGGGGCCGACGCGGCGGGCGGCCTCGTCCATCGGGACGCGCCAGTCGACGCCGACGACGTCCGCGCCGGCCTCGCCCATGAGCCCGAGCAGCTCGCCGGTGCCGACGCCGAAGTGGATGCGCGGTACGCCGTAGCCGGCCACCGCGTCGAACACCTTCGCGGAGGAGGACAGCACCGAGCGGCGGTAGTCGGCGGGGGCGAGGGCGCCGGCCCAGGAGTCGAAGAGCTGGACGGCCGAGGCGCCGGCCTCGATCTGGACCTTGAGGAACGCGGTCGTGATCTCGGCGAGGCGGTCGAGCAGGTCGGCCCAGAGCTCCGGGTCGCCGTACATCATCGCCTTGGCGTTCTCGTACGTACGGGACGGGCCGCCCTCGACGAGGTAGCTGGCCAGGGTGAACGGGGCGCCGGCGAAGCCGATCAGCGGGGTGGGGCCGAGTTCCCGGGTCAGGATCCCGATGGCCTCGGTGACGTAGGAGACGTCCTCGGGGGTGAGGTCGCGCAGCCGGGCGAGGTCGGCGCGGGTGCGGACCGGCTGCTCGACGACCGGGCCGATGCCGGGCTTGATGTCGAGGTCGATGCCGATGGCCTTGAGGGGGACGACGATGTCGCTGAAGTAGATCGCCGCGTCGACGCCGTGGCGGCGCACGGGCTGCAGCGTGATCTCGGCGACCAGCTCCGGGCGCATGCAGGAGTCGAGCATCCCGATGCCCTCACGCACCTTGCGGTACTCCGGCAGTGAGCGCCCGGCCTGGCGCATGAACCACACCGGCGTGTGCGGCACCGGCTCGCGGCGGCACGCCTTGAGGAAGGCTGAATCCTGGACGGCGTTCTCCTCGACGGCCTCGGAGGTCGCGGTCGGCGTCTGGCCCTTCGGGCTTGCGTTGGCACTCACATGAGCCAGTCTCGCACGACCGGCCGGACCGCCCCGACCCGAGGTCGTCCGGTACGCGGTGCACGCCGGCCGGGTTCCGGACACCCCCGGGCGGTGCGGGTGTCCCTCCCTGCGCCGGGGGCCCGTTCCGCTTAATCTTCCCCGCATGGCTGCGGCTCAGGGACGACTGTCGGACGGCGCTGGCGGAATGGACGAACCGAAGGGGGCCGGGGACCCCGGGCACGGGGGGGCGCCTCCGCCGCCCTTCCGGGCCGCGGTCGAGGCGCTGCGCGGCGCCCGGCTGCGGCCGCAGATCGAGGTGGAGCCGACGCCCGCGCCGAAACGGCTGGCCCCGTTCGCGTACGCGCTGGAGGCCGCGGTCATCGACGGCGAGGAGGATCTGGCCGACGGCCGGCTGGTGCTGCTGCACGATCCGGCCGGGCACGACGCCTGGCGGGGCGCCTTCCGCCTGGTGACGCTGGTGCGCGCGGAGCTGGAGCCGGAGATGGCGGCGGATCCGCTGCTGCCGGACGTGTGCTGGTCCTGGCTGACCGGCGCGCTGGCGGCGCGCGGGCTGGCGTACGGCGAGCCGAGCGGCACGGTGACGCGGGCGAGTTCCCACTACTTCGGCGGGCTGTCGGCACGGCCCGCCGCCTCGCAGATCGAGATCCGGGCCTCCTGGACGCCCCGGGAGGGGCGGGGCGGGGTGCCGGACACGGGGGCCCATCTGGTCGCGTGGTGCGATCTGCTCGCGCAGGTCGCGGGGCTGCCGCCGGCCGCTCCGGGGGACGCGTCGGTGGTGACGCTGCCGCAGCGCAGGGGGCCGCAGTCGCGCTGAGCTTCCCGTTGCGGGCTCCCGGCAATCCTCGATGACGATCTCTTTGTCGATACGGCCACTTTCGGAAGCGTTGTGACGCAGACCGAAACCGTTCGATCTTCGAATGATCGACCGTGCGTCCGAATTGCCCAGATTGTTACTCACTACTTCGTGATCATTTCCTAAAGGACTCCCGGTTTGCTGCCGAAGACGACTGTGACCTTGAAAGCACGGTTCGTCCCGGCTTCACCCCCACGAGCCGGCCCCGTCCCGCACCCCAGGAGGCCTGGTGTCCGTTCTCCTCGAGCAGCCCGCAAGCCTGGTCGCCTACCGCCCGAACAAGCCGACCGCCATGGTGGTCGTGGCCGACCCGCGCGTCCGTTCCACCGTCACCCGCCATCTGTGGGCGCTCGGTGTGCGCGATGTCATCGAGGCCTCGTCCGTCGCGGAGGCTCGTCCCCGCATCGGCAACCCCCGCGACATCTGCGTCGCCGAAGTCCATCTGCCGGATGGCTCCGGCCTCACCCTTCTCTCCGAGACCCGCGCCGCGGGCTGGCCCAACGGCCTCGCCCTGTCCGCCGCCGACGACATCGGCGCCGTGCGCAACGCGCTGGCCGGCGGGGTGAAGGGATACGTCGTCACCGGCACCCGCACCAACCTCGGGCTCCCCACCCGGCCCGGTGCCGCCCCCATCGGCGCCGCCGCCGCCCGTCTCCACCGCCGCCCCCCGGGTGCCCCGAGCCACCCGGGCGGTTACCGCGAACTGTCCGGCCGCGAGGTCGAGGTGCTGCGGCTGGTGGCGGAGGGCCAGTCGAACAAGGCGATCGGCGTCTCGATGGGCCTGTCCGCCCTGACCGTCAAGAGCCACCTCGCCCGCATCGCCCGCAAGCTCGGCACGGGTGACCGCGCCGGAATGGTGGCGGTGGCCCTGCGCACCGGAATCATCCACTGACCACCGACCCTTTCGCACGCTGCCCGCGCCCGCCGGCGCCCCTGTCGGCGGGCGCCTTCACGGGCGCCCGCGTCCCGGCCGTGCGCCGAGGCCTGTTTTCGCCGGTCGGTCCCGCTCCCGCGCGTAGGGGCAGGTCAGGCACCGGCTCGTACGGATACCCTTGACAGGTGACCGACGCCCACGACACCGCAGCAGACAGTTCACTGCGAACCACCGGAGGCGCCCCTCCGGACGACGGCGGATCTTCTGCGACGGAGGCGCCGATCCCCTTGCTGGAACCGCGCGAGGGCATTCCTCCCGTGATAGCGGACGAGGCCGCCCTCGCCGAGGCGGTCGCCGCCTTCGCCGCGGGCCGCGGGCCCGTGGCCGTCGACGCCGAGCGCGCCTCCGGCTACCGCTACGGGCAGCGCGCCTACCTCGTCCAGCTGCGCCGCGAGGGCGCGGGCACCGCCCTGATCGACCCCGTCGCCTGTCCCGACCTGTCCGGTCTGGGCGAGGCGCTGTCCGGCGTCGAGTGGGTGCTGCACGCCGCCACCCAGGATCTGCCCTGTCTGCGCGAGATAGGCATGGTGCCCACCCTCCTGTTCGACACCGAGCTGGCCGGCCGGCTGGCCGGGTTCCCCCGGGTCGGGCTCGGCGCGATGGTCGAGAACGTGCTCGGCTTCGTCCTGGAGAAGGGCCACTCCGCCGTCGACTGGTCCACCCGCCCGCTGCCCGAGCCCTGGCTGCGCTACGCCGCCCTCGACGTCGAACTCCTGGTCGACCTGCGGGACGCGCTGGAGAAGGAGCTCGACCGGCAGGGCAAGCTCGACTGGGCCCGGCAGGAGTTCGCCGCGATCGCCTCGGCGCCCCCGCCGGAGCCCCGCAAGGACCCCTGGCGGCGCACCTCCGGCATGCACAAGGTCCGCCGGCGCCGGCAGATGGCCGTCGTCCGGGAACTGTGGCAGACCCGGGACCGGATCGCCCGGCGCCGGGACGTCTCCCCCGGCAAGGTGCTCTCCGACGCGGCCATCGTCGAAGCCGCGCTCGCCATGCCGGCCAACCACCACGCCCTGGGCGCGCTGAACGGGTTCGGGCAGCGGGTGGGGCGGCGCCAGCTGGAGCAGTGGCAGGCGGCCGTCGACCGGGCGAAGGCGCTGAGCGAGTCACAGCTGCCCCAGCCCGGCCAGCCGGTGACCGGTCCCCCGCCGCCGCGCGCGTGGGCCGACAAGGACCCGGAGGCCGCGGCACGCCTGACGGCCGCGCGGACGGGGGTGAACGCGCTCGCCGAGCGGCTGGGGATGCCGGCGGAGAACCTGATCGCGCCGGACACGGTGCGGAGGGTGTGCTGGGAGCCGCCCTCGCCTGCCGGCGCGGAGTCGGTAGCGGGGGCGCTGGCTGCTCTCGGGGCGCGGGCCTGGCAGGTCGAGCAGGTCACGCCGGTGCTGGTGGCCGCGTTGTCCGTGTAGCGGGAGTCCGTTCCGCCCCCGCCGCCCCTTCCCATTCCCGTCCCCGGGGGCGCTGCCCCCGGACCCCCGCTCCTCAAACGCCGGAGGGGCTGGAAGTCAGCCCCTCCGGCGTTTGAGGAGCGGGGTCTGGGGCGGAGCCCCAGGTTCGGGACGGGAAGGGGCGGCGGGGGCGGAATCGGCTTGGCCCTACGCGGCCGATCGTGTGATGTTCGCCGCTCCAGGCGACGGGACTGGGCAGTCACGTTACTCATAAGTAGCATGGCGTAAGCAAGCGCTCAGCATCCCGTACCTGGAGGAGAGCCATCGTGCCTCGTACCGTCAGGGACGTCGTCTTCGTCGACGGCGTCCGCACCCCGTTCGGCAAGGCGGGCCCGAAGGGCATCTACCACGAGACCCGCGCCGACGACCTCGTCGTGAAGGCGATCCGGGAGCTGCTGCGCCGCAACCCCGGTCTCGACCCGAAGAAGATCGACGAGGTCGCCGTCGCCGCGACCACGCAGATCGGCGACCAGGGCCTGACCATCGGCCGCACGGCCGGCATCCTCGCGGGCCTGCCCACCTCGGTCCCGGGCTACTCCATCGACCGTATGTGCGCCGGCGCCATGACCGCCGTCACCACGGTCGCCGGCTCCGTCGCCTTCGGCGCGTACGACGTCGCCATCGCGGGCGGTGTCGAGCACATGGGCCGCCACCCGATGGGCGAGGGCGTCGACCCCAACCCGCGGTTCGTCTCCGAGAAGCTGGTCGACGAGTCCGCCCTGTTCATGGGCATGACCGCGGAGAACCTGCACGACCGCTACCCGACCATCACCAAGCAGCGCGCCGACGAGTACGCGGTCCGCTCGCAGGAGAAGGCCGCCAAGGCGTACGCCAACGGCAAGATCCAGGCCGACCTGGTGCCGGTCTCGGTGCGCCGCACCAACGAGGATGCCGGCGAGACCGGCTGGGGCCTGGTCACCGCCGACGAGCCGATGCGCCCGGGCACCACGCTGGAGAACCTGGCCGGTCTGAAGACCCCGTTCCGCGTCCACGGCCGGGTCACCGCCGGCAACGCGGCCGGTCTGAACGACGGCGCCACCGCCTCCCTCATCGCCTCCGAGGACTTCGCCCGCGAGAACGGCCTGCCGGTCAAGATGCGCCTGGTCTCCTACTCCTTCGCGGGTGTGGAGCCGGAGGTCATGGGCTACGGTCCGATCCCGGCGACGGAGAAGGCCCTCGCGCAGGCGGGGCTGTCCATCTCCGACATCGGTCTGTTCGAGATCAACGAGGCCTTCGCCGTCCAGGTCCTCGCGTTCCTGGAGCACTACGGCATCGCCGACGACGACGCGCGCGTCAACCAGTACGGCGGCGCCATCGCGTTCGGTCACCCGCTCGCCTCCTCCGGCGTCCGTCTGATGACGCAGCTGGCCCGCCAGTTCGAGGAGCAGCCCGAGGTCCGTTACGGCCTCACCACCATGTGCGTCGGCTTCGGCATGGGCGCGACGGTCATCTGGGAGAACCCGCACTTCGAGGGAGACAAGTGAGCACCACCGCAGAGCTTCTGAAGGGTGCGGCCGAGCTGTTCCCCGGCGAGGTCGTCACCAGCGCGCACGTACGCCACTTCGACCTGCCGCTGGGGGCCGGGCGCTTCGCGCTGATCACCCTCGACAACGGTCACGACCACACCAAGCCGACCACGCTCGGCCCGCAGTCGCTGGCGAACATCGACGCCGCGATCGACCGGGTCGAGAAGGAGGCCGCGGACGGCGAGATCGTCGGCGTCGGTGTCACCGGCAAGCCGTTCATCTTCGCCGTCGGCGCCGACCTCAAGGGCGTCGAGCTGCTGAAGCGGCACGAGGACGCGCTGGCCATCGGCAAGGGCGGCCACGACGTCTTCAAGCGCCTGGCGAAGCTGGCCGTGCCGACCTTCGCGTACTACAACGGCGCCGCCATGGGCGGTGGCGTCGAGATCGGCCTGCACTGCAGCTACCGCACGGTGTCGGCCGCCCTCCCCGCCTTCTCGCTCCCCGAGGTCTTCCTCGGTCTGGTCCCCGGCTGGGGCGGCTGCACCCTGCTGCCGAACCTGATCGGCGCCGACAGGGCCGTCTCGGTCATCATCGAGAACAGCCTCAACCAGAACAAGCAGCTCAAGGGCGCGCAGGTCCACGAACTCGGCATCGCGGACGCGATCTTCGAGGGCGCGGACTTCCTGGAGCAGTCGCTGATCTGGACCGCGGCCGTCCTCAAGGGCGAGATCGTCGTCGAGCGTCCGGTCATCGACCGCGGCGAGGCCTGGGACCAGGCCGTCGCCAAGGGCCGTTTCATCGCCGACTCCAAGGTGCACGGCGCCGCCCCGGCCGCCTACCGCGCGCTGGACATCATCGCCGCCGCCAAGAACGGCGACCTCCAGCAGGGCTACGACGCCGAGGACCAGGCCCTCGCCGACCTGATCATGGGCGGCGAACTGCGCTCCGGCATCTACGCGTTCAACCTGGTGCAGAAGCGCGGCAAGCGTCCCGCGGGCGCCCCGGACAAGAGCCTGGCCCGTCCGGTCACCAAGGTCGGTGTCGTCGGCGCCGGTCTGATGGCCTCCCAGCTCGCGCTGCTGTTCCTGCGCCGCCTGGAGGTGCCGGTCGTGCTGACCGACATCGACCAGGAGCGCGTCGACAAGGGTGTGGGCTACGTCCACGCCGAGATCGACAAGCTGCTCGGCAAGGGCCGTGTCAACCAGGACAAGGCCAACCGCCTCAAGGCGCTGGTGTCCGGTGTCCTGGACAAGGCCGAGGGCTTCGCCGACGCCGATTTCATCATCGAAGCGGTCTTCGAGGAGATGGGCGTCAAGCAGAAGGTGTTCGCGGAGGTCGAGGCGGTCGCCCCGGCGCACGCGATCCTCGCCACCAACACCTCCTCGCTGTCGGTCTCCGAGATGGCGTCGAAGCTGAAGCACCCCGAGCGGGTCGTCGGCTTCCACTTCTTCAACCCGGTCGCGATCCTCCCGCTGCTCGAGATCGTGCGCGGCGAGCGGACCGACGACGCGGCGCTGGCCACGGCGTTCGGCGTCGCCAAGAAGCTGAAGAAGACCGCGGTGCTCACCAAGGACGCCCCGGCGTTCGTCGTGAACCGCATCCTGACCCGCTTCATGGGCGAGATCCAGAACGTCATCGACGAGGGCACCCCGGTCGAGGTCGCCGAGAAGGCCATCGAGCCGCTCGGTCTGCCGATGTCGCCGCTGGTCCTCCTGGAACTGGTCGGTCCGGCGATCGGCCTGCACGTCTCCGAGACCCTCAACCGGGCGTTCCCGGAGCGGTTCACGGTCTCCCCGAACCTCAAGAAGGTCGTCGAGGCGGGCAAGCGCGGCTTCTACGTCTACGACAGCGGCAAGCCGGAGCTCGACCCCGAGGTCGCCGCGCTGCTCGAGCAGGGCGACACCGTCCTCACCGAGGAGCAGGTGCGGGAGCGGGTGCTGGACGCGGTGGCGCAGGAGATCGGGCTCATGCTCGACGAGGGCGTCGTCGCCGAGGCGCAGGACATCGACCTGTGCCTGATCACCGGTGCCGGCTGGCCGTTCCACCTGGGCGGCATCACGCCGTACCTGGACCGTGAGGGCGTCTCCGAGCGGGTCAACGGCAAGCGGTTCCTGGAGCCGGGCGTGGCGAGCGTGCCGGCGTAACGGTCTCGCGGGAAACGTGAGGAGGGCCTCCGCCGACATGGCGGGGGCCCTCTTCTCATGTGCCGCTGACGTGGGCTGCCGTCAGATCTCCTGCCAGGCGCGGAGGGCGAGGCCCGGCTCGTCCTTGCGGCGGGTGAGCAGGAGGGTGCCGGAGGACGGGGCGAGGGAGGCCGCGACGAGCTCACCGTGTTCGTCGAGGGCGACGGAGACCGCCGCTCCCGGGGCCAGTAGGGGGCCGGACTCGGTCCACCAGGCCCCGGCCGGCTCCTGTTCGGTGGGGTAGGCGGCGAAGGCGACGCGGCCGCTCGCCGAACGCTGGGCGAGCACGGTGCAGTCGTGGCCCTCTATCGCGCAGCGCACGGCGGAGACGGGGCCGGGTCCGGCCGCCGTGACCAGCGGTACCGGTGCGCCGCCGGGGCGCCAGGCGCACAACTCCCCGCGCTCGTCGGTGAAGAAGAGGGTGGTGTGCCCGGCGGAGGTGGCCAGGGCGCGCAGGGTGCCGGGCCGTGCCCGGACGTCGATGCCCTCCGCCTGCCCGGGCGGCTCGCCGGGCGCCTCCTGACGCCAGTGCAGGATGCCGTCCGGGGCGGCCGCGTACAGCTCGATGCGTCCCGACTCCCCGGTGACGGCGGTGAGCTGCTCGTGGACGTCCTCTCCGCCGAGGTCCGTCCAGGGGTCCCAGCCGCCCTTCTCCTTCTGCGCGACCATGCCGACGCCGCCGCTCCCGTCGCGGACGAAGACATGCGCGCGCCCCCGGTCGTCGACGGCGACGGCCGGGGTGCCGGTGCGGTCGCCCTTCTTGTCGGGGTGGCCGAGCGGGCTCCAGTCCAGCGGGGCGAGCCGGGGACGGAAGTGGGTGGAGTGCACCAGCCCCGACTCGCCCTTCGCCGTGGGCCGCCAGGCGACCAGGTGGGCGTAGCCGTCGGCGCCCTGGCCGACGGCCGGTCCCGGACGCAGTGTCTGGTCGCCGCCGATCCTGCGGGGTGCTTCCCAGGGGCCGCCGGGGGCGAGTTCCGCGCGGCACAGGAGGGCGTCGTCCGACGGCAGGTAGACGGTGAGGCGGCCGTCGCGGCCGCGGAGGAGCCAGTCGCCGTTCACCACCTCACCTTACGCACAGCTGTTCCAGGGGCGCGGGCGGGGCGGCCCCTCGTGGGACGCTGGCCGTATGAACGACACCGCCGCCCTGCTCGTGATCGTCGACGCCGCGAATGTCGTCGGGTCGGTGCCCGACGGATGGTGGCGGGACCGCCGGGGCGCAGCGGAGCGCCTGCGCGACCGGCTGGCCCGGGACGGCCTGCCGGGCCGTGCCGGGCCGGTGGAGATCGTGCTGGTCGTCGAGGGTGCCGCACGCGGGGTGGAGCCGGTGCCGGGGGTCCGGGTGGAGTCCGCGCCGGGCAGCGGTGACGACCACATGGTCGCGCTGGTCGCCGCGGCGGACGGCCGCCCGGTCCTGGTCGTCACCGCCGACCGGGAACTGCGCCGCAGGGTGACCGCCCTGGGCGCGGAGGTCACCGGCCCGCGGTCCGTGCCCCGCTGAGTCCCGGGGAACGGGACGGCCCACCGCCCGGTGAACGCCCCGGGCGGGCACGCCCCGTGCGCCCCCGCCCAGCCGGCCCGCCGACGGGGGCGGCGGCGCGGTGAGCCGTCGGCCTCGCGGCTACTCCTGTCGGCCGGCGGCCGGGTCCAGGCGCTGGTGGATGAGGCGTGCGAAGTGGGCCAGGGTGCGTCCGGTGGCCAGGTCGGCGGGTCCGAGGCGGATGCCGAAGAGGTCCCTCGCCTGGACCAGGAACTGCATGCCCAGCAGGGAGTCCAGCCCGAAGTCGGTGACGTTGAGCGTGGGGTCGAGGTCGGCCGGGGCGGTCTGCAGGACACCGGCGAGGAGCTGGGTGATCGTGTCGGTGATCCTCGCGACCGCCTCCTCGGGCGGGAGGTCCGCCAGCGTGCCGAGGAGTTCGTCGCGGGCGTCCGGGGAGGCCGCGGAGGACGCCGGGGCCAGCGGGGCGAAGCGGGGGGTGGCCAGGGCGGGCAGCAGATGACGTGCGGTCCCCCAGCGGTAGCGGCCCGCTCCGGCGACGTCGGTGCCGGCGGCCAGGAGACGGTCGGCGGTGGTCAGGACCTCGGCGGGGGTGAGCAGTTCCAGACCGCGTCCGGACATCGCGGCCGCCATGCCGCTGCGGGCGACGTAGCCGGTTTCGCCGATCGGGCCCCAGGCCAGTGCCGTACCCGCCCGGCCGGCGGCGCGCCGGGCCCGGGTGAGGGCCTCCAGGTAGGCGTTGGCCGCCGCGTAGGCGGCCTGTCCGGGGTTGCCGATACCGGCGGAGACGGAGGAGTAGGTCAGGAACAGGTCCAGGTCGCCGTCGGCGGTGAGGCGGTCCAGCAGGGCCGCACCCTGCGCCTTGGGGGCCAGTACGGCGGCGAACCGGTCGTCGGTGAGGTCGACCAGGACCGCGTCGTCCATGTGCATCGCCGCGTGCACCACACCGCGCAGGGGGTGGCCGGTGGCGTCCACCGCGTCGAGGACCCGGCGCAGCGCGGCTTCGTCGGTGACGTCGGCGGCGTACGCGGTGGCGCGTACGCCGCGGTCGGTCAGTTCCCGGAGCAGGGCGGGCGCCTCCGGGGCGTCGGGACCGCCGCGGGACAGCAGGGCCAGGTGCCGGGCCCCGCGGTCGGCCAGCAGGCGGGCGGTGGCCGCGCCCAGTCCGCTCAGCCCGCCGGTGATCAGGTAGGTGCCCGCGCCGTCGAGGCGGCGGGAGCCGGGCGCGGGTTCCACGGGGACGGGCTCGTCCAGCGGGTCGAAGGTCACGACGACCTTGCCGGTGTGCCGGGAGTGCTGGAGGAGGTGGAAGGCCTCCTCGACCCGGGCCGCGGGGTAGACCGTGTGGGGCAGGGGCCGGTAGGTGCCGGAGCGGGCCTCGGCCTCGAAGTCCCCGAGCAGACGGCCGCGGAGTTCCGGGGACTCCACGACGGCGTCCAGGTTGAAGCCGATGAAGCTGAGGCTGCGGTCGAACGGGCGGAGAGTGAGGGGGTTGTTGAGGAAGATGTCCCGCTTCCCGAGCTCGACGAAGCGGCCGTTCGGGCACAGCAGATCGAGGCCCCGGGCGATGGCCTCGCCGCTGAGGGAGTTCACCACGACGTCCACACCGCGGCCGCCGGTCAGCTCGCGCACCCGGGGGACGAAGTCCAGGCCGCGCGAGTCGAGCACGTGCTCGGCGCCGAGCGTGCGCAGCAGGTCCCGTTTGGTCTCCGTGCCCGCGGTGGCGATGACGCGGGCGCCCTGGCGGCGGGCGCACTGCAGGACGGCCAGGCCCACCGCCCCGGCACCGCCGTGCACCAGCACGGTCTCCCCGGGTGCGAGGCGGGCCTGGTCGACCAGGGTGCGGTGGACGGTCAGGAAGGCGACGGGGTAGGTCGCCGCCTCCGTGAAGCCCAGCCCGTCCGGGATGCGGACGACGGCGGCGGCGGGGGTCGTCGCGTGGGAGGCGAGGGCGGCGGGCACCAGGCCGCAGACCCGGTCTCCGGGTTTCAGGTCGCGTACGGCGGCTCCCACCGCGCGCACGATGCCGGCTCCGTCGGTGCCCAGTCCGCGGCCGAGCGGGCTGTTCTCCACCGCCTCGGGCGGCAGCAGACCGTTGGCGCGCATGGGGTCGCGGTAGTTGAGGGCCACGGCCCGCATCTCCAGGGCCACCTCGTCCGGACCGGGTTCGGGGAGGTCCGTCTGCCGCCAGATCAGCCGCCGGCGCAGACCGGGGTCGCGGGCCTCGAGGATGTACGGCGTGCCGGCGGGGACCGGGGCCGGTTCGTCCGCCGGGTGCTCCACGTGCCGGGGCACGAACCGTCCCCCGGCGGTCAGGACGATCTCGTCCTCCTGGCCGTCCGGGTCGCCGCCGGGGGCGAGGAGTTCCCCGGCCAGGCGGCCGGCGTCGGTGCCGGGGTCGCCGGTGCGGTGGCACGACAGGCGTCGCAGGCGGAGGTCGGGGCGCTCGTTGGCGAGGCTGCGGCAGGCCGCCCACACGGCGGCGTCGACCGGGTGGGACGGCTGCTCCGGGGCCGGGAGGAGACCGGTCGGGCGGGTGACGAGCCATACCTCGGGGCTGCCGTTCCCCGTCAGGTCGTCGCAGGCGGTGGCCAGCGAGCGCAGGAGCGCCGCGCGGCGGGTGGTGCGCGTGACGACGGTGCCGTGCGGGCCGGGTTCGGCGAGCAGCAGGACGACGTGCGGGGCGCGGTCCGCGGGCAGCGCCGCGCGCCAGCCGGTGGCGTCGTCGGGCGCGACCACGACGGCCGCCCCGCCGAGGCGGGCGGCCAGCGCCCGAGCGGTCGGCGTCTCGGTGTCGTCCTCGACCGCGATCACCCACGGGGCACGGGCCGCCTCTCGCCGCGCTCCGTCGCCGGCCGCACGGCCGTGACGGGCCTCGGGAGTCAGCCCGGCCGGGACCGCGGACGTCCGGCCCGCCCCGGCGGAGGACCCACCGTCCACCGGCGGACCGTCCGCCGCGACGGGCAGCTCGCCCGGGTCCGCCGCGCCGTCGTCCACCGCAGCGCGGAGCCCACCGGAAACCGCAGGAACCCGGCCCGCCCCGGCGGAGGACCCACCGTCCACCGGCGGACCGTCGGCCGCATCATGAACCGCCCCCGTGGCAGGCTCACCGCTCGGCACCGGACCGTGGTCCGTCGCCGCGAGGAGGACGGAGCGGTCGTCCGGGCCGGTCTGGGCCACGGTGGGGAAGCCGCACCGGTGCAACAGTGGGGTCCACTGGTCGCGGGGGAGGATGCGGGAGGCCGGGCGCAGGGTGTGGTCGGCGCGCTCCCAGAAGTCGTTCAGCGTGCCGGAGAGCAGGGCCTGGAGCAGGGCGTGGTGCGGTTCGGTCGCCAGCAGGTGTCCGCCGGGGGCCAGCACGGTGTGCAGCCCGCGCAGGGTGGCGGCGAGGTCGGTGGTGGCGTGCAGGGCGTCGCCCGCGAGGACGAGGTCGAATCCGCCGCGCGGCAGGCCCTGGCCGATCGGGTCGGCGTCCGGGTCCACGGTGCGGTGGTCGACGAAGTCGTACGCGGCGAAGCGGTGTTCGGCGCGGGCGAGCCCGCCGCCGGTGGTGGCGGCGAAGGTGTAGCGGGTCCGGTCGGCCGGCAGTACGGGGAGGGCGGCGGCCGTCAGGGCCGTGGTGGTCGCGCCGAATTCCAGGACGCGCAGCGGACGGTCCCCGGGCCAGCGGGCGACGATGTCGCCGAGCAGCGCCTGCATGGTGCGGTGGGCGAAGCGGTGGGCCGGGCCGGTCTCGTGGAGCTGCTCGTACACGCTGTCCCCGGCCGGCAGGAGTTCGCGGGCGTCGGCGCGTCCGCGCACCAGGTCGGGGAGCCGGCGCAGGTACCGGTTGAGGAGCAGGGTCTCGGCGCCGAACGCGGGGTGGTCCTCCACCAGGGCGCGCAGGTGCGTCGCGGCGAGGATCTCCGCCCCGGTCAGCCGCCAGGTCTCCCCGGACGGACGGGCGAGGCCGTGTTCGGCCAGCAGCGGCAGCATCAGCCGCGCCGCCCGCCGGTGCCGGGGCTGCATGCCTCCGGCCACCAGGTCGCCCATCGCGAACGGGGCGGCCGGATCGGTGAGTAGACCCCGCAGCGTCTCCGCCCAGCAGTGGGCGCCCGCCCGTCCGGCGGCGGCGGTGAACCGCGTGTGGCCGCTGTCCTCCAGGGCGGCACGGGCGGCGGCGATCCGCGGGCCCGCCGCGCGCGCCACCTCGGTGGGCGGCGGCAGCGGCGAGGGCGGCGCGGGGGACGCCGGGTGGGGGGCGGCCCGGAGCACGGTGCGCTGGACGGTCAGCGGGGTGCGCCGGGTCAGGTGGCCGCGGCGGGTGCGGCAGCCGTCGATCTCGGCGGTGACCGTGCCGTCCGGGTCGGCGTAGGTGATGTCCCAGCACATCTCGTTGGCGCTGCGGCTGCGGCGGCGCAGGTGCACGATCCCGGTGGGCGCGGGGGTGCGCCACACCCGTACGGCGGCGAACACGGTCGGCAGGAACGCGGCGTTCTCCGCCTCCTCGCCGGCGAGGGCCACGGTGGCCTGCAGCGGCGCGTCGATCAGGACCGGGTGGGCGGTGTAGGCGTCGGCGGCGTGCTCCAGCCGGTAGCGGACCAGCACTTCGCCGTCGCCGGCGTCGATGCGGTCGATCAGCTGGAAGGCCGGCCCGCAGTCGAGCCCGATCGCCCGGCACGTACGGTAGAAGTCCGGGCCGTCGACGCGGCGGTCGCAGCGGGCCCGGACCGCGTCGACGTCGAGGGGCGCCGGTGCCGTGCCGAGCAGGGTGCGGACCTGGGCGCGTACCACGGGCAGGCACTCCCCGCCGTGTTCCTCGCGCACGCTGATGGTCACGGCGCCGTCGTCGGGGGTGACCGCGGTCTGCAGGGCGACCGGCGTGGGGTCCGGCCACGGCACCGACAGCGGGCGGCCGATCTCCAGGTGCCGCACCTCGACCGGACGGTCCAGGGCCCGCCGGCCCGCGCTCAGGGCCATCTCCACGTAGGCGGCGGCCGGCATGAGGACGTCGTCCCCGATCCGGTGGTCGCCCAGCCAGGGCACCAGCTGCGGTTCGACGGTGCCGTGCCACACGGGGTGCGGGGCGGGCATCCGCTCGCCCACCAGCGGATGGTCCAGCAGGCCGTTGCCGCTGGTGCCCGCGACCCGGTCCTGGGCGGTGCCGTGCCAGTGCCGTTCGTGCTGCCACGCGTAGGCGGGCAGGCCGACCACCCGGCCGGGGCGGGGGAAGTGGTGGCGCCAGTCGGTGGCGGTGTCGGCGGCGAGGGCGGCGGGGACCGCCGCCGCGGTCTCGCGGGGACCGTCGCCGTCGCGGTGCAGGGTGGCGACGCAGGTGGCGCCCGTGCGGCGCAGGTAGGGGCGCAGCACCGGGTGGGGCCCGATCTCGACCAGGACGCCGGCGTGTCCGGCGGTGAGGCGGGCGGTGGCCTCGGCGAACCGGACGGGCTCGCGGACGTTGCGCCACCAGTACCGGGCGTCGAGTTCGGGACCGGCCAGCTCGGTGCCGGTGACGGTGGAGACGAACGGGATGCGGGCCGGGGCGGGCCGGAGTCCGGCGAGGGCGTCGAGCAGGGGTTCCGCGAGGGGGTCCATGGCCCGGCTGTGGAAGGCGTAGTCGAGGTCCAGTTCGCGGAAGAAGACGCCGCGGCCGGTCAGTTCGGCGCCCCAGGCGGCGAGTGCGTCGGCGTCCCCGGCGACGGTGACGTCGCTCTCGCTGTTGATGCCCGCGATCTCCAGGGCGCCGTCGTGGCGGAGCAGTTCCTCGCGGGCCTGTGCCTCGGGCAGGCCGACGGCGGCCATCCGGCCCCGGCCGGCCGTGGCGCCCTGGGTGCGGCTGCGTTCGGCGATCACCCGTGCGGCCTGTTCCAGGGTGAGGGCCCCGGCGGTGAGGGCGGCGGCGACCTCGCCGACGCTGTGTCCGGCCACCGCCCGGGGGCGCACTCCGTGGGAGGCGAGCAGCGCGGTCAGGCCCACCTGTACGGCGAACAGCGCCGGTTGGGCGATCTCGGTGCGCTGCCACTTCCGCGGGGAGGGGTGGGCCAGTTCCTTGGTCACCGACCAGCCCAGGTGGGGGGCGAGGGCCGCGTCGGCCTCCTCGACGGCCCGGCGGAAGGCCGGTTCGCCCGTCAGCAGATCGGCGGCCATGCCCGGCCACTGGGAGGCGTTGCCGGAGTACACGAACGCGGTCCCGGCCCGTTCACCGGCGCGTACGGTGGCTCCGCGGGCGGGCTCCGCGGCCGTCAGCAGCTCCAGCTGGCGGGCGGCGTCCCGGGGATCGGCGGCCAGGACGGCGGCGCGGTGCGGGTGCGCGGTGCGTCGCACGGTGGCGGTGTGGGCCAGGTCGTAGAACTCCCCGGGTCCGGCCGCCCGCAGCCGCTCCGTCATGCGGGCGGTCATCTCCCTGAGGGCCTTGGCGGAGCGTGCGGAGACGACCAGGGGCAGCGGGCGCCCGTCCGGTACCGGGCCGGTGCCGGACGGCGGTGCGGCGGCCGGGGGCGGGGTGAGGACGGCGTGGGCGTTGGCCCCGCCGAAGCCGAAGGCGCTCACCCCGACGGCGGACCGCTCCCCCACCTCCACGGGTACGGGGCCGACGGCGGGGGCGAGTCCCAGGCCGTCGAAGTCGATGCGCGGGTTGAGGGGAAGGGCGTGCAGGGACGCTGGTACCAGGCCGTGGCGCAGCACCAGGATCGCCTTGAGCAGGCCGGCCATTCCGGAGGCGGGCTCCAGGTGGCCGACGTTCGACTTCACCGAGCCGATCGGCAGCGACCCCACGGTGCGGCTGCGGCCCAGGGCCCGGCCGATGGCCTCGGCCTCCGCCGGGTCGCCGACCTGGGTGCCGGTCCCGTGGGCCTCGACGTAGACCAGGTCGTCGGCCGCGATCCCGGCCTCCGCGTAGACCGCGTGCAGCAGCGCCTCCTGGGTCTCGGCGCTGGGCACGATCATGCCGGTGCTGCGGCCGTCGGTGTTGTTGCCGGTGGCGGCCAGTACGGCGTGGACGCGGTCGCCGTCCGCCACCGCGTCGGTGAGGCGCTTGAGGACGAGCACCGCGCCGCCCTCCGCGCGGACGAATCCGTCGGCGTCGGCGGAGAACGCCGCGCAACGCCCGCGCCGCGACAGCATGTTCGCGTAGGAGAAGCCGGCGAAGGAGTAGGGGTTGGAGAGCACGTTGACGCCGCCGACGAGGGCGACGCGGCTCGATCCCTCGCGCAGGGTGCGGCACGCCCGGTCCAGGGCGACCAGGGCGGAGGAGCACGCCGTGTCGACGGCCATGCTCGGTCCGCGCAGGTCGAAGGCGTACGACATCCGGTTGGCCGTGATGGACAGGGTGGCGCCGGGCATGGTGTGCGGGCTCGTGTGGTCCTGCATCATCGACAGGTTCACGCCGTAGCCGGGGTCGGAGACGCCCACGTACACGCAGGTGTCCGAGCCGGCCAGTGACGCGGCGGGGAGGGCCGCGTCGTCGAGCGCCTCGGCGGTCATCTCCAGCAGCAGCCGCTGCTGCGGGTCGATGTGCCGGGCCTCCGCGGGGGACATGCCGAAGTAGGCGGCGTCGAACGAGGCGACGTCGTCGAGGAATCCACCGGCGGCGGTGTAGCTGCGGCCGGGCCGCACGGTCCCCGGGTCGACCGTCCGGTCCCGGGGCAGCCGGTCGGCGGGCATCTCGCCGACGACGTCGCGTCCGTCGCGCAGCACGGACCACAGTCCGTCCAGGTCCGTGACGCCTCCGGGGAGCCGGCACCCCACGCCGACCACAGCTACGGCCCGTTCGTGCTGCTGCATCGTCAAGTCCCCCGCCTTTTCCGCCGATTGCAGATCCCTGCTGCGGATTGAAAGGGGTCGAGTGGTGAAAAAGCCAGGGGTCATCACCCGTTGGGGTGGATATCGTCGTACAGACGGCATTCCGGTCCGCCGGTGGTCGTGGCGCCGCTACGGTGACGCGGTGCCCCATGCCCTCCGTGCCCGCATCGCCGCCGTTTCGGCTCATCTTCCGTCCCGCTACCGGACCTTGGACAACATTCGCGTCAAGATCGCCGAGACGGGCGGGTACGCTCCGCCGCCCGGTCTGCTGGAGGATCTCACCGGCGTGCGCGGAGTCCATGTGCACGAGGACGGCGAAAACTCCTCCGACCTCGCCGTGAAGGCCGCCCGGCGCGCGCTCGACCAGGCCGGCCTGAAGATCGGCGACGTCGGTCTGCTGCTGTTCGCCTCGACCGCGCAGGACCTGGTCGAACCCGCCACGTCCCACATCGTGGCCGCCAAACTGGGCGCCTCCTGCCCGGTGTTCGACATCAAGAACGCCTGCAACAGCTTCCTCAACGCCATGGAGGTGGCCGCCTCGTTCATCGAGACCGGCCGCTACCGCACGGTCCTCATCGCCTGCGGTGAACCCTCCACCCTGGCCACCCGCTGGCATCTGCCCGAGCGGGAGGACCTGTTGAGGGCGCTGCCCGGCTACACCGCCTCCGACGCCGGCGCCGCGATGGTGCTCACCGCGGGCCCCGCCGGTGACGGCGATCCCGGAATCCTGTCCCTGCGGTTCGTCAGCAACTCCGCCGCCTGGGAGGCCTGCACCGTGGCCGGCGGGGGCAGCATGCACCACCTCTCCGTGCACGACGACCACACCACACTGCGGCTGAACGGGGATCTGCGCCAGAGCATGATCGACGTCCTCCCGCGCATCCTGGACACCTCCGGGGCCGAGCTGGAGACGGCGCGTTCCGCCGCCTTCGTCGCCTTCCACCAGATCGCCATGCCGCAGTACCGCGAGATGGTCGAAGGGTTCTCGCTGCCCGAGGACCGGTGCCTGCCCGCGGTGGCCGAGCACGGGAACTGCGCGGCGGCCTCCCTGCCCCTCCAACTGGTCAAGGCGCGGGAGGCGGACCGCGTCGAGAGCGGCGACCTGGTCGCGATGATCGGTCTGGCCAGCGGTTTCAGCTTCGGCCTGGCTCTCGTCCGGTGGTGACCGCACGAGCCGGGCAGACCCCGGCACCGGATTCCGCCGCCCTGGCACGGCTGCTGCCGGGCTATCCCGCGCCCCGGCACTGGCGGCGGGTGCCGCTCACCGGCCAGCACTACCTCGACCTCGGTTCCGGCCCGCCGGTGCTGTTCCTGCACGGCAACCCGTCGTGGAGCTACGTGTGGCGCGCGCTGCTGCACCGGCTCTCCCCGCACGCCCGCTGTGTGGCCCCGGACCTGCCGGGCTTCGGGCTGTCCCGGCGGCTGCGCCCGGCGGACGGGGTGCCGGACCCGTACGAGGCCCAGCTGGAGGGCCTGGACATCCTGTACCGGCACCTGGTGCGGGACGCGGGGCTGCCCGAGCGCGGCTGGACGTTCGTGCTGCACGACTGGGGCGGCCCGCTCGGCGTCGCCTGGGCCCTGCGCAACCCGGGCGTGGTGGCCCGGGCGGTCGTCTGCAACACCGTGGCCTTCCCCTTCCCGGACGGCTTCCGGCTGCCGTTCTACCTGCGGTGGATCCGCGACCACCGTCCGGTCGCCGAACTCGTCCACGCCACCAACGCGTTCGCCCGCGTCGCCGTACGCGCCGGGGTGCGGCGCCCCCTGCTCACCGCCGAGCGCCGGGCCTGTCTGCGGCCCTTGGCCCGCCGCACGGAACGCGGGGCGGTCACCGACGCCGTCCGCGCCATCCCCCGCGGCCCCGCGGATCCGGCGTGGCGGCTGCTCGAACCCCCGGGCGGCGGAGGAGGCCTGTCGGAACTGCCGCTGCTCATCGGCTGGGGCATGCGCGACCCCGTCTTCACCCCGGTGCTGCTGGAGGAGTGGGTCCGCCGTCATCCGCACGCCGCCGTGCACCGCTTCCCCGACGCCGGGCACTTCGTGATGGAGGACGCCGCCGCCGAACTGGGCGATCTCATCCGCGACTTCCTCCAGGGAGCCCCATGACCGCGTCTCTTCCCCCCATCGCCGCGCGCATGGCCGACCGGCCGGACGCCGTCGCCCTCGTCGAATGCCGCGAGGGGTCCTCCCGTACGACCTCGCGCGGCGCACTGGTGCGACGCTGCCACCACATCGCCCGTGCCCTGCACGACGCGGGTGTCCGGGCCGGCCACAAGGCGGTCGTGATGACCCGCGACGCCCACGATCTCACCGCCGTCTCCTACGCCCTCGGGCTGCTCGGCGCCGTGCCGGTGCTGATCGAACCGCGCGCCGAGGTGGGCCGCTGCCTGGAGGACGTCGTCCCGGACGTCTTCGTCGGGGAGCCGCTGGCCCACCTCGGACGACGCGCCCTGGGCTGGGGCCGCGCCCATGTCCGGATCTCCCTGGTCACCGGCCCGGTACCGCTTCCCGGGGTCCGGCGGCTGGCCACCCGGACCCCGGCCGGCGACGACGCCCTCGCCCAGGAGGTGCGGGCGGCCGGTGACGACGAGCCGGCGCTCGTCGCCTTCACCTCCGGCTCCACCGGGCGGCCCAAGGGCGCGGAGTACCGCCACGCCACCCTGGCCGGACAGCTCGACGCGCTGACGACCCTGATGGGCCCCCGCCCCGACGACGTACTCCTCGCCGGATTCCTCCCGGTCGCGCTGCTCGGTCCGCTGCTGGGCATGACGACCGTGGTCCCGGCCGTGAACCACCTGGCCCCGGCGCGCACGTCACCCGGGGAACTCGTCGGGCCGATCCTGCGGCACCGGGCCACCGTCGTCCTGGCGTCGCCCGCCGTGCTCACCCTGATCGCCCGCCACTGTTCCCGCCGCGGCATCACCCTGCCCTCGGTCCGGCAGATCCTGTCCTTCGGCGCCCCGCTGCGGGTCCGCCTCGCCGACGCCCTGCGCGGGGCCGTGCCGGACGACGCCGAGATCCTCAGCGTCTACGGTGCCACCGAGTGCCTGCCCGTGTCGGCCATCGCCGACCACGACCTGCGGGCCACCCGCCTCCGGCCGCCCACCGGGCACGCCGGCACCTGCCTGGGCCGGCCCCTGCCCGGCATCCGCGCCCGGATCCTGGACGCCGACGCCACCGGGCTCGGGGAGATCGCCGTCACCGGTCCCACCGTCAGCCCCGCCTACCACGCGCGTCCCGACGCCGACGCCGCCGCCAAGACCGCCACCGGCCACGGTGTGCTGCACCGCACCGGGGACCTCGGCCGGCTCGACGACGAGGGCCGGCTGTGGTTCGCCGGCCGCAAGGCCCACCTGGTCACCGGCACCGGATTCACCCTGGCCACCGAGGACATCGAGGCGGCGGCGGACACCGCCCCGGGCATCCGGCGCACCGCCCTGGTCGGTGTCGGCCCCGCCGTGTGCCAACTGCCCGTGCTCTGTGTGGAACCGCTGCCCCTCACCCCCCGCGCCGCCGCCCTGGCGGCCGTACGCGCCGTCCTGATGGACCATCCGGAGGGACACCGCGTCGGCGCCCTGCTGATCCGCACCGGCTTCCCCACCGACCCCCGGCACAACTCCAAGATCGACCGCATGCGGCTGGCCGGCTGGGCCGCGCGGCGCCTGCGCGGGAGGACACGATGAACGTACTGGTCACCGGGGGCAGCGGCTTCCTCGGCCGGGAGATCTGCCGGCAGTTGACGGCACGCGGCGTCGTCGTCTCCTCCCTGGCCCGGCGCCCCAGCACCGCGCTGGAACGGCTGGGCGTCCGGCAGCACCTGGGCGATCTCGCCGACGCCGGCGCGGTCTCCCGGGCCGTCGCCGGATGCGACGCGGTCGTCCACAACGCCGCGCTCGCGGGCGTCAGCGGCCCGCCGCGGCCCTACTGGCGCACCAACGTCGTCGGCACCCGCCGGGTGATCGAGCAGTGCCGCGCCCACGGCGTGCGCACCCTCCTCTACACCTCGACCGCCAGCGTCGTCTTCCGTCCCGGCGGTCTGGAGGGCGTCCGCGAAGGCCTTCCGCCCGTCCCCTGCCACCTGGCCGCCTACCCCGCCACCAAGGCCCGCGCCGAGGCTCTGGTGCTCTCCGCCCACGGCCCGGAACTGGCCACCGTCTCCCTGCGACCGCACATCATCTGGGGGCCGGGCGACCCCCATTTCGCCCCCGCCCTCGCGCGGGCCGTACGGGCCGGCCGGCTGCCGATGCCCGGCGACGGCGGCAACCTCGTCGACACCACCCATGTCCGTACCGCCGCCCACGCCCATCTGCTGGCACTGGACCGGCTGCGGCAGTCACCGGAGGCGGGCGGGCGCGCCTACTTCATCGCCCAGGGCGACCCCCGGCCGCTGCGCGAGATCACCCGGCACTTCCTGCGGGCCGCCGGGATCGACGCCCGCTGGTGCGCCCTGCCGCCGCGGCTCGCCACCGCCGGGGCCGCCGCCGCCGAGACCGTGCTGCGCGCGGCCCGCAGCCGCCGCACCCACGCCCTGAGCCGCTTCCTGGTCGCGGAGCTGCTGCACCCGCACTGGTTCGACCTCACCGCAGCCCGCCGCGACCTCGGCTTCGAGCCGCCGGTCGGCTTCGACGACGGTGTCGCGGAACTCACCCGGCTCGCCCCACCCGCCCCCGACACCAGCGAGGAGACACCGTGCCGTCCGCCTACGACACCCTCCGCTCCATCCTGACCGGCGCCTTCCGCGTCCCCGAGGACGAGATCCGGCCCGAGCTCACCCTGGGCCAACTGGACCTGGACTCCCTCGCCCTGACGGAGCTGGTGCTCATCGTCCACGAACGCCTCGGGGTGCGGATCGGCAACGAGTACGTCTCCCGCGGCACGACCCTCGCGCAGATCGCCGACCATCTCGACGCGCTGCGCGCCGACGGCACGGGAGCGGTGAGCACACCGTGACGGACGCCGTCGCCGTCACCGGCCTCGGCATGCTGACCCCCGCCGGGGAGAGCGCCGACGCCACCTGGGACGGCGTCTGCCGCGGGGCCGGGACCGCCTCCCACGATCCGGCGCTGGCCGGACTGCCCGTGGACTTCTCCTGCCGCGTCCCCCTGTCCCGCGAGGACCTGGACCGGCGCGCCGGGCGCACCTCCTGGCGCATGTCGCGCAACGCCGTGCTGGCGGTGCTCGCCGCCCGTGAGGCGGTGCGCGACGCCGGGCTCGGCCCCCGGACGTGGCACGGGGACCGGGTCGCCGTCGTCATCGGCTGCGGGATGGGGGCGGACGCGGAACGCGAGGAGCAGGGGAGGCGGCTGCGGGAGCTGGGGGCCGACATGGTCTCGGCGCTCACCGCTCCGCAGCTGATCCCGAACATGGCGGCCGGCGAGGTCTCCATCGACCTGGGAGCCCGCGGCCCCGGGCTGGCCCCCGCCACCGCCTGTGCCACCGGTGCCACCGCCGTCGCGGTCGCCCGCGACCTCCTGCTCCTGGGCCGGTGCGACATTGCGGTGGCCGGGGCCACCGAATCCGCCGTCACCCCGCTCGCGGTCACCGCGTTCCGGCGCGCGGGCACCCTCTCCGGGCGCACCGGCGACCCCGCCGGCGCGTCACGGCCCTTCGCCGCCGACCGTGACGGCTTCGTCATGGCGGAGGGCGCGGGTGTCGTCGTCCTGGAACGGGCCGGGGACGCGGCCGCCCGCGGTGCGCGCGTGCGCGCCAGGCTGTTGGGCTGCGGCAGCACCTCGGACGCCCACCACCCCACCGCGCCCGCCCCGGACGGCCGGGGCGCGGAGGCCGCCCTGCGCACCGCCCTGGCGGACGCCGGGCTGGCTCCGCACGACGTGGACCACGTGAACACCCACGGCACCTCGACACTGCTGGGCGACGCCGGTGAGGCGGCCCTGATCGCCCGGGTCCTGCCGCATCGGCCCAGTGTCACCGCGGCCAAAGGCGTGCTCGGCCACAGCCTGGGCGCGGCGGGCGCCGTGGAGGCGGCGCTGACCGTGCTCACCCTTCAGCACGGCACGGTGCCGCCGGTCGCGAACCTGGACGCCCCGGCGCCGGGGTTCGACATCGATTGCGTCACCAAGGAGCCCCGCCGCCAGGACGTGCGTGTCGCCGTCAGCCACTCCTTCGGCTTCGGCGGGCACAACGTCGTCCTCGTCCTGGCCCGAGCCTGAGGGACGGCATCCCGCCAGGCCGCGCGGGGCATCCGGGTGCAGGGGTCCGCGGGCCGGGCACTCGACCCGGCTCGGCGCTTCGCGGCTGCCGCCCGTGCCGGGATCGCCACGGTCCTCGTACCGGAAACGCCGAGTGCTCGATCCCCCGCACCCCGCCGTGGGACACGGCCGCCCGGGGAGCCCGCCGGGCGGGAGGGACGCCCGGCGCGCGGGTTCAGCGGGGGTCCGGGCCGCCGGACGGTCCGAGCGGCGCCCCGGGTTCCGCGTCCTCGCCCTTGGCCATACGGCTGTGGGTGCGGCTGTAGAGGAAGTAGACGACGACGCCGATCGCCATCCAGACCCCGAAACGGACCCAGGTCTCGGCGGGCAGGTTCAGCATCAGCCACAGGGAGGCGGCGACCGACACGATCGGCAGCACCGGCACCCAGGGGGTGCGGAACGCCCGGTGCAGGTCGGGCCGGGTCCTGCGGAGGATGATCACGCTGATCGCGACGATGACGAAGGCGAACAGGGTGCCGATGTTCACCAGCGCGGCGAGCTCGTTCAGCGGGGTGAAGCCGGCGAGGATCGCGATGGCGACACCGAGCAGGATGGTCGGCCGGTGCGGGGTCCGGAACCGGGGGTGGACCCGGGAGAAGAACCTCGGCAGCAGTCCGTCGCGGCTCATCGCGAAGAAGACCCGGGTCTGGCCGAGCAGCAGGATCATGCAGACGGTCGTCAGGCCGACGGCGGCCCCGAAGCTGATGAAGCCCGCGAACCACGGATGCCCGGTGGCCTTAAAGGCGTCCGCGAGTGGCGCGTCCACGGACAGTTCGCTGTAGTGCTGCATACCGGTGACGACGATCGACACCAGCACGTACAGCACGGTGCAGATGAACAGGGAGCCGAGGATGCCGCGGGGCATGTCGCGCTGCGGGTTCCTGGTCTCCTCGGCCGCCGTGGCGACGATGTCGAAGCCGATGAAGGCGAAGAACACCACCGAGGCGGCGGTGAAGATGCCCATCACGCCGAAGTTGGCCGGGGCCCAGCCGAACATGAGCTGGATGAGCGGGGAGTCGAGGCTCTGCCCGGCCGGCACGGGCTTGGACTCCGGGATGAACGGGTCGTAGTTGTCCGCGGTGATGAAGAAGGCCCCCGCGATGATGACGACGAGGACCACGGTGACCTTGATGGCGACGACCAGTGAGGTGACGCGGGCGGACAGCTTCATGCCGAGGACGAGGATGCCGGTGAGGACCAGCACCAGGGCGGCGGCGAGGATGTCGAAGCCGAAGACGTCGGAGCCCTCGCGGCTGCCGAGCACCGCGGGCATCTGCCAGCCCGCGTTGTCCATGAGCGACTGGATGTAGCCCGACCAGCCGACGGCCACCACCGCCGTGCCGAGCGCGAACTCCAGGACCAGGTCCCAGCCGATGATCCACGCGGGCAGCTCGCCCAGGGATGCGTACGAGAACGTATAGGCGGAGCCCGCCACCGGCACGGTGGAGGCGAACTCGGCGTAGCAGAGCGCGGCGAGCGCGCAGACGACACCGGCCACCACGAAGGCCAGGGCCGTGGCCGGTCCGGCGTTGTCCTTGGCGACCGTACCGGTGAGGACGAAGATGCCGGTGCCGATGATGACACCGACGCCGAAGACGGTGAGGTCCAGCGCCGACAGGGATTTCTTGAGCGCGTGCTCGGGTTCCTCCGTGTCACGGATGGACTGTTCGACCTTCTTCGTCCGGAAGAGGGGGCTTGTCACGGGTAACCTCCCACGCTTGTCGTCCTCGACATGATCGAGAGGGGGCGTAGCTCGTATGCCCCGGCGCGGGCTCTTTCACGCAGACGGGCCGCGCGCGCCACTCTTCACAGTGGCACGGGCGGCCCGTCCGGGCGACGCGTGGGCGACGTCAGTCGCGGGCCGGCTGCACCGAGTCGACGGCGTCCGCGGAGGAGCGCTCGTACTTCCCGTCGAGCTTCGCCACCAGGCCGGTGACCTGACGGGCGATGTCGGGCGCGGTCAGGCCGATCTCCGCCAGCACCTCGGCGCGCGAGGCGTGGTCGAGGAAGCGCGGCGGGATGCCGAAGTCGCGCAGGGGGACGTCCACGCCGGCGTCGCGCAGCGCCTGGGCGATCGTCGAGCCGACGCCGCCGACGCGGGAGTTGTCCTCGACGGTGACGACGACGCGGTGCTTCTCGGCGAGCGGGGCCATCGCCTCGTCGACCGGCTTGACCCAGCGCGGGTCGACGACGGTGGTGGAGATGCCCTGCCGGTCCAGCAGCGCGGCGATCTCCAGGCACATCGGCGCGAGCGCCCCCACGGAGACCAGCAGCACGTCGGGCGCGTCCGTGCCCGGCTCGCGCAGGACGTCCATGCCGCCGACGCGGCCCACGGCGGGCACGGCAGGGCCGACGGCGCCCTTGGAGAAGCGCACCACGGTGGGGGCGTCCTCGACGGCGGTGGCCTCGCGCAGCTGGGCGCGGACCTGGTCGGCGTCGCGCGGGGCGGCGAGCCGCAGGCCGGGGACGACCTGGAGGATCGACATGTCCCACATGCCGTTGTGGGAGGCGCCGTCGGTGCCGGTGACACCGGCCCGGTCGAGCACGAACGTCACACCGCACTTGTGCAGGGCCACGTCCATCAGCACCTGGTCGAAGGCGCGGTTGAGGAAGGTGGCGTACACGGCGAAGACGGGGTGCACGCCGGCGTGGGCGAGGCCGGCCGCGGAGACGGCGCCGTGCTGCTCGGCGATGCCGACGTCGTAGACCCGCTCGGGGAAGCGCTTGGCGAACTTGTCGAGGCCGACCGGCTGGAGCATGGCGGCGGTGATGGCGACGATGTCCTCGCGCTCCTCGCCGAGCTTCACCATCTCCTCGCCGAAGACGCTGGTCCAGTCGGCGCCGGAGCTGGCGATCGGCAGGCCCGTGTCGGGGTGGATCTTGCCGACGGCGTGGAAGCGGTCGGCCTCGTCCTGGAGGGCGGGCTGGTAGCCGCGGCCCTTCTCGGTGAGGCAGTGCACGATGACCGGGCCGCCGAAGCGCTTGGCGCGGGTCAGCGCGGACTCCAGGGCCTCGATGTCGTGGCCGTCGATGGGGCCGACGTACTTCAGGCCGAGGTCCTCGAACATGCCCTGCGGGGCGATGAAGTCCTTCAGGCCCTTCTTGGCGCCGTGCAGCGTGTCGAAGAGGGGCTTGCCGACGACCGGGGTGCGCTCCAGGAGGTCCTTGGTGCGGGTCAGGAAGCGCTCGTAGCCGTCGGTGGTGCGCAGGGTCGCGAGGTGGTTGGCGAGGCCGCCGATGGTGGGCGAGTAGGAGCGCTCGTTGTCGTTGACGACGATGACGAGCGGGCGGTCCTTGGCGTCGGCGATGTTGTTCAGCGCCTCCCAGGCCATGCCGCCGGTGAGCGCGCCGTCGCCGATGACGGCGACGACGTGGCTGTCGCGCTTCATGATCTGGTTGGCCTTGGCGATGCCGTCGGCCCAGCCGAGGACGGTGGAGGCGTGGCTGTTCTCGATGACGTCGTGCTCGGACTCCCCCTGCGAGGGGTAGCCGGAGAGGCCGCCCTTCATCTTGAGCCTGGAGAAGTCCTGCCGGCCGGTCAGCAGCTTGTGCACGTAGGACTGGTGGCCGGTGTCCCAGAGCACCTTGTCCTTCGGCGACTCGAAGACGCGGTGCAGGGCGATGGTGAGCTCCACCACGCCGAGGTTGGGGCCGAGGTGGCCGCCGGTCTTGGAGACCGCGTCGACGAGGAAGGTCCGGATCTCCCCGGCCAGCCGGTCGAGCTCCTCCGGGCCGAGCCGGTCCAGATCGCGCGGTCCCCTGATGCGGGTCAGCAACGGCACCCGTGCCTCCTTGCAGTAGAGCTGTTTGCCGGGCGGGTCGAGTCTAATGTTCCGCTCGACCGATCGGTCTCCGGGCGGTGCGTCATACATCACCCGATGAGCGGTACCCACAAACACGGCAGTGTTGCCCGGCACCTGAAAGGCACCGGGCAACAGCGACGTACGTCAGGGGCGCGGGCTCGGCCGATAAGCGGCTCCGCCGCGTGGGCGCGACCGGCCACAGCCGGGCCGCACCGGACGACCTACGCCCGCCCGGCCGTCTTCTGCGTCTTCCGGGTGACCGCGTCGATGACGACGGTCGCCAGCAGCACACCACCGGTGATCATGTACTGCACCGGCGACGCGATGCCCTCCAGCGCCAGACCGTAGGTGATCGAGATGATCACCATCACACCGAGCAGCGCGTCCCACGTGCGGCCACGGCCGCCGAAGAGCGACGTACCACCGATGACGGCCGCGGCGATGACGTTCATCAGGAACTCACCCGTGCCCGCGCCCTGGTTGGCGGAGGCGATCTTCGAGGCGACGAACAGGCCGCCGATCGCGGCGAAGGTACCGGCGATCGCGAAGACCGAGATGCGGACCATCTCCACGTTGATGCCCGCGCGGCGGGACGCCTCGACGCTGCCGCCGAGCGCGAAGACCTTGCGGCCGTAGGAGGTGCGGCGCAGCACGAAGTCGGTGAGGACCAGGAAGGCCAGGAAGATCACCACGGCCAGCGGCAGGCCCTTGTACTGGTTGAAGACGATCGCGGCGGCGAACGCCAGCACCGCGAGCAGCACGGTCCGCACGATGATCTCGTTCAGCGGCCGGGAGGGCACTCCGGCGGCCTCGCGGCGGCGGTTGTCGAAGAACGCGGTGAGGAAGTAGCCCGCGGTCACGACGATCGCCAGGCCGTAGGCGGCGGCCACATCGCTGAAGTAGTAGCTGGTCAGCTTGACGACCAGGCCCTCGGAGTCGAGGTTGATGGTGCCGTTGGCACCCAGGATCTGGAGCATGAAGCCCTGCCAGAACAGCAGTCCGGCGAGGGTCACGGCGAAGGCGGGGACGCCGATGCGGGCGAAGATGAAGCCGTGGATGGCGCCGGCCACCGTGCCGGTGAGGATCGCCAGCACCAGGGCCAGGATCTCGTTCATCCCGTGGGTGACGCTCATGACCGCGAAGGCGGCGCCCGCGACACCGCTGACCGAGCCGACCGACAGGTCGATCTCGCCGAGCAGCAGGACGAAGACGATACCGACGGCGATCATGCCCGTGCCGACCATGGCGACGGACATGTCGGAGAAGTTGCCGGCGGTGAGGAAGTTGGGGTTCAGGCCGGTGAAGATGCCCCAGATGATCAGCAGGCCGACCACGACGGGGATGGAGCCGAGGTCACCGGCCTTCATCTTCCGCTTGAACTCGTTCCAGTAGCCCTTGAAGCCCTGTTCGCGGACCAGCAGTCGGGGGTCGACCACGGTGACCGCGGCGGCGGCCTCGGGGTTCTCCACGGCGTGGTCCTCGGCGGAGGCGGAGGCGGAGGCGGAGGCGGAGGCGGAGGTCTTTTCGGTGCTCACTTCTTGATCTCCCCATTGGTGCGCGCCGCACGACGGGTCACGGCGTTGTCCGTGGCGCCCGTGATGGCGGAGATGATCTCTTCCTGCGAGGTCGACTTGACCTCGAAGACGCCGTTGTTGCGCCCGAGGCGCAGGACGGCGACCTTGTCCGCCACGGCCTTCACATCGGCCATGTTGTGGCTGATGAGGATGACCGCGTGACCGCGCTCGCGCAGCCGCTCGACCAGGTCCAGGACCTGCGCGGTCTGCTCGACGCCGAGGGCGGCGGTGGGCTCGTCGAGGATCACCAGCTTGGGCTCGCCGAGCATGGACCGGGCGATGGCCACGACCTGCCGCTGGCCTCCGGAGAGGGAGGCGATCGGGATCCGGACGCTGGGGATGCGGATCGACAGGGTGTCGAGGAGCTCGCGGGAGCGGCGCTCCATCTCCACCTCGTCCAGGACGCCGCGCCTGCGGAGCTCCCGGCCCAGGTAGAGGTTGCCGACGACATCGATGTTGTCGCACAGCGCGAGGTCCTGGTAGACCGTCGCGATGCCCAGGTTCTGGGCGTCGTGCGGGCGGTTGATCTGGACGGCTTTGCCGTCCCACTCGATGACGCCCTCATCGATGGGATGCACGCCGGCGATCGTCTTGACCAGCGTGGACTTTCCGGCACCGTTGTCGCCCACCAGGGCGACCACCTCACCGGCGTGGACCTCAAGCTCTACGTCGGTGAGCGCCTGGACGGCACCGAACCGCTTGGAGACCCCGCGCAACGCCAGCACGGGCGTAGCGGACACGTGAACCATCTCCTTCGCCGCCTGACCCGGCGGGAGGTTGTGCAGAGGATTGGGGGGTGTTCCGTCCGGCGCCCCGCGTAGCTTGCGGGGCTGATGTGTGCGGGGCGCCGGCGGAAGCGCGTGGCAGTCGGTCCCGGAAGGGAGTCCGGCGTGCGGACTCCCTCGTGTGTCACGGGACGTGGGGACTGCTTACTTGAGGCCGATCTTGTCGCAGGCGGCCTTGTACTTGTCCGTGCAGATCTCCTGGACGGTGTAGATGCCGTCCTTGATCACCGTGTCGTTGATGTTCTCCTGGGTCAGCGAGACCACGGGGACGATCACGGAGGGGACACCCTTGGTGGTGGGGCTGTCGACCTTGTCCTTGGCGATGGAGTCCAGGGACTTGCCCTGGGCGAGCAGGACGGCCATCTCCGCGGCGACCTCGGCCTCCTGCGGGTAGGGCTTGTAGACGCTCATGTGCTGCTCACCGGTGACGATGCGCTGCACGCCCGCGAGTTCGGCGTCCTGGCCGGTGACCGGGACGTCGGCGATGCCGGCGGCCTTCAGCGCGGTGATGATGCCGCCCGCCATGCCGTCGTTGGCGGAGTAGACACCGATGATCTTGTCCTTGCCGATCGCCGAGATGGCGCCTTCCATGTTGGCGTTGGCGTTCTCCGGCTTCCACTCCTTGGTGTCGTACTCGCGGCCGATGTTCACCTTGCCGTCGAGGACGGAGTGCGCGCCCTCCTTGAACATGGCGGCGTTCGGGTCGGTGGCGGACCCGTTCATCATGACGATCTGGCCGTCCTTGGCCTTGTCGCCCAGCGCGTCCAGCAGGGCCTGGCCCTGGGTCTTGCCGACGGTCACGTTGTCGAACGACGTGTAGGCGTCGATCGGGCCCTCGGCGAGGCGGTCGTAGGCGACGACCGGGATGCCGGCGTCCTTGGCCTTCTTCACCGAGCCGGCGATGGCCTTGGAGTCCACCGCGTCGAGGACGATCACGTCCACCTTGTTGGTGATCATCGTCTCGACCTGCTGGTTCTGCAGGCTGGCGTCCTGCTTGGCGTTGTTGTAGACAACCTCGCCCTTGTTGTTCGTGAGCTCCTTGACCTTCTTCTCGATCAAGGGCTTGTCGAGCTTCTCGTACCGCGCGGTCTGGTTCTCCGGAAGGAGCAGACCGACCTTGATGTCGTCACCCTTGGCGGCGGAGTCGCCGGAGTCCTTCTTGTCGCCGGACTCGGCGGCGCTGCCACAAGCGGCGAGCGAGACGGCCATCGCACCGGCCGCGACGGCAAAGGCAACACGACGCATACGCGTGTTCATTCAGAAACCTCCCTGACGAGGCCGCGTCGTTGCGGCCGAGGTGGCTGGAAGTCAACTCGGCCACACGTGCGACGTCAAGAAGTAAATCCTTAACGAGATGGCAACGGTGCCATCCGTTCTCTAAGTGAAGGCAGCGCCGGCCGCGGTGAGCGACCCTGTCGCAGTACCGTCCAGAAGGGTCGAATCGCCCATCTCGCCCAGTGCGAGGGCGAGCGCTCCGAGCACCTCCGCACGGCCCCCAAGTGCCCCTGGGAGAACGGAGAGTTGGCGTGCCGCGCTGGGGATCGCATAGCGGCCCACGGACTCCCGGATCGGCCCGAGCACCAGCTCACCGGCCTCGGCGAGATCACCGCCGAGCACCACCCGGCTCGGGTTCAACAGGTTGCAGAGATTGGCGACTCCACTGCCGATGTGGCGGCCGACGTCGGCGATCACCCGACGACAGCCCGGGTCACCGTCCCGTGCCAGCCTGACGACGCCCTCCATCGTCAGGTCGGTGCCGTGGCCGGGCTGGAGCAGCGGGAGCACATAGCGCGCGGCCGTGAAGGTCTCCAGGCAGCCGCGGTTGCCGCAGCGGCACACGGGGCCGGACTCGTCGAGTGTAATGTGCCCTATCTCACCCGCGGTGCCGCCCGGCCCTCGGTAGATCTTGCCGCTGATCACCAGGCCCGCGCCGACGCCGCTGGCCACCTTGATGTAGGCCAGGTCGCGCACGCCCCGGCCGCTGCCCCAGACCATCTCGCCGAGGGCGCCGAGGTTGGCGTCGTTGTCCACGTGCACCGGCACGCCGAGCCGTGCCCGCAGCTCCTCGGCGGGCTTGGCGCCGGTCCAGCCCGGCAGGATCGCGGTGGAGCCCAGCGTGCCGGACTCCACGTCGATCGGGCCGGGTACGCCGACGCCGACCCCGGCGACCTTGGACCGGTCCACGCCGGTCGCGTCGATCAGCCGGCCGACCAGCTGTTCCGCCCGGTCGAAGCCCTGGGTCGAGGAGGCGTCCACGTCCAGCGGCTCGGACTCCTCGGCCAGCACCTGGTGGGCGAGGTTGCCCACGGCGACCCGCAGGTGGGTGTGGCCGAAGTCGATCCCGATGACGATGCCGGCGTCCCCGCTCAGCGAGACGCTGCGGGCCCGGCGTCCGCCCGACGAGGTGGGGGTGACCTCGACCGTTCCGTGCTCCTTCAGTTCCCGGACGATGTTGGAGACCGTGGCCGCGGACAGGCCGGTCGTCCTCGCGATCTCCGCCTGGGTCAGTGAGCCCGCCAGACGTACCGCTCGGACGACCCGCTCCAGGTTGGCTCGGTGCAGCGACGACTGCGACCCCGGAGTCTCCATTGACTCTCACCCTCATCCCTGGCCCGCGTCACCTTGGGTGACGAGGCCTTGTACAAGTTATGAAGTCCAAACTCCGCTGAATCGCCCAGTGCCGTCAAGACCTTGACAGAAATCGGTTCCAGGCCGTGTCCGGCCGACTACCGACGGTGCGTCACAGGGGTCCGGCCCCGGAGAGTTGTCTCTCCGGGGCCGGACCCCTGCGTACGACGGGTGGAGCGACGGTGGGCGTCAGCGGAAGGTTCCCTGTGACACCGAACCGGCGATCCGCCGCTGGAAGACGCAGTACACGATCAGTACGGGTACCACCGTGATCACGATCGCCGCGAACAGCGCGCCGTAGTCGATGTCGTAGACTTGCGAGGACGCGTAGGCGGCCATGCCCTGGGTGAGGACCCACTTGTCCTGGTCGGTGTTGAGCGCCACCGGCAGCAGGAACTGGTTCCACAGGCCCAGGAAGTTGAAGATCGCCACCGCCGCCATGCCCGGACGGGCCATCGGCAGCATCACCTGGAAGAACGCCCGCCAGTCCCCGGCACCGTCGATCAGCGCGGCCTCGTACACGTCGTGCGGCAGCGACCGGAAGAACGAATAGAGGAAGAACATCGTGAACGGCAGCGCGAACGCGACATAGGTGAGGATCAGTCCGGGACGCGTGTTCAGCAGCCCGAAGTTCTGCAACTGGAAGAAGAGCGGAACGATCGCCAGGAAGACCGGGAAGGTCAGGCCGGCGAGCATCACGTAGTAGATCAGCCGGCGGCCGGGGAACTCGAACCGGGCGAGAACATAGGCGCACATCGCGCCGAGCAGCATCACCAGGATCAGTGCCGAGACCACGACGATCACGGAATTCAGGAAGTACTTCCCGATGTTCGCGTCGGTCCACGCGTTCGCGTAGTTCTCGATCCGCCACTTGTCCGGCAGAGAGAAGGGCGACGAAAGGATCTCGCCGGTCGATTTGAACGACGACATCAGCACCCACAGCATGGGCACGATCACGATCACGGACCACAGGATCAGCAGGGCGTGCGAGATCGCCGCGAATCTGCGGTCGCTGCTCGCGGCGACGCGCGTCAACTTCCGGTCGCTCGCCGGTTTCCGGTCACTGGCCGGCTTCCGGTCGGCGGCAATGACGCTCACCGGGCACCTCCCTCGGCTGCGGCACGCCGAGCGCTGGACCCAGGTGCTTTCCTCTTGCTCTCGCCCTCGCCGCCGCCCGTGAGGCGGTTGACGAGGAACACCAGCGCCGCGAACACCAGGGTGACGACGGCGAGGACGACGCCCATCGCGGTGGCGTAGCCGAACTGCTGCTTGGCGAAAGCGACGTTGAACAGACGCTGGCTGATGGTCAGGGTGGAGTTGTCCGGGCCGCCGTTCGGCACCATCGCCTGGACGTAGACGAACGCGTCGAGGGCGGCGATGCCCAGGTAGATGTACGCCGTCTGCACGCTGTCCCGGATCGCCGGCAAGGTGATCGAGACCGTGGTGCGGAACCGGCCGGCCCCGTCGATCCTCGCCGCCTCGTACAGCTCGGCGGGAACGCCCTTGATCGCGGCGATGAAGAGCACCGCGTAGAACCCGACGAGCCCCCAGATGATGACGAACATCACGGCCGGCATCGCCGTCGCCTTCTCGCCCAGCCACGCGAACGTGTCGAACTGGTCGAGGCCGAGGCCGGTGAGGACGCCGTTGAGCAGGCCGGCGTTCGGGTCGTACATCTGCGCCCAGATCAGACCGACGATGATCGCCGGCACGACGTAGGGGAAGAACGAGATGATCCGGTAGAACGACGCTCCCCGGATCCCTCGGACGGGGCCCTTGCTCGGCCCTCCCAGGGTGATGGCCACGGCGACCCCGAGGGCGAGCGTCAGCGTCACCAGCGGTACGAAGGCCGCGAGGAGGGCGACGTTGCGCAACGCCTTCAGGAAGACGTCGTCCTGGAACATCTTCGTGAAGTTGTCGAAGCCGACGAAGTTGTAGTCCGGGCTGAAGCCGCGCCAGTCGGTCATCGCCCAGAAGATCGCCTGGCCGAACGGGATCAGGACGAAGATCACGAAGATGGCCAGCGGGACACCGAGGAACGCGAGGAAGAACGTCACCCGGTCGAACGTGAGCTTGCGGCGTCGTGGCCGCCCGCCGCGAGCGGCCGGCTCGGGCCGGCGGCTCGCGGTTTCGGCAGTGGGGATCGAATCCTTCATCGCGGTGCTAGCTGACCTTGACCTTGTCGACGGAGTCGTCTTCCCGGACCTTGTCGGAGATCTTCTGCAGGGCCGAGGTCAGCCCCTTGCCGTCGAGGTCACCGGCGAGGAACGAGTTCCACGGCACCAGCTGGTCGGTGTTCATCCCGTAGGTCTCGACGAACATGTAGTTGAAGATGTTGGTGCCCGCGGCCTCCAGCATCTGCGTCTGCGAGACGAGAGCCGTCGATCCGTAACCGTCGGCGGGCACGGTGCCCTTGACGATCGTCGGGGCCAGCTTCGTCCTGGAGAAGTTGGCGGCCGCCTTCTCCGACAGCATCGCCCGCAGCACTTCCTTGCCGCCGGCCGGGTTCTTGCCCTGCTTGGGCACGATGAACGGCTCGCCGGCGGCCGCGCGGAGCGACTCGTAGGGCAGCTGCGGCTTGTCGGTGAGCGTCATCGACGGGAATCCGGTCATCTGGAAATCCGCCTTGGTGGCCTTCTTCATCTCGTTCTCGATCCAGCCACCGGACGGGTAGAGCAGCGCCTTCTGGTCGTTGCTCCAGATCGCCTGCGCCTTCTGGAACTGGGTGCCCGAGCCACCGGGGACGAACATCTTCTGCTTGACCATGGTCTCCATGACCTTGATGACGCCCTGGACGGCCGGGTGCGACCAGCAGCCCTTCTCCAGGTTCTCCAGGCCGAGCCGGACCTCGTCACCGCCCTCCTTGATCGCCGAGTCGATCAGGAGCGTGCGGTAGTAGGTCGCCGCCTCCTTGCCGTGGACGAAGAGGTACTTGCCCTTCTTCTTCGCCTCCTGGCCGAGGTCGAGCGCCTCGTCCCAGGTCTTCGGCGGGGTCCAGCCGTTCTCCTCGAAGAGCGTCTTCGAGTACCAGACGCCGTACACGGTCATCACGTAGTTGAGCGCGACGAACTTGTCCTTGAACGTGCCGGGGGCCTTGACGCCGGGGTAGACGATGTCGGCGATCTTCTTGCCTTCGTAGGTGTTGGCCTCGAAGAGGTCGTCGAGCTCCTCCAGTTGGTCGAGGATGCCGAGGAAGCCGATCTGGTCCTCACCGGAGTTGTCGATGAGGTCCGGCGGGTTGCCGCCGACGAAGCGGGGCTGGAGCTGGGGCGCGATGTCGACGACCGGCTCGACCTGGACCTTGAGGCCCTTGACCTGGCTGCCGAGCACCTGGTTGGTGTAGTCGACGTAGTCGGTGCCGTAGCCGCCGTCGAAGATGGCCGCCTCGACCGTGGAGTTCGCGGCGACACCGAACGGGTTCTTGGCGCTCTTCTCGCCCTTCGGGCCGCCGTCGCCGTCGCTGCCCTCGCTGGAGGGAGAGCTGCACGCGACCGCGAACGAGCCCATCGCCGCAGTGGCGATGGCCCCGCGCAGGAGCGTCCGCCTGTCAAGAGAGCCGGCACGAATGGTCATCTCTGCATCCTCACTGATCGGTTGGTTCTGTGCGGGTGTGCTGCGTGTGCGGTCGCCGTGGCCGGGCCGGTCCTGCGCCGGCCGCACGTGGGGCGTTGTCGCCGTCGTCTCGGAGCCGCGGTGCGGCGCCGATGATCAGCTGAGTGATGCCGGCATATCGGTCGCCGAGGCCGGAGTGGCGGTCGCGCTCCACCTGATCGGATCGCGATGGCCTGCACCGGTGGTGGATCCCATTGCTCCAGTCCTCGCCTTCTCCAGGACTCAGGCGGTGAACCGGATCCTCCCGGCACCGCGTTCGGGTCAAGCTGGGTCGTGCAGGAAGTGCGGCCGTACAAGGTCGGGAGCGGTGAAGATGCCCCGGAGTGCCGACAGGTATAGTCCACTTCACACCGACGGAGCAAGATCGAATGCAAGGTTCCTCATACGTCTTTTCCGAGTTGAGACCTCGCGGAAATACGAGCGCCCGGCGTGTTCCATTGTGGAAATGTCCTTACCACCGGTCCCGAATGGCACATTCAACACCTTGACACCATGGGCCACTTGGTCCACTACTGGTCCTTGCGCACTTTGTTTGACAACGTTGTCCAGCGCAGGGAGGGTGCTCGCGCATGGAACAGAGGATTCGGCACAGATGGAGCACGGCGGTCGTCTCGGCGGCCGCCTTCGCTCTGGCCGCGGGCTCGCAGGGTGTCGCCGTGGCGCTGCCCCAGGCGCCGCCGAAGGCGGACCGTGAGTTCGCGTCGTCGTTCGAGTCCGGGGACCCCGCCCCGGACTGGCTGAACACCGTCGACACCACGCCGGGCGGCGGCAAGCGCGCCTCGGGAGTCAACGGCGGCTACAGCTCCGGCATCCCGGGCAACATCACCGACCATGTCACGGACGTCCGCGCGAGCGCGGAGAACACCGACGGCCGGGAGGTGAAGGAACACCTCGTCGACAGCCTCTCGAGCACCAAGTGGCTGGCCTTCGAGTCCACCGCCTGGGTGGAGTTCGACTTCGACGCCCCGGCGGAGGTGCTCCGTTACGCGCTCACCTCCGCCAACGACCACGCCGAGCGCGACCCGCGCGACTGGACGCTCAAGGGCTCCACCGACGGCGAGAACTGGAAGACCCTCGACAGCCGTTCGGGCGAGACCTTCGCGGAACGGTTCCAGACGAAGACCTACACCCTCGACGCATCGGCCGTCGGCGAGTACCGGCACTTCCGGCTGGACATCACGAAGAACGGCAGCGGCGGCATAGTGCAGCTCGCCGATGTCCAGTTCGCCACCGGCGGCACCGACGAACCGGTGCCTCAGGACATGCTCTCGCTGGTCGACCGCGGCCCGACCGGCTCCCCGACGGCCAAGGCGCGCGCCGGCTTCACCGGCAAGCGGGCCCTGCGGTACGCGGGGCGGCACACCGCCGACGGGCGGGCGTACTCGTACAACAAGGTGTTCGACGTCGACGTGAAGGTCGAGCGCCGCACGGAACTGTCGTACAAGATCTTCCCGTCGATGGCGGACCGCGACCTCGACTACGATGCCACGAACGTCTCCGTGGACCTGGCCTTCACCGACGGCACGTATCTCAGCGACCTGAGGGCGACGGACCAGCACGGCTTCCCGCTGACGCCGCGCGGCCAGGGCGACTCCAAGGTGCTGTACGTCAACCAGTGGAACAGCGTGCGCTCCGCGATCGGCTCGGTGGCCGCGGGCAGGACCGTCGACCGGATCCTGGTGGCGTACGACTCCCCCGAGGGCCCGGCGAAGTTCCGCGGCTGGCTGGACGACGTGGAGCTGAAGCGGGTGCGGCCCGAGCGGCCGAAGGCCCATCCGTCCGACTACGCGGTGACCACCCGGGGCACCAACTCCAGCGGCAGCTTCTCCCGCGGCAACAACTTCCCCGCGACGGCCGTGCCGCACGGGTTCAACTTCTGGACCCCGGTCACCAACGCCAGGTCGACGAGCTGGCTGTACGACTACGCGAGCGGCAACAACGACGACAACCTGCCCACGATCCAGGCGTTCAGCGCGAGCCACGAACCCAGCCCCTGGATGGGCGACCGGCAGACCTTCCAGGTGATGCCCTCGGTCGCCGCCGGCACCCCGGACCTCGGACGTGAGGCACGCGAGCTGGCCTTCCGCCATGAGAACGAGACCGCGCGGCCGTACTACTACGGAGTGCGGTTCGAGAACGGCCTGAAGGCCGAGATGACGCCGACGGACCACGCGGCGATGATGCGCTTCACCTTCCCGGGCGACGACGCGAGCGTGCTGTTCGACAACGCCGGCGACGAGAACGTCCCGGACCGGGGCGGTCTGACCCTCGACAAGGAGAACGGCACCTTCAGCGGCTACTCCGACGTCAAGTCCGGCCTCTCCACGGGCGCGACCCGGCTGTTCGTGTACGGCGAGTTCGACAGCAAGGTCACCGGCGGCGACTCCAGCGGCCTCAAGGGCCACCTGCGCTTCGACGCCGGCCGGGACCGCACGGTGACGCTGCGCCTGGCCACCTCGCTGATCGGCGTCGACCAGGCGAAGGACAACCTGCGCCAGGAACTGCCCGAGCGCGCCTCCTTCGACAAGGTCAAGCGGGACGCCCAGCGCCAGTGGGACCGGATCCTCGGCAAGGTCGAGGTCGAGGGCGCCACCCCGGACCAGCTGACCACGCTGTACTCCAGCCTCTACCGGCTGTACCTGTATCCGAACTCGGGCCACGAGAAGGTGGACGGAAAGCACAAGTACGCCTCGCCCTTCTCGAAGGCGGAGGGGCCCGACACCCCGACGCGCACCGGCGCCAAGATCGTCGACGGCAAGGTGTACGTCAACAACGGCTTCTGGGACACCTACCGGACAACCTGGCCGGCGTACTCCTTCCTGACCCCGTCCAAGGCCGGTGAGCTGGTCGACGGGTTCGTGCAGCACTACAAGGACGGCGGCTGGACCTCGCGCTGGTCCTCCCCCGGCTACGCCGACCTGATGACCGGCACCTCCTCGGACGTCGCGTTCGCGGACGCGTACGTCAAGGGTGTCGACTTCGACGCGGAGGCGGCGTACGACGCGGCGGTGAAGAACGCCACCGTCGTGCCCCCGTCCTCCGGTGTGGGCCGCAAGGGCATGGCCACCTCGCCCTTCCTCGGCTACACGAGCACGGAGACGCACGAGGGCCTGTCGTGGGCGCTGGAGGGCTTCCTCAACGACTACGGCATCGCGAAGATGGGCGAGGCCCTCCACAAGAAGACCGGCGAGCAGCGCTACAAGGAGGAGTCCGCGTACTTCCTGGACCGCGCCCAGGACTACGTCAACCTCTTCGACTCCGAGGCCGGGTTCTTCCAGGGCCGGAACGCCAAGGGCGACTGGCGGGTGGAGTCCTCGAAGTACGACCCGCGGGTGTGGGGTTACGACTACACCGAGACCAACGGCTGGGGGTACGCCTTCACCGCCGCGCAGGACAGCCGCGGTCTGGCCAACCTGTACGGCGGCCGCGAGGGACTCGGCGACAAGCTCGACGAGTACCTGTCCACGCCGGAGACGGCCTCCCCGGAGCTCAAGGGCTCCTACGGCGGTGTCATCCACGAGATGATCGAGGCGCGGGACGTGCGGATGGGCATGTACGGCCACTCCAACCAGGTCGCCCACCACGCCCTGTACATGTACGACGCGGCCGGGCAGCCGTGGAAGACGCAGAAGAACGTGCGCGAGGTGCTGTCCCGCCTCTACACCGGCAGCGAGATCGGCCAGGGCTACCACGGCGACGAGGACAACGGCGAGCAGTCGGCCTGGTACCTGTTCTCCTCGCTGGGCTTCTACCCGTTGGTCATGGGCAGCGGCGAGTACGCCATCGGCTCCCCGCTGTTCAAGAAGATGACCGTGCACCTGGAGAACGGCCGCGAGCTGGTCGTCAAGGCGCCGAAGAACAGCGCGAAGAACGTCTACGTGCAGGGGCTGAAGGTCAACGGCAAGCGCTGGAACTCCACTTCGCTGCCGCACTCGGTGATCGCCCGGGGCGGCGTCCTGGAGTTCGACATGGGCTCGCGTCCGTCGTCGTGGGGCACGGGCGAGAACGCGGCGCCCGTGTCGATCACGGAGGACGACGAGGTGCCGTCGCCCCGCGAGGACGTGCTGAAGGGCGAGGGCGAGCTGTTCGACGACACGTCGGCGACCGGTGCCACGGTGTCCACCGTGGAGCTGCCCGTCACCGGTGACACCGAGGCCGCGCAGTACACGCTGACCTCCTCGGACCGCACGAAGGCGCCCACGGGGTGGGTGCTGCAGGGTTCGGCCGACGGGAAGACGTGGACGGATCTGGACGAGCGGACGGACGAGTCGTTCCGCTGGGACCGGCAGACCCGCGCCTTCTCGGTGGACGAGCCGGGCACCTACGGCCACTACCGGCTGGTGCTGACCGGTGAGGCGACGCTGGCGGAGGTGGAACTGCTGAGCTGACGGCCGCTCACAGCGGCGGGCCCGGGGCGCAGGCATGCCCCGGGCCCGCCCTCTTCCTGCGATCACTCGGGTCGGTGGGTGCCTCGCACCCTGGGCACCAACTGGCGTGAGCCATCGGCAGGTTGGGCGAATGGCATCGGTGGGCGACATGGGTGACGTCGGGCGGGCCGTCCCCGACCGCCCGGGGCGGGTCAGCCGGGGTGGCTGGGGCCAACTGCACTGGCGGTACGCGCGTTGGGCGAATCAGACCGGCGGGCGACACGGATGGCGCCGGAGGGGCCGTCCTCGACCGCCCTGAGCGGGTCAGCCGCGCGGCTGGGGTCAACTGGGCCGACTGATGAGCGGGTTGGGCGAACAGCACCGGTGGGCGGCGCGGGTGGCGCCGGACGGGCCGTCACTCTCGACCGCCCAGGGCGGGCCAACCGGGCCGGCTGGGCCCAACTACACCGGCGGATACGCGCGTTCGGCGAATCAGACCGGCGGGCGACACCGGTGGCGCCGGACGGGCCGCCGTTCTCGACCCCCCTGGGCGGGTCAGCCGGTGCGGCTGGGGCCAACTAGGTCGACTGATGAGCGGGTTGGGCGAACAGCACCGGCGGGTGGCGCCGGACGGGGCGTCCCCGACCGCCCAGGGCGGGCCAGTCGGCACGGCTGGAGCCAACTGGGCGAACCGACAGGCGCGTTGAGCGAACGGCGCCGGTGGGCGGCGCGGGTGGCGCTGGAATGGCCGTCGCCGGCCGTGCTGTGCGGGCCCGCCGGCACGGCTCAACCCGGCCGGCCGGGTTGAGCGGCGCGTTGGGCAGGCGACGCGGCCGGTGGCGCCGGTGACGGCAGGACGAGCCCCCTCGGCCACCTGCGGAGCAAATCAGTCGGCTTGGCAGGGTGGCGACGTCGTGCCGTCACCGCCGGGGCCGGGGGCCACGGGGGTGGAGGCCGGTTCGCAGACGGCCGCACCGGCCCACGGGCCGGCGGCCCCCTGCCCCTGGCACAGGAAGACGCGCCTGCCGGGGTTCAGGGCGGTGCCCCGGGTCTCCGGCCCGGCGACCGCGGACAGGAGCAGGCCCAGGGCCGGAACCGTGGCGAGCAGCAGGGAGACCAGGAGGAGGAACAGGGTGGTGCTGCGGGCGCGGAGGCCGGGCCGGGAAGCCGCGGCGCTCCTCCAGTTTGCCGTAGTCATGACACACCTGTCCGCGGCTGTGGGGGTAACGGACCGTGCGGGGTGCGGGGCGGACGAGGTGGCAGTGTCCCGGCGGCGGGTTCCGGTCCGCCGGAATCATGGGAGCGCTCCCACCCCGTCCCTGGGGGACGGTATCGCCGCATGCCGCCGTTGTAAACGGTTGACACGGCGGGGAGCCCGGCACCACGGATCAGCGGGGCGTCGCCCCGGGGCTCTCGCCCTGCCGGAGCCTGTCCCCCAGCTCGGCGGCGGCCCGCTGCCCCTCGAAGAGCTCGACCGTCGACAGCAGCACCCTCGTCCCGCCCTCCTGGCTCAGGGCCGCCCGCGCGATCGCGATCACGTCCTCCCGCTGCCGGACGCCGCGCAGATCCACCCGCCGGCCGAGGTACTCCCCCAGGAGCATCGCGAACTGCTGCCGGCCCCGCGCGTCCTCCATGCACGGCAGTCCGGACAGCGCCTCGGTGACCGGCAACAGCATCGTCCCCGCGGGCCGGGGGCCGACGGGCGCCGGGATGGGCGCGGGCGGGTTCGGCAAGGGGGCGGCGGCCGGGGCGTGCTCCCCGCCCCCGGGAAGCGCCCGTACCGACCGGGCCACCACGACCCGGTGCTCCACCTCGGCCCACAGCTGCGGGCGTTGCCGGACTCCGCAGTCCCGCAGTTCCTCGTACACGTAGTCGTACAGTTCGTGCACGCCGATCAGGCCGTCCCGGTCGCGGTCCGCCTCGCCGGTGCGCAGACCCTTGACGAGGGCCCCGGTGAACCGGGAGGGCTCGGGCTCCAGTTCGGTGACCCGCTCGCCTTCCCACGCGTACTCGGTGCGGTTGGTCGCGGTGAGCACCACGCGGCCGTGTCCGGCCAGCTCGTCCTGGACGTGGACGGCGGTGTCGCCCTTGCCGCCGGTCAGGAAGGCGCCGCTGTAGCAGCAGTCCAGGAGCAGCACGATCGACCGCGCCCGGCACCGGTTCATCTGCCGGCGCACGAACTCGGCGGGCACCGAGGTGGAGGCGAGCAGCCGCTGGTCGGTGTCGGTGGCGGCGAAGTGCAGTTCGCCGTTGTCGTGCTTCAGTCCGTGGCAGGAGAAGTGCAGCAGGAGCAGGTCGTCCCGGCGGCGGTCGAGGAAGAAGCCCTCGATGGCCCGGGCCACCTCGTGATGGGGCTGATCGACGACCGTGCCGACCTCGAAGTCACCGATCCGCGGGTCCTGAAGCACCTCCGCCAGTTCCCGGACGTCCCTGGCGGGCGAACGCAGTCGGCTCAGGGCCCGGTTGTCGTAGGTGCCGGTCGCGACGAGCAGGGCATGGCGGCCTGAGGGCATGGTCGTGGGGCCGTCAGTCGTCCTGGCCGTCGGCCGGTTCCGGCTCCCGGCCGCGCGCGGCCAGGAACGCCTCCATCAGCCGCCGCTGGTCGGCGGAGGAGACGGCCTCCAGCTCCAGGCTGTCCTCGCCCAGGGTGATGGCGACCGTGCGCACCGGGCGGTTCTCGATCCAGGTCCGCACCAGGTCGAGCACCGAGCGCAGTACGAAGGGGGCCGCGGTCACGGCGAGCGCGCCGACGGCGATCCCGTCGACCGGCTTGGCACCGGCGGGGACGTCCCCGGAGCGGTTGAGTTCGACACCGTCGACGTCCAGTTCGAGCAGCCGCTCGCGCAACTGGAGTGTCAGCTCGTCGAGTTCTTCCTGGTCGCTGTCCCGGCTTCCGGCCAGGACAAGATGCATGCGCTCCGTGCGGTCCACCGCCACCCCCGTCGTCCGGTGAGGTCCCAGCGTACAACGGGGGACACGGCGAGGGCCGCATCCCCGTGTGCCGGGGATGCGGCCCTCAACCGCTGTGCCTGCCCTGCCGCTTACTTGCGGATCAGGCTGCGCAGCACGTACTGCAGGATGCCGCCGTTGCGGTAGTAGTCGGCCTCACCGGGGGTGTCGATGCGGACGACCGCGTCGAACTCGACACCGGTGTCGGTGGTGACCTTCACCGTGCGCGGGGTGGTGCCCTCGTTGAGCTCGGTGACGCCGGCGACGGAGAAGCTCTCCTCGCCGGTCAGGCCGAGGGACTCGGCGGTGTGGCCCTCGGGGAACTGCAGCGGCAGGACGCCCATGCCGATCAGGTTGGAGCGGTGGATGCGCTCGTAGGACTCGGCGATGACGGCCTTGACGCCGAGCAGCGCGGTGCCCTTGGCGGCCCAGTCGCGGGACGAGCCGGAGCCGTACTCCTTGCCGGCCAGGACGACGAGCGGGATGCCCTGCTCGATGTAGTTGCGGGAGGCGTCGTAGATGAACGACACCGGACCGCCGTCCTGGGTGAAATCGCGGGTGTAGCCGCCCTCGGTGCCCGGCGCGATCTGGTTGCGCAGGCGGATGTTGGCGAACGTACCGCGGATCATGACCTCGTGGTTGCCGCGGCGCGAACCGTAGCTGTTGAAGTCGCGGCGCTCGATGCCGTGCTCCGTGAGGTACTTGCCGGCCGGGGTGTCGGCCTTGATGGCACCGGCCGGGGAGATGTGGTCGGTGGTGACCGAGTCGCCCAGCTTGGCCAGCACGCGGGCGCCGGAGATGTCCTCGACCGGGGCCGGCTCCATGCCCATGCCCTCGAAGTACGGGGGCTTGCGCACGTAGGTGGACTCGGCGTCCCACTCGAAGGTGTCGCCGGTCGGGATGGGCAGCGCCTGCCACTGGGCGTCGCCGGCGAAGACGTCGGAGTAGGACTTGGAGAACATGTCCTCGCCGATGGCGTTCGCCACGACGTCGTTGACCTCGGCCTCGGAGGGCCAGATGTCCTTCAGGAAGACCGGGTTGTTGTCCTGGTCGTACCCGAGTGCCTCGCGGGTGATGTCCACCTTCATGGAACCGGCGATCGCGTAGGCGACGACCAGCGGCGGGGAGGCCAGGTAGTTCATCTTGACGTCGGGGTTGATCCGGCCCTCGAAGTTGCGGTTGCCGGAGAGCACCGAAGTCACCGCGAGGTCGTGCTCGTTGACCGCCTGGGAGACCTCCTCCGGCAGCGGGCCGGAGTTGCCGATGCAGGTGGTGCAGCCGTAGCCGACGAGGTTGAAGCCGACCTTGTCGAGGTACGGGGTCAGGCCCGCCTTCTCGAAGTAGTCGGTGACGACCTTGGAGCCCGGGGCGAGGGTGGTCTTGACCCACGGCTTGCGGGTCAGGCCCTTCTCCACCGCCTTCTTGGCCACCAGCGCGGCGGCGACCATGACGTACGGGTTGGAGGTGTTGGTGCAGGAGGTGATGGCCGCGACCGTCACCGCGCCGTGGTCGAGCGTGTACGTCGTGCCGTCGGGGGCCGTGACCTCGACCGGGTGGGAGGGGGCGCCGTTGGAGATGGCCGGGGAGTCGGAGGCCGGGAAGGACTCCTTGCTGGCCTCGTCGACGTCGCCGCCGTCCTTGACGTAGTTGCGTACGTCCTGGCTGAACTGGGCCTTGGCGTCGGCGAGGACGATGCGGTCCTGCGGGCGCTTGGGGCCGGCGATCGACGGGACGACCGTGGACAGGTCCAGCTCGAGCTTCTCGGAGAAGTCCGGCTCGGCCTTCGGGTCCAGCCAGAGGCCCTGCTCCTTGGCGTACGCCTCGACCAGCGCGACCTGCTGGTCGCTGCGGCCGGTCAGGCGCATGTAGTTCAGCGTCTCGTCGTCGATCGGGAAGATCGCGGCGGTGGAGCCGAACTCCGGCGACATGTTGCCGATGGTGGCGCGGTTGGCGAGGCTCGTGGCGGCCACGCCCTCGCCGTAGAACTCGACGAACTTGCCGACGACGCCGTGCTTGCGCAGCATCTCGGTGATGGTGAGCACCAGGTCGGTGGCGGTGGTGCCCGGCTTGAGCTCGCCGGTGAGCTTGAAGCCGACGACGCGCGGGATCAGCATGGAGACCGGCTGGCCGAGCATGGCGGCCTCGGCCTCGATGCCGCCGACGCCCCAGCCGAGGACGCCGAGGCCGTTGACCATGGTGGTGTGCGAGTCCGTGCCGACCAGGGTGTCGGGGTAGGCCTTGCCGTCACGGGTCATGACGACGCGGGCCAGGTGCTCGATGTTCACCTGGTGGACGATGCCGGTGCCGGGCGGGACGACCTTGAACTCGTCGAACGCGGTCTGGCCCCAGCGCAGGAACTGGTAGCGCTCCCTGTTGCGGCCGTACTCCAGGTCGACGTTCTGCTTGAAGGCGTCGTTGGTGCCGAACTTGTCGGCGATGACGGAGTGGTCGATGACCAGCTCGGCCGGCGCCAGCGGGTTGATCTTCGCCGCGTCGCCGCCGAGCTCCTTGACGGCCTCACGCATGGTGGCGAGGTCGACGACGCAGGGGACGCCGGTGAAGTCCTGCATGATCACGCGCGCCGGCGTGAACTGGATCTCCTGCGACGGCTGGGCCTGGGAGTCCCAGCCGCCCAGGGCACGGATGTGGTCGGCGGTGATGTTGGCGCCGTCCTCGGTGCGGAGCAGGTTCTCCAGCAGCACCTTCAGGCTGTAGGGAAGGCGCGCGGAGCCCTCGACCTTGTCCAGCCGGAAGATCTCGTACGACTCGTCGCCCACCTGCAGCGTGCTGCGGGCGTCGAAGCTGTTCGCCGACACGACAGTCTCCTTCATTGATGTGCGCGTACCACCGCATCCTGCCGCCACGCCGCCCTGGCCGATCCGCTAAGGTAAGGCTAAGTTAGGTAACCCTCACCAGGGTGGCGGCTGCGGTGCGCCTCGGCAGATATCTCGATGTCGAGATAACTCTAGTACACGTGGACGGAATGGTCATGCCCGGGCCCCGTCGAGCCGCTGCCGTCAGTCAACCCGTTCGGGCCCGTGATCGCACCGGGGTGGGGCGTGCGCGACCCGTACGCGGCCCGCATGCGGCCCGTGCGCGGTCCGTGCGCGACCCGGCCGCGAGGGGACCCGGTTCACCCCGCCGGGTACCCGGACAGGGGCGATCACCGCACACCACACGGGAAGGCACCCGAACACACCGGCTCCGGCGCCGGCTGTCATCCATGCGCCCGGACGGGGTAACCGACTGAGACCGAGTCAGTTTCAGGCAGCGAGCAGGGAGGCAGGGATGCCGCTCACGTTCCGCAAGAGCTTCCGGATCCTTCCGGGGGTGCGGCTGAACATCAACAAGCGGTCATGGTCCATCACCACCGGCGGCAGGCACGGCCCCCGCCACACCCGGAGCAGTACGGGACGTCGTACGACATCGATGGATTTGCCCGGTCCTTTCGGATGGCGCCGGACGAGCCGGGCCCGCCGGACCAGGGGATACTGACGTCACATCACCCGAATGGACCCCCCAAGAGGTGCCATCTCATATCTGAGATAGCCTCAACCCCATGGCAGACGACTACCTCGTACGCATCGGCAAGCTCATCCGCGACGCCCGGCAGCACCGCGGCTGGACGCAGACACAGCTCGCCGAGGCGCTCGGTACCAGCCAGAGCGCCGTCAACCGCATCGAGCGCGGCAACCAGAACATCAGCCTTGAGATGATCGCCCGTATCGGCGAGGCGCTGGACAGTGAGATCGTCTCCCTGGGCTACGCCGGGCCGATGCATCTGCGCGTGGTGGGCGGCCGCCGGCTCTCCGGGGCCATCGACGTGAAGACGAGCAAGAACGCGTGCGTGGCGCTGCTGTGCGCCTCGCTGCTCAACAGCGGGCGCACGGTGCTGCGCCGTGTCGCCCGCATCGAGGAGGTCTACCGCCTCCTCGAGGTGCTCAACTCCATCGGTGTGCGCACCCGCTGGATCAACGACGGCGTCGACCTGGAGATCGTGCCGCCGGCCGAGCTGAACCTCGCGGCCATCGACGCGGACGCCGCCCGCCGCACCCGCTCCATCATCATGTTCCTCGGCCCGCTGCTGCACCGCATGGACCGCTTCATGCTGCCGTACGCCGGCGGCTGCGACCTCGGGACGCGCACCGTCGAGCCGCACATGATCGCGCTGCGCCGGTTCGGCCTGGACATCGCCGCGACCGAGGGCCAGTACCACGCGGTGGTCGACCGCTCGGTCTCCCCCGACCGCCCGATCGTGCTGACCGAACGCGGGGACACCGTCACCGAGAACGCGCTGCTCGCCGCCGCCCGGCACGACGGCACCACCGTCATCCGCAACGCCTCCTCCAACTACATGGTCCAGGACCTGTGCTTCTTCCTGGAGGCCCTGGGCGTCAAGGTCGACGGCATCGGCACCACCACGCTCACCGTGCACGGCGTGCCCACCATCGACGTCGACGTGGACTACTCCCCCTCCGAGGACCCGGTCGAGGCGATGAGCCTGGTGGCCGCGGCCGTGGTGACGGAGTCCGAACTGACGGTCCGCCGGGTCCCCATCGAGTTCCTGGAGATCGAGCTGGCAGTCCTGGAGGAGATGGGCCTCGACCACGACCGCTCCCCGGAGTACTTCGCGGACAACGGCCGCACGCGCCTGGTGGACCTCACCGTCCGCCCCTCCAAGCTGGAGGCGCCGATCGACAAGATCCACCCGATGCCGTTCCCCGGCCTGAACATCGACAACGTCCCGTTCTTCGCGGCGATCGCGGCGGTGGCCCAGGGCCAGACCCTCATCCACGACTGGGTCTACGACAACCGCGCCATCTACCTCACCGACCTCAACCGCCTCGGCGGCCGCCTCCAGCTCCTCGACCCGCACCGGGTCCTGGTCGAGGGCCCGACCCGCTGGCGCGCCGCCGAGATGATGTGCCCGCCGGCCCTGCGCCCCGCGGTGGTCGTCCTGCTCGCGATGATGGCGGCGGAGGGCACGTCGGTGCTGCGCAACGTGTACGTCATCAACCGGGGGTACGAGGACCTAGCGGAGCGGCTGAACTCGATCGGGGCGCAGATCGAGATCTTCCGGGACATCTGAAAGCCCGTCAGGTGATGACTGATGAAACCTCTCTGACCTGCGCCAATACACGCCGCCGGGAGGCGTGACGACACATCGTGGGACTTATCTGGGACTTCGCGCCCGAGTCGGAGCACGACGCTGGTCACCGCCCTCGCAGGCAGCGGCCCGCGTCGTACATGCCTGCGAACAGCGTGACCGGACCATGCGCCGGCCCGGCCGCGACGAGATCGTGGACCGGGCCGGCATGGGCATGGATGCCCGGGACTGCCGAGCGGGACGCTGGGTCAGTCGGTCATGCTGACCATCTTCCAGACGGTCATGGACTTGACGACGCCCACCCGCCGCGGCCGTCGTCCACGGACGTTGCCGCTGAGGTTGAAAGGGTGGGGTGACAGGTTACGGGGGCTCCAATGCCAGTCCGGTCTCGGCGATGAAGCCGTCGATCACTTCGGGGCGGCGTTGGATACCACGCAAGCGGTTCTTCACGAGCAGGGTGAGGCCGTCGGTCGTGTGGGGTGCGAGGTCGGCCAGGGACTTCTTCAGATGGGCCCACACGCCTTCGACGGGGTTGAGGTCGGGTGCGTAGGGCGGGATCTTGACGATGGTCAGCCAGTCGCTGTTGCGCTCGCAGAAGTCCCGCAGGGCTTTGGCGTGATGGGTGCTGGCGTTGTCCCACACGACGATCAGCGGGGCACCGCCGAGTTGCCGACGGGCGGAGGTCAGCAGGTCCGCGAACTCACGAGCACGAAAGCCCTTCTTCTCGCCGGTACGACCCCGGTACGTCTGGGTCCGGTGGATCAGCCTGGTCTCGCGTCCCGGTCTGATGCAGATCATCCCGGCCATCAGGACCCGGCCGGAACCCTTGCCAGTCACCCTGACCAGGGGCGTTTGCCCGCGCCGCGACCAGGTCCGGCCCTTGCCGGGTTTCCAGGTCCTGCCCGGCCTCGTCCTCGAAGACCACCCACGCGCCCAGGAGCCGGGCCGTCCTCTTACCCGTGACCACTGCTCCGTCCGCCACGACTCAACGGCCTACTCGTCCCGCTCGACCGCCCGGTGCACGGGGACCTGCGGCGACCAGCCGAGCCGGTGCAGCAGGTACGAGACCCCGCGCGGGGTGTACCGGTACCCGAACAGGCGGTGGATCAGCTCCGCGACCCTCGCCAGGGTCCACCGCTGGTCCTCCGTCCAACAATGCGCCGCCGGCCCGGCTTCCAACACAGCCTGCAGCCGCTCTGCCTGAACATCGCCCAGTCGGCATGGAAAGCCGCCGGCTCCCTTGGACGTCAGGGCCGCTCTGCCGCCTTCACGCCAGGAGACGTGCCAGGCATACGCCGACTTCCGCGACACCCGTAACCTGCGGGCCACCTCGGGCGGCCGCACCCCCTGCTCGAATATCTCCGCGGCCTCGAAGCGCACCGCCTCACGCCTCGCCCGCCCCACGGCGGTCAAACCGCCGCCGTCCGCATACCTCATGACGAGGATGTAGCACCGCCAACGCCCGCTGTCACCCCACCCTTTCAACCTCAGCGTCAACTACTGCCGTCAAGGCGGTCTGAAGCCCTACCAGGCACAGCCTACTGGGCTTCAGATTTGCTACCACAATCAAACGATTGGCATCCATCGCCACTTACTACCGCCTGAATGAAGGTCGAATCGCCTCCTGGCCAAAGGAAGAATCCGAAATCATCACCGGGCGGCACCTTTGCATCGGTTGGTAGATCAACTCCTTCTTTGAGCACTAGAAATTCAGGCACGACTCCGCCAATCGGCCGCGAGAAGATCACGACCGGCATTTCTTCGGCCATCATGGCCGAAGAAATTTCAGGCACGAGGTTTTGCCGGGAAACTCAATGCACGTCTACGTCAAGATATGCCGTAACCAAGGAATGTGGTCGAACGGATCTGATGATTGTCGAGAGGCCCCCGTCGACAATTGGATACCATCGGTAGCCACAGCACCCTTCCGCCCAGCGCTCAAGGATTACAGCTGCGCCTCGCGATAGCCCGATTCTCTGAGCCGCTTCCTCCCAGAATTCTTCATCTGCGGGACGGTAGACCGTCATTGTCGCTTCGTCTTCTTCTTCGCCGCAAGCCACAGAAACCAAATGCAACCCTAGACTCTTCACCTCCTCCAGACAGTGCACCGCATCTGGCTGGATCTCCACCGAGATGTAAAAGTCAGTCTCAACCGCCACTCGCAGGAGATCTCCACTTTCCAAAATGCAAGAGATCAGACCGTGTCGGAGCATCTGCCTAAGCAACCTGAGGGCAGTGTGCCGCTCAACGGAACGGCCGTCATAAGCGGCACCAAGCCAGGGTGGCGGAGGCTCGTTAAGAACCAGATTTCTCAACTTAAATCTGTCCGCTTGCACCGCGTCGGCTAGAGATTCCACGGCGGAGATGTACAAATCTTCCACTCGCTGGTACTCGACAGCCGTCAGTACTTCGCCATTGAAAGACTTACCGACATCCTCAAAGGAATTCCAGTCGGCAATCAAGCCGAGACAGCACGCTCCAACGGCGACGAACTGCCACCCTGCGCCTCACTCGTCCGCTGACGTTGCCGTCAACTACTGCCGTCACCCCACGCAAAAGCCCCGCCAGGACACAGCTGACGGGGCATCAAATTTGCAACCGCACCTTCCGCTGGCGAGAAAGCTGCCAGAGGCCTGTCATTGCCGGGCAATGACCTCCACATGAAACTCGCGCATGACTGAATGGATCGACTCCATAAAGTCACCCCCTAGATGATCACGTGATTCCTGATAGTTACGCCACACAATATTGGACAGAGGAGCCGTTCCCTCAGGAGATAGGCAATCTGCGACAGCGTCGAGGTTCGACCCAAAATAGCCTCTGGGGCCATTTACCGCCTCTCCCAAGGCGCAGTAGAAACTCGACTTCGTGAAGATATTCGCCCCATCGAGATAAACAACTTCATCCAGTCCGTAGCTCGCGGCTTTCTTGCCAGAAGCGAACCATGAATTCTGGACAACATGAAGCCAAGTTTCATGGTAGCGCGACGGCCACTGAAGCCACTCATCCATCGCGCCCTCGACCTTTGATGCCCAATGCCGCCACACTTCTCCCGCCGCAGAGTATTCACATACGCCACCAAGGAACTGATAAGTCGCATTCGAAAGAGAGTTCTCCACCAAGCCATGGCGGCCGGTTCGGACAACCCGACCGATGCAGTAGTCGCCGATCTTCACCCCCTGAGAGTTCACGACCTCGAGATTCGCATCCTCGACCTTCCGCCTGGCATTCGCGATCTGGTGAACGCGAATGAAGGTAACTTCCGGAGGGTATACCTCTTGCTCACCAAAGAACCCGCGGACATCTTCCGCCAAAACAATCAGGTCCTGAGATTCATCATCGATGAGCCGATACAGCGGGAAACTCTCAAACTTCATGAAGGGTCGACCAATCGCCTCTACATTACGACAGTTTGTGATACGCCGTAGCGGCATCAGCAAGATGCCGCTACGGCGTATCGCTCGAACCAGGCTATTTACCAGCCGGAATCAGGGAAGTGTGGCGCGCTGAACTTCTGAATTTTCCTGTAGTGAGTCGATGTCCATCCGTAGACCTCGACGCCATTTTTCTCCACGACCAGGATCCGGTCAGTCTCTGGGCGCCCCGGAACTCGATACTCCTTGGCGCCTGCCCACCATGAATGCTCCCGACCACTGTACGTGTTATGCGATCTGATTTCCCCCAACCTGACCGCATCGTACGCCTCAGCAATCTTCTTGTTCATCCCTTGAGGCAAACCGTCAGACAGTTTCCCCTTGGGGCAGTTGCTGTTGTGAACGAGGACCGGTGTCTCGCCCGCCAGCACATAGTACGTGTGGAGGGCGTCGACCGTGAGGTTGTACGTGCGAGCGTGCTGGGTGAAGGGCTTGTTCGCTGTAACGATGACGGTGCGGTCGTCGTCGGTCAGCAGAGTCATGCCCGGGGTGAGGTCGCCGGCTGCTATCCAGCTCTTCTCTGACGGCGACCAGAACGGGTGCTCGTGTGTCGCTGTGAGCTCTTCTATACCGCCATCGGTGGCGACGGAGAGCGTGTTGAAGTGCTTGTCGTCTTCGGTGCGGATGAGGCGAGTTACCTTGCGAGGGCCCAGCTCGCCGGTTTGCGGGTTGGCCGCCAGTACCTCATCGCCCAACTCCACATCCTCGATGTGCTTCGTGGAGCCGTCCGCCATGAGGACGTCAGTTCCCGCGAGGAAGCATTTGCACGAAATGCCGCGGGATTCCTTCCAAGGTCCGCTCGCTGGGGGGTTCCCCTTGCCGCGAAGACTGTACGGGGTTCCTCCGATGGTGCCGATCATGGGCCCCATCGAATCGATGGATTCCGCCGAGTAGCGAAGGTCCCAAACGAAATACTTGTACAGCTCCTTGGAGCATTCGATGTATTGCTCGCAGACCGACGCGCCGGCCAGGGCCATGATCTCGTGAGTCGGCAGGTAGTTGTAGAACCGGTCGGCCTGCAGATTTGCGAGGGCTGTGGAAAAGGCCTTCTCGAACTGGTCGGGTTCGGGCCCCGGTGCGGCAACGATCTCGAAGTAGGACGGCGGCGGTGGCGTCCACGGCGACGAGTGACTCACCTTTGAAGGGCCGTATCCAACGTCGTGGTATCCGCCGATAGCGCCGCCGTACGGCTTCTTGCTGCCGGAGTTTCCGGGGCTGCCGGGGTTGCCGCCACTGACCGCGTTGCTGACTCCCGGCTTCACAGGGGATGCGCACGTACTGGTGACATAGGTGGCACCGCAGCCTTCTCGCAGGCCGGTCGGGTCCGAGGCTGTAGCGGGGTGTTGGTTGGCGTAGCTGTAGCCGTTGAGGGACTGCGGTTGGTCGAGGCTGAGGAGGGGGTCGACGCTGATGAACTGGCCGATGGCCGGGTCGTATTCACGGGCGCCGATGTGGGTGAGACCGGTGGTTTCGTCGTTGGTTTTGCCCAGGAAGCCCTTGTCGTCGGGCCAGGGCGTGCCGGTGGGCTTGCCGCGTTCGGCGCCGAAGGGGCTTGTGTAACGCTTGCTGTGCGTCTGGGTGGCGTCGGCGTTGATGGCCAGGGACATCGTGCCGTGATGGTCGCCGGCCAGGTAGGTGAGCTTGTTGCTGAGGGTTTCGTTGGAACGGACAGCGATGGTCTGGCCATCGGCGGTGTAGTAGCGCTGGGCCCACGTGGTGCCGTCGGCGCGCAGGTGGAGTTCGGTAGCGCCGGCGTACAGCACCCTCTCGCCTCCGCCGGTATTGCGGATCAGGAGTTCACCTGAGGCATCGTAGAGGTAGTCGGTGGCTTTGCCGTTCTCGGTGAGCTTGGCGAGCTTGCCCTCTTCGGACCACGCGAGGTCTTGGATCGCCGTCGTGCCGGGGCGCTTGGTGGTGTTCCCGGCCGCGTCGGGCGTGTAGGTCTTCTCCGGGCTGGTGCAGTTGTCCTTGGTGGTGGTGCCGGTCAGGAAGTGCGGCTGATCGGTCTTGGTGTAGCAGTAGGTGGTCTTGGTGTCACCGGCGGTCTTGTGGGTGGTTTCCGTGGTGCGCTGGCCCGCCTCGTTGTAGGTGTAACTGGTCCAGTACGGAGCCGGGCCGGACAGGTTGCTGGTGCTGCGGGGGTCGGAGCACTTCTGGGAACTGGGTGTCCAGGCTTCGGTGAGGCGGCGGTGGCCGTCGTAGGTGAAGCACTGGGTTTCGGCGCTGCTGGTGCCGCCCAGTGTCGTGGGGTCGGCGATGGAGGTGACGTTGCCGGCCTGGTCGTAGGTGTAGTGGAGGTCCTGTAGCTGGTAGCCGTGGGTGTCGTCGGTGACGAAGCTGCGGATCAGGCGATCGGTGCCCTGCTCGTAGCGGTTGTTGATGTAGGACTTCTTGTGGTCGGCCGTATTGGCGGTGCCCAGCGTGAGCTGGGTGGGCTGGCCGATCTCCGAATATGCGGCGTTCAAAAGGTAACCGGTGGATCCGCCGACCGAGGTGACCTGCCCGAGCTGGTTGTAGTTGTAGTCGACGATCTCGGAGGGCAGGCCCCCCAGAGCCGGTTCCTTGGTGTGCTTGAGGGTGCCGTCGAGGTTGTAGGCGGTCTCGAACTCCAGCGTCGCCGGCGTGCCGGCCTTCACGAACGGATCGTCGGCGGGGAGTTCCAGTCTGCTGACCACTGGGCGGGACAGCGTGTCGTATTCGGTGACCGTGTCGGTGTACGCCTGGCCGCTCTTCCCACCCACGTAGCGGGTGCTGCTGTCCGGCAGCCCCTTGAGCAGGGCGTCGTAGCTGGTGGCGGTGAGCTGGTTGGCGTCACCCTTGGACCCGGCCCAGGTCCCGGTCGAACGACCGAGGACGTCGTAGGCGGTCAGGATCGCCTTACCGCGGGAGTCGGTGGACTTGACTGCCCGGTCGAACGCGTCGTACTCGGTCGTGCTTTTGCCCTGGTCCGGGTCGGTCGCTGTGACCTGGCGGCCGAACAGGTCGTAGGTGTACGACCATTTGGCGTCATCCGGGCCGGTGATCTGCGTCGGCAGCCCGTCTCGGGTGTAGTGGAACTTGGTGGACACGTAGCTGGTGCCGGGGCCGTCGCCGTACTGGGGGTCGGCCGGGGTGGCACCGGCGTATTCACGGGTCTCGAGGGTGCGGCCTCGGATGTCGGTGGTGGTGCGGGTGGCGGTGCCGCCGTCCAGGGCGGTGGTGGCGGTGGAGTCACCGGTGTAGTTGGTGGTGGTGGACCACTTCTCGACGCCGAAGACGTGCAGGGTGGTCTTGGTGGCCCGGCCGGCCCCGTCGAAGACCGTTCCGGTCTGCTTGGGTGCCTCGCCGTACTCGGCGCGGGTGTAGGTGCCGTTGGGGGTGCTGGTGGTGTCGAAGATGTCCGCGTGGGACTCGTACGGGAGACCGCGGGTGTCGTACCGGGTGTCGGTCAGCAGGCGGCCGCCCTGGGGTGTCTCCGACTGGGTCTGCAGGGGGCGCAGCAGTGCGTCGAAGATAGCGTAGCTGGTGGTGTAGGTCTCGCCATCCCTCTTCAGGGTTGAGGAGGACACCCAGGACTGGTTCTTGTTGTCCATGTGGTAGGCGAACTTGGAGCTGGGGCTCTGGCTCGCGCTCGACCGGTTGGGGAGCCACACAGAGGTGAGCCGGCCGAGTGCGTCGTAGGCGAGTTCGGTCTTCTTCAGGTTCGCGTCGTACGTGCGCAGGGCTTGGCCTCGGCGCGGGTCGAGGAAGCTGGTGGCCTTGTGTCCCAGTGGGTTGGTGGTGATGGTCTTGGTGAGCGGTCCGGCGGCGGCCGGGGTGTAGGCGGTGGTGGTCGGCTGGCCGTCCGCGTCGGTCACCTTGGTGGGGCGGCCGAGAGCGTCGAAGTCCGTGGTGGCGCTGCTGGTGATCGTCTGCCAGCTCGGGCTGCCGGAGGCATAGCCCTTGGCACGCCCGGTCCAGGTGACCAAACCCTTGGCAGGCTTCATCGACTCCGACCATGTGCTCGCACCGTCATAGCCGACCGCTGTGTCCGCAAGGACGTCACCACGGCGCTTGTCGTCGACGGGCAGGTCGAGTGTGGTCTCGGCGATGGAGCATTCCTTGCCGACGGTCCGGGTGCGCGAGACCAGGCTGTTGATGCCGGCGTCCGGGTTGCGGGCGTACCAGGTGCGGGTGCAGGTCTCGTCACCGCCCAGGCCCTCCTCCCCGTAGTCGTCGACCTCTCTGACCATGCCCAGGTCGTCGTAGCGGTTGGTGACGACGTGGGTGCGCCAGGACTTCGACGCGGTCAGGTAGGTGCTCGCGTAGGAGGTGTTGGGGCGTGTCCAGCGCGCGAGGTGAGCGGCCGCGCCAGGCACCGTCTGCGTGGCGGTGTTCTTGGACGTGTACGTCGTGTACGAGGTCGAGATGGGCTGGCTGCCGTTGTAGGCAACCTTCTGCAGCATCTGGCCCGAGTACTGGTCGCTGTCGGTCAGGGCGGGGAAGGTGACGTCAGTGTCCATCAGCGGCTCGACGCTGACGGTTCTGGTGGTGCCGTCCTTCTTCTTGTCCCCGTGCATACCCTGCAGGTAGCGGGAGACCGTCTTGGAACGAGTGGTGTCCAGCGCTCCGGCGTACACGGTGACATCGCGGTAACCACGCCACTCGGACCAGGTCCGCTCGTCCTTCGGCGTGAACGGATCGTCGGCGTAGTGCCATGCGGCGCCCGAGTAGTCGTAGGCGTTCTCGACCGTCTCGTTCTGCCCGGTCGGGTCGGCGACACCGACCGCGAGTACACGATATTTGTGGAACCAGTCCACCGACGCCTCCGTGGCGCCGTTGATGTTCCAGAACTGCGGGTAGCAGGAGCGGGTGTTGGAGTCCTGCGCGGCGCCGAGCACCTCGGTGCGCTTGCACTCCGGAGCCGACAGCGTCACCGTCGTGATCGCCCCCGTCTCCGACGTGATCGTCCCGATGCGATGGCGCTTGAGCGGCAGGATGTCATCCGTACCGTCGACCCGGTTGGGGCGCAGCTGGTAGGTGAAGGTCACCGGGTTGACGTCGATCGCGGTGCCGGCCTTGCCCGTCCGCTTGATCGATTTGAGGACCAGGACGTGGTCGGTGGTGTCCCCGATGTCGCCGGCGTCCTGGTACTCCTGAGTCAGCGCCCACGAGTCGACCGGGTCATGCTTGCTGGTCGCGGCATTCCACGAGAAGGTGTGGACTCCGGTGAGTCGCTTACGGGAGAAGAAGGTCGGTCCCGCGGCATTGCACTCGGTGTCGCCACTGGTGCAGATGCTGTCGAAGGGGACGTCGGGCCAGTGTTTGGCCGTGTCCTCGGTCAGCTCCGCGCAGTCCGTGACAGTGCAGCGTTCAGCGTAGGAGAAGGTCACCTTCGCATCGGCGTCATCGGTGAACAGTGCGCCCTTGCGCAGCCCGTACTTGATCTCTGTCAGGTAACCACCGCGGGTGTAGGAGGCGTTGGCGGTGGAAGCCTTGTTCTTCGGGTAGTAGTTGGATTCTTTCGCGTACCAGTAGGTCGAGGCGTTGCCTCGGGTGTCCTCGACGTAGTCGAGGTTCCACCGCCATGCCTGGGTCAGTGAACGGTCGGCGAAGGTGCTGCCCTTGTCGTAGCCGGGTTCGCCGGAGTCGTCACCGAAGACCGGTGTCGTCCAGGTGGAGTTGGTGCGCTGATCAGCGGATCCCTCTAGCTTGTTGAGGCCGAACACATACTTCGTGCCGTCACCGGTGATGACGGTCCAGTACTCACCGTTGTCGTCCCCATTGTCCGCGCCACTCGAGCGCTTCACCGTTGAGGCGTCATCATTCTCCAGACGATGGGCACCGGTGGTGTTGTCCTTGACGATGCGACTGGACTGACCGTTCAGGACGAGGAGGGCATTGTCGTACTTCCAGCAACGGTCGAAGACCTTGTCGTGGCCGTCATCGTCGCAGCTGCCGTAAGTGCGCTCGATGTAGGACTCGGTGAGGGTGAACCCTTCGCCGACCGAGGTTCCTTGGTTGTTGGTGGAGGCAGTGCGTCCGTCGATGCTGCCCGAGTCGTACGACAGGCCCAAGCTCGGTGTGGGACCGGCCGCGGCTGGGGGCACAGTGAGACCGTAGTTCCAGGTGAACGAACCAGAACTGCCGCCCGCCGCCCACGACGACGACGGAGCGAGTCCGGTTGCGGAGTAGTCGCCAGTCCCGTTGGGTGACTCCCCCGCACCTGCCGCCATCGCTGTCACCGCGAACACGGTGGCGCTGGTGAGTCCGCTCGCCGAGGCAAGCTGCGTGGTGGTGCCGGACTCGGTCTCGGCAAGCGGGACCTGACCAGAGACGGTCTGCTGTGCGGAGTCGTTGGCTGAGGAGAGAGGGGTCTGCTCGCGGCATTCGGCCTTGTGCGGGGTCGTCAGCGCGCAGGCCGGGAGCTGCACCAGACGCAGGCGCTCCGACCAGCCGCCACCGATCATGGACGCGAAGCCCCCGTAGTCGACGCTGACTTCCGCCGTACCGGCGGTGTCAGCGCTGGCTGTGAAGAGCACGCCGGTGATGCCGGCCTTGCGGGCGGCCTTCTGGTCGAGGACCGTGAAATCCACGGACCCTGCGGCCGCCGCCACGCTCCGGGTTTTCACCGGCTGTGCGGAAACAGGCGTTCCCGCCAGGTCCACCTTGGCTGCCTTGTTGGCGGAAAGTGTCGTGGTGGCCGTATCCGGCTTGGGCCAGGCAGCTGTCTGCTCTTGCTTGGCCTTGCGGGCTCGCTGTTCGTCGGCCTTCTTGGTTTCGGAGACCTTCTGGCGTGCCTTCTTCGCGCCCAGGCTCTTGACTTCTTCGACCTTGCTCACACGGGGTTTGGGCACATCGGGGCGCCCCAGACCCTGCTCATCGGCCGTCGCGGCCGGCAGTTGACCAACTGGGGCCAGCAGCGCCAAGGCCACCGTGGGCACGACGAGGCGTCGCCCCCACCGCCGCACACCCCCCACACCTCTTTTTGAGGTGCTTATGCCAAATGTCATGAGTTTCGTACCCATCCGGTTCGCAAGAGCTGGAAGATCAATCGCGTTGCGGCAGCGGCCGGAGAATCCGGCCACGCGGTGGTTGGGCAGCCACCAGGACTACCCAACCACCCACTGCAGGTCAGTCGCCCACCGTGGCCTCGACCTGCTCGGCACTGGCCATCGCGCCGGCCCACAGGCGCACCTCGGAAATCCGAGCGGGCAGGAAGTGCTTCCAGCCGGCGTTCGCGTATGCCTTGCCGATGGCGAACTCGCCACTGCCTATCTGTGCCGTGTACGCCTTGGCCTCGCCGTTCTGGCTGTAGCCGACGTACAGCCTGATCGTGCCGGCCACCGAATCGTGCACGCCCGTCAGCCGCGCAACGCTGTCCACACTCGCGGTCTCTTCGGAGGTGACGGAGGAGAAAGTGCCGTCGGACTCGAGACGGCCGAAGTGCCACTTGCCCTCCGGCACTGTGATCTCCTCCATGGTGTCCTCGTCCATCACGGTCTTCTTGCCCGTGAGTTCGAACCACAGGCCCCATGCGGAACCATCCGCGGTGCGCTGGCCCGCAACCTGTCCGATGGAGCCGATATCCTTGGTCAGCAGCTTCGCTCCGTCCAGGGTCACGCCAGTGGTCACCGTGAATGAACTGCTGCCGTCGACCACGGGACCTGCGGCCGTGGCCGCGCCATCAACACCGTCGAGGACGATCTCGTCGTCGGTGACCGAAGCACCTCCGGCCAGAGTGAGGCTCTTGCCGTAGGAAGAGACGGTGTCCTTGATCGTGGTGCCGTCGACGCCGCGGGTGGGGTTCCAGTCCGCGATCAGTTCCACTCCGGCGAACTGCTTCGAGATCAGCAGCTTGGCGTCGTTGGCGATCTCCTCCGACGTGAGTGTGCGCTGCCAGACCGTGACCTCGTCCACCACGCCATCGAAGTAGTCGATGTAGTTACCACTCCACTTCGCCCTGCCGATCTGCAGGCCACCCGTGGCCGACCAGGGGGCACCGGCATCCACCTCTGACTGGAACACTCCGTTGACGTAGAGGCGGACCTTGTTGTCGTCGGCGTCGAAGCTCGCCGTCAGATGCGTCCAGACACCGGTGGGGCTGGTCTGCTTGGCACGTGCCTTGTTCCAGGTGTAGACACCGTCCTTCGCGGTCAGCACCCTCAGGCTCCAGTCCTTGATCCCGTCTGCGCCGTAGGAGACGTAGAACGGGCTGCTGTTGCCGCCGTCCTGGCTCAGAACAGTTCGGGTCCCCGTCGCACCCGGAGTCACCCGCGCCCACGCAGAGATGGTGTACGAGGATCGGGTCTCCACTGCAGGGCCGCTGGTCGCCGCATGACCGCCGGCACCGTCCAGCATCAGGCCCCTGTCGTCGACCGGAGTCACCAATGGCTGCCCCTGCGCATCATGCGTGATCAGACCGCGCCGCCCGTAGTTGGGCCGGCTCGCACCGGCGCTCAGGATCGCGTCGTCCTTGCCGTCCTCGGTGGCCGCGTCGACCGCGACGCCCTCGGTCTCGTCGAAGTGGTAGCGCGCGATCGGCCCCGCCCCAGCGGCGACCAGGAAGTCGGCCGCGCTCCAGGCGCCGTAACGGCCGACACTGTCCTTCGCCCGGACCCACAACGTGTACGTTCCCGGCTGCTGAGGAGCCAGCTGCACAGTTGCGGACGAACCGTTGATTGTCGGCCAGGTCGTCATGCCCGACAGCGTGTACTGATACGACACGACACCGGTGTCACCCGTGGCGGGTTTGAAAGTGAACGTGCCTTTCACCCCCGGGCCACCGCCGGCCGCGCAGGCGTTGTCCGTACAAACGGTGTACGGGCTACCTACGATGATCTGCGGAGCCTTGGGCGCGCTCGCGTCGACGATGAAGTAGCACGGGCTGGTGTAGCCGGTGTTCTGCCGATGGCCACCGTTCTCGTAGTAGGAGAGAGTCAGCGCCTTCAGCCGGTACTTCACGCCCTCTTGCAGTGTGGGCAGGCTGCGCGTCTGTTTGACCAGGTTTCCCACGTAGCCGGTGGTCGGGCCGTCCACATCAGTGTGGGCAACCGTCCAGGAGGAACCGCTGTACTTGTCGGTGCGCCACCGGATGCGCAGATTCGCGCCCTTCTCGCCGCCGGCCGCGGTACGGGGGCGACCCTGGACCTGTGGGGTCGGGTCGGAGACGATGCTGGGGTTGGCCGCGTCCGTGGAGCAGACGAAGCCGGAGCCGGAGACCATGCCCACCTCGGTGGGCGTAGCGGGTATGGCCACGTACTTCACGTCCAGCACGGCATCGTTCTTGAAGCGCTTCCAAGCCGAGGTGTCCGACTCGTCGTGCGCCCGGATCTCCAGCGTGAGCCGGGAGAACTTGCCTGCCGCGAAGTTCTTCACGGTCGGAGTGAGATTCTCGTTCGTCTCCTCCGGGTTGTCGTTGAACTCGATCGCCGCATCCGGCAGTCCCGGGCTGCACAAGTCGCCCCGGCCAGCCGAAACATGCCGATCTCCCATCAAGTCCAGCGCCTTGGGGCGCGAGGACCAAGTGGTGGAGGAGGAAATGTTGTTGGTGCGGACCAGATCCACCCAGCGCGGAGCGCACTGGAATGCCCACGGCTCAGTGACCCGGAACGTCGCGTCCAGGATGTGCTTGCCCTTCAAACTCGCAGGCGAGAACTCGAAATACAGCCTCTGCACATACCCCGGGCCGCAGTAGTAGCCGTTCCATGTGCCGCACTTGCCGGCGCCCTTCCCCATGCCGTCGTCGCCATTGCCCCAGCCGTAGGACTCATAGCCGTCCGATCGCAGCAGCGTGCGCTCCGCCTCACCCCAGGTCACGGATGGGTCGATGAACAGCGGAAACGCAGAAGGGTCTGTACCGGCAAGGAGATTGCTGTCGGGGGTGACCGTCAATGTTTCCTTGCCGACCTCCACGTCCATCGTGGCTACCTGATCACCCTGCCCCGGCTCCACACCGGACCCGGACGGGGCCGACTCAGCAGGGTCGGACGGGGCAGATTCGGCTGGGACCGTCTCGTCCACCGCCGCACGTGCCACCTGAAGCGCAGACGGCTGCACAAGCGCCTGGCCCGCCGAGTTCCACATACGGGCGGGCGGCGCCTTGAACACCGTCTGGCCATTCGGATCGACCGCGGCCAGGCTCCCCGATGTACCTTCCCGGACCTCAAGCCCGGTCGTCTTCAGGCCGAAGGTGAGCTTCTTCAGCTGCTCACCGGCTGCAGCCTCAGGGGTCTTGACCACCAGGACATGCTGGAAGCTCTCCACCGTCGCGGTGACCTTCAAGTCCACATCCGGCAGCACGTTGGCATACACGGCGCTCGCACCGTCCAGCTGAGGCTCGGGCAGGCTGCCTGGCCAGCTCAGCTCGATCGAGCGGCCCTGACTGGCGATCCGCGCCAGCGGATCCTTCCCGCCACCGCTGGAGAACACGATCTGCGGAGCTGCAGCCTTCGGAGCGATCGAACCATCCGCGCGCTTCTCCAAGGTCGCATCCGGCTTCTCCCAGCCCCCACCCGGCTTGGAGACACGTACAGGAACCGACGACTCCTGCAAGGTGAAGGTGTAACCATCCGGATTGGCGAAGACCGTGGTGCGTTCGGAGCGCTGCTCCGTCACCTCGACTTGCCTACCGGACTCCTGAGCCTCCGCGAGTGCCTGTTGCCCCTCCGACAGTTCTCCGGAGTTCGCCGTCGGCTCTGATGCTTGGACTGCGGACGGCTGCACCAATGCCGTGGCCAACAGCGCCAGAACCGCTGCACCTATCACCGACACCCCGCGGTACATCCGTCTCCCGCGACGACTTCTGGGCATGACTGTGCCCCCCGCCCTTGAATCCACAGTCCCTACCCCAGGGTTTCAAAAGTTTCACAAGTAGCGCAGAGTCAAAGCCGTTCACTCCACGGAGTCAAGTGCGCCGTGCACCCAGAGACATCGCCCCACAACCTCGCACAGTCGACTTCACGTGAGTTTGCGCGGTTTGACGCCACGCCCGCATGCCCCCTTGAGGGAAAGCTCTGCGTAACCAGCCCACCGGAACCAGAGGACACAAACCTCCCACCACCAAGTTTTCCATCCCGGAAATTACGTCGCAAAGCTGGACTGAACCCTTCAACGGCTACGTGAGACCGTGGGCCCCCCTCCCGGCGAAGTGACGCTCTGCAACTTGGAGTTAGGTGTTGGCCGTCGAATGGAGGCATGCGCAGCGCAGTGTGATGTGTTTCACGAGGTGAGACCCGCGCGGAATCCACGAGCAGATTGTGAACGCCTTCTGGCAGACCCCCGCCCACCTGGGCTCGCGGCTGACCGTCCAGAACAGCAGAGCCCCGCTGTTCGAACGGGAACAGCGCGGACGCACCCCCGCCCTGGTCGTCGACGTGGCCCAACGGCGCCAACGGCATCATCCTGGGCTACGAGCTCCAGCGCACAGCCCCGGCCTCGCCGCGCTGCCCTACGTCGAGTAGAACCGAGGGCGTCCGTCAGTGGTGAGAGTCCTCTGGGACTTCTCTGGGACTTCCGCCTCCATCAACCGGCACGAGCATGAAACAACTGAAAGGCCATTCACGCAGGTCAGCGACCAAAGCCCCCACATCATCGCAGGTCACCGCGCTGGCTGGTCTCTTCCGGGACATCTGAGCGGCGGCTTCCGCCGCACCCTGTGCGACCTGCGCGGATGCGGGTCGGGGAGGGGTGCGGCGGTGCCTGTCCCGGACTTCTCCGGGGACTTCGTCGGCTCGGTCAGCGCCTGTCCGCGTCCTCGGGTCACCTCGGTGTGGTCACGCGCCGTTCGCCGGAGGGGAGATGATGCCGGCGCGTGTGAGTCTGGACTCGTCCTCGCTGCCGGGGACGGCCGTGTAGGCGACGATCTTGAGGTCGGTGTCCCCGTCCGTGAGGACGTCGCAGTCGACGTTCACCTCTCCGATGTCGGGGTGCCGGATGGTCTTGCGGTCCTCGGCGTGCCGGCCCACGGCGGCGTCGGCCCAGAACGCGGCGAACCGGGGGTTGCCGGCGACCCTGCCGGCCACCAGGTCGGTCACGCGCGGATCGCCGGGGAACCGGGCCGCGGCCCGGCGCAGGTCGGCCACGAGGGCCCGGTCGGCGGCCTCGGCGTCGGCGGGGATCACCGGCCAGCGGGTCAGCCGGCCGCGGTCGGAGGCGACCGGGAAGCGCAGCCGCACCAGGTTGCGTTCCTCGGCCCCGATCCGCGTGGGGTCGCCGAACAGCGCCGCCCACCGGGGGTTCCACCAGACCAGCTGCCAGTCCGCGGCGAAGACCGCGACCGGGGTGGAGTCGAGGAGAGTCAGCAGCCGTCGCATGCTCGGCGGAATGTCGTGGACGACCCGTAGGTCCTGCGGGGGCCGGAACCCGGCGAGCCGGTGGAGGTGGTCCCGTTCGTCCTGGGAGAGCCGCAGCGCGCGGGCCAGCGAGCCGACGATCTGCTCGGAGGGGCTGACCGCCCGGCCCTGTTCGAGTCGCACGAGGTAGTCGACGGAGAGCCCGGCCAGTTCGGCCAGCTCCTCACGGCGCAGGCCCGGCGAGCGACGCGCCCGGTCCACCGGCAGTCCGACGGTCTCCGGCGAGAGCCGGTCCCGCCAGGCCCGAAGCGTCGCTCCCAGCTGGTTGTCCACCGCGAGTCCCTTGTTCACCCCCGCATCGTAGGCAACCGCACGCCCGTCCCGGTGCTCGCAGGGTGGTACTGCCGGTCCTACCGACAGCCGTTCCCTGGCTGGTGGCGGCGGCCTCGGTCAGGGTGTGGGACATGCACAGGACCACTACCACTTTCATCACCGGTGCCAACAAGGGCCTCGGTTTCGAGACCGCCCGGCGCCTCACCGCGCTCGGCCACACCGTGCTCCTCGGTGCCCGCGACGTCGATCGCGGGCGTCGTGCGGCAGCCGAGATCGGCGCCCGCTTCGTTCGGATCGATGTCACCGACGACGCCTCGGTCGCGGCCGCGGCCGCCGATGTCGCGGCCCACGAGGGGCGGATCGACGTCCTGATCAACAACGCCGGCATCACCGGCGGTGGGGTGTCCGCCGAGGAACTGACCGGCGCGGAGGCGGCGTTGGTGCTCGACACCAACGTCGCCGGCGTCGTGCGGGTCACCACCGCCTTCCTGCCGCTCCTGCGCGCCTCCGCCGCACCGGCCGTCGTCAACGTCAGCAGCGGCCTGGGGTCCGTCGCACTCACCCACGATCCCGGGCGGGTCGAGTCGACGGTGATCGCGCCCGCCTACGCGGCTTCCAAGGCGGCCGTCACGATGCTGACCACGCAGTACGCGAAGGCGTTCGGCGACGTCCGGTTCAACGCCGTCGACCCGGGCCACACCGCGACCGATCTCAACGGCCGCACCGGCACGCAGACCGTCACCGAGGGAACCGACGCCATCGTGACGCTGGCCACCGAGGACCCCGGCGCCGGAACCGGCCGGATCATCGACCGCTACGGCCCCCTCGCCTGGTAACACCCCTTCCCTTAAGGAGAAACCGATGTCCGACACGTCCCTCAAGGACTGGTACCTGCGCTACGTGGCGGCGCTCGACGCCCGCGAGCTCGACCGCATGGACGAGTTCATCGCCGACGACGTCGTGCTGAACGGCGAACCGGGCACCCGCGACGACGTCATCGAGGTCATGAAGTACAACCTCGACGCCGTTCCCGATCTCCACTGGGAGGTCGAGGAGCTGCTGTTCGACCGGGACCGGATCGCCGTGCGCGCGACCAACACCGGCACCCCGGTGAAGGAGTGGCTCGGCGTCCCTCCCTCCGGCGCCTCCTTCGAGATCACCGAGTACGCCATCTACAAGGTCGAGGACGGCCGCTTCGTACAGATGACGGCGCTGCACGACTCGTCCGACCTGCTGCGGCAGCTGGCCGCCTGAACCCCCGCCCGGCGGCGGCGCGGTGTCCCGGAAGGTCCCGGGACACCGCGCCGACGGCCGGGCACGCGCTCCGGCTTCCCCGGGCGTTCGGGGCCGGGACGGCGTCAGGTGCGGGTGGTGGAGGAGTCGTCGGCCGGGAGTACGCGGCTTGCGGTGATCGTGTCGGCGACGGCGCGGCCGTAGGCGGACTCGATGCGGGGCAGCAGCGCCTCCCGGGTGGCGGTGTAGTCCTGGGGGCCGACGCTCTCCAGGGCCAGGACGGCGAGCGCGCACCCGAAGCGGGCCGCGTCGACGGGGTCCAGCCGGCGCGCGGCGGCGAGGAAGCCGGCGCGGAAGGCGTCGCCCACCCCGGTGGGGTCCGCGATCCGCGCCGCGGGCACCGCCGGGACGGTCACCGGTGCCGCGTCCCGCCGGTGCAGCGTGACGCCCTGTTCGGCCCGCGTGACGATCCAGGTGCCGACGCGGGCGAGGACGTCCTCGTGCCGCCAGCCGGTGAGCTCCAGCAGCAGCGACGCCTCGTAGTCGTTGGTGAACAGCCACCGGGCGCCGTCGACCAGTTCGCGGGCCTGTCCGCGGCTCAGCCGGGGCAGCTGCTGGGATGGGTCGGAGGCGAACGGCAGTCCCAGTGCCCGGCATTGGGCGGTGTGCCGGAGCATGGCCCGGGGGTCGTTCGGTGACACCAGGACCAGGTCGACGCCGCCCGGCCGTTCGGCGACCGGCGTCAGGTCGATGCCGGCGGCCTCCTCCATGGCGCCGGTGTAGAAGGACGCGATCTGGTTCTGCGCCTGGTCCGTGATGCACATGAAGCGGGCGGTCTGCCGCTCGGCGGAGACATGGACGAAGTCCGTGTCCACGCCGTGCTCCTTGAGCCACACCCGGTACTCGCCGAAGTCCGCGCCGACCGCTCCGACGAGCACCGGCCGCAGTCCGAGGCAGCCGAGGCCGAAGGCGATGTTCGCGGCCACCCCGCCGCGCCGTACCTCCAGTTCGTCCACGAGGAAGGACAACGACACCTTGTCCAGCCGGTCCGCGATCAGCTGCTCCGAGAACAGGCCGGGGAAGCTGGTGAGATGGTCGGTGGCGATGGAGCCGGTGACGGCGATCCGGGTGGGAGCGCCGGAGCCGGTGGGGTCAGCGGTGCTCGGAGAGGACATCGGCACTCCTTGTGCTCATCACGTTGCGGTGGATGTCGGTTGCGGCGTCGGAGCGGTTGAGGGTGATGTAGTGCAGTCCGGGAGCGCCCTCCGCGAGCAGCCGCAGCGCCATGCCGGTGGCGTGTTCCACGCCGATCCGGTGGGCCGCGGCCGGGTCGTCGCGCACGGCCTCCAGCCGGTGCGCCAGGTCCTCGGGGAAGGCGGCGTCGCTGAGTTCGGCGAACCGGCGGATCTGCCGTACGTCCGTGGCGGGCATGATCTCCGGGATGATCGGGGTATCGCAGCCGGCCGCCTCGACCCGGTCGCGCAGCCGCAGGTAGTCCTCCACGTCGAAGAACATCTGGGTGATGGCGTAGTCGGCGCCGGCCCGGCACTTGGCGACGAAGTGGCGGAGGTCGGCGGCCGGGTCCGCCGAGCGCGGATGGCCCTCCGGGAAGGCGGCCACCCCGACGCTGAAGTCCCCCAGCTCCCGTACGAGGGAGACCAGTTCGTGCGCGTACGTGAAGCCCTCGGGGTGCGGCGTCCAGGGGCCGCGTGGGCTGCCCGGCGGGTCACCGCGCAGGACGAGCACGTCCCGGATGCCGGCGTCCGCGTACTGGCCGATGATGTGGCGCAGTTGGGCCACCGAGTGGCCGACGGCGGTCAGATGGGCCACCGGGCGCAGGGTCGTCTCGGTCGCGATGCGCTTGGTCACCTCGATGGTGCGGTCGCGGGAGGAACCGCCGGCGCCGTAGGTGACGGAGACGAAGGACGGGCCGAGGGCCTCGATGCGGCGGATCGCGCGGAGCAGCGTTCGCTCCCCGGTGCCGGTCTTCGGCGGGAAGAACTCGAAGGAGAAGGTGGGTTCGCCGGAGGTGACGAGTTCGCGCAGCGCGCTCATCGCCGATCGCCCCCGGCCGTCGCCACGGCCGCCCGCAGGGCGTCGACGCGGTCGGTGCGCTCCCAGGTGAAGTCGGGGAGTTCGCGGCCGAAGTGGCCGTAGGCGGCGGTCTGGGCGTAGACCGGGCGCAGCAGGTCCAGGTCGCGGATGATGGCGGCCGGGCGGAGGTCGAAGACCTCGGCGAGGGCGTGCTCGATGACGGCCTGCGGGTGGAGGGCGGTGCCGAAGGTCTCCACGAACAGGCCCACCGGCTCGGCCTTGCCGATGGCGTAGGCGACCTGGACCTCGCAGCGGGTGGCGAGGCCGGCGGCGACGACGTTCTTGGCGACCCAGCGCATCGCGTACGCGGCCGAACGGTCCACCTTGGAGGGGTCCTTGCCGGAGAAGGCGCCGCCGCCGTGGCGGGCCATGCCGCCGTACGTGTCGATGATGATCTTCCGGCCGGTGAGGCCGGCGTCGCCCATGGGGCCGCCGATCTCGAACCGGCCGGTGGGGTTGACCAGCAGGCGGAAGCCCTCGGTCTCCAGTTTGACGCCGTCCTGTGCCAGGGCGGCCAGGACGGGGGCCACGACGTGTTCGCGGATGTCCGGGGCGAGCTGGGTGTCCAGGTCGATGTCGGCGGCGTGCTGGGAGGAGACGACGACGGTGTCCAGCCGGTGCGGGCGGCTGCCCACGTACTCGACGGTGACCTGGGTCTTGCCGTCGGGGCGGAGATAGGGGACGGTGCCGTCCTTGCGGACCTCGGTGAGCCGCCGGGAGAGGCGGTGGGCCAGCTCGATCGGCAGCGGCATCAGGCTGGGCGTCTCGTCGCAGGCGTAGCCGAACATCAGGCCCTGGTCGCCGGCGCCCTGCCGGTCCAGCTCGTCCGTTTCCCCGCCTGCGGCGGCACCCTCGACGCGGGACTCGTACGCCGTGTCGACGCCCTGCGCGATGTCGGGCGACTGGGCGCCGATGGAGATCTCGACGCCGCAGGAGGCGCCGTCGAATCCCTTGGCGGAGGAGTCGTAGCCGATCTCCAGGATCCGGTCGCGGACCAGTTGCGCGATGGGTGCGTAGGCCTTGGTGGTCACCTCCCCCGCGATGTGCACCAGACCGGTCGTGATCATGGTTTCCACGGCCACGCGGGAGGACGGGTCCTCGCGGAGCAACGCGTCGAGGATGGTGTCGCTGATCTGGTCGGCGATCTTGTCGGGGTGGCCTTCGGTGACGGACTCGGAGGTGAACAGGCGGCGGGACATGACGCTCCTCGGTTCGAGTGGCGGGCGGCCTCGCGGTGGGCGGGCCGCCGGTGCGGATACGGGTGCTCGCGGTCGGGGCGGCCGGCCGGCGGCGCGGGGCGTGGCCCCGCGCGGTGCGCCGGACGCCGGCGGGGCGGCCTCAGGCCGCGGGAGCGCCGCCGACCGTGCGCGGATGGCTCAGGTGCCCTTGGGGTTCGGGGCGAAGACGCAGCCCGGGTGGACGCCGAACAGGACCGGGTGCACGACGAGGAAGGCCGGCAGGACGGCGGTGAGCGGGTGCGGCCAGGAGTCGCCGAGCAGGAAGAACAGTGTCCAGCCGCCCGCGAGCGGCGCGGTGCCGGTGACGAACTTCAGGGCGTGGTGGCCGGAGGTGCGGTGCCGGCGGGCCGGCCTCGCGCACCGACCGCGGCAGCGGTGTGAAGGGCGCCGTGGCGGCCGGCGCCGGGATGGTGGTGGTCGGTTCCATGACGGTCGGTCGTCTCCCCCGTGTGGCCGTCGCGGCGTCAGCCTTCGGCGGCCTGCTTCAGTCGTTCGAGTGTGGTGCGCATGCCGGCGCGGTTGTGCGTGCCCCGCAGTCGGGGGCGGGTGCCGGTGAACACGAGCCCGAGCAGTTCGGTCAGGCGGGCGCCGCGGCCGGTGCGCAGGTCCGTCCAGTGCTCGGTGACCCGGGTGCCGTGGCCGTCGGCCGTGAAGCGGTAGCCCCACCGCGCGACCGGCAGCCCGAAGGTGCTCACCCTGAAGGCGAAGGCGCGCCCTCGCTCGGCGCGCACCACCCGGCACCAGGTGAACCACACCCACGGCCCCTTGCGGTTGAACCCCAGGAAGCCCGCCCCCGCGCGGACGGGGGGCCGGGGCACCCAGACCCGGAAGCACTCCGGGCTCCACCGGCCCATGGCGGTCACGTCCGCGACCATGTCGTACAGCGTCTCCGGCGCGGCGTCGATGTGAATGTCCTCTTCCACTTCCCACTGCCGCTGCACGGGGCCCTCCTGAGGTCGACAGGTTTCCGGCGTCGGCAACGCCCGGCAGATGTTAATCAGTCACGGAAGCCGGGGGCAATGATTTCCGGTGAAGAGTGTTCTGCCGCACCCGTCGAATTCGGCCTGACGCACCGGGAACGGAATGCCGCTCTCCAGAAAGAACCTCCGGCGGATTCTCTTGACGCTGCGTTGACAAGCGTCTAGCTTGGAACGAGCCGGATCGTTCCGTCCGGCTGGGGTCCGTCCCACCTGCACGTTCGACCAAGGGCAGTCGGGAGCCGGGCCACGGGGATGAACGGGGGAAGTCTGCTGTGACCGGACCTGAAGGGGGCCGCGACGCTACCGTCCGGCCCGACATAGACATGCCCGGGGAGAAATTACTCCTCGAATTCCAGACACTTCCCGAGATTCTCGGGAGCATTCTCAGCGGAGGGCCGCCTGATGCCGTTCACGAGGGTTCGGAAAACAACGGACGCGCTGCCGGCTGACATCTCCGGATAACGGTCAGATGCGCTTCGACCTGCTGGGCCCGATGGAGATCCGGTGGCCCGGGGGCGACATCTCGGCCGTCTCCGGCCCGCGGGTGCGCGGACTGCTGGCCCTGCTGCTGCTCGACGCCGGCCGTGTCGTCCACGCGGACCGCCTGATCGACGGACTCTACGGCGGCCACCCGCCGGGCCGGCCGACCCGGGCACTGCAGTCGCAGGTGTCCCGGCTGCGCCAGGCCCTGGGCGGGGCCGCCGAGGTGACGTTCCACCAGTCGGGCTACCGGCTCGCCGTGGAGCCCGAGGCGGTGGACGTCCACCGCTTCCAGCGGCTCACCGCGTCCGGGCGCGCGGCGCTGAACGCGGGCGAGGCGGCCCGCGCCGCGGAACTGCTGGGCGAGGCCCTCTCCCTGTGGCGCGGCGCCGCGCTGTCCGGCGCCACGGTGACCCCCTGCCTCGCCGCGCAGGCGGCGCGCCTGGAGGAACTCCGGCGGGACGCGCTGGAGGACCGGGCCGAGGCCGACCTCGCGGCGGGCCGCTGCCACGGACCGGTGGCCGACCTCCGGGAGCACGTCGGCGCGCACCCCCTGCGGGAACGGCCGCGCGGCCAGCTGATGCGCGCCCTGCACGGCTGCGGACGTACCGCGGAGGCCCTCGCCCTCTACGAGGAGACCCGCCGCCTCCTGGCCGACGAACTCGGCACCGAACCGGGCGCCGAACTGCGCGCGGTCCACCTGGCGGTACTGCGCGACGAACCGGCGGCCGGGCCGGTGTCCCGGGCTGCCCGGGGCGCGGTCGTGCGGCCGGGCGGCTCCTGGGGGGAGCGCGCCCCGTCCGGGCACCCGCCGGTGGATCCGGGCCCGCGCCGGTCGCCCCCCGAACCGGCCGCGCCGGCTCCGCCGCCCTCCACGGGCGCACGGGGCGGCTCCGGCACCGCTCGGCGGTCGTCCGCCGACGGCGTCTCGGGTCCGGTCACGGCACCCGTCGCCGTGGCCGCCCGGCGCCGGCTGCCCGCCGCCCTCACCAGCTTCGTCGGCCGGGAGGAACCGGTGCGGCAGCTCGGCCTGCTCCTCGACCGGGCCCGCCTGGTCACGCTCACCGGGGTCGGCGGGGTCGGCAAGACCCGGCTCGCCGTGGAGGCGGCCGCCCGCCGCTCCGGGGAGGTCTGCTATGTCGAACTGGCCGGCGACTCCCCCACCACGGACGTGCCGCGCGCCGTCCTGGAGGCCCTGGGACTCGACGACCCGTCGGCAGCGGCGCCCCGGGCGACCGACCTGCTGCTGTCCGCGCTGGCCGACCGCCGCTCACTGCTGGTGCTCGACACCTGCGAGCACGTCGTGGACGACGTCAGCAGGCTCGCGCGGGAGCTGCTGAGCGGCTGTCCCGGCCTCACCGTGCTGGCCACCAGCCGGGAGCCGCTGGGCATCACCGGCGAGACCCTGTTCCCGGTGACGCCCCTGGAGGTGCCGCCCCGGGACACCGGCATCCCCGCCGAGGAGGCCCTGCGCCACGCGTCGGTACGGCTGTTCGCCGACCGCGCCCGGGCGGTGCGGGCCGACCTCGTCCTCGACGGCGACGCCCTCGCGTCCGTACTCGACATCTGCCGGGCGCTCGAGGGACTGCCGCTCGCCCTGGAACTCGCGGCGGCCCGGCTGCGCTCGCTGCCCGTGGCCGCGCTGGCCGCCGGGCTGGACGACCCCTTCGCCCTGCTGTCCCGCGGCAGCCGCACCGGCGTGCCCCGGCACCGGTCGCTCGGCGCGGCCCTCGACTGGAGCTGGGACCTGCTGGACGAGGAGGAACGCGCCCTCGCGCGCCGGCTGTCGGTCTTCCCCGCCGGTGCCACGCCCGCGGCGGTGGAACGTGTGTGCGGCCCGTTCGGCGCGGGGACGCTGGACCTGCTCAGCTCGCTCGCCGACAAGTCGCTGGTGGCCGTGGCCGTGGCCGACGACGGCGGGCCGCGGTTCGGGATGCTGGAGACGGTACGGGCGTACTGCGCGCGCCGGCTCACGGAGGCCGGCGAGGCGGAACCGACCCGGCGCGCCCACGCCGCCGAGACGGCCGCCGTCCCGCACGACGGGGGCGCCGGATGCGGCGACGACGGAACCGGGTGCGTCGCCGCGGTCCGGGAGCAGCCCCGCACCCCGCTGCACCGCACCGCGTACGCGGAGCCGATGATCGCCCTGCGGCTCGCGGCCGAGCTGTGGCGGCAGTGGTGGCGGTCCGGGCCGGACGGCGTCGGCACGCCGGAGCCCGGCGACCCGGGCCACGATGGCCGCCTCCCGCGTCCGGGTCCCGCCCTCCGCGACGCGATCCAGGTGGCCGGAGGCGTACGGGTGGCCGGGCAGGCACGTCCCGGACCGGCCGGACCGCCCAGACCCGTGCGACTCGAGGCGGCACCTGCGCCGGCCCCGCTCCCCGCCGGGCGCCGCGCGGCCGACGCAGGACGCGCGGCCGGCGGGGACGGCCCACCGGACGCGGCGCACACGCCCGGCGCCCGGCGCACCCTCACCGCCGACCGCGCGCCCGGCACGGACACCGCACCCGTCGGGCACCCGCCCCGCGCAGGAGAACCGGCATCCGTCGCCCCGGCCCGCCGCGGTCCCGGGGACGCCGGTTCGGGGCCGCCCGACGCGACCGTCGCGGGTCCGTCGCCCGTCCGTCGGCGCCTCCCCGGGTCCGCCAGTGATCCGTGAGTGAGCGGTGAGCGGGGGCGGCCACGCTGAGCACATGGGGAAACACGCGCTGCTGAGTGAACGCCGCAAGGGGGCGACGCTGGCGATCGCCTGCCTCACGATGCTTCTGCTCTCCGTGGACCTGACGGTGCTGCACCTGGCGGTGCCCCGGCTCACGGCGGAGCTGCGGCCGACCTCGACCCAACTGCTGTGGATCGCCGACATCTACGGTTTCGCACTGGGCGGTCTGCTGATCACCATGGGCAACGTGGGCGACCGGATCGGCCGGCGGCGGCTGCTGCTCGTGGGCACCTTCGCCTTCGGCGCGGCGTCCGGTCTCACGGCGTACGCATGGACGCCCGAGCTGCTGATCGCCTCGCGCGCCCTGCTGGGCGTCGCGGGCTCCACGCTCATGCCGTCCACCCTGTCGATCATCCGGAACACGTTCACCGATCCGGCGGAACGGACCCGGGCCATCGGCATCTGGTCCGGCGTCAGCTCGGCGGGGTTCGCCGTCGGACCGCTGATCGGCGGGGTCCTGCTCGACCACTTCTGGTGGGGCTCGGTCTTCCTGATCAACATTCCGGTGATGCTGCTCATCTTCGTGGTCGGGTTCTTCGTGCTGCCCGAATCGAAGAACCCCGAGCCGGGCCGGCTGGACCTGCTCAGCGTGCTGCTGTCGGTCACGGGCGTCAGCGCCCTGATCTACACGATCAAGGACGCGGCGCACGACGGCCCGACCGACACCGACGCGCTGGTGGCCGCCGTTGTCGGCGTCGGGGCGCTGATGCTCTTCGCCCGGCGGCAACGGCGTCTTCGCGCACCGCTCATCGACGTCGCGCTGTTCCGCAACCGGGGCTTCAACGCCTCGGTGGGCGCCACCGTGATGGCCATGTTCGCACTGGCCGGCATGGGCTTCGTGGGGTCGCAGTACTTCCAGGTCGTACTGGGCTGGTCGCCGCTGCGTTCGGCGGTGACCCAGCTGCCGGGTGTGGCCGGGGCGGTCCTCGGCGCGGTGCTGGCGCCCCGGCTGGCCGCCTCCTGGGGCCGGGCCCGTACCGTCGCGCTGGGCCTGACGCTGGTCACGGCGGGGCTGCTGCAGTACCTGTGGCTGTCGGCGCAGATCTCCTACCCCGCGCTGCTCGCGGCCCTGATCGTGACCAGCTCGGGTGTGGCGATGACGTTCACGGTCACCGCCGACAGCGTGCTGGCCTCCGTGCCCAAGGAGCGTGCGGGGGCGGCCTCGGCCATCTCCGAAACCGCCTACGAGATGGGCGGCGCGCTCGGTATCGCGGTGCTGGGGAGTGTGCTGAGCCGGGTGTACCGGGACGGCCTGGACGTGCCGCGCGAGGTCCCCGGCGAGCACGCGGCCGTGGCCGGGGAGTCGCTCGCCGGGGCGATGGAGGTGGCCGGCGCGCTGCCGGGCGCGCTGGGCGAGGCGCTGGCGTCCGCGGCGCGCCACGCCTTCCTGGACGGATTCCACATCACGGTGGCGACCTGCGCCGGCCTGGCCGCCCTGATCACCGTGACCGCCGGACTCGCCCTGCGGGGCGCGACGACTCCCCCGGAATCCGCGCCGGAGAAAGCGACACCGCACGGCGAGGCCTTGTCGCCGGGCAGAGCCGGGACGCCGGGCAGGGCGGAGGCGCAAGGCAAAGCCGGAACGCCAACCGAAATCGAGGCTCCGGGCCAGACCGGGACGCCCACCGAGCCCGAGGCTCCGGGGCAGACCGAGACACTGGCCCGAGCAGAGACGCCCGCTGAGACCGGGACACCGGCCGTAGCGCACCCGCCCGTCGGGGCCGAGACGCCCGGCCGAACCGAGACACCAGGCGTGGACGAGACGCCCAGCGGGACCGAGGCACCGGGCCAGGCTGAGGGACCGTCCGGGACCGAGACGCCGACCGAGACCAAGGCGCCCTCGGCGATCAGGACACAGGCCGAGACCGAGACACCAGGCCGAGCTACGACACCGAGCCACACCGCAACACCGGGCGAGACCAAGCCACCCGCCGAGACCGAGACACCGGGCCAGACCGCAACGCCCGCCGAGACCGAGACACCAGCCCAGACCGCGGCGCCCGCCGGGACCGAGACGCCGGCCGAAGCCAAGACACCCGCCGCAGCCAAAACACCCGGCCGAACCGAGACACCAGGCCGAGCCAAGACACCGAGCCACACCGCAACAACGGGCGAGACCGAGCCACCCGCCGGGACCGGGACACCGGGCCGGACCGGAAAGCCCGCCGAGACCGGGACACCGGACCAGGCCGAGATGCCGGCCGAAGCCGAGACGTCGGCCCGGGCCGAGGTGGCGGCCGGGGTCGGGGTGGCGGGGCAGGGGGAGGTCGGGGGCGGGGGTTCGGGTGGGGAGGTCGGGGGTGGGGCGCTGGTGCCGGGTTCCGGCGGAGCGCGGTGACCGCGCCGTGACCGGTGGCGCCGACTCGCCCGGAACGGCGCGGCAACACCTGCTTGGTTGACTTTTTAACTGCCGCACCCGGCATCGAGTTGCTCTTGACTTGAACGAAACGTACCGTTCCATCGAACTATGTGTCAGGGACACCGAGGCAGGTCTGTGTTCCCGAAAGGAGGAGCAATGGGAGAGAAGCGCACCCTCGGAGTGGTGGTGGACGCCAGCGGGACGCACCGGAGGGATCTGGACGCCCGCGAGCGCGTGCTCGCCACGACGATGAAGATGCTCGGCGAGCGGGGCTACGCGAAGCTCACGATCGGCGGTGTCGCGACCGAGGCCGGCGTCGGGAAGGCGACCCTGTACCGGTCGTGGCCGAACAAGGCCGCGCTCGTCCTGGACGGGATCCGGAGCGAGCTGCGCGAGGTCCCGACGGAGGACCTCGGTGACAGCCGCGCCGAGATGGTGGCGCTGGCCTCGCAGGCGCTGGGACGGTTCTACGGTTCGGACCGGATCAGGAACGTACTGCCGGCCCTGATCGGCGACCTGTCGGAGGACTCCGCCCTGCGGCGCAGGCTGTGGGAGGAGATCGTCGAGGGACGCAAGAAGCAGTCGATGACGGTGATGCAGCGGGCGCTGGACCGGGGGGACCTGCCCGCCGACACCGACATCTCGATGGTGCTCGACATGTGGGCCGGGACCATGCTGTTCCGCAGCCTGTTCTCGGACGAGGCGGTCGACGCCAAGGGGATCGAGCGGATGGTGGACGCCACGCTCGCGGCGCCGCCGCGCAGGCCGGGGGCAACGCCCGCCTGAGCCGCACATGCCTCGTCCCCGGTGCGGGAGGGACACCGGGGACGGTCGGGGCACGTACAGGGCCCGGGCGGGGCGGGGGTCAGGACGGAAGGTCTCCGTAGCGGATCCGCGCCTGGCGGAGCTTCTCCTCGGAGATCGCCGTCGCGGCCTGCCGCGGCGTCGCCCCGGTGGCGCGCACCCGCTGGAAGATCTCGGCGGTGATGTCGCGCATGGTCTTCTCGATCTTCGTGAGCGCCTGGTCGGCGTCGGGGCCGATGTCCCCGAAGAGGGTCCACCACCACCAGCTGTTGGCGGCGAAGTTCGCGGCGAAGTCCGGCACGACCACGACACCGCGCGCCGCGAGCGCGGCCTCGGCGCCGGGCAGCACCGAGACGTTGGCGCCCTCCACGACGTAACGGCAGCGCACCTGGGCGCAGTTGGTCTCGTCGATGGCGTACGAGGCCGCCGCGGTCACCAGGACGTCCGCCGCCACCGTGAGCCAGTCCCCGACCGGGAGCAGGGTCACCCCCTCGGGCAGCGTGGCACGGTTCACCAGGCCGGCCGGGCTGCGGTCGGCCAGCAGCCGCTCCACGTCGATACCGCGCTCGTCCAGGACCACGCCGTCCCGGTCGACGACGGCGACGACCCGGATGCCGGCCCGGGAGAGGTACCGGGCGGTCGAGCCGCCCATCGAGCCGAAGCCCTGGACCACCGCGGTCCGTTCCGCGGGCAGTTCCTGGTGTTCGGCGAGGACGGACAGCACCGACTGGGCCACGCCGTAGCCGCCCACCGTGTCGCCGAGTCCGAGCCCGTCCACCTCCACGGCGAACGCGTCGGAGATCCGGGCCAGACCCGCCTCGGCCCCGTCCTCGACGAACGGCAGCGCGGCGTGGACGCAGGAACTCAGGCCGATGCGCTCGAAGGCGCGGTCGATGTCCTCCTGCCGGGTGCCCAGGTCCTCCCCCACCGACCAGTACGTCTCCGCCAGCGGCCGGACGGCGCGCAGGAACCGTTCGAGGACCGCGGGGGCCTCCGGGTGCGCGGGGTCGAAGTCGATGCCGCCCTTGGCGCCGCCGAAGGGCGTGTAGCGGTCCTCCGGCCGGTAGACCAGGGCCTCCTTCAGTGTCATGGCCCTGGCCAGGTCGGCGACCTCGGCGAGGGTGCAGCCGGGGCGCATGCGCAGCCCGCCGCTGGACGCGCCGCGCAGCAGGCGGTCGATCACCAGGTATCCGGTCGCGCCGGTCGGTTCGTCGGTCCAGGTCACGTGCAGATGGGGCGGTCGTTCCACGAGAACTCCCGAGGTTGTCGTCAGGCGGATGGCTGGGGGGTCGGGGCGGGCGGTTCCGGGACGACCACGACCGTGGGGCCCGGCACGGTGAGTGCCTTCCCCACGGCGTCCCGCAGTTCGGCGGGTGAGCCGGCGTGGCAGCCGTGGCCGCCGTAGGCGCGGGCGATCGCCGGGAAGTCGGGCACGGCGAGGTCCACTCCGACGGCGGGCTGCCCGCGTTCGGCCATCTCCTGCCGGATCATGCCGTATCCGCCGTTGGACACGACCACGACCGGCAGGGGGGCGCCCACGTCCACGGCGGTGGCCAGCTCGTTCACCGTGAACTGCAGCCCGCCGTCCCCGCTGAGCGCGGCGACCGGACGGCCTGGGCGTGCCAGGGACGCCCCGACGGCGGCGGGCAGGGCGTAGCCGAGGGTACCGAAGCCGGTGGGGTACAGGAACCGGCCGGGCCGCTCGGTCGGGAAGCCCGTGAGGGCGCCGAAGTAGCAGGCCATCGCGCTGTCGTTGGTGAGGACCGCGTCCTCGGGCAGCGCGGCCCGCAGGGCGGCGGTGACGTCCCGCCAGCGCCGGCCGTAGGCCCGTACGGCCGACCTGACCTCGGCGGGGGTATCCCCGCTCCGCCGCCCGGGACGGGGGTGTGCGGGGGCGGAGCGGAGATGTCCGAGGAGACCGGCGAGCACCTGTGCGGCGTCCCCGGTCAGGGGGTGGTCGGCGGTCGCGTTGCGGTGCAGCTGGCCGGGGTCGACGTCGACCCGGACGACCCGGCCGGTCAGGCGCGGCGGCCCGTTCCAGGTGTCGGTCTCGGAGAGTTCGGTGCCGACGGCGAGCACGGCGTCCGCGGTGGCGAGGAACCGCTGCACCTCGGGCACGTGCAGCGCGGCGCCGAGGCTGAGGCGGTGGCTCTCCGGCAGTACGCCCTTGCCGTTGGCGGTGGTCACCACCGGTGCGCCGAGCGCCTCGGCGACCTCGCGGAGCTCGCCGGTGGCGCGCCGGGCGCCGCCGCCGGCCACGACGACGGGCCTGCGGGCCGCGGCGAGAACGTGCGCGGCGGCGGCCACCGCCCCGTCGTCCGCGACCGGGGCCGCGGCCGGCAGGGGCGGCAGCGGGGCGGCGTCCACCTCGGTGTCGATCAGGTCGTAGGGGATCTCCAGGTGCACCGGGCGGGGCCGGCCCGAGGTGAGCCGGGTGAACACGGTGGCGAGGAGACCGGGGAGTTCGGCGGGGTCCCGCACCCGGTGCGAGGCGGCGCACACGGCGGCGAGCGCGGCGGACTGGTCGCGGGTCTCGTGCAGCAGCCCCTCCCCGCTGCGGTGGCCCGAGGGCATGCCCGGCGAGATCAGCAGCAGCGGCACCGAGTCCGAGTAGGCCTGCCCCGCCGCGGCGGCGGCGTTGAGCACTCCGGGGCCGGTGGTGGTGATCACCACGCCGGGCCGGCCGGACACCCGGGCGTAGCCGTCCGCGGCGTAGCCGGCGCCCTGCTCGTGCCGGGGTGTGACGTGGCGCAGGCCGTGGCGCCCGAGGTGGGCGTAGATCCCGAGGTTGTGCGTGCCGGGGATACCGAACACGACGTCGACGGAGTGCTGGCGCAGTGTGGAGACGAGCAGTTCTCCGGCAGAGGGCATGGTGGGGTTTCCTCATCGGCGGGTACGGGACCGGGTCGGGGCGGCCGGCCCCGTGTGGGAGGGAGGGCCGGCCGCCCGCGCGGTGGTGGTCAGTCCGCGTCGCCGCCCCGTTCGGCGAGCAGTTCGCGGATGTGGTCGTTGAGGGCGTAGCGCCGCAGGACGTGCGCGGGCAGCGCCTCGGCGCCGGTGATCTTGCCGAGGCAGCCGGCGTGCCCGCAGGCGCAGTCGAAGGGCGCGGCCATCCCCCACTCGGTGGAGGGGTAGAAGAAGGTCAGGGGCCGGCCCGCGGCGATCGGGTGCAGGGCGACGACGTCGCCGGTGGTGGCGTCGACGAAGGTGCTCGGGACGCAGGAGTGGTTGAGGAAGCGGACCTCGTCGGCGTCGACGTGGTGGTCGCGGCCGACCTGGATGGTGAACTTGGTGGGGTCGGAGTCGACCGCGGACTTCCGCCAGGAGGCGATGACGGTTCCGGCCGGCAGGTCCTCCCTGGCGACGTAGCCCTTCTCTCCGGACGGCAGGGTGGCGATGTCCATCAGATCGTTACGCGGCATGACTCTCTTCCTCCTTCAGGCTGCGGACCACGAGCACGGCGTTGTGCCCGCCGAATCCGAACGAGTTGCTCATGACGACATCGACCTGCCACTCCTGGGCCACGCCGGGCACGAAGTTGAGGTCGGGATCCAGCGGGTCGTCGCAGTTGAGCGTGGGCGGGACGACGTTGTGCCGGATGGCCAGCAGGCCGGCGACGAGTTCCACCGCGCCGGTGCCGGAGATCAGGTGCCCGGTCATGGACTTGGTGGAGCTGACCGGGATGCGGGTGGCGTGCTCGCCGAACACCCCGCGGATGGCGGCCACTTCGGTGGCGTCGTTGAGCCGGGTGCTGGTGCCGTGGGCGTTGATGTAGTCGACGTCCTCGGGGCGCAGTCCGGCCGAGTCCAGTGCGATGCGCATGGCGGTCTTGGTGCCGAGCGCGTCGGGGTGCGGTGCGGTGAGGTGGTAGGCGTCGGTGGTGGCGCCGTAGCCGGCCAGTTCGCCGAGGATGTGGGCGCCGCGGGCCAGGGCGTGCTCGTACTCCTCCAGGACGACGACGCCGGCGCCGGCGCCCATGACGAAGCCGTCGCGTTCGTTGTCGAACGGGCGGCAGGCGCTCTGCGGGTCGTCGTTGCGGCGGGAGAGCGCCTGGCAGGCCGCGGCGGCGGCGATGTTCAGCCGGGTGACGGGCGCTTCCGCGCCGCCGGCGACCATCACGTCGGCCACGCCGAACTGGATGAGCCGGGCGGCCTCCCCGATGCAGGTGGCGCCGGAGGCGCAGGCGGTGCTGAGGCTCGACGACGGGCCGCGGGCCCCGAGCCACATCGCGACCTCGCCGGCGGCGCTCTCCGAGCCGCTGGTGGCGAAGAAGAAGGGGCTGACCGCGCGGGCGCCGCGCTCGTGCAGTTTGACGGTGGTGTCGTAGGTGAGCTGGGCGGCGCCGGCGGAGGAGCCGAGGTAGACCCCGGTGCGGGCGGACAGGTCGTCGTCCATCTCCAGTTTGGCCTCGCGCACCGCCTGCATGGCGGCGGCCAGTCCGTACTGGGCGCTGGCGTCCATGCGCCGGCTCACCTTGTGCGGCATGTAGTCCGCCGGGGAGAAGTCCTTCACCTCGGCGCCGATGTGCACCGGGAGGTCGGAGGCGTCCCAGGTCTCGATGGCGGAGATGCCGCTGCGGCCGTCGACGAGGGACTTCCAGAACGAGTCGACGGTGTTGCCGACCGGTGTGATGACACCGGTTCCTGTGACGACCACCCGCCTGAGCGGTCGGGTCTGGTGTGCGCTCACTGGAGTGAACTCCGATCCTCGGGTGTGTGCGTTCCGTTTTCCGGTCCGGTCAGTGCCATGGCTCGCAGCTGCTTGCCGTCCGGCTTGCCGTTGCGGTTGAGCGGGAAGGCGTCGCAGACCACGACGCGGTTGGGGTACTCGAAGGGGGAGAGCAGGGCGCAGATGCGGGCCCGCCAGTACAGGGGGTCGCGTCCTTCGGGGTCCTGGACGAAGAAGACCAGCCGGCTGCCGAGGCGTTCGTCGGGCAGCGGGATCACCTTGACCGGGGCCCCGCAGCCGGCGGCGGTGCGTTCGACGACCTCCGGGTAGAGGGTGTAGCCGGCGCGGTGCACGGCGAGTTTGCGGCCGAGCACGAAGAGGTTGCCGTGGTCGTCGAAGCGGCCCAGGTCCCCGGTGCGGTACCAGTCGTCCCGCACCGGGTCGAAGACGCCGTCGGCGGTCAGGTAGCCGGAGAACACGTCGGGTGTGCGCACCAGGAGTTCGCCGACGCCGGCCGTCCGTTCGCCCGGGTCCGCCTCCAGCTTCACGTCGATGCCGGGCAGCACCGGTCCGCAGCCGACCGGGTTGTCGGGGGTGGCGAAGGCGATGTTGCCCAGCTCGGTGCTGCCGTAGCCGTCGAGCAGCGGCAGACCGAGCGCGGCCACGAACCGTTCGGCGGCCGAACCGTCCAGCGGTGCGCCGCCCGTGCAGTACATCCGCACCTTGCGCAGGTCCGCCGCCATCTCCGGGCGGCGTTCGACGAGGTTGAGGATGCTCAGGTGCACGGCGGGCGTGGCGTCGACCACGGTGGCGCCGTACATGCCGGCCATGCGCACCGCGTGGTCCAGCCGCCGGTAGGGGGCGACCAGCAGCGAGGAGCGGGCCAGCCACGCGGTGAGCAGCAGGGACAGGCCGTACTGGTGCGAGAAGGGCAGCAGCGGCAGCAGGACGTCGTCCGGCCGGTGCCCCATCCGTTCGATGGAGCGGTCGAGGTTGCGCAGCATCGCCTCGCCCGGTTTGACGATGCCCTTGGGTTCGCCGGTGGACCCGGAGGACCAGGTGATCAGGCCGTCGGGCAGGGCGCGCCAGGCGTCGAACGACAGGGCGCCGGCCGCCGGGGCGGCGTGTTTGGCCTCGGCGAGCAGCTCCGCCACCGTCACGACCGCCCGCCCGGGGGCGGTGGCGGTGTCGTCCACGACGGTCAGCCGGGTGCGGGTCACGCCGACGACCTGTTCGGTGACGGCGGGCTGCTGCTGGTCGTCGAGGAGCACGATCGAGGCGCCGGTGTGCATCAGGGCCAGCAGGACGGTGACGTAGCCACCCGAGTTGCCCGCCTTGAGGGTGACGCGGTCACCGGTGGCGATCCCGCGGGCGCGCAGCGCCCCGGCCACGGCGAGCGCCCGGCGTTCGACTTCTTCGTAGGTCGTCTCCGAATCCGGAGTGAATAACTTTGACGTCACGGCAATTCCGATTTCTCGTGCGACCGTCATGAAATGCGGCGTGGTGAAATCACTGCCAGGGGTGTCATGGCGCGGGAGTCCCGCCCGGGACCGCGTGAAATGCGACCGCGAGGAGAGCGCGCGGCACCGTCGCGGGACGGTGTGCGGGGCGCGACTGCCCGCGGCCGGCCTACCGGCGCTCGATGGAGTGGTAGACCGCCTGAACCAGCCAGACTACGTCGCGCGCGACGCCGAACAGCGCGGATGCGATCTTGATCATGGTGTTCCCCCGTGAGTGAGCTCGCGGTCGGACCCTCCTCTGGAACGATCCGACTCGTTCAGGCTAGAGTGTGGCACCTGATCCCGTCAAGGAATTCGAATTATTCGGCGGGCCACCTGCAAAGATTTCGGGAAGGGGCGGATCATGAATTCTGAAAGGTCCTGGGAAAAATCCGGTGAACCCGGCGTGTGGACCTTCGGGGACCCCGCGGGAAAGCCGCTGGTGCTGGTGCACGGAATCAGGGTCTCCGCGCATATGTGGCTTCCGCACGCGCGCCGGCTGGCACCGGAGTTCCGGGTCACCGCCTGCGACCTGCCCGGTCACGGCTCGCTCGACGAGGCGCCGTTCACCCTGGAGGGCGCGGTGGCCCAGGTGCGGACCGCGCTGCTGGAGGCCGCGCGGGCCGGCTCGGGCCCGGTGGTCCTCGCCGGCATGTCGCTGGGCGGCTTCGCCGCGCTCGCGACCGCCGCCGCCCACCCCGAGCTGGTCGCCGGGGTGCTGGTGAACAACGCCACCGTCCAGCCGCGCGGCACGGCCGCCCGGCTCTACCGCAACGCGGGCCGGTTCATGCGGTGGGTCGGCGAGGAGCGGGCGGCCCGGGCGAACGCCGCGCTGTTCCGCCGGCTGCTGCCCCGGGAGAGCTCCGAGGCGGTGCTGGCCGGCGGACTGTCCATGCGCGGCTTCTCCGAGGCCGTGGAGGAGCTGACCCGCCACGACTTCCTCGCCCTGGCGGGGCGCTGCACCCCTCCCCTGCTCATCGTCAACTGCCGGGGCGACCGGCTGTTCCGCACCGACGAGCAGGCCTTCCTCCAGGCCGCCCGCGACGCCGGGTCACCGGCGGAGCTGCGGCATGTGAAGGGCACCCACATCCAGGCGCTGATCGACCCGGAGGGCTTCACGTCCCTGCTGCGGGCCGGCCACGCCCGGCTGACCGCGCTGGCCGGCCGGGGGTGAGCCCGCACCGGCCGGACGGCCGGTGCGGGGAGCTCACTTGGTGTGCAGCAGGATGAAGTCGGCGGCGTCGCGGACGGTCTTGAAGGTCTTGGCGTCCTCCTCGGGGATGCGGATGTCGAACCGCTCCTCGGCGGAGACGATGACCTCCACCATGGACAGCGAGTCCACGTCCAGCTCGTCCACGAAGGACTTGTCGGGCTGGATGTCCTCGAGGGGAGTGCCGGTCACCTCGTTCACGATCTCGCCGAGGCCGGTGAGGATCTCGTTCAGGTCGAGTGCCATGGGGCTGTGCCTTTCTCGTGGTGGTGGACGGTGGGCCGTAGGACCTAGGCCCGGTAGAGCGTGGTCTGTTCGCAGGTGCAGGCGGTGCCGCCGTCCGCCAGTTCGATGGCGACCCGGATCACCGCCTCGGTGAAGCCCTGGGGACGGGGGCGCACGGACAGCAGCGAGACCCGGGCGCGGACCCGGGCGCCGGCCGGCACCGGGGAGCGGAACCGGACCTTGTCGACACGGTGGTTGACCGCCGCCGACACCCCGCTGACGTCGTACACCTCGGAGGTGAGCAGCGGCAGCAGGGACAGGGTGAGGAAGCCGTGGGCGACGGTGGTGCCGAAGGGGCCGGACGCCGCCGCGACGGGGTCCGTGTGGATCCACTGGTGGTCGCCGGTGGCCTCGGCGAAGAGGTCGATGCGGCTCTGCGGGACCTCGTGCCAGGAGCTGTGCCCGAGGAGCTCGCCCTCGGGCAGGGCCGCGAACTCCTCCACGGTGAACAGGCGGGCGGTCACGGTGGTCACAGCGCCGCCTTCGCCAGGGTGCGGGCCGGGCGGTCGCCGATCGCGTGGGCGCCGCCGTCGACGTGCACGATCTCGCCGGTCGTGGCGGGGAAGAGGTCCGACAGCAGCGCCACGCAGGCGCGCGCCACCGGTTCGAAGTCGGCCGGGTCCCAGCCCAGCGGCGAGCGCTCCGCCCACTCGGCGCCGAACGGCGCCGCGCCCTCGGCCTCGGCGGACGGGGAGATGTTGCGCGCGGCCATGGTCAGCAGCGGGCCCGCGGCGACCAGGTTGACCCGGATGCCCCGGGCGCCGAGGTGCGAGGCGAGGTAGCGGGTGCAGGACTCCAGGCCGGCCTTGGCGACGCCCATCCAGTCGTAGCCGGACCAGGCGGCCGAGGCGTCGAAGTCGAGCCCCACCACCGAACCCCCGCGGTCCATCAGCGGGAGCACGGCGGTGGTGAGCGCCTGCAGCGAGTAGGTGGAGATCCGCAGGGTGGTGGCGGCCTCCTCCCAGGAGGTGCTGAGGAAGTTGCCGTCGAGCGCGCCGGGCGGGGCGAAGGCGACCGAGTGCAGCACCCCGTCGATCCGGTCGGTGTGCTCGCCGACCCGGTCGGCGAGCGTGGCCAGGTGGCCGGCGTCGGTGACGTCCAGCTCCACCACGGGCGCGGGCTCGGGCAGCCGGCGCGCGATGCGCTGGACCAGGCTGAGCCGGCCGTAGCCGGTCAGCACCACGCGCGCGCCGTGCTCCTGGGCCGCGCGGGCGGCGTGGAAGGCGATCGAGGAGTCGGTGATGACTCCGGTGACGAGCAGGGTCTTTCCGCTGAGCAGTGCCATCAGTTCCCCATTCCGATGCCGCCGTCGACCGGTACGACGGCGCCCGTGATGTAGCCCGCGCGGCGGCCGGCGAGGAACCGGACCGCGGCCGCCACCTCGTCCGGTGAGCCGAAGCGTCCGAGGGGGACGGTTCCGGCGGCCTGGTCGCGGACCTCCGGCGGGAGGTCCGCGGTCATGTCGGTGTCGATCCAGCCGGGGGCGACGACGTTGACGGTGATGTCGCGGGCGCCCAGTTCCCGGGTGAGGGAGCGGGCGAAGCCCACCATCCCGGCCTTGGCCGCCGCGTAGTTGGTCTGGCCGGGCGAGCCGGACAGGGCGGAGCTGGAGGAGATCAGCACGATGCGTCCGTGCCGGCGGCGGATCATGCCGCGCAGGGTGCGGCGGACCAGCCGTACGGCGCCCGTGAGGTTGGTGTCGAGCACGTCGAGGAAGTCCTCCTCGCCCATGCGCACCAGCAGGGCGTCGCGGGTGATGCCGGCGTTGGCCACCAGCACCTGGACGGGGCCGAGTTTCTCCTCGACCTCGGTGACCGCGTCGTCGACGCTCGGGGTCGAGGTGACGTCGCACTTGACGGCGAGGAAGTCGTCGGGCGGTGGTGCGCTCCGGCAGGTGACGGCGACCGAGTCGCCGTCGGCGTGCAGTGCCCGGGCCACGGCGAGACCGATCCCCCGGTTTCCCCCGCTGACGAGGGCGGTGCGTCCGGACATGGGCGGCTGAACCTCCGAATATCGAACGGGCGGGCCCGCGGCAGGGCGTGGGCTCCGTCGGCGGATGACCGGTGTGCTCGCGGAAAAGGCGGCCGGGAAGCCGCCGCGGTCACCGGCGGCGGGGGCCGGTACCGGATCATCCGGAATATCGTGGGCCCCGCGGAATTCGATGCCAGCAAAGCCGACTCCGACGGAAAGTGTCAACCGGGATCGGGCGGATGGAATGGCTCCACTTCTGCCGAATGCGGCGGCCGCCCTCTCCGGCGACTCCGCGCCGCACGGAGAAAAGTCCAGGTCAAAGCGACGGCCAAAGGTTTACTTGACGAAGCCGACGGGGGCCGCATAGATTGAACGAGCCGGATCGTTCTGAGCGCTCGGCCCGTCACGGCAAAGGCACAGTTGACGGGCTCCGCCGCTCGATCCGACCGACCAAGAGCCGGACTGCACACGTACGGGGGAGTACACATGCACGGGGCCGTCGCCTTGGCGCGTTGTCGCGCCTGAGCGCTCATCACCTCTTCTTCTCTTTCACCACCGGATACCGCTGCCCGCGCAGCGCCGCGGTGCTGCATTGCGCACCCCGCGAACCGGCCGGCACATGCTGCCCGCTCGCCGTGCGCATCATGACGACGCCTTTTTCATTCCGTCATGCCTTGTTGAATACCTGTGCCTTCTTGAAGACCTGTTCCTTGCCGAAGACCTGTCGAAAGGCGAACAGTGGGTGTCATCGAAAAATGCTTCTCCTACACCCGTTCCAGGGAGGGGAAAGCAAGCGGCTATTACCCGTTCTTTGTCAGTTTCGACGGCCGGGCCGACGGTGTGGCCCGGCTCTCCGACGGCCGTGAACTCGTCATGTGCGGTTCCAACGACTATCTGGGCCTGAGCACCGACCCGCGGGTGACCGCCGCGGCGGCCGACGCGGCCCACCGCTACGGCGCCGGCTGCACCGGCTCCCGGCTGCTCAACGGCAACCTGGAGCTGCACGAACAGCTGGAACGCGAGCTCGCCGCCTTCTTCCGCAAACCCGCCGCCCTGCTGCTGACCACCGGGTACCAGGCCAACCTCGGCGCCGTCGCGGGCCTGTGCGGGCCCGGTGACACGGTGTTCGTCGACAAGGACGCCCACGCCTCCCTCATCGACGCCGTCCGGCTCAGCCGGGCCCGGCTGCAGTGGTTCAGCCACAACGACACCGCCGATCTCGCGGAGAAGCTGGCCCGGCACCCCGGCCGCGGCGGCAGGCTGGTCGCCGTCGACGGCGTCTACAGCATGGAGGGCGACCTCTGCCCGCTGCCCGAACTGGTCCGCGTCTGCGAGGAGTTCGACGCCACCCTGCTGGTGGACGACGCGCACGGCGCCGGGGTCCTGGGCAGCGGACGCGGCACCTGCGAGCAGTTCGGCCTGACCGGCCGGGTACCGCTGATCACCCTGACGTTCTCCAAGTCGTTCGGCTCGATCGGCGGGGCCGTGCTCGGCGACGAGGAGGTCATCGAGTACCTCCGCCACAACGCCCGCAGCCTGCTGTTCTCCGCCAGCAGCAGCCCGGCCAACACCGCCGCGGCCCTGGCGGCCCTGGAGATCGTCCGCACCGAGCCCTGGCGCTGCGAGAAGGTGCTGAAGAGCGCGGAGTTCATGCGCCGCGAACTCGCCGCCCTCGGCTACCGCACCGGCAGCTCCGAGACGCCCATCGTCCCCGTCGACACCCGCGACGAACTGCACACCGTCGTCGGCTGGAAGCGGCTGATGGAGGAGGGCGTGTACGTCAACGCCGTACTGCCGCCCGCCGCTTCGCCCCGCCTGCGCACCAGCTACACCGCCGTCCAGACCGACGAGCACCTGGAGCGGACGCTCGCCGCCTTCGCGGCCGTGCGCGGCGATCTGGCCGCGGTGCTCACCGACGCCCCGTGACCGCCGGCCCTCCCACCGCCGAGGAGACCATGCCCACCGCACTCATCACCGGAGCCACCGCCGGACTCGGCCGGTCCTTCGCCCGGGCCCTCGCCCGCGAGGGCCACCGGCTGGTCCTGGTCGCCCGCTCCGAGGCCGCGCTGAAGGAGACGGCGGACGCACTGCGCGCGGCCCACGGCACGCAGGCCGAGGTGCTCGCGGCCGATCTGGCCACCGACGAGGGCTGCGCCGCGGTCTGCGCCCGGCTCGGCGCCGAACCGGCCGTCGACCTGCTGGTCAACAACGCCGGCATCGGCTACGAACAGCCCTTCCTGAGCAACGGCCCCGAGGCGGAGGAAAAGCTCCTCGACCTCAACGTCCGGGCGGTGCTGCGCCTGACGGACGCGGCCCTGACCGCCATGACGGCCCGCCGCCGCGGCCAGGTGCTCAACGTGGCCAGCGTCGCCGGGGTCGGCCCGTCCTGGCTGAGCTCCACCTACCCGGCGAGCAAGGCCTGGGTCATCTCGTTCACCGAGTCACTGGCCTGGTCCCGGCAGGTGCGCGACGCCGGGATCCGGATGACCGCGCTGCTGCCCGGCTACACCCGCACCGAGTTCCACCGGCGGGCCGGCATCCCGACCACGTTCCCGCCCCCCTGGCTGTGGCTGGACGCCGACGCGGTGGTGCGCACCGCGCTGCGCGATCTGCGCCGGGGAAAGGTCGTCAGCGTTCCCAGCCTCCGCTACAAGGCCGCCGCCTGGACGCTGCGGCACCTGCCGCGGCCGCTGACCCGGCAGGGCGCCTGGGACCTCAGCGCCCACCCGCATCGATGAGTCACACGAAGCAACGTTTAGGGGGAAGCATGGGAAGCGAGGAGACCGCCGTGCCGGCGACCCCGGCACAGCTCAAGCTCTACACCCACGCACGGGTGTTCCCGAAGGACCCGTCGTTCAACCTGGGCGGCACCTTCCACATCACCGGCGAGGTCGACCTGGACCGGCTGCGGTCGGCCGTCGGCCGGCTGGCGGCCGGCATCCGCGCCCTCAACACCTCCTTCGAGGAGCGCGACGGAACCGTCCTCGCCGTCCACCGTCCCCCGGACGTGACGGACCCGGCGGACCTGGTGACCGTCACCGACCTGCCCGGCGAGGGGATGCGGGAGGCGCCGCGGCGCTTCGCCGCCAAGGCCGACCGCCCCATCCCGCCCCAGGCGCCCCGCCAGTACGACTTCGAGATCTTCCGTGCGACGGACGGGGTGTTCTTCACGCTGCTCTTCTCGCACCTGGTCTGCGACGCCTACACGTTCTACATGTTCGTCAGCGAGCTGGAGCGCCTGTACACCGAGCCCGGCGCCGAGCTCACGCCCGCCGCGCTGGACGAGCCGGGAACCCTGGTCACCGGCGCCGCCCCCGCCTCCCCCGCCGCCCTGGACTTCTTCCGCACGCGGCTCGCCGGCGTCACCTCCTTCTCCGACGACCGGCTGCTGGGCAGCCGCTCGGCGGGCGGCGCGCTCCGCGGCCACCAGCGCCACCTGGTCCTCACCGACGAGGAGAGCGCCCGGATCGGCGCCGCGGCGCAGGCGGTGGGCGCCAGCCCGTTCGCCTTCTTCCTCGGCGCCTACCTGGTCACCCACGCCCGGATCACCGGGCGCCGCCGCGTCGTCACCGGACTGCCGCTGGCCAACCGCCGGGGCATCCGGCAGCGCCGGGCCTCGGGCTACTTCGTCAACATCCTGCCGCTGGCCGTCGACCTCTCCCGCTACGAGACCTTCGGCGAGCTGTGTCTGGACATGCAGGAGGCCACCCTCGGCATGCTGCGCTACCAGAGCTTCGACGTGGCCGCCCACCTGCCCGAGGTCTGCCCGGACGCCGACCCCGGCGCGCTGGCGTTCGGCAGCGCCTTCACCTTCTACAAGCAGCCCCTGCAGATCCGTATCCCCGGCTGCACCGTCGAGTCGATCGAACTGCCGCGCCGCTACGCCAAGTACCCCCTGGTGATGAACGTCGAGGACTTCGGCGGCCGGTTCAACGTCAACATCGAGTGCTCCGAGGAGCAGTGGGACACCGACCCGCTCGCCTGCATGCGCCAGGTCCTCGACACGGTGTCCCGCGACGCCGAGGTGCCGCTGCGCGACATCCCGGCGCTGCCGCCCGAGGCGGAGGCGACGCTGTCGCGGCGGATCAACGCCCCGGCGGGCCCGGTGGACGACGGCCCGCACCCCTCCCTGACGACCTGGTTCGCCGACGTCGCCCGCCGGCACGCCGGGCGGATCGCCGTACGGGACGGGCGGACCGCCCTGTCGTACGCCGAACTGGACGCCCGGTCCGACCGGGTCGCCCACGCGCTCGGACGCGTGGCCACGGGCGACCACGTGGGCGTCCGGATGCGGCGCGGCGCCGACCTGATCGCCGTGATCCTGGGCGTGCTGAAGGCGGGCAAGGCGTATGTGCCGCTCGACCCGGCCGCGCCCGCGAGCCGCGTCGAGCGCATCCTGGAGAGCTTCCCCGGCGGACTGCCCGTGGTGGCCGACGGGCAGCGCCCGGCGGAGGGCGGCGTACGGCACCTCGACGCGGCCGCCCTGCTGGCCCCGGGCGATCCGGTGCCCGGCCCCGAGCCGGTGAAGGACCCGGAGACCTGCGCGTACACCATCTTCACCTCCGGCTCCACCGGGCGCCCCAAGGGCGTGCAGGTCACCCACCGCAATGTGCTGCGGCTGTTCCGCTCCGCCGAACGGCACTTCGACTTCGGCCCGGACGACGTCTGGAGCCTGTTCCACTCCTACGCCTTCGACTTCTCCGTCTGGGAGATCTTCGGCGCCCTGCTGTACGGCGGGCAGATCGCCGTGGTGCCGGCCGACACCGCCCGCTCCCCGCAGCAGTTCCGCGACTTCCTCGCCGAGTACGGCGTGACCGTGCTCAACCAGACCCCGTCCGCCTTCGGCCAGTTGCTGAAGGTGCTGCGGCCCGGGGACCGTACGGGACTCGACGTGCGCTACGTCGTGTTCGGCGGCGAGGCGCTGCGCTACGCCGCGCTGCGGCCCTGGTACGAGCTGATGGGCGAACGCGCCCGGCTGGTGAACATGTACGGCATCACCGAGACCACCGTGCACGTCACCCACCACGCGGTCACCCCCGCCGACACCCTGCTGGAGAGGGAGTCGGTGATCGGCCGCCCGCTGGCCGACCTGACGGTCTCGGTCGTCGACGAGGACGGCCACCACTGCCCGCCCGGTGTCCCCGGCGAACTGGTCGTCGCGGGCCCCGGCGTGACCCCCGGCTACCTCAACCGGCCCGACCTGACCGCGGAGCGCTTCACGGTGCGCGACGGTGTAGCCGAGTACCGCAGCGGCGACCTCGGCATGACCCGGCCGGACGGCACGCTGGTCCACCTCGGCCGCATCGACGACCAGGTCCAGCTGCGCGGCTTCCGGATCGAACTCGGCGAGGTGGAGTCCGCCGTACTGGCCGTGCCCGGCACGGCGGAGTGCGCGGTGCGGCTCGACGCACGCGACCCCGAGCGTCCGGAACTCGTCGCCTTCCTGGCCGCCGGTCCGGCGGCGCCCGACGACCGGGAGCTGCTGCGGCGGCTGCGCGAGCGGCTGCCCGCCTACATGGTGCCGGCCCGGCTGGTGCGGCTCGCCGCCCTGCCGCTGACCGTGAACGGCAAGGTGGACGACGCCGCCCTGCCGTGGCCCTCCCCCGCCGACGGTCCGTCCGCCCCCGCCCCCGCCGAGCTCCCCGGGCCCGGCGCCACCACCGCCGCTTCGGTGCTCGCCGTGTGGCGTGAGGTGCTGCCGGGCCGGACGGTCGGCGAGGACGACAACTTCTTCGACATCGGAGGCTCGTCCATGCACGTCGCGGACGTGCACGCGAGGCTCCAGGAACGATTCCCGGGAGTGTCCCTCGACATGATCGCCCTGTTCACCCACACCACGGTGCGCCGACTGGCCGCGCACATCGACGGCCTGCGCGCCGGCACCGACCGGGCGGGAGCGGCCCGGTGACCGCGCCCGCGACGGACCGGCCGCATCCGGCCGGCCGGGCCCTGCCGGTCGCCGTGGTCGGCATGGCCGGCCGGTTCCCCGGCGCCGACGGGGTGGCCCGGTTCTGGGAGAACCTGCTCGCCGGCCGGGAGTCCGTACGGCGGTTCTCCCCGGACGAGATGCGCGCCGCCGGGGTGCCGGAGCCGGCCTCCGCCGACGCCGGTCATGTGCCGGCCGGGGCCGACCTCGCCGACGCCGACGTCTTCGACGAGCAGTTCTTCGGGATCAGCCCGCGCGACGCGGCGTTGATGGACCCCCAGCACCGGCTGCTGCTGACCTGTGCCTGGGAAGCCCTGGAGGACGCCGGCACCCGCCCGGACCGGAGCGGGGGCCGCGTCGGGGTGTTCGCCGGGAGCAGTCTGAGCACCTACCTGCTCGCCCAGGTGCTGCGCTCCGCCGACCACGCCGACCAGGCGCTGAGCTACCCGGTGCTGCTCGGCAACGACAAGGACTTCCTGGCCACCCGCGTCGCCTACCGGCTCGGCCTGACCGGGCCCGCGATCGGCGTGGCGACCGCCTGCTCCAGTTCGCTGACGGCCGTTCACCTGGCCTGCGCGGCGCTGGAGCGCGGCGACTGCGACGCCGCCCTCGTCGGGGGCGCCAGCGTCACCGTGCCGCAGACCACGGGCTACCCGTACCAGGAGGGCGGCATCCTCTCGCGGGACGGCCACTGCCGGGTCTTCGACGCCGCGTCCGACGGGACCGTCAAGGGCAACGGCGTGGGCATGGTCGTCCTCAAGCCGCTCGAGCGGGCGCTGGCCGACGGCGACCGGATCTACGCGGTCGTCCGCGGCAGCGCCGTCAACAACGACGGCTCCGACAAGATCGGCTTCACCGCCCCGGGCCCGGCCGGCCAGCAGGCCGTGATCGAGGCCGCGCTGAGCGCGTCGGGCGTGCCCGCCTCGGCCATCGGCTACGTCGAGGCGCACGGCACCGGCACCGCGCTCGGCGACCCGCTGGAGCTGCGGGCGCTGGCCGCGGCGCACCGGGCCGCGGGCGGGCCCGCGCCGGACTGCGCCGTCGGCAGCCTGAAGGCCAACGTGGGCCACCTGGACGCCGCCGCGGGTGTCGCCGGGCTGATCAAGGCGGCGCTGGTGCTGCACCACCAGACCGTCCCGCCGCAGATCAACTACACCGCGCCCAACCCGCACATCGGCCTGGACGGCCTGCCGTACACGGTGCCCACGGCCGCCGACGGTCCGCGTCGCACGGCCCTGCGGGCGGCGGCGGTCAGCTCCTTCGGGCTGGGCGGCACCAACGCCCACTGCGTCCTGGAGGCCGCGCCGCCGCACGGCCCCGACCGGCCCGCCGCCCCGGGGGTGCGCCACCCGGTGGTGCTGTCCGCCAAGGACGAGCACGGGCTGCGGGAGGTCGCCCGGCGGCTGCGGGACCACCTCGCGGGCGCCGGCTCCCCTCCGGCGTCGCGGGACCTGGCGTACACGCTGCTCGCCGGACGGCAGCCGATGCCCGTGCGGCACGCCTTCACCGCCGCCGGCACCGACGAGGTCCTCGCCGGGCTGGAGGCGTTCCTGGACGGGCGGGCGGACGACCCGGCCACGGGCTCCGGTGCCGCCGGCGCGGCCGTGCGGAGCTGGCTCGCCGGGCGGGACCTGCCGCCCGGGGAGTGGGACGCGGAGTGGGCGTTCGACACGGCGCGCAAGGTCGCCCTGCCCTCCTACCCGCTGCGCCGCAACCGGCACTGGATCGACGCGGACGCCCCGCCCGCGTCCGCGGCCGCACCGGTCGCGGACGGCCCGGTCGTCGCGGGGGTGACCCGGGAGCGGTTCACCGCGTTGCTGGAGAAGCACCTCGGTGTCACCGGCATCGCGGACGAGGACGAGTACCTCGACCTCGGCGGGGACTCGATGCTCGCCGTCGAGGTCGCCACGGCACTGCGCGACGAGTGCGGTGTCGCCGTCGACCTGGACGTCTTCGGCCGGCTGCGCACCGTCGGCGAACTCGCCGACCACGTGGTCTCCCTCGGCGCCGCCGGTGACGGGGCGGACACGGGACGGGTGGTGCCGGTCCGGCCGGGCGAGGGCCGCACCCTCTTCCTCGTCCACCCGGCCGGCGGGACCAACTTCGTCTACTTCCGCCTGGCCGTCCACTCCGGCTCGACGGTGCCGCTCGCCGCCGTCTCCCACCCGGCGCGGGAGGAGGAACGCCCCGCCACCCTGCGCGAGCTGGCGGCGCTCTACGTACGGCAGGTCCGGCGCGAGCAGCCGCACGGCCCCTACCGGCTGGGCGGCTACTCCTTCGGCGGCAACGTCCTGTTCGAGATGGCGCTGCAACTGCGCGCGGCCGGCGAGGAGGTGGACACGCTGCTGATGCTGGACACGCATCCACCGGAGGCGTACGTCGGCGGGCACATCGGCGACGACGAGTTCGAGCGGGCCGTGCCGCTGCTGCTGGGTGCCGCGGCGGCCGACGAGGAGCAGGCGGAGCTGCTGCGCCGGGAGGGCTTCGTCGCCGCCTGGCGGCACAACCACGACCTGCTCAAGGGCTACTACCCGGACCGGCGGTTCGACGGCGGCATCGTGCTGGTGGCGGCCGAGGAGGACGAGGACGGTTCCCTGCTGGACACCCTGCGGATCCGGCGCCTGGACAAGGCGTCCCTGTGGGCCGGGCACGCCGACGGGCCGGTCGAGGTCCTCAGGACGCCCGGCGACCACTTCACCATGTTCGAGGAGGGCGCCCGGCTCAAGGCCCTCGCCGCCGCCTTCGACGAGGCGCTCGAACGGCTCGGCGACGGGAGCGGACAGTGACAGAGGGATACACGGGACGCTCCTACGGCACGTACGCCGGGGGCCGGGAACGGCACGGCGACGCATGGGTGCACACCGTGCGCGCCTCGGCGATGCTGCGGGACCCCATGGCCTCGGTCCGGCTCAAACGGGGCCTGGAACGCGGCCGGCTGCCGCTGGAGGCCGCCACCGCGGACGTGGTCGGCCGGGTCGCGGTCGCCGACACCCACGACATGGAGGAGGCGCTGCACGCCGCCGCCGAGGCGGCGGCCCGGTGGGCGGCGGTCCCGGCGGCGGACCGGATGCGGGTGGTGGCGGAGTTCCACGACCTGGTGCGGGAGAAGGCCGACGACGTCATCGACATGATGGTCGCCGAGGGGCACCCGCGGCTGCTGGCCCGCTGGGAGGTGGCCGGCATGCTGGCCAACACCGGCCCGGTGACCCGGGACTGGATCGCCGGCCAGCTGGAGCACCGGCAGACGCTGGGCGACCGGGAGCTGCGGCTGCGCCGGGTGCCGGACGGGGTGGTGTGCCTCAACCCGCCGCAGAACGCCACGGTCGCCAACGCGCTGCTCGGCATCTGGGTCCTGGCGGGCGGCAACGCGCTGGTGGTGCGGGCGCCGCGCAGCGCGCCGCTGGGGGTGCTGCACGCGCTGCACGAGCTGGTGGTGCCCGCGCTGGAGCGGGCCGGGGCGCCGGCCGGCCTGCTCGCCGCCCTGTGCATGCCCGCGGCCCCCGCGCTGGCGCAGTGGCTGGACAGCCCGCTGGTCGACGACATCATGTACTTCGGCGGCAGCGAACAGGGCATCGCGTTCGGCGCCGAGTGCGTGGCCCGGGGCAAGAAGCCGATCCTGGAACTCGCGGGCAACGACACCGTCGTGGTGTGGCGGGACGCGGACCTGGACCGGGCCGCGGACGCGCTGGCGGAGGCCTTCTACGGCTCCGGGCAGATCTGCATGGTGCCCAACTGCGCGGTGGTGCACCCGGCGGTGGCCGACGCGCTGCTGGAGCGGCTGGAGCGGCGGGCGCGGGCGATCCGGCCCGGGTTCCCGGAGGAGGCCGGGGCGCTGCTCTCCCCGGTGCTGCGCACCGACCGCTTCTTCGAGGTGCTGGGCCAGGCCACGGCGGCCGGGGCACGGCTGGTGTGCGGCGGCCGGCGGCTGGACGTGCACGGCCGGCCCGACGAGGTGGGCGGGATGTTCGTGGAGCCCACGGTCGTCCGGGTGGACGGGCTCAAGGGCGCCCGGGACCTGGACGTCGTCCGCCACGAGACGTTCTTCCCGCTGCTGCCCGTGGTGGTCCCCGAGGAGCGGCCCGACGCCGAACTCCTGCCCGCCGTCACGGCGTTCGTCGACGCCAACGAGTACGGCCTGCGCAACTCGCTGTGGGCGGGCGACCCCGCGGTGATCGACGGCTACCTCGCCCGGGTGCGCGGCGGCGGGCTGGTGAAGGTGAACGACTCCCACATCGGCTTCCTGCCGCTGCTGCCGACGCACGGCGGCACCGGCCTGACCGGCGGCCCGGGCGGTGAGGCCAACTTCCCCGCGCTGCGCACCACCCACCTCCAGGGCGTGAGCGTCGGACACGGCGTCCAGCCCCGGCAGGCGGTGTTCGGCGAGGAGCGGACCGGGCCGGACCGGCCCGGCGACGAGAACGAGAGGGACCACTGATGCGTTCCATGGACCACGCCCACGCCGCGTGCGAGGCACGGCTGCCCGGACTGGCCGAGGAGCTGGCGGACGTCCCGCCGGCCGTTCTGGAGGCCCCCGGCGGTCCCGGACTGGACGCCTTCCGGCGGGCCGGCGGGCCCGGGCTGCTCATCCCCGCCGCGTACGGCGGGGCCGGGGTGAGCGCCGTCGAGGCGGTGCGGATCACCCGCGCCCTCGGGGCGCTGTCGCCCTCCCTCGGGGTGGCCTCGGCCATGCACAACTTCTCGGTGGCGGGCCTGGTCGCGCTCGTCGGCTCGGCCGACGCCTCGGGACTGGAGTGGATGCTGATCGAGGGCATCGCCCGGGACCGGCTCCTGGTGGCCTCGGGCTTCGCCGAGGGGCGGGCCGGCGCCGGCATCCTGGAGTCCGCGGTGACCGCCCGGCCGGCCGAGGGCGGCTATGTGATCGACGGCAGCAAGAAGCCGTGCAGCCTGTCCCGGTCGATGGACCTGCTCACCGCGAGCGTCGCCCTCACCGAGGAGGACGGCGGCACCCGGCTGGGCGTCGCCCTGATCCCGGCCAAGTCCCCCGGCATCAGCCGCAGGCCGTTCTGGGGGACGCCCGTCCTCGCGGGCGCCGAGAGCGACGAGCTGGTGCTGGAGAACGTGCACGTGGCGGACGAGCTGATGCTGCGTCCGCAGGTCGAACTGGGCGCCGGCCTGGACACGCTGCAGACGGTGGGCTTCGTCTGGTTCGAGCTGCTGGTGACCTCCGCGTACACGGGCGCGGTGGCCCGGCTCGCCCAGAGCGCGGTACGGGCCGGCCGGGGCAGCGCCGGGGACCGGGCCGCCCTGGTCGTCAAGGCGGAGGCGGCCGCCGCGCTCACCGAGAACGTGGCCCGCACGGTCGACGGCGGCACGGTCGGCAACGACGAGCTGGGGGCCGCGCTGACCGCCCGCTACGCCGTCCAGGACCTGCTCGTGGACCTGGCCGACCGGGCCGCCGAACTCCTCGGCGGGCTGGCGTTCGTCACCTCGCCCGAGGTGGGCCAGCTGCTCGCGGTCAGCCGTGCGCTCGCCTTCCACCCGCCGTCCCGGCTGGGCGTCGCCCAGGCCCTCCTGGACCACCACGACGGCACCCCCCTCCTGGTCCGGTGACCGCGATGACCACCACACCCCTCCCGACCCCCGGCCCCTCCCCCACCGCCCGGGCCGCGTCCGGCGCAACCTCCGCCCGACCGCCGCGACGGCACCGCACTGCCGGCCCGACGACCACACCCCTCCCACACCCCGGCCCCCCACCCACCGCCCGGGCCGCGTCCGGCGCAACCTCCGCCCGACCGCCGCGACGGCACCGCACTGCCGGCCCGACGACCACACCCGCCCCACACCCCGGCCCCCCACCCACCGCCCGGGCCGCGTCCGACGCAACCGGCCCGGTGACGCCGACGACCACCCTCGTGCCCGGATCCGACGCCGGCGTGCCGCCCGACGGTATTCCGGCCCGCGACCGCGTCCGCTCGAGCCGCGGCCGGGCGGCACCGGGCACGCTGCCCGGCACACCGGTGACGGGCCGGTGGGCGCGATGACCACCACTGCCGCGGCCGCGGCGGACGCCGGCGGTCCGCACGGCGTCCACGGTGACGTTCCGGCCCGCTACCGGGCCCATCTGAGCCGTGGCCGGGCCAAGCTGGGTGAGCTGTTCGGCGGCGACGTCGAGGTCTCCGCCGCGGGCAGCCGGGTGCGGACCGCGCAGGGCCGCGACTACCTCAACTGCGGCGGCTACGGCGTGTTCCTGACCGGCGCCTGCCATCCGCGGGTGGTCGCGGCGGTGGAGCGGCAGATCCGCACCCTGCCCCTGTCGACGCGGCTGCTGCTGGAGCCCCGGGCCGCCGACGCGGCCGCCGCGCTGGCCCGGGTCGCCCCGCCGGGTCTGGAGCGGGTGCACTTCACCGGCTCCGGCGCCGAGGCCGTGGAGACCGCGCTGAAGCTGGCCCGCAGCCAGGGGCACCGGCGGATCGTCGCCACCGAGGGCGGCTACCACGGCAAGACCCTCGGCGCGCTCTCCGCGACCGGCAAGGCCCTCTACCAGGACCCCTTCCGCCCACTGCTGCCGGACACCGTCCACGTGCCCTACGGGGACGCGGCGGCGCTGGCCGGGGCGCTCGGTGAGGACGGCTCCGACGCGGTGGTCCTGCTCGAGCCGGTCCAGGGCGAGGCGGGCGTGATCGTCCCGCCGGACGGCTATCTGCGCCAGGTGGCCGAGGTGTGCCGCCGTACGGGGGCGTTCTTCGTGCTGGACGAGGTGATGACCGGGCTGGGCCGGCTCGGCCACTGGTGGGGCGCCGACCGCGAGGGGGTCGTCCCGGACGTGCTGCTCGCGGGCAAGAGCCTGAGCGGGGGTGTGGTGCCGGTGGCCGCCGCGATCGCCACCCCCCGGGCGTTCCGCGCCTTCGACCGGGACCCCTTCCTGCACACCTCCACCTTCTCCGCGGCCCCGGTGGCGATGGCCGCCGCGGAGGCCGCGGTCGCGGTGATCGAGGACGAGGGCCTGGTGGAGCGCGGCCGGGTGCTCGGCGACACGCTGCTGCCGCTGCTGCGCGACCCGCTGAGCAGGCACTGCCCGCACCTGGTGAAGGAGGTGCGCGGGGTGGGGCTGCTGCTCGGGGTGGAGTTCCGGGACGCCGGTCTCGCGGGCGAGTTCCTGCTGGAGCTGCTGGACCGCGGGGTCGTCGTCAACCACTCGCTGAACGCCCACGCCGTCGTGCGCCTCACCCCGCCCGCCGTCCTGAGCGACGAGGAGACCGGGGAGCTGGCGGCGGCCATCGAGACAGCGGCCCGGGCGCTCGGCGAGCGCTTCGGGCCACAGGACGGTACGAACCCGGCAAGGAGCGACTGACATGAGGTCGGTGGAAGTGGAGTACCGGTCCGGGACGGCCGGCCCGGGCGAGGCGTACGACAGGATCCGGGACTTCGCCCGCTATCCGGAGCTCGTGGACGCCGTCCGCGAGGTGACCGTGCGGCCCGGGCCGCCCGGCGGGCCGGTGCGGAGCGACTGGGAGGTGGACTTCCGCAACGGGGTGCTGACCTGGTCCGAGGAGGACGTCTTCGACGACGAGGCGCTGACCATCGCCTTCTCCCAGACGGACGGCGACTTCGAGGAGTTCGAAGGCCGCTGGGAGGTCACCGCGGCCGGCCCGGGCTGCCTGGTGCGTTTCACCGCCGAGTTCGACTTCGGGCTGCCCAGCCTGGCCGGGATCATCGACCCGGTCGCCGAGCGCGTGCTGTGCGAGAACATCCGGCTGATCCTGGACGCGCTGCTGGGGCCCGCCCCCGGCGAGGCGGGCCGCTCCGGCGACCGGGCGGGCCGGGCCGCCTGATGGACGCCGCCAACCGTTTCGAGTCGCCGGTCACCTACCGGCTGCTGCGCGCCGAGTACTGCGCCGGACTGGCCGTCGGCGCCGCCCTGTTCCTGGCCCACCTCGACGAGGTGCGCTGGCCGGTGGCGCTGGCGATGTTCGCGTACATCGACCTGATCGGCTACCTCCCGGGGGCGCTCGCCCACCGCCGGGCGCGCGGCGGGCCGGTGCCCCGGGTGTACTACGTCCTGTACAACACGATGCACAGCTGGCTGACCGCGGGCGCCGTGGTGGCGCTGTGGGCGTGGCTGGTGCGGCCCGAGTGGGCGCTGCTCGCCGTGCCCATCCACCTGTGCGGCGACCGCGGGCTGCTGGGCAACTTCCTCAAGCCGTTCTCGGTGCCCTTCGAGCCGGCCCCGCATCCGGCGTTCACCGCCTTCGCGGCCGAGGTCGCCTCCGGCACCGGGAGCAGCCGTTGAGCACCGCACCCACGGCCGGCACCGTGCCCGCACTGCTGCGCGCCCACGCGGACCACCCCAGCGCCTTCCTGGCGGTCAACTCCGGGACCTCCCACTTCCGGGGGCGTACGGTGCCCGGGCTGATCGCCCACCGGACGGGCCGCCGGCAGGCCGTCCAGTTCGCCGGGCCGTTCGCCGCCGCGCCCGACCGGGGCGCCCTGCTCGACGAGTTCCTGGCCGCGCTGGCGGCCCGGCCGCACCGGCCCCGGCTGACCGCCGTGCAGCTGCGCCGCGAGGACATCGCGCTGTACGCCGCCCGCGGCTTCGCCGTCAACCAGATCGGCAGCTCCTACGGCATCGACCTGAGCCGTTTCCGCCTCGCCGGCAAGGCCCTCGCCAAGGTCCGGCAGAACGTCTCCCGGGCCCGGCGGGAGGGGGTGGAGGTCACCGAGGTGCTCCCCGGGGACCCGGACGGCGGCGCCGCGTTGGAGGCCATCGACGCCGAGTGGCTGCGGGCCAAGGGCCGGCACGTGAAGGAGCTGACGTTCCTGGTGGGCGAGCGCGGCGGGCCCGGGGCCGGGCTGCGGCGCACCTTCCTCGCCCGGCACCGCGGCCGTACGGTCGCGTACATCACCTACTCGCCGGTCTGGGGCAGCCGTCCCGGCCTGCTGTACGACCTGACCCGCCGGTCGCGGGCGGCGCCCGTGGGGACGATCGAGCTGATCAACCTGACCGCGCTGCAGCGCTTCCAGGAGGAGGGCGCGGGCTGGCTGCACCTCGGACTGACCCCGTTCGCCGGCCTGGACGCGGACCACGAGCCGCCCTGCTCGTCCCGGGCGCTGACCCGGATCGTCGGCCTGCTCGGCGAGCACGGCCGCCTGGTGTACCCGGCCCGCAGCCAGGAGGCGTTCAAGCGCAAGTGGGCGCCGCATGCGGTCGAGCCGGAGTTCGCCGCGTTCCAGGGCGGGGTGCGGCTGCCGGCCGTGTGGCACCTGCTGCGCACCACCGGCGCGCTCTGAGACCCCGCGCGCCCCGCGAACCCTCCTCTGCCTTCCCTCACTCACCTCACGAACGGAGACGACCATGACCGTGAACCCGATCCCCGTGGAAGCCGACTGGGACGGCGCCCCCGGTGTCCTGGAGGGGGCCCGCTCGCTGGAACTGACGCCGGGCCAGTGCAATCTGCCGTACTGGCTGGAGCACGTGGCCGGCGGGATGCTGCGCCGGCTCTCCGACGGCAGCGTGCCCGACCCCGGCCCCACGGAGGCGGTCACCACCCCCGGGCCGCTGCGGGACGCGCTGATCGACGAGTTCTGCTTCCGGCACCTGGCGGAGGAGAAGGCCACCCGCGCCCTGTCCTTCCTGGTGTTCCACGCCCCCGACGGGGACTGCCTGGAGTTCTTCTCCACCCAGCTCCTCGACGAGGCGCGGCACGCCCGCGCGTTCCGCGACCATCTGCTGCGCGTGGGCGTCGCGGAGCGGGACCTCGCCGCCACGGTGGAGAAGACGGCCGGGGCGTCCTCGGCCGCCGTGCTGGAGCCGCTGGAGGAGTTCGGGCTGCGGGTGCTGCGCGACAGCGGTGACTTCTACGGCGGTGTGCTGGTGCTGACGGTCCTGGTGGAGGGGGTGCTCGCGCCCGCCGCGGAGCTCAGCGAGCGCAAGTGGCGGCCGCTGGACCCGGGCGCGGCGCTGGTCGAACGCGGCGCCAACATGGACGAGATCCGGCATCTGGCGGTCGGCAGCGCGATCGTGCGCCGGTACCTGACGGAGCGTCCGCGGGAGCGCGGCCGGCTGCTGGAGATCATCCGGGAGGGGCGCCGGCTGTGGGAGCGGCTGCCCATGGCGGAGGTGCTGTTCCGCCGGGAGGCCCTGTTCCAGGAGGGCCTCGCCGAGTACGGTCGGCTGGTCGGCGACTACGAGATCTGGCCCGGCCGGCGGCTGGTCGACACGGGGATCGAGGAGCGCATGGAAGCGGCACAGCGGTGGTCCCAGGAGACCCAGGACGAGCGCCTGGCGTACATGCACCTGGGTGAGGCGGGGCGGTGACCGCGGAGCCCGGCCTTCTCGAGGTGCCGGTCGCCGGCGGGGTGCGGCTGGCCGGACGCGTCAGCGAACCGGCGGGCGCCCCGCTCGCGGTGGTGCTGCTGTGGCCCGCGCTGGGCGTCACGGCCTCGTACTACGACCCGTTCTGCGCCGAACTGGCCGGGCAGGGCATCGCCGTGGTCGCCGCGGACCTGCGCGGTCAGGGCGCGAGCCTGCCGCGGGCGGGCCGGGCCTCCCGGGACGGCTACCAGGACCTGGCGGCGGTGGACTGGCCGGCGATGGTCGCCGCCGTCCGCGACCGCTTCCCCGGGCTGCCGCTGTACCTGCTGGGACACAGCATCGGCGGTCAGGCGTCCGTGCTGTACGCGGCGCGGGAGCCGAAGGGCGTGGACGGGCTGGTGTTCGTGGCGGCGGGCGCCGTGGACCACCGGGGTTTCCCGGGTCTGCGCGGGGTGCGGATACTGCTCAGCACCCAGCTCGTCGCGCTGATCGGCACGGTGTGGGGCTACTTCCCGGGGCACCGTCTGGGCTTCGGCGGCCGGCAGCCCGCCCGCCGGATGCGGGACTGGGCCCGGATGTGCCGCACCGGGCTGCTGCGCCCCTCGGGCGCCGACGTCGACTACGAGGCGCTGCTGCCCGGGGTACGGCTGCCGGTGCTGGCGGTCTCGGTGGCGGGCGACGACCTGGCCCCGCCCACGGCGGTGGACCGGCTCTGCGCCAAGCTGCCGGGGGCCCGGGTCGAACGCCGGCATCACGCGCCCGCCGGGCAGCCGCCGCCGGGCCACACGCGCTGGGCCCGCTCGGGCGCGGAGATCGCGGAACAGATCCGTGCCTGGGCGGCGGCGCGGCACGGCTCCGGGACCGGCTGACGCCGTCGCCCGCCCTGTCACGCAGTGCCCGTTCACCGTCCGCACGGCTCCTGATTGGGCGGGGGAACAGATCCGCGTCCGGCGGGTACGGGTGCGCGCGTACGTCTGATTGACTCCGCGCTCACCCCCACACCCGTACGCGCCCCCCTTCCGGGGTGCCGGACCGACGTGAGCGGAGCCGCCCGCATGTCCTTCGGACCGCAGCCCCGGCAGGGGCCGCCGCACCATGACGAACCCCCGGCCGGCGTGCCGGCCGCACCCGAGCGGGGCGACGCCGAGGAGGCGGCGCGCCTGGCCGTCGGGCTGCGGCTCGGCGTCCGGATCGCCGTCGTCTGGCTGCTGTACGTACTGCCCGCGGCCTTCGCGCCCGCCGTGTACGGCGCGCGGGTGGCCGGACCCCTGAGCCTCGGCGCGGTCCTCGCCGTGGTGCCCCTGGCCGTCGGTGCGCACGCGCTGGTGCTGTACGGGCGGCGGGTCGACCGGCTCGAGCCGCGGCCGGCCGCCCGGAGGTGGTCGTGACCACGCTGCTCGATCCCTCGTCCCGGTCCCTCGTCTTCGCCGTGTTCTCGGTGTTCGTCGTGATCTGCCTGATGCTGTGCATCGTCACCGGCGCCGACGAGGACGACCGGGCCCTCGTACGTTCCGACAGCCGCCGGCTGCGCTCCTGGCAGCAGGGCATCGCGATGGGCGGCGACACCACCACGGTCGCGACCGTCACCGTCCTGGTGGGCATGGTCGCCACGTTCGGCTTCGACGGCCTCGGCGTCATGCTGGGCAGCCTCGTCGGGGTCCTGCTGCTCCTCGTGCTGATCGTCGAACCGCTGCGCCGGCACTCCTCGCTGACGGCCGCGGACCTGCTGGACGCGCGCGGCAGCGGCGGGCCGGCGGTGCGCGTCTCGTGGGGCGCGGTGACGCTGCTCGTCTGCTTCCCGCTGCTCGTCGTGCAGCTCGTGGTGGTCGGCAACGTCGCCGCCGCGCTGATCGGGCAGCCCGGTGTGCGGGCCGGGTGCATCGTGGTGATCGGCTGTGTGATGACGGCGCTGGCCGTCAGCGGCGGGATCCGGGGCACGGGTGTGGTGATGATCGCGAAGTCGGCGATCGCGCTGCCCGTGCTGGTGGTCGCCGCCGTGCTCGTGCTCGCCCGCTTCGGCTGGGACCCCGGGCGGCTGCTCGACGCCGCCGCGCACGGCTCGCGGACGGGCGGGGCGTATCTGCGTCCGGGCGGCTACACCGGTGAGGGGTGGGTGGGTGCCGTGAACCGGATCGGGCAGACCGTCGGCATGACGATGGCCACGCTGGCGATGCCCGCCGTGCTGATGCGGGCGATCTCGACGAAGAGCCCGCGCGGCGCCCGGACCGTGGGCCGCTGGATGCTCGGGGAACTCACCCTGCTGTACGGCGCGCTCGCCGTCGTCGGCGTCGGCGCGGCGGCCCTGGCCGGCGAGGCGCTGCGCGAGGCCGGCCCGGCGGCGCAGGTGTTCACACCGCTGCTGCTCGGGCGGGCGCTCGACGGCGGCGGCCTCCTGGTCGCCGCCCTGGCCTGCGTGCTCTTCCTCACCGCCCTCGCGGCCGTGGTGGACGTGACCCTCGCCGCCGGCATCGCCCTGGGACGGGACGTGCTGGGCGGGTCCGGCAAGGCCGCCGGTGGGCGCCCGGCGGACGGTTCCGCGTCGCGGTGGTCGGCGGCGGTGACCGGGGCGGCCGCGTCGGTCGTGGCGGTCGTCACCGCCGACTGGAACCTGGTGGTCGTCTCGACGCTGTGGCTCGCCGTCTGCGGTGCCGCCCTCGCGCCCGTGCTGCTGTACGCCCTGTACTGGCCCCGCTTCACCGCCCGCGGCGCGCTGTGGTGCCTGTGGGGGTCGACGGTGCTGAGCGTGGCGGCGCTGGCCCTGTCGCCGTACACGTCCGGCACGCCCGAGTCGATCTTCCCGGGGCTCGACTTCAGGCTCTGGGACGTGACGATCCCGGGCCTGCTGACGGTGCCGGCCGGGTTCCTGCTGGGCTGGCTGGGCAGCGTCACGGATCCGCGCCGGGCGGCGGTGGGCGACGCGCCGGATTCCGGGCGCCGCAGGGAACTCGACACGGTCTGAACGATCCGCGCGCCGCCCACCGATGACTTCCGGTGGGCGGCACGGTCATATCCGGTACACGCACCCGGATACGGAGGACACCATGTCGCGGAAGATCACCGCCAGCCTGTTCATCTCGCTCGACGGCGTCGTCGAGGCGCCCGACCAGTGGCACTTCCCGTACTTCGACGACGCGATGGGCGCCGCCGTCGGCGCGAGCCTGAACACCGCGGAGGTCCTGCTCTTCGGACGCACGACCTACGACAGCTTCGCCGGCGCCTGGCCCGAGCGGGAGGCCGCCGGCGGCGAGGACGCGGGCTTCGCCAAGCAGCTCGGCGACATGCGGAAGATCGTGTTCTCCCGCCGGCCGCTCGACCTGCGGTGGCGCAACTCCGAACAGGCGCGGGGCGACGTCGCCGAGGTCGCCGCCGCGCTGAAGAGCGAGCCGGGCGGTGACATCGCACTGAGCGGCTCGGTCTCCGTCGTCCGCCAGCTGCTGGCCGCGGGCCTCCTCGACGAACTGCACCTCCTCGTCCATCCCATCGCCGTACGCAAGGGCATGCGCCTGTTCGACGAGGGCGAGCCGCCGATCCCGCTCAAGCTGCTGAAGTCGGAGACCTTCACGACGGGCGTGCTGAACCTCGTCTACGGCCCCGACACGGCACCGCCGACGGGCGGGTACGAGGAGGCGGTCGCCTCGCTCGGGGAGTGAGGGCGCACGACGCCGCCGGTCCGGGAGCCGCCGAAGCCCGTGGCGACTCCTCGTCGGGCCCCGCTCCCCGGCCCGCACCGCACGGGCGGGACGTGCGGAGGCTCAGCCTCCGGTGATGTTCTGCAGTTCGTCGTTGGCCATGAGCTGCACGTGGTAGCCGCGGCCACCCGCGTTGACGGTGATGTGCCGGTTGGGGTCGGCGCCGCGGCCCGCGCCACCGAGACCGCCCGCGTGGACGCCGGCGGTGATGCACCAGCGACGCTCCGCCATCCGGCGCAGCAGGTCCTTGACCGTCCGGCCGCGCTCGCCGCGGTCCTCCATGTGCGCGACGAGCAGGTCCACCAGCCGCTCCGGGCTGAGCCGGGCCTCGATCGGGACGTTGTCGTTGCCCTGGAACTCGGCCTGGGTCTGGTCGTAGTTGTCCAACGCATCGTTGCGCAGCACGGCGGCCTGGCTCGGCATCCGCTGGATCGCACCCGCCTGCTGAGCGGCGGCCGACGTCTCGCCGGCCGCGCGGGCGCGCTGGAGCGAGGCGGCCGGGGCCGACATGACCTGCCGTGCGTTGGCCTCCGCCTCACGCTCGAAGCGGTCGCCCGGATCGCTGACGCGCAGCCCCTGGCCGGTGTCGGTGCCTGCGACCGGTCCCTGCCGCTGCTGGATGACGTGGGTGAGCTCGTGGGCGAGGGTGTGCTTGTCCCCACCGCCCTCGCCGATGACGACGTGGTTGCCGGAGGTGTACGCGCGGGCGCCGATCTCGGCGGCGGAACGCTGCGCGGCGGTGCCGGTGTGGAGCCGGACGTCGGAGAAGTCCGCGCCGAGGCGCGCCTCCATCTCCTCGCGCAGCGGCGCGGCAAGCTGTTGCCCGGAGGAGGCGAGGACCTCGTGGACGGAGGAACGCTGCACAGGCGGTGCGCCCTGGGCGTTCTCCGCGCTCCGGTGGCCGCAGCCGGGCCCGTGCTGATGCCGGGCTTCCTCGATCGCGCGGCTGACGGCGGCGTTTCCCGCGGCACGCTGCAGCGCCGTCAGCCCGGCCGGGGAGAGGCCACCGGCCCCGGTCCTGGCGGAGAGCGGGGAGGACACGATACGCGTCGCCCTGGCCTCGGCCTCGGCACGCTTCGCGGATTCGTGGATACGCACTCAAGGGCCTTTCCGAAGAGTCGTTCCGCCCTTCCTACCGCCGCCGCCACCGGCCCCGACAGGTCTGGAAGGGCAGTCCCGGTGCCTGATGGTGCAGAGCCCCGAGTTCATCGGTTGATCGGGAGCGGCAAGGTGATGGCCGAGGCCGAGAGCAAGGACGACCCCGAAGGCTCCCTGGAGGCTTGACCTCGACCCTTCACCGTTCCTTCCGTCGACAGGCAGGGCCGTCCACCGCGCACCGCGACGGACGGCCCAACCCGAGTGACTCAGCGCTCCGACGCGAACCGTACGAACTGCCCCCAGCCTTCACGGCCGATGGCGAACGCCGGGCGGGTCACATCCTTGGAGTCCCGTACGTGGACGGCCTGTTCGGCGATCGCGACCTCCACGCAGCTGTCGCCCTGGCTGCCGCTGTAGCTGGACTTGAACCAGGCGAGTTCCGACATACCGCTGCTCATAGCTCTCCTCGCAGTCGCTCCAGCAGGTCCCGGGATTCTGTCGGGTTCAGGGCCTGCGAGCGCAGTGTGTCATAGCGTTGGCAGAGCAGAATCATCTCTTTCGGGTCGGAGATCAGCCGACCGTTCTGCTGCCCCTCGGAGTACCCGAGCCGCCGCCCCTCCGAGGTCTCCAGGATCTGGAGGGGCCCATCCAGACACGCGTGCAACCGAGCCTCCAGCGGCACCACCTGAAGCGTCACGTTACGCGGGGCGGTGAGCTCAAGGACATGGTCCACCAGCTCGCGCATCGCCTCCGTATCCCCGAACCCCCGCCGGAACACGTGCTCCTCGACGATGAAGCTGAACGGCACCGTCGGCCGCTCTCGCATCATCACCTGCCGCTCCATCCGCGCGGCGAGCTGCACCTCCAGCTCCTCGTCCGTCCGCAGCGGGATCGTGCCCTCGAACACCGCCCTGGCATACGCCTCCGACTGCAACAACCCCGGAACCAACCGGCACTCGTACGTGCACAGGCTCACCGCCTCCCGCTCCAGCCGAGCCCACCGCCGGAACCACGCCGCCAACCCGGCCTCCCCCCGCGTCAGATGCCGCGCGGCCTTCCGCAGCGCACCCGTATTGCCCAGGGCCTCCTCCGCCCGCTCCACGAACGCTTCGTCCGGCATCCGCCGCCCCAACTCCACCGACTCCACCGTGTGCTTGGAGTACTGGACCCGGGCTCCCAGGTCGACCCGGCTCAGCCCCGCGTGCTCGCGCAACGCCTGGACGACGGCCCCGAACGTCCGCAGGCTGTCCGACGGATGCGGCTCCCGCTCCCACTCCCCCGCCGGAACCGCCCGCGCACCGCCGGCGCTCCCGGCCGCCTCCCCCTCGACCCCGACCACGTCCATCCGCCGCCCCTTTCCTCTCCTCCGTACCGCGCACCACGACGGCTCCTCGCGCCGCCCGCGTCCACCTCCAGACTGACGGATCATCAGACGTACCGTCCACTCTTCGTGTCCGTACGCTGACTCACCGTACGGGGTGCCACACTCGCCCCCGCCCCCGTCCGACCGCCACCCTGAGATCACGGAGAGCCGGGAGAAACCGCTCGCGTCCACCGCTCACCTGCGGAAACGACCGGGCGGCCACCTCCCCTCCCGTGCACTCCCGCCCACCACGGGCGGCGGCGGCCGGACCTGGCCGCGTCAGACGAGCTGGAAGGTGCAGAGATGCAGAACGGAACCAACCTCTACGCGCTCGACATCAGCGGGGCCTCGTTCACCAAGGCGTGCGGCGGCCCCTGCACCGAGGGGTGCGTGATGCTGGCCCGGATCGGTGAGGACGCCTGGGCCCTCGGCGACAGCAAGCGGCCGGACGCGCAGCCGCTGCGGTTCACCACCGAGGAGCTGGACGCCGCCGGTATCGACCCGGCGCGCTTCGGCCTCGGCGCCTGACCCTCCCCCTCCCCTCCCCGCCGCCGGCCGGACCGGGTTCCTCCCCGCGTCCGGTCGCCGGCGCTCCTCGCAACGGGAGCAGCACGTGCACCACCACGCCTACCTCTGGACCGGCCCGAAGGCACGCTTCGACGACGAGGCCCTGCGGCGGCCCCCGCACCCCGATCCGCCCCCGCCCGGAAGCAGGCCGGAACTGATCGACCGCTACCGCTTGGTGGCCGCAGAGTTCCGCACGTCGGACCTCCCGCCCCTGGAGACGGCGTACTGGCTCGTCAAACCGCGCTCGCTGGTGAGGGGCACCTGGGAGGACGCGAAGGAGGCGGCGACCTGGCTGGGCGAGCGCCTGGCCGAGTACGCCCCGCGGTTCGCCGCGGAGCACGACCGGGACACCGCGCGCCTGACCCGGCTGGTGGACGCCGCCGCCGAACGCCTGCGCGCGGGCGCCGACATCTCGTACGGCCACTACCTCGAACGCCCCTCGTACCTCTCCCTGGCCGTGGTGACGTGCTCCCCGAACCGCGCGACGCCCGAACTGTCCTGCCCCTGCGCGTAGAGCAGACCCGGCACTCATCCCCGCCGTGACCGCACGCGGCTCGGGCAGCGAACGCTCCCGGAAAATCTACCTCTCCGCCTCCGTACGGTCACTCCGCGTACGGGGCGCGGCACTCGACCCCGCTCGCGTCGGGCCATCACTCTGGCGTCATGAACCACGCGACACAGCCCCACGTCACCTCCCCCACCGGCACCTTCACGCAGTTGCTGTCGTCCACACGGCGCGGCGCCCGGCTCGCCCGGCTCCTCACGGTGACCGAACTACGCGCCTGGGGCACCTCGCAGGACCTCACGGAGCGTGCCGAACTCGTCGTCGGGGAGCTGGCCGCCAACGCCGTACTCCACGGCCGCGTCCCCGGCCGCTGCTTCCGCCTCACGCTCGCCTTCGACCCTGCGGCCGGCTGCCTCCGTGTCGAAGTCAGCGACGCCCGCGGGGACCTGGGCCCGCGCTCCCTCCCCGCGGGCACCGAACCCGACCCGCTCAGCACCTCCGGGCGCGGCCTGACCCTCGTCACCGCACTCACCGACCACTGGGACACCGTCCCCTACCCACCCACCGGCAAGACGGTCCGGGCGGTGCTGACGACACCGGTCGATGCGTGACGGCGTCGGCCGAGGAAAGCCGGAGCCCGCGCGCCTACGCCTCCGCGGGCAGCGCGGGGAACACCACCACCGAGCCGTCCCGGTCACGGGCGATCTCGATCGCCACGTCTGTCGGGCGGCCGTTGAGTGCGACGCCGTCGCCCAGGCGGCGGAGCCGATACGCCACGCGCAGGAGCCGGTCGACCTCACCGTTCGTGAGGACGGGGCGCTTGCTGCTCGGGCGTGCCAGCTCCAGCGTCGACAGGCGCACCAGCACTTCGGCAATGCCCGACTCCAACTCGTCGAGACGCCGCTCGTCGTCCTTGAGGGCGCGGACGAAGTTCTCGAACAGGTTGTCGGGCTCGCTCTGGGCTCGCTCGACCGCCTGGAGGACGTTGACGCGCCGCTTCAACGCCATGGCCAGCGACGCCAGTTCGACGTGGGTGCGGAACATGCCGCCCTGGTCGTCCACGCCGGGGAACGCCTCGCTCAGCGTGCTGATCTCGACAGGCTCGCCTGCGGGAAGCTTGTCGAGCGCGCTCCGCCAACGGGCGAGACGGATGTCGGCCTTGCTCAGTGCCGTGTCGATGGCGTGCACCGCCGAGTCGAGGCCCAGCGAGACACCGAGCTTGCCCTGGTCGAGCAGGATGGCCGTGGCCTTGTCGATGGCGGGACGGCAGCCGTTGAGTGCACTGTGCTCGTCGTCGAGCTTGTCGGCCTGGAGCTGCTCCAGAAGGTCCGTGATGTGCTCGATGGCCTCCTGCCGCTTGCGGTCGGCGTGCGCGCTCACCCCGACGGCCACCGCCATGAGGACAAGCGGTGCGGCCACGGTGAGCGCCGTTCCCCCCGCAGCCGCGGCGCCGGCGGTCGCGCCCGCGCCACCGACCGTGCCCGCCGCTGCCGCTCCACTGACCTGCACAAGCGTCGGCTTGGCAACGATCTGACCCGTCGCCGAATTCACGAGGGTGCCGTAGAACCCGCCCGTCGCCCCCTTCGGCTCCATCCAGCGAACCAGCCCTTGTCCGAGCTCGGCGGCGACCTTAGACGGGACCACCACGCGGCACAGAATCTCGCCCGACGCCGTCGCCTTGGCCGCCGCGGCGGACGTCTTCGCCGACTCGGTGATGAGCTGCGACAGGTGCTGCGCCAGCGGACTCGCGGCATCGAGCGAGATGCCCCGGCCGCGGTCGAGCTTGTCGGGCAGCGGGTGCGCCTCCAGCGTGGCGATCGGCTGGTCGGCCAACGCGGCCAGCACGCCGCGCAGTTCAACCAGCCGCTCGGCCGTCATGGGCCCGCTCCCGAGCACCGCCGGCACCTGAACATCGCGTGTCGCCAGCGTCCAGACCGGAACGTTCGGCGCCTTGCGATAGTCGATCATCGTCCCCCCAACTCATCCCCACGTCAGCCTGCGTCTGACGTCCCAGCAGAACGGTATAGCCGAATCACGGCACCGTGTGTCACTCGATCCACATCGACCACCTCCCGGCACAGCGGACCGGCGCAGCGACGCGAGCACAACAAGCTCTGTTGACAGTGCCAACGTACCCTTCTGGCGTAGCTCGTTCGACGCAGGCGTCGCCCTCTCCCGGAAGGTCACCCATGCCGCAGGACGACACCCCGGTGGGTACCGCTGGCACTGGTGGACCGGCGGGCGTTGACGGAACTGCGCAGGAACCCTTGCAGATAGTCCGTGTCGAGCTGGTCGCTGGCCGAGACCGGTTCCGGACCGTCGTACGCGACCAGCCCGGCCCGGGCGAGATCCGCGACGCTGGTGGTGGCTCCGTCCAGTGAACCCGGCCCGCCCCCGGGTACGAGCTGGGGCAGAAGTGCGGCGAGGCGGCCGATCTCCGCCGCCAACTCCTTCCGCAGGGCAGCGTACTCACCGGGATAGTCCCGGTGTCGCGCCCGCATGTGGCTGCCGGGCGTCAGGTCGACGGTGTCGTCGAGGAGCTCGATCAGCGACACGTCCGCCACCTGATCGGAGCGCGGCTCCAGACTTCCGTCGAGGCTGTTGTCGGTCAGGTCGACCATGCGCACGGTGTGGTTCGTGTCGGCGGTTCCCGTGCTCGCGGGGCGCCGCAGGCACCACAGGTGCACGGGCAAGGCGTGCGAGGTCGCCGTTCCCGGCGGCAGGGCGACCACTTGATGCACGACGCCCCGGCGAACGAGTTCCGCCCGAATGCGCCGGCCCGCCTTGCGGTAGGCGACCGAGGCCGGCATGACCATGAGGACCTGGCCACCGGGGTTGGTGTGCGCGTAGGCGTGCTGGAGCCAGGCCAGTTCGCCCTCGGCCTTGGACGGGGTGCCGAGCTCCCAGCGGGAGTCGAGCAGCAGTTCCTCCCGCCCCCACTCGGTCACGCCCGCCGGCGGGTCGCAGACGACCAGGTCCGCCTTGAGGTCGGGCCACTGGTCCGCGCGCAGGGAATCGCCCTCCACGATGCGCACACGCGACCGCCCGAGCAGCTCGGCACGGAGCTGTGCGAAACGAGCGCTGTCGGCATCGGCCTCCTGACCGCAGCATCGCGTTCCGTCATCGGCGGCGACCGACAGAAGCAGCACTCCGGTGCCGCAGGCCGGATCGAAGACCGTGGCGCCGGACGGCAGTTCCGGAGCGAAATGGCACACCGCGCGCAGCACGCGTTCGGGCGTCACCTGATCCGAACCCGAGCGCCGGGCCGAGTCCATGAAACGTTCCGTCAATCCGTTCACGACGTCCACGGCCGCCTCGGTCCGGATCAGCTCGCGTACCCGGGTGGCGACGTCGTCCGGCGGACCCGGCTCGTCCTCTCCGGCCAGGAGTCCGGCCACGTCGGCGAGGCCCGTCAGCATCTGCTCCGCGTACGCGGCCCGCATGGACTGCCACAATTCGACGTCGGGTGAGACCTCCTGGCCCTTGCGCTGCTTGTCCAGCCAGGCCTGGACCTCTGTGAGTGCGTAGAGCGGACTGTTCGCCGCGCCTCCCGTCGGCGTGGGGAAGTCTTCGTAGCGGCGGCGCCAGTTGGAGACGGCGGCCCGAGTGACTCCGGCCAGCCGAGCGATCTCGGAGCCGGTGACCAGGGGGCCGACCGGTGAAGCGGCATTGTCCGTCATAACGCTCCAGCGTAAACATCGCGTATCCGCTTCATCCGTGCACGCGCAGCTCATGGGCACGGCCGGATCAGGTCGGGCGTCGGTAGGTGACGCGGCGGACCAGGACCTCGAACGGGCCGCGTCGGCCCGCTCGGTGCATGCGGTGGGCCAGCAGGACCGTCGCCGTCCAGGTGGTGAGGGACAGGAGGGCCGTGGTGGTGACGGTCAGGGTCGCGGAGAGGTCGAGAAGGAAGGGTGTGAAGACGAGCGCCCAGATCACCGACTGCGCCAGGTAACAGGTCATCGACCGCTGGCCGACGGCGGCGATCGCGTCCACCACCGTTCCCCGCCGGAGTTCGAGCCGGCGGGCCAGCAGGGACACCAGGGCCGCGTATCCGAAGCCTCCCAGGGTGCCGGTCGAGTCGTGCAGGGGGCCGATCAGTTCCAGTGTCCCCGGGGCCGGGACGGCCGTGACGCCGGAGAGCATCAGCGCGACCGGCTGGGCGCCGAGCACGGCGGCGCCGATCCCGACCCAGGCCGTGACGCGCAGCAGGGTCCGGTACCGTTCGGGCCGCTCCAGGATCCGCCGGCGTCCCGCCCACAGTCCGACCGCGAACGGACATATGAACCCGAGCGGCCCGAGCAACGCGACCAGGGGCGCCACCCGCACCCGCTCGGTGACCATCGTGAGGAGGTCCGTGGGGAGCATCGAGCCGTCCGGCGGGTCGGCGCTGATGGTCGACGAGTCGCCGCTCGGCAGGGAGACGAGTACGAAGAAGAGCAGCGCGGTCAGCAGCAGCCGGCGGTCCGTCCAGCGGACCATCCACGCGCCCACGAACAGCAGCACGCCGTACGCCGCCAGGATGTCGCCGACGTAGAGCAGCACCGCGTGCAGGAAGCCGACGACGACCAGTACCAGGCTGCGCCGCCACAGCAGTCGCCGTACCGCCCGCGGCTCGCGGGTCTCCTGCCGGCGCACGATGTGGGCGACGCCGTATCCGAACAGCAGCCCGAACATGGGGAACGCCCGGCCGTCGACGAAGGTCGAGATCAGCCAGATCACGACGGAGTCGGAGGGTGAGCCGTCCCGCGGGTAGCCGCCGAGCACCGCGGGGCCCCGGAGGAAGTAGTGCGCGTTGGCCAGCGCGATGAACAGCAGCATGAAGCCGCGCGCCAGGTCGGGAGCGAGAGCACGCGTGGCGACAGCGGTCGGTTCGGACACCTGGGTCGTCATGCGATCAGTCAACGGCGCGCGGGCCGGCGGGGGGATCGGCCGGAAGTCGATCGCCTGCTGACTTTCGTCCATGCCTGACTCCGAGCCGGTCAGGCCCGTTCCGGCTCCCGCGCCCCGGTGGTGATCAGGCTGTGCAGCATGGCAAGGAGGACGGCGGCCCAGGCGGTGAGGGCGACCCAGAGCCAGGCCTGGCCGATCCATTCCACGATGGGCAGGTCGTCGGCGCGCCCGAGGTACATGCCGGCGACGGCGTACATGCCGAGGGGGAAGACGATGCTCCACCAGGTGGGCTCGTAGGTGAGGGGCACCCGGTGGACCCAGTGGCGCCAGATGCCGACCGCGACCAGGACGGGGATGAGCCAGGTCGCGAAGCACCAGAAGACGACCGACATGCCGGCCACCAGGCCGCGCACCGCGTCGACCATGGGCGCGCTCTCCATCTCCACGATGCGCGCGCCCGCGACCACGGTGATGGCGACCGCGCCCATGGAGACCCAGTAGGGCGGGTCGAGTTCGCGCGGTTCGAGGGGGTAGAGCATCAGGCGGAGCGAGACGAAGATGGCGGAGGCGGCGTAGAGGACGCAGCCGACCGACCAGGAGAACACCGCGACGACGGCGAGGCCCTGGCGGGCGGCCTCGTAGTGGGGCTCCAGGGTCGCGGCGGCCACGGCGACCGACTGGCTGGCGACCACCCACACGAACCAGGTCCCGTTGGCGGCGGCGATGACCGGGCGTTCTCTGCGGCCCAGGACCGCCGCCCAGGGGATGGTGTAGCCGAGGACCAGCCAGGTGAGCGCGGCGACCACGAGGAGGACGGTGGCGGGGAGGTAGTGGCCCTGGCCGGCCAGGCCGACGGCGAAGACGTCGGTGCCCGCCACGAAGGTGAAGAACAGGAAGGCCTTGCGGGTGTCGTGGGCGTCCGCGGCGAGCGCCCGGCGGTGCGCGGCGAAGCGCCAGACGGTGAGGACGACCAGCAGGGCGTACTCGACGGCGGTGAGGACGAGGAGGGCGCGGGCCGGCGGGGTCCAGCCGCGCAGCTGGCAGCCGACGGAGAGGATGCCCGTGGCCATGACGAGGGCGAAGTACCCGGGCGACAGCCGCGCGGGGGTCAGACCGGCCAGCCGGGGGGACGGGGGGAGGGTCGTGGAGAGCACTCACGCACCGTATGTGAAGAGGGGCCCGTCGTCCGGGGACGTCCGGCCCCTCCCGGTGGGTGCGGGTGTGTCGCGCGGGTCGTCAGGCGGCCTGGTGGACGACGAGTTTGAACTCCGCCAGGACGATGTTCCGCGCCACGCCGGCGTCGTGGGTGGCGCGCAGGGCGAGCGGGACGGCCGGGTCGACGAAGATGCCCCAGTGCTTCGTCCAGCACTGCATGCCGGGGCTGGGCGGCCGGTGTTCCGTCGCCGTCGTGTCGTTGGGCGACGAGGTGAGACCGAGCGGGTCCCGGACGAACTGGTCCCGCAGTTCGTCGTAGCCTCCCGACTCCCACTGGATCATGGCGTACAGGGTGCCCCAGCCGGCGACGCTGGGCCATATCAGCCCGGAGCGGTCGTCGGTGTCCCAGTTCGTGACGGTGTAGCCGTCCGGCTGGTCGACCTGGTGCATGGCGAAGCGGTCGGTGGACTCGGCGGCCCCGAACGGGAACCGGATGACCGTGTAGGGGCTGTTCGCCGGGATCGACTGCGGAGTGTCCCGCTTCAGGGAACACACCTGCACTCCGGGCGAAGCCGTCGCATGTGCAGACATGTTTTCAGATATGCCCATTCCGAGCCCATCTGATGTGACGTTCGCCGCACACCCGGCTCATGTGCCCTGCGACGTACAACCGTTCGAGCCTTTCGTCGGTCTCCCTCGGTGACCGACCTGGTCGCATGCATGAGGAGACTGTCATTTCCGCCATACGCAAGACCCTGACCGCCACCGCCGTCGTCACCGCGGTACTGGCCGGTTCCGCCGCCTGCGGCACCGTGGAGAACCTGTCCGCCGGGCAGAAGCTGGACAAGGCGTTCGACAAGCTCGGTGAGGAGCGTTCGCTCTCGTTCGAGCTGGACCTGGACACCGACCTCGCGTCGCTGAAGGCGCTGGACGCCGAAATGGCGGAGCCGGGCGAGGAGATGCCCGACGAGGCCGCCGAGCTGCTCAGCGGCGCGCGGATCTCCTTCTCCGTGCAGTCGAAGAAGCCCCTGGAGAAGTCCGGTGAGAAGGACTTCGACGCCATGGCGATGAAGGTCAGCGGCCCGGACGGCGACCTGTTCGAGTACCGGCTGGTCGGCGACTACACCTACGTCCGCGTCGACGGGGAGGCGCTCGGGAAGGCGTCGGGCAGCCCCATGCCGTCGGCCGACGAACTGCCCGACAGCGCGGGGGCGTTCAAGAAGCTCCTCGCCGGTGAGTGGCTGAAGGTCTCCACGAAGGAGCTGAAGGAGACCGGCGAGCAGTTCGGCGGGGCGGAGGACGCCGGTGCGCAGACACCCGCCGCGGAGCCCACGCTCGACGCCAAGACGCAGAAGAAGCTGACGAAGGCGCTGCGCCAGGTCATCGCGGAGGAGGTCGACTTCAAGACCTCCGGCGGCTCGGACGGCACCGAGCACATCAAGGCCACGGCGCCCTTCCGTACGCTGCTGACCGAACTGGTCGGCACGCTCGCGCCGTTGCAGAAGGAGCTGCCGGGCGGCGGCGAACTGCCCACCGCCAAGGACTTCAAGGACGCGCCGAACGAGAAGGTCACCGCCGACTTCACGCTGAAGAACGGCGAACTGACCGAGGTGTCCGTGGACCTGGCCAAGCTGGCGGAGACGGCGAAGGTCAAGAAGCTCGCGCTGGTGCTCCGCGTGGGCAAGGGCGAGAAGGCCACGGCGCCGGCGGGTGCCACCGAGGTGCGCATCGACGAGATCATGGAGGGGGTGCTCGGCGGCATCATGCTCGGGGCGGAGGAGTTCGGGGACGAGGAGTTCTCCGAGGAGTACCCCGAGGGCTGACGGAGCGGCGTCACCTCGTACGGACCGGGCACGGCCCGGGGCCGTCCGGCCCCGGGCCGTGCCCGTCGCGCTGCCGCCCCCGCGTTCACACGAGCGTCTTCGGCGTCACCGTGTCCCAGTGGGGCGTCACCGTGTCCCAGTGGACCGTACGGTCGCACCAACGGTCGAGGAGGACCTGGTCGTGGCCCACCGCCAGGAGCCCGGCTCCCGTGGCCGTGCGGTAGTCCTCCACCACACGGACCAGCGCGGCCGTCGTCGAGGCGTCCAGCATCGCGGTCATCTCGTCGCAGATGAGCCACCGGGGGCGCAGCACCAGTGCGCGGGCGAGGCAGGCGCGCTGGAGCTGGCCGTCGCTGACCTCGTGGGGGCGGCGGGTGAGCAGGTCCGGGGTCAGCCCGACGGTCTCGGCGAGTTCGGCCACGCGGGCGGGGGCCGCGGCGCGCCGGCCGGTCGCGCGCAGGGGTTCCGCGATCAGGTCGCTGAGGCGCAGCCGGGGGTCGGCGGAGAGGCGGGGCTGCTGGAAGACGACGCCGATGGCGGTGCGCTGCTCGCGGGGAGCGCGGTGGCGGTAGTGGTGGACGGTGGTGCCGTCGAGGACGACCGTCCCGGAGTCGGGGCGGTGGAGGAGCGCGGCGACTCTCGCGAGGGTGGACTTGCCGCAGCCGCTGGGGCCCAGCAGGCCCACGGCCTCGCCGGGGGTGACGGTGAGGCTCGCGTCGCGTACGACGGGGGCGCGGTGGTCGTAGCCGGCGGTGACGGCGCGCAGCTCAAGCACTGATGCCCTCCGGGGTGCGGGCCGGGACCGGGTGGTGGCAGGCGACCGAACCCGTGAAGGGCGGGAGGGTCGCGCAGGTGTCCGTGGCGCGGTCGCAGCGGGGCGCGAAGGCGCAGCCGGCGGGGAGGCTGCCGAGTTCGGGGGGCAGTCCGGGGACGGGGGTGAAGGACCGGTCGGGCAGGGCCTCCAGCAGGCCCCGGCTGTAGGGGTGGCGGGGGCCGGGGGCGCCGAAGAAGGCGTCCGCCTCGGTCAGTTCGACGATGCGGCCCGCGTACATGACGGCCACGCGGTCGGCGATGCGTTCCGCCGCCGCCAGGTCATGGGTGATCATCAGCAGCGCCCGGTCGGCGTCGACGTGGCGGCGCAGCTCGTCGACGGTGCGGTCCACGAGGTCGCGGTCCAGTCCGGTGGTGGGTTCGTCGGCCAGGAGCAGGGGGGCGTCGCCGATCAGGGCGAGGGCCGTGGCGGCTCGCTGGGCGAGGCCGCCGGAGAGTTCGTGCGGGTGGCGGTCGAGGTGGTCGGTGGGGAACTCGGCGCGTGCGGCGGCCCGTTCGGCGGCCGGGCGCAGGGCGGCACGGTCCCGCTCGCCGGTGAGCTGGGCGACCGTCTCCTCCATCTGGGAGCGGATCGTGCGCACCGGGGTGAGGTGGGCGGCGGGGCTCTGCGGGATGAGCCCGATACGGCGCCCGCGTACGGTGCGGGCGAGGGTGCGTTCGCCCGCGGTGAGCAGGTCGAGGTCGCCGAGGAGGGCGCTGCCCGCGGTCTGGGCGTTGGCCGGGAGGAGGCCGAGCAGGGCGGAGGCCAGCACGGACTTGCCGCAGCCGCTCTCGCCGATCAGGGCCAGGCACTCCCCCGGCGCCACGTCGAAGTGCGCGTCGGTGACGGCGGCGACGCGGCGCCCGCCGGGCAGCAGGAAACGCACGGACAGTCCGCGGACCGCCAGCACGGGAGGTCGCTCGGTCACAGCATCAGCTCCGATCGGCGGCGGGGGTTGATCCGTTCCCGCCAGACACCGGCGAGGCCGGCGATGGCGAGGGTGGGGATGATCAGGAACAGGCCGGGGAAGAGGGTGGGCCACCACTGCCCGGCGAGCAGGGAGCCGCGGGCGCCCTCGATGAGGGTGCCGAGGCTGGCGGTGTGGGTGGGCAGGCCGAGGCCGAGGAAGGACAGGGCCGACTCGTGCCACATGGCGTGCGGGACCATCAGGACGGCGGCGAGGCCGGCCTGCGGCAGTACGCCGGGCAGGAGGTGGCGGACGGTGACCCGCCGGCGGGACGCGCCGCCGGAGACGGCCGCGTCGATGTAGGGGCGGGAGCGCAGCGAGAGGACCTCGGCGCGCACGATGCGGGCGGTGGACAGCCAGTGGGTGAGGGCGACGGAGATCACCACCGGCCACACGCCGGGCCGGAACATGGCGACGATGAAGATGCCGAGCAGCAGGTGCGGCACGGAGGAGAGGGTGTCGACCACACGCATGATCAGGCGGTCGGCCCAGCCGCCGAGCGCGCCGGCGGCGGCGCCGACGGCGGTGCCGATCACGGTGGCGGCGAGCGCGGCCACCAGGCCCACCAGCAGCGACACCCTCAGCCCGTAGACGCAGCGCAGCAGCAGGTCGCGGCCCACGTCGTCGGTGCCGAAGGGGTGGTCCCAGCTCGGGGGGAGGAGTTTGGCGGCGAGGTCGACGGCCTGCTGGTCGAGCTGGACCAGGGGCGGTACCAGCAGGACCGCGAGGGCTGTCACCGCGACCAGGGCGGCGGAGACGCGCAGGCGCAGGGTGTGGGTGGAGCGGCGGGCGGTGCCGTGCGAGCGCCACTCCACCGGGGCCGGCTGCCCGGTGGGGTTCGTCCGGCCGGCGGGGTTCGTCTTCTCGACGGTGGTGTCAGCCATGCCAGTCACATCTCATTCAGCTTCACCCTCGGGTCGATCAGTCCGTAGAGCAGGTCGGCGAGCAGGTTCCCGGCGAGGACGGCGGCGGTGGCGAGGGTGGTGAGCGCGGCCAGCAGCGGGAAGTCGACGGCGGTGGCCGCCTCCACGGTGGCCGCGGCTATGCCGGGCCAGCTGAAGACGCTCTCCACCAGCAGGGCGCCGGTGATCAGTTCGGGGACGCGGGAGCCGATCAGGGTGAGCACGGGCAGGAGTCCGGAGCGCAGCGCGTGGCCGAGCAGGACGGTGCGCTCGCTCAGGCCGCGGGCCCTGGCTCCGCGTACGGGGTCCTCCGCGAGGGCGTCGCCGACGCCCTGACGGACGTACAGGGTGAACCAGGGCAGCTGGGAGACGGCGAGGACACCGGCGGGCAGGATCAGGTGGCTCGTGACCTGGCCGAAGGTGACGTGGTCGCTGCCGGTGTCGGTGAGACCGCCGGCCGGGAGCACGTCCAGCTCCAGAGCGAAGAGCCAGACCGCGAGCAGCGCGATCCAGAAGACCGGGGCCGCTTCCAGGGAGTACGCGAGGGAGGTGACCGTGCGGTCGAGGAGGGAGCCGGGGCGGCGGGCGGCGAGGACGCCGAGCACGGTGCCGAGCAGCACGGCGACGGCGAACGCGGCGGCGCACAGCAGCGCCGACCAGACCAGGCGTTCGCCGATGACCTCGGCCACCGGCTGGCGCATGACCGTGGACTGGCCGAGGTCGCCGCCGAGCGCGGAGGTCAGCCAGTCCCACCAGCGGACGGTGAAGGGCCGGTCCACGCCGAGGTTCTCCCGCAGCCGGTCCAGGGTCTCCTGGTCGGCGCCGAGGGCGGCGGTGCCCGCGTACGCCTTGACGGGGTCGAAGGGGGATGCGGCGGCCACGGCGAACACGCCGAAGGTGACGACGAGGAGCACCGGCACGGCGTAGAGGGCACGCCGTGCCGTGAGCCGCGCCATCGCTCCCCAGGGCGCGCGTGTCATGCCTTGGGCTGCCAGTCCTCGACGTTCCACCAGGGGCCGCTGGCGAAGCCGTGCTCGTGCGGTTCGGTCTGGGTGGTGAGGTCCTTCCAGCGGTCGGAGAGGACGTACAGGTGGTCGATGTGGGTGAGGAAGGTGTAGCCGGGGTTCTTGACGAGTTCGCGCTGGAGGTCGTCGTAGGCGGCCTTGCGGGCCTTGGGGTCCTGGCTGCGCCGGCCGGTCTCGAGGGCCTCGTCGGCGGCCGGGTTGTCGTAGCCGGCCATGTTGTTGAAGCCGTCCCCGGCGAGCGAGGAGTGCAGCAGGGTGTAGAGGCCGAAGTCGGGGTCGCCGACGCTGCCGAAGCCGGCGAGGACGGCGTCCTGCTTCATCCGGGGTTCGATGACCTCCCAGGTGGCGCTCTCCACCTTCACGTCGATGCCGGCCTTCTTGGCGTCGGAGGCGTAGGCGAGGGCGTGGTCCTGGCGGACCTTGTCGCCGGAGGGGTAGTACAGGGTGAAGCGGGCGGGGCGGCCGTCCTTGGCGCGGATGCCGTCCTTGCCGGGCTTCCAGCCGGCCCCGTCCAGTACGCGCCCGGCCTCGGCGAGGTCCCGGGAGCGCTCGACGTCCTTGGCGAACCAGGCGTCGTCGACCGGCAGGGGGCCGTAGGCGGGGCGGCCGGCGCCGTCGAGGATCTTGTCGACCATGGCCTTCCGGTCCACGGCGAGGTCGAGTGCGCGGCGGATCGCGGTGTCGCCGGCGACCGGGTTGCCGGTGGGGAGGGTGACGGCGCGGAAGTCGTACGACGTGGCCCGGTAGGTCTTCTTGTCGTCGTCGCTCTTGAAGGTGGCGGCGAGGTTCGGCGGGAGGGTCGCGCCGTCGAGGTCGCCGGAGCGCAGCCGGGTGGCGCGGACGTCGTCGTCGGCGATGATCGCCATGGTGAGTTTCTTCACCTTCGGCGCGCCGCCCCAGTAGTCCGGATTGGCCTTGAAGGTGAGCTTCTCGCCCTTGCTCCAGCCGGCCAGGACGTACGGTCCGGTGCCGACCGGCTTCGTGTTGAAGGCGCCGGTGTTGGGGTCCTGCCCGCCGGCGACGTGCTCGGGGACGATGGGCAGGACCGTGCGGGCGGCGAAGGCCGCGTAGGGGTAGTCGAGGGTGAAGACGACCTTGCCGTCGCCGTCCGCCTTGACCTCCTTGATCGCGTCCAGTTCACTCTTGGCGGTGTTGTTGGTCCTGTCGTCCAGGACCGTCTCGTACGTGAACACCACGTCGTCGGCGGTCAGCGGCTCCCCGTCGCTGAACTTCACGCCGTCGCGCAGGGTGTACGTGTAGGTGCGGCCGCCGTCGGTGATCTCGGGGAGCGCCTTCGCCAGCGCGGGCTTCAGGCTCAGGTCGGCGTTCCGGGCGAGGAGGCCGTCGAAGATCTTGGAGTTGCCGTCCTTGCCGTAGCCGAGGAGCGGGCTGAGGGTGTCCGGTTCGGTGGAGACACCGATCACCACGGACTCGGCGGCCTCGCCGCCGTCCGCGCCGCCGCTGCCCGGCGCCGAGCAGGCGGTGACCGCTCCGGCCAGCGCCACGGCGGCCGCCGCTCCCCGTACGCGTCGGGTCGTCATCGAACCTCACATCCCTGTTGCCTCAATATCGCTATTGCATATTAAGTGCAGCAGGGTTGGCCCGGAAAGGGGGCCCCGTGCCGGGAGGTCCGTCCCGGCCGTCCGGGGCCGGGCGGACGTTCCCGCGCCCCGGATCCGGACGGCCGCGCGGTGTCAGACCAGAGGGGTGTAGTCGAGGCGGGGGAAGTAGTCCTCGCGGGTGCCGGTGCGGCGGACGTCCCAGGTGGCGCAGTGCAGGGAGCCGCCGTATTCGAAGACGTGCCGGAAGGGCACCGTGAGGACCTCGAAGCCGAGGGCGGCCAGCAGGTCCTGGAGGGGTTTCTCGTTCTCCTCGCAGACGACCTTGGTGGGCGAGATGCTGAGCACGTTCATGGACAGCCACTTGGAGGACTGGCAGTACTGCGGCATGTCGTCATTGGTCAGCACCGGCTGCGGGGCGTCGACCAGCTCCCAGTCGTTGGCGAGGAACATCTTCTCCTCGCCCTCGCGCAGCGGCCGCTCGGGGTTGGTGAGGATCAGGCCGGGGCGCAGCGGCACGAAGGTGCAGTCGATGTGGGAGGGGAAGAAGTCCAGCGGGAAGTGCACGGTGTGGACGCGGAAGCCGCGCGGTTCCAGGTGCTGCCTGAGCCAGCGGATACCGGCCCGGTTGGTGGTCATCGACTCCTGGACGAGGATGTCCCGGCCGAGGCGGCTCATGTCGGCGGCGTCGAAGACGACCTCGTTCTGGGTGACGCAGAACTCGAAGGCGTGCATGCGCTCGTGCCGCCGCTCGAGCGGCCAGTCCCAGAAGTCCTCGCGGTACATGCCGTCGGCCATCGAGGGCTTGGGGGCGGTGGTCCACAGCACGCGCGGGTCGGCGTTCCAGTACGCGTAGACCAGTTCGCGGTAGGGCTGGTACTCGAAGTAGCGGGCCCGGCGCGACATGGGGGCCTCGATGATCTCATTGCCCAGGGTGATCATCACATCGCGCGGGCAGACCGAGCAGTACTGGTTCGCGACCTCGAAGTCGGGAGTGGCCAGCGGCCGGGAGAAGTCGTGCGGGGAGGGGCGGCGGACCGTGACGCCCTGCGACGTCAGGAGGCGGACGAGCCCGTCGAGTTCCTCGTTGGCGAGGTCGATCGCCTCCTTGGACTTCGGGCCGGTCGGGAAGGGCGTTCCGGGGGCGTTGCGGACGGCGGGCCGGCTGCCGGGCTCGGTGGGCTCGAAGCAGGCGTTGTCGGCCGAGCCGACGACCATCTCCTCGAGAGGGTCCCATTCGTTCCAGGAGTTGACGACCACGGAGTCGTTCGGCATGGGTGCGGTCACCTGTCTGTGAGGGCGGGGCGGGGAGTACGGGCCGTGCGCCGGCGGGAGGGTGTGCGCCGGGGGGTGCGGCGGCGGGCGGCGGCGTGTGCGCCGGGGGGTTGCGGCGGCCGGGTGGGCGGCAGGAGGTGAACGGCGGCGCGGGGGTGTGCGCCGGAGGTGACCGTCAGGCGTCGGTGAGGCTCGCCGGACGCATGTCGGTCCAGTTCCGCTCGATGTGGTCGAGGCAGGTCTGCCGGTCGCTGTCGGCCAGGACGACGTCCCAGCCGGGCGGCACCAGGGCGAAGGCGGGCCACAGGCAGTGCTGGCGTTCGCCGTTGACGAGCACGTGGAAGGTGCCGTCCTCGTTGTCGAAGGGGTTGGTCATGTCGTTCTCCCGGTGGGTGCGGTCCCGGCGCCGGCCCGTCGTGCGGCGAGCGCGGCGGCGAGGGCTCTGGGTGTGCGGTGGCGGAACACGGCCGAGACGTCGAGGCCGGTGCCCAGTTCGGCCTCGATACGGCCGGTCAGGCGCAGCGCGGTCAGCGAGTCGCAGCCGAGGTCGAACAGGTCGTCGTCGGCGCCGACGGCCCTCCGCCCGAGGACTTCGGCCGCCAGTTCGCACAGGCGCCGGCCGTCGGCGTCCGGCGAGGCGGCGGAGGCGGCGTGGTGGCGGAGGAAACGCCCGGTCGGGGCGGTGAGCTCCTGCGGCAGGGCGGTCAGCAGCTCGCGCAGCCGGGCGGCGGCCCGCTCGGCGGTCCCCTCGTCGAGGAGGTCGGCGCGGTGGCCGATCTCCAGCCGGAACCTGCTGCCGGGCGCGACCATGAGCTTGAGCGGGTAGTGGTACGGGTCGTGTCCCGTCAGCCCGGCCAGGCGCAGACCGTCCTCGGGGCCCGGCAGGCCCTGGGCCAGGGGGAAGTTCTCGAAGACCACGCAGCTGTCGAACAGCGGGCCCCGTCCCACGGTCCGCTGCACCTCGGCCAGGGCGAGATGGTGGTGGGGCAGCAGTACGGCCTGCTCGCCCTGCAGACGGCTCAGCAGGTCCGCGACGGGCTCGTCCGGGTCGAGGCGCACCCGGACCGGCACGGTGTTGACCAGCATCCCGACCGTTTCGGCGACGTCCGGCAGATCGGCGTCCCGGCCGGAGACCACGGCGCCGAAGAGCACGTCCCGCTGCCCGGTCAGGTCGTGCAGGCACAGCGCCCACACGGCGCGGACCAGGGTGTTGGGCGTGACGCCGTGGCCGCGGGCCGCGTCGAGCAGGGCGGTGGTGTCCGTCTCGGACAGCTCGACGGTGAGGGCGCTCGGCAGGGCCCTCACGCGGGCGGTGTCGCGGCCCGGGCTCACCAGGGTGGGCCCGGGCAGGCCGGCCAGGGCCGCGCTCCAGGCGGCGCGGGCCGCGTCCCGGTCCTGCGCGGCGAGCCGGCGCAGGTGAGCGTGGTGGCTGCCGGGGGCGGGCAGGGCCCCGGCGTCCCCGTCGCCGTCGAAGAGCGCCAGCAGGTCCCGCAGCAGCAGGGACGTGGACCAGCCGTCGGCGAGCAGATGGTGCATGCTCAGCACCAGTTCGTGCCGGTCCCCGGCGAGCGCGAGCACGGTGCAGCGCATCAGCGGCGGCACGGCGGGGTCGAAGCGGCGGTGCCGGTCGGCGTCCAGCAGCTCGGTGCGGCGGGTGTCCTGCTCCGGACCGTCCAGCCCGGTCAGGTCGTGGACCCGCCACGGCATCCGGACGTGTTCCGCCACGGCCTGCACCGGCTCGCCCGAACTCCGCTGGAGGAAGGCGGCACGGAGTGCCGGGTGGCGGCCGAGCAGGGCGTCGCAGGCCCGCCGGAACCGTTCCACGTCCAGCGTGCCCCGAGTCTCCATCGCGATCTGCACGGTGTAGACGTCCAGGTCGGCGCTGTCGTAGCGGGCGTGGAAGAGGAGTCCCTCCTGGGTGGGCGTCATCGGCAGCAGCCGCTCGACGGGGCGTCCGACGCGGGCAGCGAGCCGGGCACGCTCGGCGGCGTCCTCCCGCGCGGTACGGGCCGGCCGCGCGGTGCCGTGGACGACGAGGGCGCGCAGCGCCGCGCACCACAGGTCCGCCAGTTCCCCGGCCTCGGAGTCGGTCAGCAGGCGCCGGGCCCACCGCCAGTGGGCGACGAGCCGGGGACCCGCCGGGCCTTCCTCGACCGCGGCGTTGACCTCGACGACATGGGTCAGCGGCATCCGCGGATCGGCGCCGAGCGGCAGGACGCCGGACTCGGGAGCGAGGCTCCAGTCCTCGTCGGCGGAGGCCGGACCGCGCTGCCGGCCCAGGTAGTTGAAGCAGAGCTGGGGTGCCGGGAGGGTGGCCAGTCCGGCCGCCGTCGCCGAGTTGAGACGGCGCAGCAGGCCGTAGCCGAGGCCGCGACCCGGCACCCGGCCGAGCTGGGCCGTGACCCGGCGCACGGCCTCGCCGAGCCGGTCGTCGGACGCGGGGTCGGCGCCCTCGGGGCTCCAGTCGGGGATGCCCGGGTCCAGGCGAACGGGGTACAGGGAGGTGAGCCAGCCGACGGTCTCCGACAGGTCGGCCTCCTGCCCGAGCGGCTCGCGGCCGTGTCCCTCGACGTCGATCACGACGGAGGTGCCGCCGGGCTCCGGGCGGTTCCGGGCGGCCACGGCGAGGGCGAGGGCGGTGAGCAGCACCTCGTCGGTACGGGCGCCGAGCGCGGCGGACGCCGTGGCGAGCAGTTGCGCGGTCAGCTCCTCGGGCAGGGTGCGGCGCAACGCGCCGGCCGTGGCGTGGATGTCCCGGGAGGGCGACAGGCGCGCGTCGGTCAGGGCGAGGCCGCCGGCGTCCAGGGTCCGCCGCCAGTGCGGGAGTTCGGCGAGCACGTCCGCTCCGTGCGCCGCCCGGTGCAGGGCGCCGCTCCACTCGGCGAGCGGCAGCGGTACGGGGTCGAGCCGCACGGGGCCGCCGGAGGCGGCGGCGTGCCAGGCGGTGTGCAGGTCCGTGAGCAGGATGTGCCAGGACACCGCGTCGACGGCGAGGTGGTGGACGGTGACGAGCAGCCGGCCGGGGCGCCCCTCCCCCGCGTCGAACCAGGTGACGCGCAGCATGGCGCCGTCGCGCGGGGCGAGGGCGTCGGCGTCCTCCGCGGCGCGGGCGGCGATCCGGCGCCGCAGTTCCGCGTCGTCCGGGGCCGAGACGTCGACCCGCCGTACGGTGTCCGGCGGCGCGCTTGCCGGGGTGGGGTCCACGGCGAGGGACCCGTCCTCGCCCAGCCGTCCGCGCAGTGCCTCGTGGCGGGCCAGGACGGCGTCCACGGCGGTGCGCAGCCGGTCGGTGCCGAGGCCGGGCGGGACGCGCAGCAGGGTCGACTGGTGGAAGGCGTCGTAGCCGCCGCCGTGTTCGTGCAGGCGCCGCATCAGGGGCGTGGCGGGGACCACGGTGGCCGGGCCGGGCCGCGGACCGGCGGCCCGGCGCTCCGGTTCGGGCGCCGGCTCGGGCTCCGTCCTCGCGGGCGCGGCGTCCGCCACGGAAGCGGCCAGGGCCGCGGCCGTACGGTGCGTGAACACCAGCTTCGGCGTCAGCCGCACCCCCGCCTCACGCGCCCGCGCCACCAACTGGATCACCGTGATCGAATCACCACCCAGACCGAAGAAGTCGTCCTCGACCCCCACCGCCTCCAGCCCCAGCACCTGCCCGAACAGACCCGCCAACGACGACGCCACACCCGCACCCGGCCCCGACACCGGCTCCGGCCGCCGGGTGTCCTCGGGTGCCGCGTCCGCCACGGAAGCGGCCAGAGCGGCGGCCGTACGGTGCGTGAACACCAGCTTCGGCGTCAGCCGCACCCCCGCCTCACGCGCCCGCGCCACCAACTGGATCACCGTGATCGAATCACCACCCAGACCGAAGAAGTCGTCCTCGACCCCCACCGCCTCCAGCCCCAGCACCTGCCCGAACAGACCCGCCAACGACGACGCCACACCCGCACCCGGCCCCGACACCGGCTCCGGCCGCGAGGTGTCCTCGGGCGCGGGGAGTGCCGCGCGGTCGACCTTGCCGTTGGGGGTGAGCGGGAGCCCGGTCAACGGGACGAAGGCCGAGGGCACCATGTAGGCGGGCAGCCGTGCGGCGACGCGGTCGGCCAGGCCGGAGACGTCGCTTCCGGCGCCGGGCACCACGTACGCCACCAGGCGAGGGGTGCCGCGCCGGTCCTCGCGCACGGCCGCGGCGGCCCGGGCGACGGCGGGGTCGGCGCCGATCACGGCCTCGACCTCGCCGAGTTCGATCCGGTGGCCGCGGATCTTGACCTGGTCGTCGGTGCGCCCGACGTAGACCATGGTGCCGTCGGGCCGCCACCGGACGAGGTCGCCGGTGCGGTACATCCTGGCGCCCGGCCCGCCGAACGGATCGGCGACGAAGCGGGCCGCGGTGAGGCGGGGCCGGCGGTGGTAGCCCCGGGCCAGGACGTCACCGCCGATGTACAGCTCGCCCGGGACGTCCGGCGGGAGGGGGCGCAGCCAGGGGTCGAGGACGTACAGCCGCGCGGCGGGCACGGGGCCGCCGATGGGCACCGCGCCCCGGGGCAGCGGGTCGCCGGGCTCGAGGCGGTACTCCATGCAGCCGACGGTCGCTTCGGTGGGGCCGTACTCGTTCACGACCGTCACGTCGGGGTGGCGCGCACGCCACCCGGCGAGCGACTCGCCGGTCAGCTGTTCGCCGCCCAGGACGAGTTGTCCGGTGGGCGAGTACCAGTCGGAGGAGGCTTCGAGCACCGGCAGATGGCTGGGGGTGGCCTTGACGAAGGCGGGCGGCCGGGTCCCGGCGCCGGCCGGGGCGTCGACGTCGTCCAGGTCGACGACCTGGACCAGGCCGCCCGCGGTCAGGGGGCCGAGAATGCCGGTGACGGTGAGGTCGAACGACGGCGGCGAGTGCACCAGCGCCCGGTCCCCCAGTCCGGGGTAGGCGGCACGGGCGAAGGCGAGGTAGCCGTCGACCGTGCGGTGCTCGACGACCACGCCCTTGGGGCGGCCGGTGGAGCCGGAGGTGTAGATCACGTAGGCGGTGTCGCCGGGCCGCACCTCGACGTCCGGGGCGGGCCCGTCGAACGCCGCCAGGGCCGCCCGTACGGCCGGGTCGCCGAGCGGGACCGGTGCCGGACGGCCGGCGAGGGCGGGGTGGCCGGCGTCGGCGCAGACGACGGCGGCGGGCGCGGCGTCGTCGAGCAGGAAGGCGATGCGCTCCGCCGGGTGGCCGGGGTCGACCGGCACGTACCCGGCGCCGGCCTTCAGCGCGGCGAGCAGGGCCACGATCAGGTCGGTGCCGCGCGGGAGGACGACGGCGACCAGGTCGCCGCGGGTGACGCCCCGTTCGGTCAGCAACCGGGCCAGCCGGCCGGCGGCGTCCGCCAACTGCCGGTAGGTGAGGGTGCGTCCGGCGCCGGTCACGGCCGGGGCGTCCGGGGTGGCGCGCGCCTGCTCCGCGAACCGCCGGGCCGGCGAGGCCGGTTCGGGGACCGTTCCGCTGCCGCGGCCCCACTCGTCGAGCGTCTTCCGGCGCTCCGGGGCGCTCAGCAGGGGCAGCCGGGCGACGGGGGCCGCCGGGTCCTGCGCGAAGCCTTCGAGCAGCAACCGCAGGCGTGAGCCGATGAGTTGCATTCGGTCGTCGTCGAACAGGTCCCGGCGGTGGCTGAGATGGAGACTCAGCCGGGGCCCGGCGAGGGCGACGAGGCTCAACGGGTAGTGCGTCGCGCCGGTGATCTCCTGCCCGCCGGAATGCCCTCCGGAATGCCCGCCGGGCCCGTCGGCGGGCCCGCTCTCCCCGGCCTCCGTGCCAGCCTCCAGCAGGGGGGCGACGCGCAGGCCGGGGACGGCGTCACGCAGGGCGTCCCAGCCCAGGGGCGTGTCGCCGAAGCTGGTCGCGGTGTCGAACAGCGGCCCGTGGCCGGCCAGGCGCCGTACGTCGGTCAGACCGAGGTGCTGGTGCGGGGCGAGGGCGAGCTGCTCGTCCTGGATCCGCGCGAAGAGCGCGGACAGCGGTTCCGCGGGGTCGATCCGCACCCGCACGGGGACGGTGTTCATCAGCAGGCCCACGACGCGGTCGGCGCCGGGAAGGCCGGCCGGGCGGCCGTGCACGGTCTGCCCGAACACCACGTCGTCGCGCCCGGTGAGCAGCGCCAGCAGCAGCGCCCAGGCGCCCTGGACGACCGTGTTGAGGGTGAGGCCGTGCCGGCGGGCGGCGTCCTCCAGCGCGCGGCTGGTGTCCTCGGGCAGGGTCACGCGGACCAGTCCGGGCAGCGTCCCCCCGCCGGTCTCGGCGGCGCCGGGCGCGACGAGCGTCGGCCCGGCCAGTCCGGCCAGCGCCTCGCTCCAGGCCCGCTCGGCGGCGGGCCGGTCCTGCCGGGACAGCCAGCGCAGGTAGTCGGTGAGGGGGGTGAGGGGGGCGCCGGTGACCGTGCCGTCGCCCGCGGTGTGGTGGTGGTACCGGGTGAACAGGTCCTCCAGCACCAGCGGCAACGACCAGCCGTCGAGCAGGATGTGATGGTACGTCAGCACGAAGGCGTGCCGGTCCGGGGCGAGCCGGACGAGCGCGAACCGGATCAGCGGCGGGTCCGCCATGTCGAAGCGGCGGCGCCGCTCGTCCTCCAGGAAGGCGACCAGCTTCCCGACGCGTACGGACTCCTCCTCGCCGGCGAGGTCCAGCGCGGTCCAGGACACGGTCGCGGTGCGGCGGACCAGCTGCACGGGCTGCCCGCCGGGACGCTCACGGAAACCGGCCCGCAGCGCGCTCTGCCGGGCGAGCGTGTCCGCGCACGCGGCCCTGAGCGCGTCGGCGTCGAGGCGGCCGGTCAGTTCGAAGGGGGCCTGGATGGTGTAGACGTCCGCGCCCTCGGGGTCGTACAGGGCGTGGAAGAGCATGCCCTCCTGCAGTGGGGTGAGGGGCAGCGCGGCCTCGATCGGCGACGGGACGGTGCTCTGCGGTGCCGGCTGCGACGGCCGGCGGTCCTGCGGGGCGGCGTTGGTCTTCACGGTGAGGTCTTCCCGGGAGCGGTCGGCGGCGCGTACGGCGACGCGCTCGCCCGGGCGGGGTCCGCCCGGCGGGTCAGGAGCGGGGGGCCGGCCGGGCCTGCGGGCCGAGGGCCCGCACGACGGCGTCGAGCACGGGTCCGGTGCGGGTGAACGGATAGTCGTGGCCGCCGGGCAGCAGCCGCAGGGTGAACCCGTCGTCCGCGCAGTCCCGCCAGTCCTCCAGCCGTTCCCGGCTCACCAGCGGGTCGTCGGCGCCGCCGAACACGTGCACGGGGCAGCCGGCGGGCGCGGGGCCGGGGGCGGTGTACGCCTCGGCCAGCGCCAGGTCGCGGCGGACCGTGCGCACGGCGTACCGCAGGTAGGCCGGGTAGCGGCGCAGTTCGGCCGGGAAGCCCCCGAACCCCTCGAGCCAGCCGAGCAGGCCCTCGTCGTCGCGGTCGGTGACCCGCCGCAGCACCCGGGTGTGCGGGGCGCGGGAGGCGGAGACGAGCAGCGCGGCGGGCGGGGTGAGGCCGCGGCGGCGGATGCGCACGGCGAGTTCGTAGCCGACCAGCGCGCCGAAGCTGTGCCCGAACAGCGCGTACGGCGCGCGGAGTTCACCGGTGATGCCGTCGAGGACGGCGTCGGCGAGCGCCTCCAGGGTGTCGGGCAGCGGCTCGGCGCTGCGGACGCCCCGGCCGGGCAGTTCCACGGTGGCCAGCTCCACGCCCGGCGGCGGGGTGAGCCGCCAGGGCGCGAACGACGCGGCGCTCCCGCCGGCCTGCGGCAGGCAGATCAGCCGCAGGCGGGCGTCGGGTGCCGTCACCCGGCCGACGATCCACGGACTGCCCGCCCCGCGCGCCGGGGTGTGCGCAGGGTGGGAGGGTCGTGCGGCGGCGTCGGTTCGCATCCCGCTCCTTGGTCGGCCGGCTGTTCTCCGGGCGGTGGCCCGCGGGGACGATGGTGGGCGGCCGGCGGCACGCGGGGCCAGGCACACCGACCGGCAACACCTCTGCCGCCCAGTTGCCCGGCGTCTGCCTGGCCCGCGGGAACACCCGGCGGTGAGGATCGACGGGACAGTCCTGCTCTTGTGCCCCGAGGGGATCTCCTTCACGATGACCGCCCTTCCTGACGAGGCAGCCGACCCGACGTTCTTCACCCTGGAATCCGTCAAGGCGGACCTGATGGAAGTGGAGAGCCTCACCCGGGCCTGCCTGAACTGGGACTACGGCAAGCGCGACAGCCGTGTGTGGAGCCTGTACGAGAAGAACAAGGCCTCCCAGTGGAACGCCACGACCGACATCGACTGGGACCACGACGTCCGTTTCGGTTCCGACCTGACCGAGGAGAACGGAGCGAAACTCGCCTCGTTCGTGATCGGTGAGGGCAGCCCGGTGCCCCCGGAACTGCTCACCCGGTTCCGGTGGGAGTACCAGGCGTGGATGTGCAGCCAGTTCCTCCACGGGGAGCAGGGCGCGCTGGTGACGACGGCCCGGCTCGTCGAGACCGTTCCCGACATGGACGCCAAGACCTACGCCGCCTCGCAGGTCGCCGACGAGGCACGGCACGTGGAGGCGTTCGCGCGCTACATCGACGAGAAGCTGGGCGTGACGTACCCGGTCAACCCGGGCCTCGGGACACTGCTCCACGACGTGCTGTCGGAGTCGCGCTGGGACATCGTCTACCTGGGTATGCAGGTGGTCATGGAAGGCCTGGCCATCACCGGGCTGCGGCTGGCCAGCAGCGGCTTCGGCGACCCGCTGATCCGGCAGATCACCCGGATGGTGGCGAGCGACGAGGCCCGGCACATCGCCTTCGGCGTCACCGCGCTGACCGGCATGTACCAGCAGGTGACCTCGGCGGAGCTGCGCGACCGCGAGGACTTCCTGCTGGAGGCGATCCGGTTGATGTCGCGCCGGTTCATGCTGCGGGAACTGTGGGAGCGCATGGACCTGGACGTGGAGCTGGGTGTCCGGTTCGCGCGGACCAACCCGATGATGGCCACGTACCGGCAGCTGCTGTTCCAGCAGGTCATCCATGTGCTGCGGCAGCTGGGCATGCTGTCGGAGAAGGTGAAGGAACTTCTGATCGCCGAGAACCTGGTGCGGGTGGAGACGATGGCCGCGGTCCGCTGAGCCGGCCGTCCACTGAACGGGAGTGCCCGCCCCGCCCCGGGGCGGGCACTCCCGCGTCCCGGACACCCGGACACGGCCGGAAACGGCGAGACGGCCCTCCGGGCCCGGTCGGCGTCAGCTCGGCATCCGTCGGGTGCGGCGCCCGGCCGGGCCTCGGTGTGCCGCTGTCCGGGGGCGTCCAGGGGCGGCTCTCGGGGCAGGGCTCCGGTGGCCGGCGGCACCCGGTCACGCCAACGCCGTACGTACGTACGTACGTGCGGAGGGGCGCCTGCGCGGTGTCCGTCGCCGGGGAGCCGCGCGGGCAGGGCGGGCACAGGCGCGGTCCGTCACCGGTGCCGCGTCGGAGCGCCGGGTGGGGTCCACCCGGCGCTCCGTGCCGTCACTCGTCCCCGGCGGTCAGCGGCCGGAGGGTGTCCTCGTACGTCCCGCCGCACAGCGCCTTCCAGATCACCCGGCGTCTGGGCTTGCCGCTGGAGGTGACGGCGATGCCGCCGCGCGGGACGTCGACGGCGAGGAGTTCGGCGTCGCCCAGCCACTCGGACAGCACCTCGTGGGCGGTGCGCCGCCAGCCGTCCTGGACGCCCGCGAAGACGGCCACGCCGGTCGGCGTGCCGTCGCGGACGCCGAGCAGCACCGCGACCCGGCGCTCGGGGATGCCACGCTGGTGCAGCAGCGTCTCCAGGCTCTCGGCGAACACCATCTTGCCGCTGACCTTCAGCCCGTCGCCGAGCCTGCCGATCACGAACAGCTGCCCGTCGCGCAGGAACCCGGCGTCCCCGGTCCGCAGCCGGTCGCCGATACGGGTGCCGGAGGCGGTGCCGGCGTCGCCGATGTAGCCGTCGGCGATGGACACGCCGCTGACCACGATCTCGCCGACCTGCCCGTCCGGCAGTACGTCCCCGTCCTCGGAGACGATGGTCACCGTACGGTCCTCGAGCGGCCGGCCGCAGCCGACCACCGCCGTGCCGGCGAGGGAGCCGGCGTCGCCCTCGTCCGGCTCACGCGTCGACCAGCCCTCGCCGGGGGCCAGCCCGGTCACGGCGAGGGTCGCCTCCGCGCTGCCGTAGGCGGGCAGCAGGGCGCCGCGGTCGAGACCGTGGGGGCCGAGCAGGGCGTGGACGTCGTCCAGCACCCGCGGGTCGACGCGTTCGGCGCCGATGATGACGCAGCGCAGCGAGTCGAACCGCAGCCCCTCGAGGTCGGCCGGGCGGACCCGGCGCAGGATGTAGGAGAGGCCGAAGTTGGGCATAGCCGTCATCGCGATCCGCTGCTCGCTGATCCGCCGCAGATAGCGCTGCGGCGAGCGGATGAAGTCGTCCGGCTGGAGCATGTGGCCGTCGAAGCCGGTGACGACGACGTTGAGCAGGAAGCCGACCAGGCCCATGTCGTGGTGGACCGGCAGCCAGCTGATCGCCGGGTACTGCGGGGCGCAGCCCAGCCACCGGCGCATCCCCGTGAGGTTGGCGCGCAGTGCGCCGGCGGAGATCCGCACGCCCCGGGAGAAGCCGCTGGAGCCCGAGGTGAACTGCACCAGCGCGGTCTCCGGCAAGGGCAGCGGCGCGTCCAACGGCTCGACGCCGGCCACGAGTTCGTCGAAGACCACCGGTTCCGTCAGGTCGCTCACCGCGGCGATCTTGCGGACGCGTTCCTGCGACTCCGTGTCGCAGACGGTGATCCGGGGCCGTACGGTGGTCAGCAGATGGGCGGCGTGCCGCTCGTAGTCGTCGGCCCGCTGGAAGGCGAACGGCGGGGCGATGGTGCAGGGCGTGGCGCCCGCGGCCAGCGCGCCGAAGAAGGTCGCGACGAAGCCGGGGTCGGAGCGCTGCACCAGGGCCACCACCTCACCGTCCCCGACACCCCGGGCCCGCAGGGCCGCGGCGGTGCGCAGCACCAGGTCCCGCAGATCGCGGTAGGACCGGAAGTCCCAGCCGTCGCCGCGGTTCGCGTAGTACAGGCCGCGCTCGGCGGACGCGTCGTCCAGCCAGTCGAGCAGACCTCGGTCCCCGATACCCAACGTGCTCGTCCTCTCCGGGATGTGATGCCCACACGGGATGCCCGCGGCACGGCGGGCCCGCCCACGGGCGCCCGCCGCGCCCGGTGGCCGCCAGCCTCGGCGCCGCCCGGCCGGCGGCGCCAGGCAGGGGCCCGGTAACTCGTCCGGGGCGGGCGGCAGTTACACCAGCAACAGCGATTGCCGGTCGGTTGCCTGGTGACCGGCGGTGGGGCGCGTGCAGCATCGAGCAGGGTGCCGCCGTTCCGCGCCGCGGACGCGATGGGCGCTCGCGCGGGGGACGCCGCACCGTCCACCGGCATCCTCAGGAAGGCCCCGGACACCGCGGGCGGCGCCCGGCGGTTCCCGGAAGTCCACGAGAGCGGTTACGAAGCTGATGACACCACGCGACGGCGAACTGCCCGCCGAACCCGGCCTGCTCCCGCTCACCGCGGCCCAGCTGGGCGTCTTCCACGCCCAGGGTCTCGATCCCGGCAACCCGGCCTACAACACGGTGGCCGTCATGGAGGTCCGCGGCCCGCTGGAGGGGGAACTGCTGCGACGCGCGGTGCGCCGGTCGGAGGCGGAGAGCGGCACCTTCGACGTGCGGTTCGTCGAGCGGCCGGACGGTGTGTTCCAGCGTCCGGTGGCGCCGGGCTGCTCCACCTGGCGCGAACTCGACCTCACCGGTGAAGCGGACCCGTTCGCCGCGGCGCGGACGCTGGTGGACGGCGACCGGTCCACCGCGCTGGACCTGACGCGGGACGCCCTGTCCGCGCATGTGCTGATGCGGGTGGGTCCCGACCACCACCTGTGGTACCAGCGCAGCCACCACGTCCTGTCGGACGCGTTCGGGTCGGTGCTGCACTCGCGCCGCATCGCCACGCACTACGAGGCGCTGGCGGCCGGCACGGACCCGGCCGGCGAGCCGCTGGACACGCTGCGGGCGCTGCTCGCGGAGGAGGCGGACTACCGCGCCTCGCAGGAGTACGCGGCCGACCGGCGGTACTGGAACGACCGGTTCGCCGACCGCCCCGAGACGGCGAGCCCCGCCCCCGGTGTGCCCACGGGTGCCGCAGCCGGCGCCCTGTCCGCCTCGGCGGAGCTGTCCCCGGCCGAACTGGCGGCGCTGCACACGGCCGGCCGGGCGGCCCGGGCGCCGTGGACGGTGGCGCTGCTGTCGGCGGTCGCCGCCTACCTCCACGGGGTGACGGGGGCCGAGGACCTGACGATCGGTGTGCCGGTCACGGCACGGCTGGGCGCCCGGTCGCGCAACGCGCCCGGCATGCTGTCGAACACGCTGCCGCTGCGGCTGACCGTCCGCCCGGCCGAGGGCCGCACCGCCCTGGTCCGGCAGGTCGCCCGCCGGCTCGGGGAACTGCTGACGCACCAGCGCTACCCCTACGACGAACTGCGGCGCGACCTGAGACTGCTGGGCAGCGGGGAGCAGCTGTACGGCGCACTCGTCAACATCATGCCCGCCGGTTCGGAGACGGCGTTCACGGGACGCGGGGCGAAGCTGACGACGCTGTCCGGCGGGCCGGTGACCGACCTGAACATCACCTGCCATCCGCATCCGGACGGCACCGGCGCCCGGTTGTCCTTCGAGGCGAACCCCGATCGCTACTCGCCCGCCGAACTGGAGGTGCACCGGGTCCGGTTCACCGCGTTCCTGTCCCGGTTCCTGGCCGCCCCGGAGGACCTGCCGCTGGCCCGGACCGAGGTGCTGACCGGGGCCGAGCGGGCGACGGTGCTCGCCGCGGGGGAAGGGGCCGGGGGTGTGCCGTCGCGCACGTTCCCGGAACTGTTCGAGGAGCGGGTCCGCCGTGACCCGGGCGCCCTCGCGGTCCTCTCCCCCGCCGGCGCCCTGGACTACGCGGGACTCAACGCCCGCGCCAACCGGCTGGCCCGGGTGCTGGTGGCCCGCGGGGCGGGGCCGGAGGGTCTGGTGGCGGTGGCCGTGCCGCGCGGCGCCGACGCCCTGACCGCCGTGGTGGCGGTACTGAAGTCGGGCGCCGCCTATCTGCCGGTCGACCTCGGCTATCCGCGCGCCCGCCTGACCGCGATGCTCGACGACACCCGGCCCCTGCTGATCCTGACCACCCACGAGACGAACGACCCGACCCTCGCACCGGGGGTGCCCCGGCTGTTCATGACGGAGGGTGCTGTCGCGGGGGCGGGCGAGGCGCGTCCCGGCATCCCGGGGGCGGACGTCGCGGGCCCGGCGGATGCCGGTCCGGGTGGCGGGGGTGACGGGGATGGCGGCCGCGGCGTTGCGGACGACTCCGGCGTCGATCTGACCGACGCCGACCGTCGCGCGCCGCTGCTCCCCGGGCACCCGGCGTATGTCATCTACACCTCGGGGTCGACCGGTCGTCCCAAGGGTGTCGTGGTCACGCACGCCGGGCTGGCCCCGCTGGTGCGGCACCAGCGGGACCGGCTGCGGCTGCGGCCGGGCACCCGGGTGCTCCAGTTCGCCTCGCCGAGCTTCGACGCCTCGGTGTGGGAGCTGACGACGGCCCTGCTCACCGGGGCCGCCGCCGTGGTCGCGCCGGACGAGCGGCTCGTGCCCGGGCCCCCGCTGGCGGAGCTGGTGGCCGAACTGGGCGTGACCTGCCTGCTGTTGGCCCCGTCCGTACTGGCGGCGCTGCCCGCGGACACGCTGCCCGAGGGGACCGACCTGGTGGTGGGCGCCGAGGCGTGCTCGCCGGAGCTGGTGGCCCGCTGGTCGCCCGGCCGGCACATGGTCAACGCCTACGGCCCCACCGAGTCGACCGTCATCGCCACCCAGACGGGCCGGCTCTCCGGCCGGACCGTGCCGCCGATGGGCCGCCCCGTGCCGGGCACCCGGGTGCGGCTGCTGGACGCGGCGCTGCGCCCGGTGCCGCCCGGGGTCCCCGGCGAGGTGTACCTCAGCGGTGCCGGGCTCGCCCGCGGCTACCTGGGCCGCCCCGGCACGACGGCGGAGCGATTCGTCGCCGACCCGTTCGGGCCGCCCGGCACCCGCATGTACCGCACCGGCGACCTCGCCCGCTGGGCGGCCGGCGGCGAGCTGGTCTACCTGGGCCGTGCCGACAGCCAGGTGAAGGTGCGCGGTTTCCGTATCGAGCCCGGCGAGGTGGAGGGCGTCCTCACCGGGGCGCCGGGCGTCGGCGGGGCCGTGGTCGTCGCCCGTGCGACGGGGACGGGCGTACGACAGCTGGTGGCGTACGTCGTGCCGGCGGCGGGCGCCGGGACGCGGCCGGAGCCGGTGGCCGTGCGCGCCCACGCCGGGGAGCGGCTGCCCGCCCACATGGTGCCGGCGGCGGTGACGGTGCTGGACGCCTTCCCGCGCACGCCCGGCGGCAAGGTCGACGTCAACGCGCTGCCCGAGCCCCGGTTCGAGGCGGCGAGCGCCTACCGGCCGCCCTCCTCGGAGCGGGAGCGGATCCTGCACGGCGTGTTCGCCGAGGTGCTCGGCCGGGAACGGGTCGGCGTCGACGACAGCTTCTTCGACCTGGGCGGCGACTCCGTCACCGCCACCCGTCTGGCGGCCGGGGCCCATCGGGCGGGCCTGACCCTCACCGCCAGGGACATCTTCGGCCACAAGACCATCGCGCGGCTCGCCGAAGTGGCCCGGGACTCCGGTCCCGGCGGCGCGGCGCCGCGCGCAGAGAGCCTGGTGCGGCTCGACGCGGACGAACTCGACGAGCTCGAAGCCCAGTGGGGGACGACACTGTGAAACAGACTTCCTTGGAAGCGGTGCTGCCGCTGACCCCGTTGCAGCAGGGCATGCTCTTCCACGCCCTGTTCGACGAGGGGGACGCCACGGCCCCGGCGGACGGCTCGGCGCCCTCCGTCGACTTCTACACCGTGCAGACGCCCCTGGAGCTGGCCGGCGCGCTCGACACCGAGGTGCTGCGCCGCTCCACCACCGCCCTGGCCGCCCGGCACGCGAGTCTGCGGGCGGGGTTCCTGCGGCGCCGCTCGGGCGAGGCCGTACAGGCCGTGGCACGGTCGGTGGAACCGGCGTGGGAGGAGGTCGACTTCTCCGGCTTCGGCGCGCGGGAGCAGCGGCTGCGGCTGGCGGGACTGCTGGCGGAGGACCGGGCGCGGCGCTTCGACATGGCCCGGCCGCCGCTGCTGCGCTTCACCCTCGTCCGGCTCGCCCCGGAACGGCACGTCCTGTTGCTGACGCATCATCACATCCTCCTGGACGGTTGGTCGTTGCCGCTGCTGCTGGCCGATCTGTTCCGGATCTACCGGGACGGCGGCTCGGCGGCGGCGCTGGATCCGGCGGTGCCGTTCGGGGACTATCTCGGCTGGCTGGCGGCGCAGGACCGTGAGGAGGCCGAGCGGGCGTGGCGGTCGGCGCTGGCCGGGCTGGAGGGGCCGACGCTGGTCGCGGGCCCGTCCGGGCACGGTGGACCGGCCCGGGCACAGCGGCGCGCCGTCGCGGAGCTGTCCCCGGCGGACACGGAACGGCTGACGGAGACCGCGCGGTCCCGCGGGCTCACCCTGAACACCGTCGTCCAGGGCGCCTGGTCGCTGCTGCTGTCGGTGCTCACGGGCAGCCAGGACGTGGTCCACGGCAGTACGGTCGCCGGCCGCCCGCCCGAACTGCCGGGCAGCGAGCGCCTCGTGGGTCTGACCATGAACACGGTGCCGGCACGGGTGCGGATCGACCCGGCGGAGCCGGTGGCGGGGCTGCTGGCCCGGCTCCAGGACGAGCAGACAGAGCTGACCCGGCACGAGTACCTGGGCCTGGCCGACATCCACCGCGCCGCGGGCGTGGACCAACTGTTCGACACCACCGTCGCCTTCGAGAACGTCCCCGTCGACAGCGCCGTCCGGGGCGCCGAGGTGCCCGGCCTCGCCGTGACGCTGCTGCGCGACGTCGTCGACGACGCCTTCGAGGGCACCCACTACCCGCTGAGCCTCGCCGTGCACCCCGGCGAGGGGCTGCGGCTGGAGCTCAACCACCGCGAGGTCGTGTACACCGCCGAGGCCGCGTCCGGGCTGCTGGACCGGCTGTGCGGGCTGCTCCGCGACATCGCCGGGGAGCCGGACCTCCCGGCGGGACGGCTGCCGTTGTGCTTCCCGGCCGAACGTGCGGAGTTCCTGCGCGCGTGTTCCGGGCGGACCGTGGCCCACCCGGAGCGGACGCTGCCCCAGGTGTTCGAGGAGCAGGTCCGGGCCACGCCGGACGCGGTGGCCGTCACTGACGGCGTCGCCGGCCTGACCTTCGCCGCCCTGAACGCCGGGGCCAACCGGCTGGCGCGGCGGCTGGTCGCCGAGGGCGCGGGTCCCGGCCTGCTGGTGGGCGTGGCCCTGCCGCGCACGGTGGACGCGGTGGTGGCGATCCTGGCGGTGCTGAAGTCGGGCGCCGGCTATCTGCCGGTCGACACCGGCCACCCGGCCGAGCGGATCGCGGCGATCTGCGCGGAGGTCCGCCCGGTGCTGGTCCTGACCGGCGCGGGGACCGGCCCCGAGCTGCCCTGCCGGACGCTGCGCGTGGACGGGGCCGTGCTGCCCGAGGACGCCTCGGACCTCACGGACGCCGACCGCGGGGGACCGCTGCGGCCGGGTCATCTCGCGTACGTGATCCACACCTCGGGCTCGACCGGCCGCCCCAAGGGCGTCGCGGTCGAGCACCGCAGTCTGGTCAACATGTTCCACAGCCACCGGGCCAACTTCTTCGAGCCGGAGCAGCGGCGTGCCGGGGGCCGGACGCTGCGCGCGGCCCTGACCAACTCGCTGGGCTTCGACGCCTCGTGGAGCCAGCTGCTGTGGATGGTCGGCGGGCACGAGCTGCTGCTGGTGGACGACGAGGTCCGCAAGGACGCGGTCGCCCTGGCCGGTCTCACGGCCCGCGCGGCCGTCGACGTCGTCGACACCACGCCGTCGGTGGCCCGCCAGCTCCTCGCGGCCGGCATGTTCGAGGCGTCCGGGCAGGGACACCGGCCGCGTGTCCTGGCGCTCGGCGGCGAGGAGGCCGGCAGCGACCTGTGGGAGGCGCTGCACACGGTGCCGGAGCTGTCGGTGTACAACCTGTACGGCCCCGCCGAGTGCACCGTGGACGCCATGCTGTGGCACGGCGGCGCCGCGGCCGGCCCGGCCATCGGCACCCCGGCCGACAACACGCGCGTCTACGTCCTGGACGCCTTCCTGCGTCCGGTCCCGGACGGCGTGGTCGGCGAGCTGTACATCGCCGGCGGCGGGGTGGCCCGCGGCTATCTGGGCCGGCCGGCGGCGACGGCGGAGCGGTTCGTCGCCGATGTGTTCGGGGAGCCGGGTGCGCGCATGTACCGCACCGGTGACCTGGGACTGCGCCGCCCGGACGGGGTGGTGGAGTACCGGGGCAGGTCCGACTTCCAGGTGAAGATCCGCGGGCACCGGGTCGAACTCGGCGAGATCGAGGCCGCCCTCGCGGCCGACGCGTCGGTGGACCGGGCGGTGGCGGCGGTGTCCCGGGACGCGGCCGGTGTGCGGCGGATCGTGGGCTACGTACGGCCCGTGCCCGGGGCGGAGGTGCGCCCCGACGCGCTGCGCGCGGCCGTCGCCGAGCGGCTGCCCTCGTACATGGTCCCGGCGCTGGTGACGGCCGTCGACGCCTTCCCGCTCACCCCCAACGGCAAGGTGGACCGGCGGGCGCTGCCCGAGCCGCGGTTCGAGGCGGCGGGCGCCTACCGGCCGCCGTCCACGGAGCGGGAGCTGGTCCTGCACGACGTGTTCGCCGAGGTGCTGGGCCGGGAACGGGTCGGCGTCGACGACAGCTTCTTCGACCTGGGCGGCGACTCCATCACCGCCATGCGGCTCGCCGCCCGCGCCCACCGGGCCGGGCTCGCGGTCAACGCCCGGGACGTGTTCGTCCACAAGACCGTCGCCCGCCTCGCCGAGGCGGCCGGTGAGGCCGGTCCGGGGCCCGGGGAGCCGGCCGCTCCGGCCGGGCCGCCGATCACCCTCACCGGGGCCGAGCTCGCCGAACTCCGGGCGCTGGAGCGGCCGTACGCCGAGGTGCTGCCGCCGACACCGCTGCAGCAGGGCATGCACTTCCACGCGATGCTGGCCGCGGACGGGGTCGACGTCTACACCGCGCAGGCGCCCGTACGGCTCACCGGTACCCTCTCCCCGGCGGTGCTCCGCGCGGCCTGCGACGCGGTGCTGGCCCGGCACACCGCGCTCCGGGTCTCCTTCCGGCTGCTCGGCTCGGGCCGCCTGGTGCAACTGGTGCACGACGACGTCCGGGTGCCCTGGCGCGAGGCCGATCTGAGCGGCCTGGACGAGGAGCGGCGGCGGACCCGGGTCGCCGAACTGCTGGACGACGAGCGGACGCGGCGCTTCGACCTGGCCGAACCGCCGTTGCTGCGGGTGACGTTGGTCCGGTTCGCGGACGACGACCACCTGCTGGTGGTGTCGCACCACCACGGGCTGCTCGACGGCTGGTCCCTGCCGCTGTTCTTCCGCGACCTGTTCGCCGCCTACGCCCGCGGCGGTGCCCATCCGGCGCCCGCGCCGGCGCAGTTCACCGACTTCGTGCGCTGGCTCGGCGGGCAGGACGGCGAGGCGGCGGCGCGTGCCTGGGGCGCGGCGCTGGACGGGTTCGACGAGCCCACGCTGGTCGCCCCGGACGCGGAGGCCGCGACGGCCGGTGTGCCGTCCCTGGTGACGCACTCCGTCGGCGCCGAACGGACCGCCGCGCTCACCGCCGCGGCCCGAGGCGCGGGGCTGACCCTCAACACCGTGGTGCAGGGCGCCTGGGCGGTCGTCCTGGGCCATCTGCTGGGCCGCGACGACGTCGTCTTCGGCGCCACCACCGCCGCCCGCCCGGCCGATCTGCCCGGCTCCGAGGACATCGTGGGGCTGCTGATGAACACGGTGCCGGTGCGCGTACGCCTCGACGCGGACCGGCCGTTCGGCGCGCTGCTGGCCGGACTCCAGGAGCGGCAGGCCGGGTTGCGGCCCTACCAGCACCTCGGGCTGACCGAGGTGCAGCGGGCCCACGGGGCGGGTGAACTCTTCGACACGGTGGTCGACTTCGCGAGCGCGCCGTTCGACGGGGAGGCCGTCCAGCGGCAGGTGCCGGGCTTGCGCATGACGGTGGGCGAGGAGCCGGTGCCGGGCGCCTCGCACTACCCGCTGAACCTGGTGGTGGTGCCGGGCGAGCGGCTGAGCCTCGAACTCAGCTACCGGGCCGACCTGTTCACCGAGCGGGAGACCACCGCCCTGCTCGCCCGGGTGCGGGCGGTCCTGGACGGTTTCCTGGCCGACCCGTCGGCTCCGGCGGGCCGGCTGGACCTGCTCACGGCCGGGGAGCGGACCGCGCTGCGCGCCGCCGCCGAGGGACCCGCGTCCCCGGGACCGGACACCTTCCCGGCCCTGTTCGAGGAACGGGTGCGGGAACGGCCCGACGCGGTCGCCGTCGTCGACGGGGAGCGGGCCCTTTCGTACGGCGAGCTCAACGAGCGGGCCAACCGGCTGGCGCGGGAGCTGGTGGCCGAGGGGATCGGCCCGGAGGACGTCGTGGGCGTGGCGCTGCCGAAGTCTGCGGAGTGGGTGACGGCGATTCTGGCCGTGCTCAAGGCCGGCGCCGCCCATCTGCCGCTGGACCCCGGCTATCCGCCGGAACGGCTGCGGCACATCGTGGACGACGCCCGGCCGGTGCTGGTGCTGACCGTCCCGGGGACGGCGGAGCCGCTCGCCCGGGCGGGGGCGGCGCGCACGCGCTGCCTCGGCACCCGGCCGGTGGACGGCGGCCTCTCCGGCGCCGACCTGACGGACACGGACCGGGTGGCGCCGCTCAGGCCCGCGCACACCGCGTACGTGATCCACACCTCCGGGTCGACCGGCCGCCCGAAGGGCGTGCAGGTGCCGCACCTCGGGATCGCGGCCCTGCTCGCCCAGCAGCGCGCCGGCCTGGACGTGCGCCCGGACGAGCGGGTGCTGCTGTTCGCCTCGCCGAGCTTCGACGCCTCGGTGTGGGAGCTGGTGACGGCCCTGCTGACCGGGGCGTGCGCGGTCACCGCGCCGGCGGACGAGCTGCTGCCCGGACCGGCGCTGGCCGCCACGGTGGCCCGGCACGGGGTGACGGCGCTGCTGCTGCCGCCGTCCTCCCTGGCCGTGCTGCCCGAGGAGGCGCTGCCGCCGGGGACGACCCTCGTGGTGGGGGCCGAGGCCTGCCCGCCCGACCTGGTGGAACGCTTCTCGCCCGGGCGCCGGATGGTCAACGCCTACGGTCCGACCGAGGCGACCGTGATGGCGACGATGAGCCGCCCGCTGAGCGGCCGGATCCGTCCCCCGCTCGGCGAGCCCGTCGCCGGGGCCCGCGTGTACCTGCTGGACGGCGCGCTGCGGCCGGTGCCGGCGGGCGTGGCCGGTGAGCTGTACGTGGCCGGCGCGGGCCTGGCGCGCGGCTATCTGGGCCGGCCCGCGCTGACCGGCGAGCGGTTCGTCGCCGATCCGTTCGGCCCGCCCGGGGCGCGTATGTACCGCACCGGCGACCTGGCCCGCCGGGGGCCGGAGGGCGACCTGGAGTTCCTCGGGCGGCTCGACCAGCAGGTGAAGGTGCGCGGGTTCCGCATCGAGCCCGGCGAGATCGAGGCCGTGCTCGCCGAGGACCCCGCGGTCGCGCAGGCCGTGGTGGTCGTCCGGGAGGACCGGCCGGGCCACCGGCAGCTGGTGGGGTACGCCGCCCCGGCCGCCGGTGCCGTGCCCGACCCGGTGCTGCTGCGTGCCCGGGCCGCCGAGGCGCTGCCCGAGCACATGGTGCCCGCGGCGGTGGTGGTCCTCGACCGGCTGCCGGTGACCGCGAGCGGCAAGCTCGACCCGAACGCGCTGCCCGCTCCCGAGTTCTCCGCCGGGCCGGGCGGGCGGGCGCCGGCCACCCCGCGCGAGGAGCTGCTGTGCTCCCTGTTCGCCGAGGCCCTCGGGGTGGAGCGGGTCGGCGTCGACGACAGCTTCTTCGACCTCGGCGGTGACTCCATCGTCTCGATCAAGCTGGTCACCCTGGCGCGCGAGGCGGGTCTGGACGTCGCTCCGCGGGACGTGTTCGCGCACAAGACCGTCGCCTCGATCGCCGCGGCGGTCAAGGAGCTCGTCCCGCCGCCGGACGCCGGGGCGGCCGATCCCGGGGAGCCGCTGATCACGCTGGACCAGGAGGAGCTGGACCGGTTCGCGCAGGACTGGCGGTAGAGCGGCCCGCTCCGCCGCACTTCACCACCCCGTACGACACACCGCCCCACCACTGGACCACGACACGGCCGGGACCCTGCTCGGCCGGTCCGGTGCGCTCCACCACGCGGTCCGGCCGCCACCGAGCGGCGCGGACCGCACAGGACCGAACGACGGACGACCCGAGCGGTCACGACCCGGTGAGGACACCGAGATGACAACCATGAACCCGACCGTCGACCCGTCCCTCCGGGACGCCGCCCGCGCACCGGGCGCCCCGGACGGCCCGGACGCCCCCGCCGAGTACGTCCTGGACGCCGACGAGGTCGCCGAGCTGCGCACCGCCGCGGAGAAGCTCGGCGAGGTGCACGGCGCGCCCAGCCTGCCCGAGTTCTACGACCGGGCGCTCACCGCGGAGGAGTTGCTGCCCGCGGGGCTGCGCACGTTCCTGCGGTCGTACCGGCGCAGCGAGCGCAACGCCGCCTGCCTGGTGCACGGCTTCCCCGTGGACGGCGACGCGCTCGGCCCCACCCCCGGTCACTGGCGCGAGGCGATCCACGGACGCACGGCCCGCGACCAGGAGGTGTGGCTGGCGCTGTGCGGTCTGCTGCTCGGCGACCCGTTCGGGTGGGTGACCCTCCAGGAGGGCCGGATCATCCAGAACATCCTGCCGATCCGCGGTGACGAGGACCGGCAGAGCGGGCACGGCAGCGAGACGCTGCTGGAGTTCCACACCGAGGACGGCTTCCACCCGAACCGCTGCGACTACCTGCTGCTGATGGGGCTGCGCAACCCGGACGCGGTGCCGACCATCGTCGCCTCCGTGCGTGACGTCCGGCTCGGCGACGCCGACCGGGCGGTGCTCGCCGAGGAGCGGTTCCTCATCCGCCCGGACACCGAGCACATCCGGCAGCTGGAGACCCACGCGCCGGGCCATCCGGCGCTGCCCCGGCTGCGCGCGATGGCCGCGCACCCGGCGCCGACGGCGGTGCTCTCCGGCGACCGGCTGAGCCCCTACCTGCGGATCGACCGCCCCTTCATGGACACGCTGCCCGGCGACACGGAGGCCGAGGCCGCGCTCGACCGGCTGATGGCCGAGCTGAACCGCGTGCAGCGGGACGTCGCCGTCGCCCCCGGTTCGCTGCTCGTCGTCGACAACTACCGGGCGGTGCACGGCCGCAGGCCCTTCATCGCCCGCTACGACGGCACCGACCGCTGGCTGAAGAAGCTCACCGTCAGCCGCAACCTGCGCCGCAACCTGAGCGGTTACGCCCTCGACCACCCGCGTGTCATCGTCTGACCCGGCCGCTCCCCCACACGTACGCGAAAGGCAGCACCCTCATGCGCACCGTCATCGTGTCCGGCGCCTCCAGCGGCATCGGGCAGGCCACCGCAGAACGCTTCGCCCTGGCAGGCGACCACGTCGTCAACCTGGATGTGCGGCCCCCGGCCTCCGGCCGCCCGGACGGGGCCCGGGAGGGGGGCGGCGAGGTCCACTGGGTCAAGGCGGACGTCGCCGACTGGGACGCGGTGCGGGACGCCGTCGACGCGGTCGCCGGCGAGCGGGGGCGGCTGGACGTCGTCGTCGCCAACGCCGGCATCAGCGTCCGGCACGGCATCCTGGAGATCACCGAGGCCGAGGCCCGGCGCACCCTCGACGTCAACCTCATGGGCGTCCTCGCCCTGTGGCGGCACGCCGTACCGCACATGCTGCGCCGGGGCGAGGGGGTGCTGCTGGCGACGGCGTCCGTCAACGGCTCCCGCGGCTACCCGCTGTACGCCGACTACAACGCCAGCAAGGCCGGGGTGGCGTCGCTGTGCCAGACGTTCGCGGTCGAGCTGGCCCCGCTGATCCGCACGGCGTGCGTGGCGCCGGGCGCGGTGCTGACGCCGATGCAGCGCGCCGAGTACACCGACGCCATGCTCGACGAGGTCAACGCGCGCATCCCGGCCCGGCGGCACGCGCTGCCCGGGGAGATCGCGGAGGTCTTCCACTTCCTCGCCTCGCCCGGGGCGTCCTTCGTGTCGGGCCAGCAGTTCACGGTGGACGGGGCGGAGACCGCCGGGGCGACGACGGCGTTCTTCCCCGGACCGACCGAGCCCCTGTGCTGACCCGGCGCCGCCCGGGGCCTGTCGCCGTCCGACCGAGCACGAGGAAGCCGAGGAGCCCAGGAACATGTTCATGAAGACCCGGCCGGTGGCGAACCCGGCCGCGCTCGACGAGGTGGACCTCGCCGACCCGCTGCTGCACGCCCGGCACGACCTGGGCCCGCTGTGGCGCCGGCTGCGCGAGGAGGACCCGGTGCACTGGCAGCCCGAGGGCCCGCACGGCCCGGGGTTCTGGGTGGTGAGCGGCCACGCGGACGTGGCCGCCGTGCTGGGCGACGGCGAGACGTTCACCTCCGAGCGGGGCAATGTACTCGACACGCTGCTGGCGGGCGGCGACTCCGCGGCCGGGAAGATGCTCGCCGTCACCGACGGACGCCCGCACCGGGCGCTGCGCAGCGCGCTGCTCAAGCCGTTCTCGCCGCGTTCGCTGGAGGTGGTGGTGGACAGTGTGCGGCGCGGGACCCGCCGGCTGGTCGCGGAGGCGGTCGAGCGGGGCACGGTGGACTTCGCCGCCGACGTCGCCGCGCACATCCCGCTCGCCGCGATCTGCGACCTGCTGGGCGTGCCGGCCGCCGACCGGGGGCACATCATCTCCCTGACCTCCTCGGCGCTGTCGTCCGCGGACGGTGTGCCCGACCAGGAGGCCACCTGGTCCTCGCGCAACGGACTGCTGCTGTACTTCTCCGAACTGGCCGCCGAGCGGCGCGAGAAGCCGTACGACGACGTGGTGAGCCTGCTGGTGAGCCGGGAGATCGACGGGCGTCCGCTGACCCACGAGGAGATCGTCTTCAACTGCTACAGCATCATCATGGGCGGTCATGAGACGACCCGCTTCGCCATGGTGGGCGGGCTGCACGCCCTGATGGAGCGGCCGGAGCAGTGGCGGGCGCTGAAGTCCGGCGCCGTGCGGATCGAGTCGGCCGTGGAGGAGGTGCTGCGCTGGACCACCCCGGCCCTGCACAGCGGCCGTACCGCCACCCAGGACGTGCTGCTGGGCGACCGGTTCGTCGAGGAGGGCGACATCGTCACCGTCTGGCTGGCCTCGGCCAACCGGGACGAGCGGGTCTTCGACCGGCCGGACGACTTCGACCTGTCCCGGTCCCCCAACAAGCACCTGTCGTTCGCGTACGGGCCGCACTTCTGCCTGGGCGCGTTCCTGGCCCGCGCGGAACTGTCGGCCCTGCTGGAGAGCCTGCGGGACCTGGTCGCCGGGGCGGAGCCCGCCGGGGAGCCGGAGTACGTCTACTCCACCTTCCTCAGCGGGCTGTCATCCCTGCCGGTCGGCCTCCGCCCCGAGACCGTGCGGCCCGAGTAGGCCCAGGCGGCGCAGTTCCCCGGTCACGGCCGCCAGCGTCGCCTCCGGATGCGTGCGCGGGTAGGAGTGCCCGCCGGGTACCACCCGCATCCGGGGCGGCGCCGCGCCGTATCCGGCCCAGGGTTCGACCGCGGCGGGTGCGCAGACGGCGTCGTCGGCGCCGGCCAGGGCGACCAGCGGGCAGCGCACCGGGGCCGGGCCGGGCAGCAGATACCGTTCGGCGATCTCCAAGTCGGCGCGTACCGCGCGCAGCAGGTCGCTCAGGAACTCGGGGTGGGCCAGCAGTTCGCCGGGCAGGCCGCCGTGACGGTGCAGCCAGTCGGCCAGTTCCCGGTCACCGCTTCCGGTGAGGCGTTCCCGGCCGAGGTGCACGTGCGGGGCGCGGTGGGCCGACACCACCAGCGCCGAGGGGGCCGGCAGCCCGTCCCGCCGCTGGATGCGCCGGGTCAGCTCGTAGGCGACGACGGCGCCGAAGCTGTGCCCGAACAGCACGTACGGCAGATCGAGTTCGCCGCGCAGCCCGTCGAGGAGGGCGTCGGCCAGCGGCTCCAGGGCGTACGGCACCGGCTCGTCGATGCGGGAGCCGCGGCCCGGCAGTTCCACCGGGGCGAGTTCGACGCCCCGCGGGAGATACGGGCGCCAGGTGTTGAAGGAGGCCGCGCCGCCTCCGGCGGGCGGCAGGCAGAACAGGCGGAGGCGGGGCCGCCCGACGGCGTGCCGCCCGGCGATCCACGGCGTCGCCGGCGCCAGGGGGTCAAGTGTGCTCATGCGGACCAGCCTTACCGCCGCGGTCGCGGCCCGGCCAGGCAGCCCGGCGGCAGTTTGCGCGGTAGCAACGGCCCACGCGGCCCGGGGAGTTGCCGAGGACTTGCCGGGGCCGTTACCTGGGGCGGGGGCACCGGGCCGCCCTAGCGTCGGCGCCATGACACACACCCCTGCCGCAAGCGCCACCGAGGCCGTGGCCCCCGTGGTGCTCGGGATGACCCGGCTGATCGCCCCCCGCAAACTTCCCGAGGTCACCGCGGAACACCGGCTGATCGGTGATCTGGGTTTCCACTCGCTGGTCCTCGCCGAACTCGGCTACAACCTGGAGGACCTGTACGGACTGCGGTCGCTGACCCCCGAGGAGGCGATGAAGCTGGAGCGGGTCGGCGACGTCATCGACTTCGTCGGCACCGAGGTGTCGGCGGGCCGTGCCACGCTGCCCACCGACGACGAGGTCGAACTGCTCCTCGCCCGTTACGACATGGGTGGCTCCACGGTATGACCGGTCAGGACGTCGGACGGCCCTCCCATGCGCTCGCCGCGGACCTGGACCGGGTCCTGGGCGATCCCGGCGCGGGGAGCGGCCCGTTCAGCTTCGCGGAGATCGTGGCGTACGAGGAGCGCGACGCGCTGCCGCCGGAAGCCGTGGACCTCCTGCGGTCCTGGGGTTTCGCCCGGTACCTGGTGCCGGAGGCGTTCGGCGGCGGGCTGCGCAATCTGGAGCAGCTCTTCCTGCTGACCCGGGTCCTGGCCCGGCGCAACCTCACCGTGTCGGTGATGTTCGGCTCGGCGCTGCTCGGCGTCAACCCGGTGTGGCTGTGGGGCGACGGGGAACAGCGGGAGCGGGTCGCACGGGGCCTGCTCGACGGGGACCTGGCCTGCTTCGCGGTGTCCGAGCCCGACCACGGCAGCGACCTGGGCACCAACGGGACGGTCGCGGTGGCGGACGGCGACGGCTACCTCCTCACGGGAGAGAAATGGCCGGTGGGCAACGCCACCCGGGGCCGCTTCGTCACCGTGTACGCGAACGTCGAGGGCGTCGGTCCGTCCCTGCTGCTGGTCGACAAGACGCAGCTGGACGCGGACAGTTGGGACACCCGCCCCTTCGTCCGCACGGTCGGCCTGCGGGGCCACGACCTCAGCGGACTGTCCTTCCGCGGCACCCCGGTGCCGGGCGGCGGTCTGCTCGGGCGTCCCGGCGGCGGACTGGCCGGGATCCTCCAGGTGCTCCAGATCACCCGTACGGCGATCGGCGCGCTGTCGGTGGGCACGATGGACTCGGTACTGCGGATCGCGCTGCGGTACGCCCGCGAACGGGTGCTGTACGGCGAGGAGATCTACCGTATCCCGGTGATCCGCCGGCATCTGGTGCGCGCCCACCTCGACCTGCTGATCGCCGAGTGCACGGCGCTGCCGGTGACGCGCTCGCTGTCGGTGGCGCCCTCCCGGCTGAGCCTGTGGTCGTCGGTGGTGAAGTACCTGGTGCCGACGCTCGGCGAGGAGGTCGTGGCGGAGGCGGGGCGGGTGCTGGGCGCGCGGAGCTATCTGCGGGAGGAGGTCGCCTCGGGCGTCTTCCAGAAGCTCCAGCGCGACCACGCGATCGCGAGCATCTTCGAGGGCACCACGCACGTCAACCTGCACGGCATCGCCGCGCAGCTGCCCACGGTGGCGCGGGTCGCCGACCGTCCGGCACGCGAGGGCAACACCGTGCTGCGGGACCTGTTCGACGACTCCTCGGAGGCTCCCGTGTGGCAGCCCTCGGGACGCGCGCTGCGGCTGACCAACGCCGCCGAGGACGAGATCACGCGCGGCTGGGAACCGGCCGTGGCGCGGGCACGGCTGATCGCCGGGCGGGAGCTGCCGCCGGCCGAGGCGGGCGCCCTCACCAAGGTCCTGGACCAGCTCTCCCTGCTGCGGGGCGGGTTCTACGCCCGGATCGCGGCGGGCGCCCCGGACGCGAGCACGGCCGAGGCGCAGGACGCCGCCGCCGAGCACTGCCTGTACCACGCGGCGGCCTCCTGCCTGTACACCTGGCTGTACTCCTTCGAGGAGGAGCGCACCGCGCCGGCCGGTACGGCGTGGCTGGTGCTGGTGCTCCAGCGGGTGCTGTCCCGGCTCGGGCAGGCGACGGAGCCGGACGAGGCGCTGCTGGCGCCGGTGGAGGACCTGATGCTCGCGTGCCTGGACGGCCCCGAGCACTTCTCGGTCCGGGCGATCCGGGCGGCCTGCCGCCCGGCATGACCCACGGCGACCGCAAGACCACCCACCCGGCAGCCCCCGCCCCGGTCGACCGGACACCGGACGGGCCCAGCACCACCGGCCCGTCCGCCCCCGGACACCCGACACGCACCGCCCAGCGACCACGCGGCACACCACGGACACCGGACGGGTTCGGGCACGACCACCCCGACCGCCCCCGGACATCCGGCACACCGCACCACCAACACCGGACGGAATCAGGCACGACCACCCCGACCGACCACCGAACCCGGCAACACCCACCACCCGCAGCGAACAGACCACCGCACCACGCGGCACACCACCGACACCGGACGGGTTCAGGCACAACCGCCCCGGCCCGCCCCGGACACCCGACGCCAACCAACCACCGACCGCGCGGCAACACCACCCCACCCGACACCGGACGGAATCAGCCACGACCGGCAGCACCCAGCACCCGCGGCGAACAGACCACCGCACCACGCGGCACGCCACGCCACCGACACCGGACGGGTTCGGGCACAGCCGCCCCGGCCGGCCGGTGACGACCGGGTTCCCCGCCGCAAGCGGACCGCCACACCCCGGGCGCCGGACGGGCCGGCAGGAACCGGCCCGTCCGTCGGGGCGCGTGCACCGGTGCCGCACGCCTCCGCAGGTCGCCTGCCGCCCGGGGCGGAGCCCTCACGCGGCGGAGTGTGCCGCGCCGGCCGCGGGGACGGGCAGGGTGAGGTACTCGTCCGCGCCGTGCCCGCACGGAGCGGCGGACTGCTGCCGCGCGCGGGTCACGACGTGCCGGACGAGCGCGTGGACGCGGTACTGGTACTGGCCCTGACGGAGCGTCTGCACCAGGGAGGAGTCCACGAGTTCGGCCAGCCGGTGGGCCAGCTGGGGCGCCTGCCCGGCGGGGCCCTGGCGGCCGGCGAGGACGTCGTCCAGGGCGAACGGGTCCGGCAGCGCGACCAGGTCGTGCAGCAGGTCCCGGTGGGGCGCCGGCAGCAGGTCGTAGCTCCAGCGGACGCTGTGGGAGAGGGTGCGGTGGGCGCTCAGCGCCCCCGCGTCGACCTGGTCGAGCAGCGGGAACAGGGTCTCCTCCCGCAGCAGCGAGCCGAGCGGCAGGGACCGCAGCCGCTGCGCGGCGATCTCGATGGCCAGCGGCACCCCGTCCAGCAGCCGGCACAACGTGGTGACCTGCGGCATGTGCGGGGCGAGGTCCAGCGTGGGCAGACCGGACCGGACCCGGCGCAGCAGCAGCTCCACCGCGCTCGGCACTCCCGCGTCACGCTCCCCGGGGCCGTCCACGCGCAGCGGTTCGACCTCCCAGCTCTCCGCCGCCCCGGCGGCCAGCGCCCGGCGCGAGGTGACGAGCAGATGCAGCCCGGGGTGTTCGTCGAGGAGCCTGCGGGCGAGACGGGCGGTCTGCCGGACGACGCGTTCGGCACCGTCCAGCACGAGCAGCCGCCGCCCGGTACCGCCGCCGGGCGCGCCGGTCAGGCCTTCGGTGAGCCCGTCGAGTTCGGCGCGGGCCCGCACCGGCTCGAGGTGTTCCGGTGTGCAGTCGCGCAGTTCGGCGACGGCGACGCCGCCCGGGAAGAGCGGGCGCAGCCGGTTCGCCGCCGCGAGCGCCAGCCGGGTCTTGCCCACGCCGCCGGGTCCGGTGAGGACGATCAGCCGGCTGCGCTGCGCGGAGGCCAGGATGTGCCGCATGTCGGCCTCGCGGCCCACCATCGGATCGCCGAGCGGCCGGGGCCCGTACCAGGGCGCGGCTTCCACCCGGTCGTGCTCGGACCGGGGCCGCTGGGCGGGGACGAGGGTCACCTCTCCCGAGCCCCAGACGGCCGGGCCGGCGGGCGCGGCGGGGGCGCCGCCGAGGGCGTTGAGCAGCAGTTCGACGGAGCTCCGGCGGGGGTTGGTGTTGGTGCCGGTCTCCAGGTTCCGGATGGTGCGCACGCTGACACCGGAACGCTCCGCGAGCTCCTCCTGTGTCCAGCCGGAAACCCGTCGTTGGTTCAACAGAAAATCACGTAGCTGGTGCACGTCCATTCTGCCGAAAGAAACGAACTCGGCGTGAATCACCATTGACAGAATCCCCCTTGGAAAGCAAACTCGCGCGACCTTCCGCCGCCATCCCTCGAACACCGCGCACAGCGGCGGGACACGCCCTTCTTCGGCCATCAGGCCAGTTCAGGACAGTTGACCAAGTCCCCGCAAAGCCAACCGCACCATATTCAAGTTTCAGCCAGCACCGGACCCTACTCGACCAAAAGAACGAGCGGGAGTTCCCCTCTCGGCAGGAAAGCGTCACATGACTGCTTGCTGCCATCCGCTACCGGGAGAAACACCTGCTGACAGCGGTCCGGACCACTCCGCGGCGGTCAGGCACACCACCGCGACGAGATAACCGGAACGCCCGGCCCACCGCCCCCGGAACGGGTACCGCCCCTCGGGGGTGACACCCCGGAACGAGCCATCGCCGGACACGCGCACCGCGAAGTCACGGATGCCGTAACGGCGCCCCAGCCAGGGAGAGAACGCCTTGTAGGACGCCTCCTTGGCGCAGAACACCAGCCGGTCCGCCGGCACCCCGAGGGCGGCGCGCACCGCGTCCGCCGACCGCCGCTCGGCGTCCGGCAGGAGCCGCGCGGCGACGACGGCGGGGAGCGGTTCGGCCGGTTCGGCGTCGATACCGAGAGCGGCGTAGACCCCGGCCGGGGCCACGACCGCCGCCCGGTAGCCGGGGCAGTGGGTCAGGCTGCCGACCGCTCCGCGGGGCCACCGCGGGGCGCCCGACACATCCGGAACCAGGGGTTCCGGCGCGATGCCCAGCCGGGCCAGCGCCCTGCGCGCACACTCCCGCACCGTGGCGAACTCACGCCGCCGCTCTTCCGACACACCCCGCATCAGAGCCCGTTCGGACGGAAAGAGGCTGGCCACCGCTTCGGGGCCCGTGTCGCCGTACGCCTCGCAGAACTCGACGCCGTCGGGAACCAAGTGATCGGACACCACGTCCCTCGCAGGAAGATCATCGGTTCGTACGGTCGTCGCCGAAGATACTCCCTCACGTGTGCGAAAGGCGTGTAAAGATGGCCGGCGGCCCGAGGAGTGACGGACGACGGGGACACGAGGGTGTGACACTCCATGCTGCAGAGGTTAGGACTCGACCAACTCACGCATACGGTGTACAAGCAGCTCATCGCGGGACGGCACCGGGAAGCGGACGATCTCGCCGCGCACCTGGGCGTTCCGGCCGATGACGTGCGCACGGCGCTGGAGCGGCTGACGGAACTGAACCTGCTGCGGCCGACCGGCGAGGACCTCGGCGAGCTGGCGGACCCCCGCCTCGCCCTCAAGGCCCTGCTGCTGCGGCAGATGTCCGGCATCGAGGACCGGCTGCGGGAGTTCGACGAGGACCGGACCGCCGTCACGGCCCTCATCGACCGGTACGCCGAAGCGCGGCCGGGCGGCCGCGAGCCCGGTATCGAGTGCGTCGTCGGCCGTGCCGCCGTCAGCGACCGGCTGTACGAGCTGTCCTGCGCGGCGGACACCGAGTGGCTGGCCCTCCTGCCGGACGGACCGCTCTCGGCGAGCTGGCTGGAAACCGCGCAGGAACTGCACCGGAAGGTCGTGGCCCGCGGCGTGGCGAACCGCGCGGTCACCACGGACAGCATCCGCGGTGACACCCGCCTCGCCCTGCGCACCGCGTGGGAGGACGAACCGGAGTGCAGGGTGCGCACCGTCCCCTCGCTCCCCGTCCACCTGCTCCTCGTCGACCGCTCCCTGGCACTGCTGCCCGCCGATCCGCGCGACCCGTGGCACAAGGTCGTGCAGATCACCGTGCCGGGGGTCGTGGAGGCGCTGAACTCCCTGTTCGAGTGGGCCTGGCAGGACGCGGTACCGCTCGACTCCCGCGGACCGGGCGTCGACGAGCACGGGCTCAGCCCGCGCGAGAAGGAACTGCTGCGCCTGATGGCCCGCGGCCTCAACGACGAGGCGATCCGCCGGCGTCTCGGCGTCTCGCTGCGCACCGTGCGCCGGATCGTCGCCGAACTGTGCGCACGGCTGGGTGCCGCCAGCAGGTTCGAGGCGGGGTACCAGGCGGCCAAGCACGGCTGGATCTGACGGCTGCCGCAGGCAGGCACCGGCGGCAAATTGCCTCCCCGGGAGTTGCCGGTGCGCTGCCTGGCCGGGGCCGTGGCGCGTCGACCAGCATGTCCGTCGGGATCCGCGGCACCTGCCCGGACCGGCGAACGCGTGAACGGACGGGGAACGGACGACGATGGTGCGGTCACGTCCCGAGGACACCGAAGAGACCACCGGGGACACCGGACAGGACGGGAAGCCGCCGTCGTTGTGGCGCGACCGCGACTACGTGGTCTGGTGGTCCGGCGAGGGCCTGTCGGCGCTCGGCAACAGCGTCTCGCTGCTCGCCTTCCCCCTGCTCATGCTGCACGTGACCGGGTCCGCGGCACAGGCGGGCACCATCACGATGCTGCACATGCTGGGCCGGCTCGGCACGCTGGTGCTCGGCGGTGCCCTGTCGGACCGGGTGTCACGGCGGCTGCTGCTGGGCCTGGCCGCGCTGGTCGAGGCCCTGTCGATGGGGGCCGTCGCCTGGCTGGTGTACCGCGGCGACCCCTCGGTGCCGGCGCTCGACGCGCTGGCGCTGGTCAGCGGACTCGCGGCCGGACTGCGCTCCGGAGTGACCTCGCCCGTGCTGCGCCGGATCGTGCCCAAGGAGCGGATCGCCGACGCCACGGCGCAGGGCATGGGCCGCGACATGCTGGCCCAGCTGCTCGGCGCCCCGCTGGGCGGCCTGCTGTACTCGATGGCGCGCTGGGTGCCGTTCCTGTTCGACGCCATCTCCTTCCTGTTCATCACCCTCAGCTCGCTCCTCATCCGCCGGCCGCTGGGCCCGGACCGGCAGGGCGGCGAGGAGCGCCGGCCGGGACTGGCCGCGGACGTCAAGGACGGGCTGCGCATGATCCGGCGCAGCGACTACCTGGTGTTCACGCTGGCCTGGGGCGCCGTGCTCAACGCCGTGGCGCAGGGCTTCACCCTGCTCTTCGTGGTCATCGTGCAGCACCGGGGCGGCGGACCGGCCACGATCGGCGCGGTCACCTCCCTGGCGGTCGCCGGCGGTGTGCTCGGCGCCGTGCTCGGTCCGTGGCTGATGCGGCGGATCGGTGCCCGCCGGGTGCTGCTGCTGTCCGCCTGGCTGTTCACGGCCTCCTTCGCCGCCGTCGCGTTCGCGCCCCGTCCCTGGCAGATCGGCCTGGTGATGATGATCGGCATGACCAGCATGATCCCGATGAACGTCGTCACCGAGTCCTACGAGGTCCGGCTGGTCCCGGACGCGTATCTCGGACGGGTCGCCGCCACGGGGCAGTTCTGCTTCCAGGCCGTGCAGTGGACCGGGCCGCTGGCGGCCGGTGTGCTCGCCGACGCGCTGGGCGTGGAGTCGGCCGTACTGGTGCTGGCCGCCGTCATGGCCGTCCTGGCGCTCGTCCTGCACCTGGGCCGGCGCCGTCTCGCCCTCCTGGACGTTCCGCTGGAGCAGGTCCAGGAGCTTTCGGCCGCCGGCGACGGGCCCGGGGAGGCCGCGGCGGACGGCGCCGTCCTGATCCGATCGTCGAAGGACCGGACGGGCTGAACCACCCCGGCCGGCAGGGAGAGGAACCACGCATGGGCACGTCATCGGAGCTGGGTATCGCCGCCATCGGCATGGCCTTCGGTGAGCGGCGCGACGTGTCGGCGACGGCCGCCGACTACGTTCCCGACCCGGAGGCGGTCACGGCCCTCGGCTACCGGGCGTACCACCGCGTCGCGCCCGGCGTCACCGCCGTCGACCTGGCCGTGGAGGCCGCCCGGGAGGCCCTGGAGAACGCCGACGTCGCCGTCGCGGACCTGGATCTGATCGCCGTCGGCAACTCCGACGTGCCGGACTATCTGGGCTGGGACCCGTCGGCGGCCGTGGCACGGGCCCTGGGCGCGCACGGCACGCCCACCGTGCTGTTCACCCAGGCGTGCGCGGCGTGGTCGCCCGCGCTGGACCACGCCGCCGGCGCGATGGCGCTCTCCCCCGGTGTCGGGACCGCGCTGGTGGTCATGGTCAACGTGATGAGCGAGGCGCACGGCAACCGGATGGACTTCAACGGCTGCGTCGCCAGCGACGGGGCGGCCGCCGCCGTCGTGCGCCGCGGGCATCCCCGGCTGCGCCGGCTGTCCTCGGCGCAGTTCACCAACCCCGAGTACGCTGACCTGTTCCGCATCGAGTACGGCGGGGCGGCCGTACCGCTGCCGCCGCCGGGGCGCGGGCTGAAGGACGTCAGTCCGATGGCCTCCGTCTACCGGCACTTCGACCGGGACCCGGAGCGCTTCCGGGCGTTCATGGAGGAGATCACGGCGCGCCTCGCGGACGTCGTCGACGACGCCCTGGCGCGGGCGGGACGGGACCGGTCCGAACTGGCCCGGCTGATCCACATCAACGACAACCAGCAGACGTTCCGGGCGGTGGCCGACGCCGTCGGCCTCCCCCTCGACCGCACCAACGCCGAACTGGCCCGCACCCTGGGCCATATGGGCGCCGCCGACCAACTGGTCTGCCTCTGGCGGCACATCGAGGCCGGTGAACTGGCCCTCGGGGACCTGGTGGCCCTCACGGGCGTCGCCTCCCCGGGGATGCACTGGTTCTGCACGGTCGTCGAAGTGTGAGCCGGCGCACCCGGCATCCCCGCACCCGCGAAAGGACGTTACGTACATGGCCGCCGATCCCCCCTCCGCGCCGGTGGTGCCTCCCGCCCTGTCCGAGGCGGACATCGCCGATTTCGTCGTCGAGCGCTTCCTGCCCGGCGTCGACGCCGCCGAACTGGACCCGGAGTACGACCTGCTCGCCACCGCGGTGATCGACAGTCTCGCGGTCCTGCACATCGCGGCCTGGCTGGCGGACGAGCACGGCGTCGACCTGCCCGACGAGGAGCTCGCCGGACGCAACTTCCGCACCGTGCGCGCCATCCGGGCCACGGCCCTGCGGGCGGCGGCCGGGAAGGGGGCCGTATGACCTCCCCCCTGCCCCTCGCCGCCGCGTTCACCGCCCGGGCCGCCGAGCGGCCGTCCGCCCCCGCGCTCGTGTGGGGAGACCGTACGGTCGGCTACGGCGAGCTGCACGCCATGGCCTGCCGGGCCCGCGCCGGGGTGGAGGCCGCCGCGCCGCGTCCCGGGCGCCCGGTGGGGCTGCGGGTGCGGAAGTCGCCGGAGTCGGTGGCCCTGGTCCTGGGCTGTCTGATGGCGGGCCGCGGTTTCCTGCTGCCCTCGCACGAACTGCCCGAGCTGCCGCTCAAGGAGCTGTACGGCCAGGCCGGTTGCGCGGTGGTGCTCGGGGTGGCCGACGATCCGCTGGTGGACGTGGTGGTGGACCCGTCGGCCGCCGCGGACGGCGGTGCCGGGCGGGCGCGTCCGCCCGCCGGGGTCGCCGCGGACGACACCGGTTTCCTGCTGACCACGTCCGGCTCGACGGGCCTGCCGAAGATCGTGCCGCTGTCCCAGGGCGCGGTGGCCCGGTTCACCGCCTGGGCGGCGGACACCTTCCCCCTCGGTCCGGGCGCCACGGTCCTCAACTACGCGCCGCTCAACTTCGATCTGTGTCTGCTCGATGTGTGGAGCACCCTCGCGCACGGCGGGACGGTGGTGCTGGCCGACCCGGAGCGGGGCACCTCGGCGCGCTATCTGCACGACCTGGTCGCCGGCCACCGGGTCACCCTGGTCCAGGGCGTTCCCCTGCTGTTCGAGCTGCTCACCCGGGCCGCGGGCGAATCGGGCCCGCTGACCGCCCCGGAGCACCTGGTCTTCGCGGGCGAGGCGATGCCGGCCCGGGTGCTGGCGGGCCTGGCCCCGGTGTTCCCGCGGGCCCGCTGGTACAACAACTACGGCTGTACGGAGACGAACAACAGCTTCCTCCACGAGGTGGACCGCACCGGTCCGGTGACCGCGCCGCTGCCGATCGGACGGCCGCTGCCGGGTGTGCGCTGGCTGATCGCCGGGGACGACGACCGCGCCCTGACCGGACCCGGCCAGGGCGAACTGCTGGTCAGCACCCCGTTCCAGACGGCGGGTTACGTCAATGTCCCCGGCGGCGGCAGGTTCGCGCCGCACCGGGACGGGGTGCCCGGCGTGGTGTACTACCGCACCGGCGACGTCGCCCGGCGGCACGAGGACGGTTCGCTGAGCGTGCTCGGACGGACCGACTACATGGTCAAGGTGCGCGGCACCCAGGTGAGCACCCAGCACGTCGAGAGCATTCTGCTGGAGCACCCGGCGGTCGCCGAGGCGGCCGTCGTCGCGCTCCCGGACCCGGTCGCCGGCCACCGCCTGCACGCGCGCGTACGGCCGGCCGCGCCCGGCTCCGTGGGGGTGCTGGCGCTGCGCCAGTACTGTGCGGAGCGGGCGGTGCGGGCGGCGGTGCCGGGCGTGTTCGAGCTGGTGTCCGAGCCCTTGCCGAGGACGTCGACGGGGAAGATCGACCGCAACCGGATCCGGGACGCGCTGAGCACCGGGTGAGACGCGCACGAAGGGGGGCTGCCCGGCCGTGGCCGGGCAGCCCCCCTTCCCGTCGTCGCCCGCCGTCAGCGCAGCGCCGCGCGGAAGGCCTTGGCGACCGAGGTGACGCCGATGGCGAGCACGATGAGCGCCGCCCCGCCGTAGACGGACTCCTGGGACTCCCAGAGGGTCGTGGCGTCGGCCAGGAAGTCGGGGTTGAACAGCTCCTGTCGGTACAGCACCCAGGCCAGCGGCAGGGTGAACACCGCGTGGGCGAGTGCGTACCAGCCGGCCAGACGGACGGTCCAGCCCCGGCCGGCCACCCGTGCGACCCCGGCCACCGCGAGGCCGGCGAGACCGGCGAGAACCGGCCAGATCCAGCCCGACCACAGGTCCGGGTTCAGCACCTCCAGCCGCTCGCCGCCGTCCGCCCGGTACGGCTCGGCGGTGTGCTGCCAGACGATCAGCGCGAACAGCAGCACGTCCCAGGCCACGGCGGCGAGGGCCGCGACCCCGCCCCGGTCGTCCCGCGGGGCGTCGGGCAGTTCGTCCGGCGTCCAGCGCTCGCCCGTGGTGCCGCGGCGGTACCGCACCCGCTCGGTCACGGCGAACACCACGGTGATCGCCGCGACCAGTTGGGCGCCGACTCCGACCAGCGTGCCGGCGCCGACCCGGAGGGCCGCACCGAGGCCGCCGCCGTCGGCCACCTCCAGCAGCGCGAGGCCGAGGGAGAGGGCCGGCAGCACGCCGGTGACCAGGGGGACCAGCACCCGTATGTAGGCGGGATACAGGTCCGGGCCGATCAGGGACACGGGCCGGTCGGTGTACCGGGCCGCGTAGCGCACCGGGTCCCCCAGTTCGCTGAGCACCTCCCGCTCGGCCGCCTGGTGGTCGTCGCCGCCCCGCCCCTCGACGGTGTCGGCGATGGTGGCGCGGAGCTCCTGCGCCAGGTCCTCACGCTGGTCCGCCGGGAGCCGCCGGACCACCTCGTGGACATAGCGCTCGGTGAGCACCCCCGTACTCATTCGTTCTCCTTGGTGAGTCGTGAGATCGAGGCGACGAGATCCTGCCATTCCCGCACCAGGCCCTCGCGGACCCGGGATCCGTCGGGGCTGACGCGGTAGAACTTGCGCGGGCGGGACTCGTCGGTGTTCCACTCGCTCGTCAGCAGCCCCTGTTTCTCCAGGCGCCGCAGCAGTGGGTAGAGCGTGTTTCCGTCGACGGTGACCCCCGCGTCGTCGAGCGTCTCCAGGAGCGCATAGCCGTACTGCGGTTTCCGGAGCAGCGCCAGACAGGCGAGCACCACCGTCCCGCGGCGCAGTTCCTGCGCCTGGCTCAGGGTCAGTTCTTCTACGGACACGGCTCACACGATACTGTGCGCCGCACACTAATGTCACCCCCCGCTCCATGTGTGTTCCCGGGCCGACGGCCCGGACGCTAGGCGGCACGGGAGACAGCGGGGCGAACGGCGCGGGACCCTCCCCCGTCGCGCAGGTGTGCGCAGGTGTGCGCCGTCCGCGCGCCCCCGGTGACCGCTTGTCACCGGGCCGGTGGGGGCATTACTGTCGCCACGCCTTGGTGACGGGAAATCGGTGCGATACCGGTGCGGCCCTCGCCACTGTGATCGGGAAGTCCGGCTCCGGCCCTCGCGGGCAGCCACTGGGTCCCTCGGGACCCGGGAAGGCGGAGCACGGGCGGTGGTACCCGTCAGCCAGGAGACCGGCCAAGGCGCGTCAACCATCCACGAGGTGCTGGAGAGGGTCTGCTGAGCCATGCACATTGCCGAGGGTTTTCTGCCACCGGCGCACGCGGTCGCCTGGGGCGTCGCATCGGCGCCGTTCGTCGTCCACGGAGCCCGGTCGCTCATCCGTGAAGTCAGGGAACATCCCGAGAGCACACTGCTGCTCGGCGCCTCGGGAGCCTTCACCTTCGTCCTGTCCGCGCTGAAACTGCCGTCGGTCACGGGGAGTTGTTCCCACCCCACCGGCACGGGACTCGGCGCGATCCTGTTCCGGCCGCCGGTGATGGCGGTGCTGGGCACCATCACCCTGCTGTTCCAGGCGCTGCTGCTGGCCCACGGCGGGCTGACCACGCTCGGCGCCAACGTCTTCTCGATGGCGGTCGTCGGCCCGTGGGCCGGGTACGGCGTCCACCGGCTGCTGCGGCGGTCCGGAGCGCCGCTGATGGGCGCCGTGTTCTGCGGAGCGTTCGCCGCCGACCTGTCGACGTACTGCGTGACGAGCGTGCAGCTGGCGCTCGCCTTCCCCGACCCGGCCGGCGGATTCCCCGGCGCGCTGGGCACGTTCGGCTCCATCTTCGCCGTGACGCAGATCCCGCTCGCGGTGAGCGAGGGGCTGCTGACCGTGCTGGTGATGCGCATGCTGGTGCGCTCCAGCAGGGGCGAGCTGACCCGGCTCGGGGTGCTGGTGACCTCGGTGGCCGGGCGCAAGCCGGCGGAGCCGGCCGGGGCGGTGACCCGATGAGCCGCAACGCGAGGATCAACACACTGCTGCTGGCCCTCGTGGCCGCCCTCGCCGTGATCCCGCTGGTGTTCGGGCTCGGCGACCACAAGGAGGAGCCGTTCGCCGGCGCGGACGCCGAGGCGGAGACGGCGATCACCGAGATCGACCCGGACTACGAACCGTGGTTCTCCCCGCTGTACGAACCACCCTCCGGGGAGGTCGAGTCGGCGCTGTTCGCCCTCCAGGCGGCGATCGGCGCGGGCGTCCTCGCCTACTACTTCGGGCTGCGCCGCGGACGGCGGCAGGGCGAGGAGCGGGCGGTCGAGCGGACCGGGACAGCCGGGGACGCCGATGACGGGGCCGCCGCCGGACGACCGGTCTGACGGCCCGTGCTGCCGATCGACGCGGCAGCGCACAGCAGCCGCTGGCGCCGCCGTCATCCCGTGGACAAGGCCGTGCTGGGGCTCGGCCTCACCGTGCTCGCGATCGCACTGCCGCCCTGGCCGGGAGCGGCCCTGGTGCTGGTGACCGCGCTCACGGTGCTGCTCGGCCCGGCGGGGGTGCCGGCGCGGCGCCTGTGGCGGGCGTACCGGGTGCCGCTGGGCTTCTGCCTCACCGGAGCGCTCGCCCTGCTGGTGCGGGTGGGCGGGCCCGGCGGTTTCGTGTCCCCGGCCGCGGACGGGCCGCTGCGCGCCGGGGAGTTGCTGCTCCGTACGTCGGCGGCCTCCCTCGGGGTGCTGCTGTTCGCGTTCACCACGCCGATGTCGGACCTGCTGCCGCGTCTGGTGCGCGCCGGGGTGCCCGCACCGCTCGTGGACGTGGCGCTGGTGACGTACCGGATGAGCTTTCTGCTGCTGGACTCGGTGCGCCGGGTCTAGCGGGCGCAGGCCGCCCGGCTGGGTCACACCACCCGGGCGGCGACCTGGCGTTCGCTCGGCGGACTCGGGGCCACCGCCTTCGTCCGCTCCTTCGACCGGGCGGCGCGGCTGCACTCCGGGCTCGCCGGACGCGGCTACGACGGCACCCTGCGCGTGCTGGTGCCCGAGGCACGGGTCTCCGTGCGGTTCACGGCGCTGAGCGTGGCGCTGCTGGTGGCGCTGGCCGCCCTGACCCTCGTACTGGAAAGGCCGTTGTCGTGAGCGAGTCCGTGCTGGTGGCGCTGCGGGGTGCGTCCTTCGCGTACGAGGACGGCCCGCCCGTGCTCACCGGCCTGGACTTCGAGGTGCGCGAGGGCCGGGCGCTGGCCCTGCTGGGGCGCAACGGCAGCGGGAAGACGACGCTGATGCGGCTGCTGAGCGGCGGACTGCGGCCGGGGAGCGGCGAGTTGAGCGTCGACGGCGTACCCGTGCGCTACGACCGCAGGGGGCTGACCCGGTTGCGGACGACGGTGCAGCTCGTGGTGCAGGACCCGGACGACCAGTTGTTCGCCGCGTCGGTCGGGCAGGACGTGTCGTTCGGGCCGCTGAACCTCGGACTGCCCGTTACGGAGGTGCGTGCCCGGGTGGCGGAGGCGCTCGCCGCGCTGGACATCACGGCGCTCGCCGACCGGCCCACGCATCTGCTCTCCTACGGGCAGCGCAAGCGGACGGCGATCGCGGGCGCGGTCGCGATGCGGCCCCGCGTGCTGATCCTGGACGAGCCGACGGCGGGCCTGGACCCGGACGGCCAGGAGCGTCTGCTCGCCACGCTGGAGGGGCTGCGGGCGGGCGGTACGACGGTCGTCATGGCGACCCATGACGTGGACCTGGCCCTGCGCTGGGCCGACGACGCCGCCCTGCTCACCCCCTCGGGCGCGCACACCGGTCCGGCGGCCGGGACGCTGGCCCGCGCGGACCTGCTCGCGGCGGCGGGGCTGCGGCTGCCCTGGGGGGTGGCGGCGGCCCGACTGCTGCGGACGTACGGGCTGTTGACGGACGACGGGGCCGGTCCCCGGACGGCTGAGGAACTGATCGCCGCCCTGCCGGGCGGCTGACCGACCGGGTGCGAGGGCGGCGCCCGCGGACGGACGGCGCCCTCGCACGCAGTCGCCTAGGCCACGGAGCGGAAGGCGGGCAGGTAGCCGCTCGACTGGCCGACGGCCTTCGGGTGGTAGGAGTTGGTGACCGGGAGGGTGACGCTGTGCAGCCAGGCGTCGCCGGAGCAGAGTTCGTGTCCGGTGAACTCGTCCACCACCGACGAGAAGGTGAACCCGGCGTCGGCGGCCCGCTTGGCGAGCACCCCGTTCAGCACGTTCGAGGCGTTGTTGATCGCGCCGCGCTCGGTCTCGGTGAGCCCGGCGATGCAACTGCCCGACAGCTTGTAGAAGCGCGGGTACCCCAGCACCACCACGTGCGCCCGCGGGGAGCGGGAGCGGATGCCGGAGTACAGCGAATCGAGCTTGCCCGGCAGGGAGTTCTGCATCTGCGAGACGGCGGTGTCGACGCGGGAGACGCAGGTGGCCTCGCTCTGCAGCACACAGGTCTGCATGACGTCCGCGAAGCCGACGTCGTTGCCGCCCGCGGTGACGCTGACGAGCGTGGTCGAGGAGGACAGCGCGGACAGCTGGCCGGAGGACACGCTCGACGTCGTCGCACCCGAGCAGGCGACGAACCGGAACGACGACGGGGAGTTGGCGTTCGCCCACAGCTGCGGGTACGCCTTGGTGCTGCGCTTGCAGTCGCCGCTTTCGGACGTGTAGCCGCCCGCACCCACGCCGGAGGAGTAGGAGTCGCCGAGCGCCACGTAGTTGTCGCCGGCGGCCGAGGCCGGCTGAGCCATACCGAGCACGGTCACCGCACCCATCGCGAGAGCCGCGAGGGATGCCCGGAGAGATCGCACTGACACGTGACAGTCCGCCCTTCGAGAGGAGGGTCACAGGGATGGTTGATGAGGCAACCAAGGTTGTAGCAGCCCCGTGTACCGCTCGGTAACTCCCGGGACGAAAGTCATCCGTAATGCCCGAATGATCGTTCGGCGGGTTCGGCTCCGCGCGTAGATAAACCCCCGATTCACCTTTGTACGGGTGAATTTCAGGGGTGTTTCAGCGGCCGGCCTCCCCCGTCCCGCGGTCGGCGGGAGCGTCCGGGCGGGTCAGCAGCCGGCGGGGGTCCGCCGCCCGCGTGATGGCCGACTCGACGGCCGCGATCCGGTCGCCGAGCAGCGCGAGGGCGGCCACCGCGCGGGCCAGGGCGTCCTCGTCGGGGCCGCCCAGGGTGAGGGTGCGGACATGGGCCGCCTTCAGCTCCGCCCAGCGGGCCGACTGTTCCGCGGTGAGCGTGCCGCGCAGTTCGGCGAGCTTGAGCAGGCTCGCCTCGGCCCCGGTGGTGAGGGTCTGGGCCTCGGCCGTGTAGTGGTCGTCGATGACGGCGGTCAGCTCGGCGTCGTTCATGACGGGCTGGATCCGCTGGGCGATCTTGTTCATGTTGCGGTAGGAGCCCTGGAGCCGGAACGGCGGCTCGGTGCGGGCGTCGTCGGACTGGGCCGCGGAGGCGATGTACGCCGCGTTGACGGCGAGGACCGTACGGCGGGCGGTGAGCAGATGGCGGAGCACGGCCAGGACGCGGTCGAGTTCGCTGGGCGGGTACGGGTGGGTGAGGCGGTCGGGGCGGGCCGTGGGGTCGTCGCCGGCCAGCCGGATCAGCAGGTCCAGGTCGGCGCGGTCGCGGGAGGCGAGCGGGGCGAGCACCTCGTTGGCGGTGAGCGCGTTCTCCACGAAGCTGAGCGCGAAGACGTCCTCCTTGCCGGTGAGGACGTCGCCGAGGTTCCACACGTCGGCCCGGTTGGCCAGCATGTCCGGCACCCGGAAGACCTCGCCGGACTCGGTGTAGGGGTTGCCGGACATGCAGACGGCGAACCGCTTGCCGCGCAGGTCGTAGGTGCGCGGCTCGCCCTCCCACACGCCTTCCATCCGGCGGGTGGCGTCGCACAGCGGGATGAACTTCTGCAGCAGTTCGGGTGAGGTGTGCTGGATGTCGTCGAGGTAGAGCAGGGTGTTGCTGCCGGCGGCCAGCGCGAAGTTGATCTTCTCGACCTCCTGGCGGGCGGTCGCGTTCGGTGCCTCCGCCGGGTCCAGGGAGGTGACCGCGTGGCCGAGCGCCGGGCCGCTGACACGGACCAGGACCAGGCCGAGCCGGTGGGCGACGTACTCCATGAGGGTCGTCTTGCCGTAGCCGGGCGGGGAGACGAGCAGCAGCAGTCCGCCCGTGCCGGTGCGGGCGGACTCGCCCGTGGTGCCGAGCTGTTTGGCGAGGCTGTCGCCGACCAGCGGCAGATAGACCTCGTCGACCAGCCGGTTGCGGACGAACGACGCCATCACGCGCGGCCGGTGGTCGTCCAGGCGCAGCCGGGTGCGCTCGGCGGTCACCAGGGCGGTGCGGCGGCGCTGGAAGGCGCGGAAGGCCGGCACGTCGTGGACCCTGAACTCGTCGGTGCGGGCGAGGAATTCGTCGAGGCGCAGGGTGAGGCGGCGGTCGGTGACCCGGGGGTGGGTGGCGATCAGGCCCTCCACCGTGACGGTCAGGGGCGCGTCCGACTCGTGGCGGGGCAGGCCGGGGCAGAGCTCGGCGGCCACGGCCTCCGCGAGGTCGCCCGGCGCCACCTGCTCACCGGTGGCGGCGGTGTACGCGGTGAGCCAGGCCTCGACCAGCTGGCGGCGGGCGGTGAGGTCCTCCAGGACGGGGAGGTCCTCGTCGTAGGCGCCGGTGGCGGTGCGCCGGAACGTGTCGAGGAGGGTGCGGGCACGGGTGCTGATCACGAAGCCGTCGGGGCCGGTGGTCAGTTCGTCGAAGAGGTACGCGGCGCAGGCCTCGGGGCGGACGCCGGCGTCCTCGTCCCAGTTCCGCACGGCGCGGGCGAGTTCGGCGCGCAGCGCGTCGAGGGCGGGCGGCGCGCCGAAGGCGTCGCGGACCCGGGCGAGGGAACGGGCCCGCCGGGTGAGGTCCTCGCGCTCCCGGGCCCTGGTGCCGTGCGCCCAGTACAGCAGGGCGTGGGCGCGGGCGGCGGAGGCGTGGCGCAGGGTTCCGGCGCCGTCGTACAGGGGCAGCAGGGCGGTGAGGATCGCGGTCGCGTCGTGGTCGTGGACGCCGCGCTCGTAGCCCTCGTCGTACGCCTCCTCGGCGGCCCCGCGGACCAGGGCGGCGAGGTCGTCGGCGCCGGTGAGGGCGTCGGGGCCGTGCTCGTGCAGCAGGCGCGCGGCGAGGTGCTCGGCGCGGTGCACCTCGGGCGACTCGGACGGCAGGTGCCGGTGCCACAGGGGGCGGGCGGCGAGCAGGGCGGGGTCGGTGACGGGGGCGCGGTAGTCGGTGCCGGTGAGGGCGACGGCGAGGCCGTCGCCGTGCGGGACGACGGTGAGGTCGAAGGGCTGGGTGGAGACGGCGAAGCGGTGGGCGCCGAGGCGGATGGCGCGTCCGCCGTCCGCGTAGAGGTCGGTGCGGTCGCGCAGGGCGCGGGCGGCCTCCTCGTGCGCGGAGCGCAGCCGGCCCTCGAGCTCCTCGGCCCGTACCCGGTCGCCCAGTTCGCGCAGTTCGCCGGCGGTGCGGCGGACCTTGGCGACGAGCGGGTCGGAGGCGAAGTAGGTGCTCACCGCGTCGGTGTCGGCGAGGGACGCGCAGCGGCGGGCGATCGTCGTGAGGACGCGGTCGGCGGCGGAGGCGAGCTGTTCGGCGCGGCGGGCGCGGGCGTCGGTGAGGCTCTGCTTGCGGGCGGCGAACGCCTCGTGGATCTCGGTGCGTTCGGCGGCGAGCTCGTCGAGGACGTCGTCGAACTCGGCGAACCGGGACTCCAGCGCCTCCAGCTGGGTGAGGACGCGTGTGAGCTGGTCGTCGCAGGTCTCGGGGTCGCCGGCGGCGGCGAGGGCGCCGGTGACCGTCTGGCCGAGCAGGGCGAGTTCGGCGGCGAAACCGGCGCGCGCCTCCCGGTCGAGGAGACCGCGGCGGCGGGTGTCGAGGGTGGCGCGGGCACGGTTGACGCCGCCCAGGGCCTCGGCGACCCGCTCCAGGACGGCCGTGCGGACGGTGGCGTCGGTGATGTCGAGGCCGGCGACCACCTCGGTCACCGTGCGCAGCCCGTCGGCGAGTTCGTCGAGGCGGGCGGCGATCGGGGCGGCCTCGGCGGTGGTGGTGACCGACTCGATTGCGGCGTGCAGCCGTTCGAGCTCGGTGTGGTGCGCGGCGAAGGCGTCCTCGCGGGCGAGGAAGGCGATGGCGCGCTGCCCGAAGGAGGCGAGGTCCGTCTCGGCCGCGCCGGCCAGGGAGTCGATGCGGTCCCGGTCCGCGTACCGCATGTCCTTCAGGGTCAGCAGATGGCCCTGGGCCCGGCGCAGTTCGGTGAGGCCGGCGACCCAGGCGGCGGCCTCACGGGGCTGCTCGCCGCGCAGTCCGCGCACCACCGAGGCGATCCGGCCGGCCGCCTCGTCGAGCGCCTCGGCGGCCAGGCGGGTGAGGTCGCGTACGGTCTCGAACTCGGCCAGCACCTGCTCGGCGGTGGCGCGCACCTGGTCCAACGGCGTGCGCAGATCGCCGAGTCCGGTGTCGCCCAGCCAGTGGTGGGTGTCCAGGGCGCGGACGCAGTCGGCCGCGAGGGTGGTGTAGATCTCGGCCGTCGGGGTGCTCTCGGCGGCGGAACGGGCCAGGGACAGGCAGTCGGAGATGCCGCGTACCAGGTCGGCGTTGCCCACCCGGGCCAGCGGTCCTTCGCCGGCGGGCTGTGCGGCGGCGTGGGTGTCGGAGACGTAGGGCGAGTCCCAGAGCTGGACGGGGTGGACGCGGGCGGGTTCGTCGCCCTCGGGGCGCAGCAGGACGAGCTGCCCGTCGTCGAACAGGGCCCAGCCGTGGCAGACCATCGGGGTGGCGACGGCCTCGCGGATCTGGTTGTACGACAGCAGCAGTCCGCGTCCGCGTCCGGGGGCGTGGAACGCGTACAGCACGTCCTCGCCGTGCGGTGAGCGCACCTCACGCTCGAACTCCATGCCGCGGGTGTCGACTTCGTACGTCTTGTGGGCGCCGGCGGCGAGGCAGTAGCCGCCGGGGAACACGATGCCCTGGTCGTCGGGGAGCCGCCGGCAGCCCTGTCCGATGCCGTCCAGACGGGCGACGGTGCGGGTGAGGGTGGAGAAGACCAGGTAGCGGTGGGCGCTCTCCTTGTAGGGGAGGATCCGCAGCAGGATCAGGGGGCCGACGCGGGCGTGGGAGATCTCGGCGTCGGCGAGGGACTGCAGGGGCTCGTCGACGGGCTCGCTGTGGATGCCGTCGGGGGTGGTGGTGTCGTTGCCGGTCTTGACGGTGAGGGTGCCGCCGAGGGTGTCGACGAAGATCTCGCCCTGGACGGAGACGTGCGGGTGGCGGCCGACGACGTGGTCCTCGCGGGTGGTGGGGGTCCAGTCGACGCCGTCGGGCGGGGTGAGCGCGTGGTCGCGGTCGCCGCGGGCGTCGAGGAACGCGGCGCGGCCGTCCTCGGTGACCGACCAGCGCAGGACGCGGATGTCACCGGCCTTCTCGCCGGTCTGGAAGACCGCCAGCAGCTTGCCCTCGACGCGGCGCAGCCGCAGCAGGCGGGCCTGGCGGTAGTAGCGGTGCAGGGCGGCGAACTCGCGGAGGAAGCCGGGGTCGTCGAGGAGTCCGGGCACGGCGTCGTCGGGGAGGCGGTTCAGGTCGCGGTCGTGCGGGGCGAGGACGTCACCGACCGCGGTGTCCCGGTCGGGGCGGGGCCGGGCCTCGTAGCCGAAGAGGAGCACGTCGCCGACGGCGACGATGTCGCGGGGGACGCCGGCGCGTTCGGTGCGCAGCCGTTCGGTGCCGGTGAGGCGCAGTTCGGGGGCGCCGAACTCCTCGGCCCGGCGGTGGTTCAACGCCTCGGCACGGCGGGCCAGTTCGGTGGCCTGTGCGGTGAGGCGGTCGCGCAGGACCCGGTAGGCGCCGCCGTCGGCGGTCGCGGCGACCGCGGTGGTGTCCGTCGCGGGGCCGGCCGGGTCCGGGTTCTCGTGGCGGACGGCGGGCTCGTGGGTGCTGCTGGTCATGACTGCCTCTCGGGAAGGGAGCGGCCGGGAGCCGCCGTCCCCTGTGCGGCGGCTCCCGGCCCGATGGTGGTCAGGCCCTCGTGCGGCCGTTCAGCTCGGCCAGCGGTGTGTCCGAGAGACCCAACTCACCTGCTTTTTCGATCAGTTCCTTGAACCGACCGCTGTTCTCGCCGCCCTGCCGCATCAGCCGCATCAGCAGGGCCGAGACCGTGAGGTTCTGGACGTCGCCGGTGGAGACCGAGCCGAGGATGCGGCTCAGGTCGTCGGTGAAGCTCGCGGAGCCGTCCAGCCAGGGACCGGCGAGCGTCTGGGCCGTCCGGGAGTTCTGGACGAAGCCGTCGACGCCCTTGCCGAGCGCGATGGAGGACACCAGCCGGTCGAGGAAGACCGACTCCCCGCCGACGATGCTGATGTCCGCGTTCTCCAGTCCGGTCGCCAGGACCGTGGCCTGCGCCTCGGCGACCTGCCGCTGCACGTCGAGTCCGGCGAGCCGGACGTCCTTCTCGGCCTCCAGCCGCAGCCGGTACTCCTCGTGGCCGCGGGACGCCTCGTCGAGGGCGGCCATCGCCGCCGCCTTCTCGGTGAGGCCGGCCGCCTCCGCACGCAGCTTGCCGCTGATGGCCTCCGCGTCGGCGAGGGCCTTGGCCCGCGCGCCCTCGGCCTCCGCGCGCAGCCGGGCCTCGGTGGCCTCGGCCTCGGCGCGGCCCGCCTTCTCGATGACCTCGGCCTCCTTGTCGCGGACCCGCACGGCGGCCAGTCCCTCGGCGGCGGACTCCGCCTGGACGCCCTCGGCCAGGCGCAGCTTGGCCTGCGCGTCCAGGTCGGCCGTCTTCAACCGGGCCTCGGCGAGGGTGAGTTTCTCGGCGGCGCGGTGCGTGGCGGCCTGCTCCGCGGCCTCCGCGGCCTTGATGTCCTTGACCAGCTTCTCCTGCGCCTCGGCCTCCGCCGCGATGATGACGGCCTGCCGCTCCCGCTCGGCCTCCTCCACGGCCCGCAGCCGCTTGATGGACTCCTCCTGCTCGGCGACCGTACGGTCCACCGCCACCCGCTCGCGGATGACCTCGGCGATCTCCCGCTTCTCCGCCTCGACCTCCTTGTCGGCGGCGATCCTGGTCAGTTCGGTCTCGCGTTCCCGGGCGATGACCTCCAGCAGACGGTCCTTCTCGATGCGCTCGCTCTCGACGGCGATGACCCGCTCGCGGTTCTTGGCGGCGACGGCGACCTCACGGGCCTGGTTCTCGCGCTGCACACCGAGCTGTTCCTCGGTGCGCAGGAAGGCGCTCTGCGCGCGCAGCCGCTCCTCCTCCACCACCCGGGCGGTCTCCGCCTCCTCACGGGCCCGTACGGTCTCGATCTCCCGCCGCTGCTTGATCTCGGCGTCCGCCTGCCGGCGCTCCAGCTCCAGGATCGCCTCGCGCGCGTCGACGTCCTGGCGGGTGATCTCCTTCTGCTCGTTGCGCTGGGCCTCGTTGGTGCGGACGTGCTCCACGGCCGTCAGCTCGGTGATCTTGCGGATGCCCTGCGCGTCGAGGACGTTGCCCGGGTCGAGCTGCTTCAGCGGCGTCTGCTCCAGGTAGTCGATCGCGGCGTCCTCGAGGTGGTAGCCGCTGAGGTCGACGCCGATGACCTCGATGATGCGGTACCGCAGTTCCTCGCGCTTGGTGTAGAGGTCGGTGAAGTCCATCTGCTTGCCGACGGTCTTCAGCGCCTCGGAGAACTTGGCGTGGAACAGCTCCTGCAGCGTGTTGCGGTCGCTGGCCCGCGCGGTGCCGACGGCCTGGGCGACCTTGATGACGTCCTCGACGGTCTTGTTCACCTTGACGAAGAACGTGATGCGGATGTCCGCGCGGATGTTGTCCCGGCAGATCAGGCCTTCCTTGCCGGCCCGGGTGATCTCGATGGTCTTCACCGAGATGTCCATCACCTCGGCCTTGTGCAGCACCGGCAGCACGACCGACCCGGTGAACGTCACGTCGACCTTGCGGATCTTGGAGACGATCAGCGCCTTGCCCTGTTCCACCTTGCGGAACAGCTTGGTGACGAGCAGCAGACCGATGAGCACGAGCAACAGGGCGACGCCGACGAGTACGGCGATGCCCACGGTGGCGGCATCCATGGGGACACGTCCTTCTGGGCTGATAAGTGAGCAGAAGTCGGGTGAAGAGGCGCCTCGTTGGCGAGACGGGTGAATGTCCGGTGGAAGGGGAGACGGCTCAGCCGGCGCTGCGGTTCGGTTCGTCCGGGAAGGGCTGGTGCAGCGGCCGTACGAAGCGGGGGGCGGGGCTCACGCGTGTGTGCATCTGCGCCCCCTCCCGTTCACCACTCGACGTCGTCAGTACGGCACCGCCCGCTCCGGTTCCGGCGCGGGACGCCTGCCGGTGCCCGGCACCGGAACCGTCCGCGGTGCTCCCCGCGGACCATGGTGCCGGGCGGGGACACGCCCGCGCATTGCCGGATTCCGGCAAGGTTCATTACTGTCTGCATGCCGGTGCGTCAACATGAACGCATCAGGGACGCGTTAAGACTTGGGGGGACCCCGTGACGGAACGAGAGATTCCGGAGGAGTATCTGGAGGGCTGTGCCCACATTCTCGCCGAAGTGGCGGCGACGGGACGGCGCCTCACCCGGGACGAGATCGCCTCACGCCGGGCCCTGGGGGAACGGGCGGCGGAGGCGGGGTTCGGACTGCGCTCCCTCGTCAGCGCCCATCTGTCGGCCGCCCGCGCGGCGTGGCCCCGGGGTGCGGACTCCGCGGCGGGCGCGCTCGCGGCCGTACAGCAGGTCGTGGACGCGTTCGCCGAGGGCTACGAGCGGGCGCAGCGGCTGGCGGTGCGTCAGGAGGAGGCGGCACGGCGGGAGTTCATCGACGACCTGCTGTACGGGCGCAGCGATCTGGGCCGGCTCGCGGAACGCGCCGAGCGCTTCGGTCTGCGGCTGTCCCACGAGCACGCGGTGGCCGTCGCCCGGGGGCCGGTCGCCTACGACGAGGGCGATCCGGTGCCGCGGCGCGTCGAGCAGGCGCTGATAGCGCGCTTCGGTGACCGCAGCGTCCTGCTCACCACCAAGGACGGCCGGCTGCTGTGCATCGCGCCCGGGCACCAGGGCGATGTGCTCACCCACTTCGCCAAGCAGGCGCACGCCGCCACCGACGGCGGCCAGGTCGCCATCGGCCGCCCGCAGTCCGGCCCCGGCGGGGTGGTCCAGTCGTACGAGGAGGCCCTGAGCTCCCTGGAGATCGCCGAGCGGCTGGGCATGGACGACCCGGTGCTGCGCGCGTCCGAGCTGCTCGTCTACCCCGTGCTGGCCCGCGACCGGCAGGCCATGGCCGACCTGGTCCACAACACCCTCGGCCCGCTGACCACGGCCCGCGGCGGGGCCCAGCCCCTGCTCGACACGCTCACCGCCTACTTCGACTCCGGCTGTGTCGCCGCGGAGGCGGCCCGGCGGCTGTCGCTGAGTGTGCGCGCGCTGACCTACCGGCTGGAGCGCATCCACAAACTCACCGGCGCCAATCCCTGCGACCCGGCGCACCGGTACATGCTCCAGACGGCGGTGATCGGGGCGCGGCTGCTGGACTGGCCGGACGGCGGGCTGTGAGCCGGTGCCCACGCACGGGCCCCACCTCGCCCGCCGGCCGCCAGGGGGCGGTCAGTCCCGGACCAGGGTGACGGCCTGCCGTTCTACGGCGTGGGGAACGGGCAGCAGGACGATGCCGCTGGGGCGCAGTTCCATGATCGTGGCCTCGACGTGCGCCGGGCCGGCCTTGAGCGCGCCGTCGGCCACGCGGCCGGTGTTCTTCCAGTGGTGGACCTTCCCGTCGCACACGGCGTGGGTGCCGCCGATGCCGTAGCGGAGGGTGGAGTCGGCGGTGCGGCCCACCGAGGAACTGATGAAGACCCGTCCGGTGGCGGCCTCGCAGCGGTAGGTGCCGGAGAGGGTGATCACGCCGTCGTCGGCGATCCGTCCCTCCGCGTTCACCGTCACGGCCTCCGCGGGGTCGGCCGCGGCGGCCGAGGACGCTGTCGCGGCGGCGCCGAGCAGCAGGAGCGCGGCACCGGCCGCCGCTCCGAGAACAGGTCGTACGGGCATGGGAACCTCCGGGAACGAGCGGAATGGGGCTCTCCACCAGTACCCGGCGCACGGGCCCGCGGCCACTCGGCGTCACCCTTCGGTGGCCGGGCGGTACCGGCCGTCGGCGAACCGTCCCGGGAATGTCCGGGAGCTGTCACGCTTCGCGCCCGGCCGTTCCGATGGGGGTCCGGTCGGCGCATGGTCTGTGTGTACGACCCGTTCGGACCGTTCCACCTATGTGGAGGTGCGCCATGTGTGCCCACCAGCCTTCCTGCCCCCGGACCGAATCCCCCGTCCCGCATGTGGTGGCCGCCCACCCGGAGCAGGGCTGGAGCCTGCTGTGCGACGGTGTGATCGTCTTCGACGACACCGGTGAGCTGCTCCCCGACGGCCGGGTGGTGGCCCCGCACCGGATGCCCGCCGACCGCCTGGTGGCCGCGGCCTGACGCTGACGCGGGCCGCCGGCCGCCGGTGCGGCTGCGGTCGCGGCTCACCCTTCCGCGACGAACCACCGCAGCAGGGAGGCGAGCCGCTCCGGGCGGTCCTCGGCGATCAGCGTCCGCGTGTCACGGATCTCCGCCAGCCGCCCCGCGGGGAGCAGTTCGGCCAGACGGCGGCCGTGCTCCCGGGGCATCATCCGGTCCTCGACGGCCCAGACGACCAGCGCGGGCCGGTCGAAGTACCGCAGGCCCTGAGCGGCTTCGAGCAGTTCGGTACGCCGGACATGGGTCCCGTAGTGCCGGAAGTCCCGCCGGATCGCCGGGTCGGTGCGCAGGGGGCGCAGCCAGCGGTCGACGATCTCGTCCGGTACGGGACGTTTGGTGAGCGCGCCGAGGCCGACCGGGAGCCTGCGCAACGGCTTCCAGCCCAGGGTGCGGACCATGAGCGGGATGCCGCCGGGGACCCTGCAGGCCAGGCCGATCATCTTGCCGGGCAGTCCCGGCGGATAGTTGTCGAAGGCCTCGCAGGAGATCAGCACCAGCCGCGCCAGCCGTTCGGGGTGCCGGGCCGCGACGGTCTGGGCGCGTCCGCAGTCGCTCTCGACGAGGGTGACGTCCCTGAGGTCCAGCCGGTCCAGGAACTCCGCGATCAGCTCGTTGACCAGGTCGGGCGTGGGCGGCCGGGTCATGGGCCTGCGGTGCGATCCGTAGGGCAGGGTGGGTGCCAGGATCCGGTGGCCGTCCCGCAGCGCGGCGACGACCTTCCGCCAGACGGAGGAGTCCTGCACGAGCCCGTGCAGCAGAACGACGACCGGCCCCTCCCCTCCCGTGTCCTCGTACTCGACCGTACCCGCGCTCAGTTCGATCTCCGGCATGCTGCCAGGCTAGGGCCGTCCGGCGGGGCGCGCCGGAGGAGACACGGAGCACCCGCGACCGGAAGGCGTGAGCCACCCCCGGCAACACCGCGCTCACCTGCCCGCCCCCAACCCCCGCTCCCCCACACAACCCCAAACACGCCCGCCCGGCCGAACACGAGCCGCGCCGCGAAGCCCGCAGTCGCGCCCCAGGCGACACGACGACCGGCACCCGCCCCACCACCCCACAGGCACGACCCTCCATCACCCGCACTCCACACCCCCCACACACAGCCCCAAACACACCCGGCCAGTCGGGCACGAGCCGCGCCGGGAAGCCCGCAAGTCGCGCCCCAGGCGACACGACACCCGGGCACCCACCCCTCCACCCCGCAGGCACAGCCATCGATACACCCGCACTCCACGCCCCAACCCCCACACACAGCCCCCGAACACGCCCGCCCGGCCGAACACGAGCCGCGCCGCGAAGCCCGCAGGACGCGCCCCAGGCGACACGACGACCGGCACCCGCCCCACCATCCCGCAGGCACAGCCATCGATACGCCCGCACTCCACACCCCGGCCCCCACACAGCCCCGAGCACGCCCGGCCGGGCGCGGGGGCCGGGGTGCGGCCGGGGAGCCGGTGGGGCGGGCCGGAGGTGACATGACGTCCGGTACCCGCCCCGTCGCCCGGGAGGGGGCGGTGGACGGGCGTTCAGGGGAGCAGGGCGAAGCCGTCGAGTTCCAGCAGGGCGCGTTCGTCCCAGAGGCGGGTCACTTCGACGACCGCCATCGCCGGGTAGTCGCGGCCGGCCAGCTCGCGCCACACGCGGCCGACTTCGCGGGCGTGGGTGCGGTAGTCGGCGACGTCGGTGGCGTACACGGTGACGCGGGCCAGGTCGGCGGGGGTGCCGCCGGCGGCGCGCAGGGCGGTGAGGAGGTTGGCGAGGGCGCGGGCGAACTGTTCGGGCAGCGTGTCGCCGACCACCTTGCCGTCCGCGTCGAGCGCGGTCTGGCCGGCCAGGAACACCAGCCGGGAGCCGGTGGCGACGACCGCGTGCGAGAAGCCGGCCGGCGGGGAGAGTTCGGGCGGATTGACGCGCTCGGTGGTCACCGGTCCTCCAGGTTCTTGTACAACTCCTTGGCGATGATGCCCCGTTGCACTTCGCTCGCCCCCTCGTAGATGCGGGGCGCGCGGACCTCGCGGTAGAGGTGTTCGAGCAGGTGCCCGCGTTGCAGGGCGCGGGCGCCGTGCAGCTGGACGGCGCGGTCGACGACGTACTGCGCGGTCTCGGTGGCCAGCAGTTTCGCCATCGCCGCGCGCCGGGGGACGTCGGCGGCGCCCGCGTCGTACGCCGTGGCCGCCGCATACACCATCAGGCGGGCCGACTCCGTGCGCAGAGCCATCTCGGCGACCTGGTGGGCGACGGACTGGAGGTCCTTCAGCCTGCCGCCGAACGCCTCCCGCCGGGCGGTGTGGGCGAGGGTGGCGTCCAGGGCGGCCTGGGCCATGCCGACGGCGAAGGCGCCGACGCTGGGCCGGAACAGGTTGAGGGTGTCCATGGCGACCCGGAAGCCGCCGTCCGGCTCACCGAGCACGTCGTCGGCGGTCACCGGTACGGCGTCGAAGGCGAGGGCGCCGATGGGGTGCGGGGAGATCATGTCGAGGCGGCGGCCGGTGAGGCCGGGGCGGTCGGCGGGGACGAGGAAGGCGGTCACGCCCCGGGCGCCGGCGTCCGGGGTGGTGCGGGCGAAGACCGTGCAGAAGTCGGCGTCGGGGGCGTTGGAGATCCAGCACTTCTCCCCGGTGAGCCGCCAGCCCGAGGGGCCGTCCGGGTGGGCGGTGAGGGACAGCGCGGCCGCGTCCGAGCCGGCGCCCGGCTCGCTGAGCGCGAACGCCGCGACCGCGCTGCCGTCGCTCACCCGGGGGAGCCAGCGGGCGCGCTGGGCGGGGGTGCCGTGGGCGTGCACCGGGTGGGCGCCCAGGCCCTGGAGGGCGAGGGCGGTCTCCGCCTCCGTACAGGCGTGGGCGAGGGATTCGCGCATCAGGCACAGGTCGAGCGCGCCGGAGGTGAACAGGCGGGGCAACAGGCCGAGCGCGCCCAGTTCGGCGACCAGGGCGCGGTTGACGCGTCCGGGTTCGCCCTTCTCGGCGAGCGGCCGCAGCCGGTGCGCCGCCAGTGCGCGCAGCTCCGCGCACCGGGCGAGTTGTTCCGGTTGGAGCGAGAATGCGGTCATCGCCGGTCCCTTCCCTCGCCGCCGGTCCACCGCCGAGGTTATCGCGGACCGTTGACTGCCGTCACCAACGCGATACGCTCCTGGTGCGAGCCCACCACGCCAAGGGGGCGAACCGTCATGAATCCACGGGCCACCGCGCACGTCGACACCTTCGCCCGCGACCACCTCCCGCCACCCGACCAGTGGCCCGAGCTCCGCTTCGACCTGCCGGAGCTGCACTACCCCGAGCGGCTGAACTGCGCCGCCGAGCTGCTGCACGGCCCGCCCGGCGACCGCCCCGTGTTCCGCACCCCCGACGGCACCACCTGGACGTACGACGCGCTGCGGGCCCGGGTGGACCGGCTCGCGCACCTGCTCACCGGGGACCTCGGGGTCGTACCCGGCAACCGGGTGCTGCTGCGCGGTCCCACCACGCCGTGGCTGGCCGCGTGCTGGCTGGCGGTGCTGAAGGCGGGCGCGGTCGCCGTCACCGTGCTGGCCCAGCAGCGCCCGCACGAGCTGAGCACGATCTGCGCGATCGCCCGGGTCCGCCACGCCCTGTGCGACGTCCGGGCCGTCGACGACCTCGCCAAGGCCGAGGTTCCGGGGCTCCGGATCGCCACGTACGGCGGCGACTCCCCCGACGACCTGCTGAACCGTCCGGCGCCCGGCACCCCGTACGAGGCGGTGCCGACCGCCGCGGACGACGTCGCGCTGATCGCGTTCACCTCCGGCACCACCGGACGGCCCAAGGGCTGCATGCACTTCCACCGGGACGTGCTGGCGATCGCGGACACCTTCTCCCGGCACATCCTCGCGCCGGTCGCGGACGACGTGTTCGCCGGCAGTCCCCCGCTCGGCTTCACCTTCGGCCTGGGCGGGCTCGTGGTGTTCCCGATGCGGGCCGGCGCGAGCGCGCTGCTGCTCGAACAGGCCCATCCCCGGGAGCTGTTGGCCGCCGTCGCCGAGCACCGGGTGTCGGTGCTGTTCACCGCGCCCACCGCCTACCGGGCGATGCTCGGCGACGTGGACGCCCACGACATCTCCTCGCTGCGCCGCTGTGTCTCGGCGGGCGAGAACCTGCCGGCCGCCACCTGGAGGGCCTGGCACGAGCGCACCGGGCTGCGCATCATCAACGGCATCGGCGCCACCGAGCTGCTGCACATCTTCGTCTCCGCGGCCGACGAGCACATCAGGCCCGGGACGACCGGGGTCCCGGTGCCCGGATGGCAGGCGCGCGTGCAGGACGCGGACGGCAGCCCCGTGCCGGACGGGGAGCCAGGGCTGCTCGCGGTGCGCGGCCCCGTCGGCTGCCGCTACCTCGCCGATCCGCGCCAGCGGGAGTACGTGCGGGACGGCTGGAACCTCACCGGCGACACCTATGTCCGCGACCGGGACGGCTACTTCCGGTACGTGGCCCGCGCCGACGACATGATCATCTCGGCCGGGTACAACATCGCCGGCCCGGAGGTCGAGGACGCGCTGCTGCGCCACCCCGACGTCGTGGAGGCGGCGGTGGTCGGCCGGCCCGACGAGGCGCGCGGCCGGATCGTGGTGGCGTACACGGTCCTCCGGGAGGGCGCCGCGCGCGACACCGAGGCGCTGCGCGCCTTCGTGAAGTCGGAGCTGGCGCCGTACAAGTGCCCGCGCGAGATCGTCTTCATGGACGCGCTGCCCCGCACGGCCACCGGCAAGCTCCAGCGGTTCCGGCTGCGCGCCCCCGCGGGCACGGGAGATGACCAGGGCTGATGCCGGGGAACACCGCCCAGCGGCACGACCTAAGATGATCAACGTGTCCGACCAGCATGCTCCACGGTCCCTGATCGTCACGCTCTACGGCGCCTACGGCCGCTTCTCGCCGGGCCCCGTGCCCGTCGCCGAACTGATCCGGCTGCTGGCCGCGGTCGGCGTGGACGCCCCGTCCGTGCGCTCCTCGGTGTCCCGGCTGAAGCGGCGCGGGCTGCTCCTCCCGGCGCGCACCGAGCGGGGCGCCGCCGGGTACGAACTCTCGCCCGACGCCCGTCAGTTGCTGGACGACGGTGACCGGCGCATCTACGCCACCGCGCCGCCCGGGGACGAGGGCTGGGTGCTGGCCGTGTTCTCCGTGCCGGAGTCCGAGCGGCAGAAGCGGCACGTGCTGCGTTCCCGCCTGTCCGGCCTGGGCTTCGGCACGGCGGCGCCCGGTGTGTGGATCGCGCCCGCGCGGCTGTACGAGGAGACCAGGCACACTCTGGAGCGCCTGCGCCTCGACGGGTACGTCGACCTCTTCCGCGGCGCGCACCTCGGCTTCGCGCCCACCGCCGAGGCGGTCGCCCGCTGGTGGGACCTGGCCCGGATCGCCGAGGAGCACGAGGCGTTCCTGGACCGGCACGCGCGCGTGCTGCGCTCCTGGGAAGAGCGCACGGACACCCCGCCCGAGGAGGCCTACCGCGACTACCTCCTCGCCCTGGATTCCTGGCGCCACCTCCCCTACGCCGACCCCGGCCTGCCCGCCGCCCTGCTCCCCGCCGACTGGCCGGGTACGCGCTCGGCGGCCGTCTTCCGGGCGCTGCACGAACGGCTCCGTGACGCGGGGGCCGGCTACGCGGCCCTGGAGACGGCCGGCTGACCGTCCCGGGCGGTGTCCCGCCCGGTCAGTCGCCCAGCGCGAGCCGGGGTTTGGGGGCGTCGGTGCGTCCGGTCCGCGGCCGGCGGCTGCCCGCCCGGTACGGCGGCGGCCAGACGGCACCCGGACCCTCGTAGCCCTGCTCGGCCGCCGCGTGCAGGGTCCAGTGCGGGTCGTAGAGATGCGGCCGGCCGAGGGCGCACAGGTCCGTACGTCCGGCGAGGATCAGGGAGTTGACGTCGTCCCAGGAGGAGATCGCACCGACCGCGATGACGGGGACCCCGGCCTCGTTCCGTACCCGTTCGGCGAACGGCGTCTGGTAGGAGCGGCCGAACTCCGGCTGTTCGTCGGCCACGACCTGCCCGGTCGACACGTCGATGGCGTCGGCGCCGTGCGCGGCGAAGGCACGGGCGATCGCGACCGCGTCCTCCGCGGTGGTGCCGCCCTCCGCCCAGTCCGTGGCGGAGATGCGGACGGTCATCGGCCGGTCCCCCGGCCACACCGCGCGCACCGCGTCGAACACCTCCAGCGGGAAACGCAGCCGCTTCTCCGGTGAGCCACCGTAGGCGTCGGTGCGCAGGTTGGTGAGCGGGGAGAGGAAACCGGACAGCAGGTAGCCGTGGGCGCAGTGCAGCTCGAGCAGGTCGAAACCGGCCCGCGCGGCCCGCACGGCGGCGGCCGTGAACTGCTCCCTCACGTCGGTCAGCTGGGCACGGGACAGCTCCCGGGGGACCCGGCCGCCCGGCCGGTACGGCAGCGGGGAGGCGGCGACGAGGGGCCAGTTGCCCGCGTCGAGCGGCTCGTCCATGCCCTCCCACATCAGCTTGGTGGAGCCCTTGCGCCCGCTGTGGCCGAGCTGCACGCCGATCGCGGTGCCGGGCGCCTGCGCGTGCGCGAAGTCGGTGATCCGCCGCCACGCCTCGGCCTGCCGGCCGGTGTAGAGGCCGGCGCAGCCGGGGGTGATGCGGCCCTCCGGGCTGACGCACACCATCTCCGTCATCACGAGTCCGGCACCGCCGAGCGCCCGCGAGCCGAGGTGGACGAGGTGGAAGTCGCCGGGGACGCCGTCGACCGCCGAGTACATGTCCATGGGCGAGACGACGACCCGGTTGCGCAGGGTCAGACCGCGCATCCGGAACGGTGTGAACATCGGGGGTGTGCCGGGCGGGCAGCCGAAGCCCCGCTCCACCGCCTCGGTGAACCGGGCGTCGCGCAGCCGCAGGTTGCCGTGGGTGACCCGGCGGCTGCGGGTGAGCAGGTTGAAGGCGAACTGGCGGGGCCGCTGGGCGAGATGGCGGGGCAGGTCCTCGAACCACTCCAGGCTGGCCCGGGCGGCCCGCTGGGTGGAGGCGACCACGGGCCGGCGTTCCGCCTCGTACGCGGTCAACGCGTCCTCGACGCTGGGCTGTTCGCGCAGGCAGGCGGCGAGGGCGAGCGCGTCCTCGACGGCGAGCTTGGTGCCGGAGCCGATGGAGAAGTGGGCGGTGTGGGCGGCGTCGCCGAGGAGCACGACGTTGCCGTGCGACCAGCGCTCGTTGACGACCGTACGGAAGGTGGTCCACGCCGAGTTGTTCGACCGCAGCGGGCGCCCGCCGAGCGCGTCGGCGAAGATCTTGGCGCAGCGCTCGACGGACTCCGTCTCGTCCAGTTCGTCGAATCCGGCGGCGCGCCACACCTCTTCGCGCATCTCGACGATCACGGTGGAGGCGTCGGCGGAGTAGGGGTAGCCGTGCAGCTGCATCACGCCGTGCTCGGTCTCGGCGATCTCGAAGCGGAAGGCGTCGAAGGGGAAGCCGGCGGCGAGCCAGATGTAGCGGCAGCGGTGTGCGGTGATCCGGGGGCGGAAGACGTCGGCGAAGGCGTCGCGGGTGGTGCTGTTGACTCCGTCGGCGGCCACGACGAGGTCGTGGGTGTCCGCCAGTTCCGCCGGGTCGGGGGCGTGCGAGCGGAAGCGCAGGTCGACGCCGAGTGCGCGGCAGCGGTCGTGCAGGATCTCCAGGAGGCGGTGCCGTTCCAGGGCGGCGAAGCGGTGTCCTCCGGAGGTCTGGAGGGTGTTCCGGTGGACGATGTCGATGGTGTCCCAGTGGACGAAGGCCCGCTGGAGGGCTCCGTAGACCTCCGGGTCGGCGTGTTCGATGCCGCCGAGGGTTTCGTCCGAGAGGACGACGCCGAAGCCGAAGGTGTCTTCGGGGGCGTTGCGTTCCCACACGGTGACCTGGCGGTCGGGGGCGAGGCGCTTGAGCAGCGCGGCGGTGTAGAGGCCGCCGGGTCCTCCGCCGATGATCGCTACGCGGAGGGGGCGGAGGGGCACGTCGGGCGGCTGCGGGACGTCTGTGGCTGGTCGCGCCCACGCGGCGACAGCCGCAGATCCGGAACTGCCCCGCGCCCCTGAGGGAGTCGCGGCAGCCGCCGATGCAGGAACACCCCGCGGCCCCGGGGGAGTTGCGGTAGCCGCCGATGCAGAAACGCCCCGCACCCCTGGGCGTGCTGCTGCGGGCGCAGATCCGGAACTGCCCCGCGCCCCTGGGGAAGTTGCGGCAGCCGCCGATGCAGAAACGCCCCGCGCCCCCGGACGTGCTGCTGTGGGCGCAGATCCGGAACTGCCCCGCGCCCCTGGGGAAGTTGCGGCAGCCGCCGATGCAGGAACACCCCGCGCCCCCGGGGGAGTTGCTGTAGCCGCCGGTGCAGGAACGCCTCGCGGCCCTGCGGGAGTTGCAGCGCGGTGTGGCGAGGGCATCTTCTACCTCCCTCGCCACTTCGGGGGGCGTTTCTCGGTGAAGGCCGCATGGAACTCGGCGTAGTCCTCGCCGGTCATCAGGAGGGCCTGGGTGGAGGCGTCCAGTTCGATCGCCGCCGCCAGGGGCATGTCCAGTTCGGCGGTGAGGAGGGCCTTGGTCTGGGCGTGGGCCAGGGCGGGGCCGTCGGCGAGGCGGCGGGCCAGGGCCCGGGCGGCCTCGTCGGCGTGGCCCTCGTCGGTCAGCACGCTGATCAGGCCGATGCGCTCGGCCTCCGGTGCGCGTACCGGCTCGCCCAGCATGAGCAGCCGGGTGGCGTGGCCCAGGCCGACGACCCGGGGCAGCAGGTACGCGGCGCCCATGTCGCCGCCCGAGAGGCCGACCCGGGTGAAGAGGAAGGCGAAGCGGGCGCCGGGGTCGGCGACGCGGAAGTCGGCGGCCAGGGCGAGGACCGCGCCGGCGCCCGCCGCCACCCCGTGCACCGCGGCGATCACCGGGAACGGGCACTCCCGTACCGCCCGCACCACCTGGCCGGTCATCCGGTTGAAGTCGAGCAGTTGAGCGGTGTCCATCGAGAGGGTCGCGCCGATGATCTCGTCGACGTCCCCGCCGGAGCAGAAGCCGCGCCCCTCGCCGGCCAGCACCAGGGCGCGCACCGCCCGCTCCCGGGACAGCTCGGCGAGCAGGTCGCGCAGGTCGGCGTAGGCGCCGAAGGTGAGCGCGTTGAGCTTGTCGGGGCGGGCGAGGGTGACGGTGGCGACGCCGTCGGTGAGATCGACGCGCAGATGCTCCCAGCGGGCGGTACGGGCGGCGGAACCGGTGAAGGGACTCATGAGGGCGGCCTCCTCGGGCGGGCACTGCGCTGCTCACTGAGCTCTGCCCCATGAAGCTATCACTCATCGGTGACCGTCGTCACGGGCACGCGATACACCGTTCGGGCTCCGGCGCCCCAGTACACGGTCGCCGTCACATCCGTCACGGCTCGTCGACGTACCGGTAACGGTGGGAGCGGGCGTGCGAGGCGGGCCCGGCGCGTGGGTATGCCGCCCGTTGCCGGGGCCCGCGCCCCGGACGGCGCCCGGGCGAGACTCCGGGGCCTCCCCCGCGAGGGGCGGCACCGGGTGCGCCGTACCATTGACGGCTGAACGCAGGAGCACCCGCTCCATGAACGGACCCGCTGTGCACGAACCCTCCGCCGCTCCCACCTCCTGGCGCGTCGCGCTGCCGCACTCCACCACGGCCGTGCCCGTGGCCCGTGCGCTGGTCCGTACGGCGCTGGCCGAGCGGGAGCACACCGCCGACAGCGACACGGCGGAGCTGCTGACGGCGGAGCTGGTGGCCAACGCCGTGGAGCACACCTCGGGGAGCGCCCCGATAGAGCTGGTGGTGCGGTTGCTGCCGGCCGGTTTCCAGGTCGAGGTGCACGACGCCGACCCCGCGCCGCCCGGCGACCTCACCCGTCCGGCGCAGGGCGCCCCCGATCCGTGGCAGGAGCACGGGCGGGGCCTGCTGCTGATCCGCACGCTGAGCTCGTCGTGCGGCCACCGCCCCACCGAGTCCGGCAAGGCGGTGTGGTTCCGGCTGCCGGGCCAGCGGCGTCCGGTCTGACCGGGGCGGCCGCTCAGGCGAGGGTCGCGACCAGGACCGCCTTGATCGTGTGCATACGGTTCGCCGCCTCGTCGAAGACGACCGAGTGCGCCGACTCGAACACCTCGTCGGTCACCTCCAGCGACTCGAGGCCGTGGGTCCCGTACACCTCGCGGCCCACCTCGGTGCCGAGGTCGTGGAAGGCGGGCAGGCAGTGCAGGAATCTCACGTCCGGGTTGCCGGTGGCGCGCAGCACGTCCATGGTCACCGCGTACGGCGCGAGGGCGGCGATCCGCTCGTCCCAGACCTCCTTGGGCTCCCCCATGGAGACCCAGACGTCCGTGGCGACGAAGTCGGCGCCGGCGACACCCTCCGCGATCTCCTCGGTGAGCGTGAGGCGGGCCCCGCTGGTCGCGGCGAGCTCGCGGGCCCGGTCGACGACCTCCTGGGCGGGCCAGTAGGTCTTCGGGGCGACGATGCGCACGTCCATGCCCAGCAGGGCCGCGGTGACGAGGTAGGAGTTGCCCATGTTGAAGCGGGCGTCGCCGAGGTAGGCGAAGGCGATCTCCGTGAGCGGCTTGGGGCTGTGCTCGGTCATGGTGAGGACGTCGGCGAGCATCTGGGTGGGGTGCCAGTCGTCGGTGAGACCGTTGTAGACGGGAACGCCGGCGTACCGCGCCAGTTCCTCCACCTTGGCCTGGCTGTCCCCCCGGTACTCGATCCCGTCGTACATCCGGCCCAGCACCCGGGCGGTGTCCTTCACGGACTCCTTGTGGCCCATCTGGGAGCCCGAGGGATCGAGGTAGGTCGTCGAGGCGCCCTGGTCGGCGGCGGCGACCTCGAACGCACAGCGCGTACGCGTCGAGGTCTTCTCGAAGATCAGCGCGATGTTCCGGCCCCGCAGGTACTGTCGTTCGGTCCCGGCCCGCTTGGCCGCCTTCAGCTCGGCGGCCAGCTCCAGCAGGCCGCGGAACTCCGGCGCGGTGAAGTCCACCTCCTTGAGGAAGGGGCGGCCGGCGAGGGCGGTCGGGACAGTCGCCATGGGGCTCTCCAGGGACGGGGACGCGGACCCTTGGAAGTGTATACGAAGATTTGTATTTCTATGCGGGGCTGTACGGGGCTAGGGCACGGCGTCCCGTTCCACGGGACAGCTCATGCAGCGCGGCCCGCCCCTGCCCCGCCCCAGTTCGCTGCCCGGGATCTCTATCACCTCGATGCCCTGCTTGCGCAGATGCGTGTTGGTCGTCGCGTTCCGCTCGTAGGCGACGACGACGCCCGGTTCGACGGCCAGCACGTTGCAGCCGTCGTCCCACTGCTCGCGCTCGGCCGCGTGCACGTCCTGGGTGGCGGTCAGCACGCGGATCTCGCTGAGCCCGAGCGCGGCCGCGATCGCGCGGTGCATGTGCTCCGGCGGATGGTCGGTGACCTTCAGCTCCTTCTCGTCGGAGCCCGGCTCGATGGTGTACGAGCGGAGCATGCCGAGGCCCGCGTACTGGGTGAAGGTGTCGCCGTCGACCATGGTCATCACGGTGTCGAGATGCATCAGGGCGCGTCTCTTCGGCATGTCGAGGGCCACGATCGTACGGGCCGAGCCGGCCGCGAAGAGTTTGTGCGCGAGCATCTCCACGGCCTGCGGGGTGGTGCGCTCGCTCATCCCGATCAGCACCGCGCCGTTGCCGATGACCAGCACGTCCCCGCCCTCGATGGTCGAGGGATAGTCGGCCTGCCCCTCGGACCACAGGTGGAAGGACTCCCCGCGGAACAGCGGATGGTGCCGGTAGATCGCCTCGAAGTGCACGGTCTCGCGCTGCCGGGCCGGCCACCGCATGGCGTTGATGGAGACACCGTCGTAGATCCAGGCGGAGGTGTCACGGGTGAAGAGGTGGTTGGGCAGCGGGCCCAGCAGGAAGTCGTCCAGCTCCATGGCGTGGAAGCGCACGGAGACCGGCTCCGGGTGGGTGTCCAGGAACTCCCGCTTGGTCGTCCCGCCGACCAGCACCTCGGCCAGCGCGGACGCCGGGAGCGTCTCGAAGGCGGCACGGAGATGGTCGGTGGCCAGCGGGCCGTACTCCTTCTCGTCGAAGACCCGGTCCAGGACGAGCGAGCGTGCCGCCGGGATCGCCAGCGTCTCGGCGAGCAGGTCACCGAAGAGGTGGACGGCGACACCGCGGTCGCGCAGGACGTCGGCGAACCCGTCGTGCTCGGCGCGCGCCCGGCGCACCCAGAGCACGTCGTCGAAGAGCAGGGCGTCCTTGTTGCTGGGGGTGAGCCTTTTGAGCTCGAGATCGGGCCGGTGCAGGATGACGCGGCGCAGCCGCCCGGCCTCGGAGTCGACGTGGTAGGTCATGTCTCCATCCTGACCACCCGGCCGCCCCTTCACCCCCGGTTCGGCACATCCGCCGCTCCGGCTGCCCTCACCCGCCGCCCGGCGACGCCGGCAGCAGCAGCTCCGGCCGGGCCAGCATCCGCCGGGTGGCGGGACCCGGCTCCAGCGCGGCCCGGGCGACGATCCAGCCGGCCAGCGGATGCGGGTCCCCGGGGTCGCGCTCCAGCCTCTCGGCGTACCCGTCGAACGCGGCCGCCGGGTCGCCCGCGGCGAGGTGCTCGTCGGGGGTGCGCGGGTGAGCGGGCGGGACGGCGAAGGCGTGGGTGCGGACGTCGGGCCAGGACCCGCGGTCGGGGCGGAGGCGGAGGGGTCCGCCGCCGTGCGGGCGGGGCGGGGCGACGTTCCGCAGCCGCCACTCGGTGCGGTGCAGCGCGGCGGCGGCCCGGGCGCGGGCCCGCGCGGCCCGGTCGACGGGCTCGCGCAGCCATGCGTCCAGCGTCCGGGCGAGGCCGGCGACCAGGTGACGCCCGGCCTCGGTGAGCCTCCCACTCGTCATCAGGGTGCGCACCACCAGCCTGCTCTGGGTCCGGCGCAGTGTGAAGTGGTAGGCGGCTCGGTCTCCGTGCTCCGGGTCGGACAGCCGGTCCCGCCAGTAGCCGGCGACGCCCGTGAAGGCGTACGCGCCGTGCAGCAGACCGGTGAGATGGCGGGGGTCGGGGCGCCAGGGCGCGTAGTACCGCTCCGCGCGGTCGTCCTCGACGAGGGGGAAGAGGTGGATCAGGGCGGCGAGCTTGCTGTGCTGGAACTCGTGGACCAGCGTCTCGGCGAGGGCGAGGGCCGAGGAGGGGCGGGTGATGAGCATGGCTCCGTAGGCGTCGCCGCTGGACGCCGACACCCGCACGTCGGGCGGCGGCGGGGGCAGCGCGCCGGTCCGTCCCCACGGGACGACGGACCGGATCACCGACGGATCCAGCCGCCCCGGCAGGTGCGTGCCGTCGGTGGCGGCGAGGATCGCGGCGGCCTCGTCGAACAGCCGCTGCCAGGCCCGCGCCTCGTCGGTGTCCAGCCGGGCGGGCGGTACGGGGTCGTCGAGGTCGCGGTAGGGGTCCAGGTCCTCCAGGGGTATCGCGACCGGGCCGGAGGGGGTGCCGTGGGTGAGCGTGCGCAGCGGGGTCCAGTGCGGGCCCCCGGCGCCGGAGGACGCATCGGCCGGCTGCGGGGCCGGGCGGCAGGTGACGGTCACCGGGCGGCCCGTCCGGTCCGGGCCGGTGAGCGTCAGTTCCCCCGCGCGGGTACGCGCCCGGCCGGCCGTGGCGCCGTCGGCCCCGTCGGGCAGGTGGACCGTACCGAGGCCGGGCAGCGGGAGGGAGCCGTCGGTGAGGGGGACGGACAGCCGCGTCTCCGTTCCCGCGCGCAGCGCGGCGGCGACCGCCAGGACGTTCAGCCGGCCCGCCTCCGCCCACAGCGGGGGCCCGTCGGCCGTACCGTGCACCCTGCGCAGCATGTGCGCGATCCAGGCACCGGTCGTCGGGGCCAGGAGCAGCGCCTCGACCGGCTCCGGCGCCCGCCGCGCGGCCTCCTTCAGCGCCTGCCAGGCCTCGGCGGCCGGGGTGAGCGGTGTGGGCACGGCGGTCAGGTCGTCCAGCAGGGTGCGCAGGAGCAGCAGCCGGCGGGCGCGTTCCCCCCGTTCGAGGAAGGCGACCGCCTGCGCGGAGCCGCCGCCGGTGGCCAGTTCCGCGAAGAGGTGTTCGGGCATGCCGAGACGGTCGGTGCGCGGCTCGCTGGTCATCCCCGGTGTCCTCCGGTCTGTGTGCGGGCAGGGGGGAGCCCGGCGGGGCGCTCCCTCGGGCGGCGGGTCTACTCGGCCCGGGCCCCGCCTTTGTCCTCGCCGCCGCCCCGGATCCCGCCGCGGGACCGCAGGACCTCGGTGAGGAGACGGGTGCCGGGACGGAGGGGCGCCAGTCCGTCCACGGCGGTCAGCGGCAGCGTCGCGAGATCCGGCAGGTCCGACTCCCGCACGGGAGCTCCCGCCGCGAGGGCCGGCTCTCGGGCGGCTGCTTCGGCCTTGCGCCGCACGGGCGTCTCATGCAAGGTGCGTCCCCCTTCTCGCACGGCGGCACGCGATGCCCCGTGTCTTCATCCATCATGGCCATTCATTCCCCCGTCGAAAACCATACGATCACGCCACCCGATCATCGTTCTCCATGCGGGCGGGCTGTCGAACCCCCGAACTCCCTTGTTCCGTCCCGGAGTTCGGCCGACCGAATACCTCCCGCACCGACCGGCACCCCGTGCCGGGCCGTTCCCGGCAGGGGACGGGACGATGCGGGACGGGACCGGTGGGAGGAGGGGTGGCCCCTGTGCCGGCCCCGGTGCGACGGGACGGGTCCGCGGGGCACGGGAGGCGACGCCGCCGCCGGCGTGCACGGTGCGCCGGGCCCGCCATCAGCGGGTTCCCCTGCCTGCCGGTCGCGCTCCGGGGGTTCGGCGGACGGTGGCACCGCGCGCCGGGCCGCGCGATCGCCGCGGCCTCGCGGCGGCCGGCCCCGATCCGGGGTGACGGCAGAGGACGGCCCGGTCCCCTGAGGGCCACGGGACACGCCGGGACGGCCGGAAACCGTCCCTCCGCATCGCCGGCCGCGCGGCACGGCGTGTCGCCGCCGGTGCCGAAGAAGCCCGCGCCGGGCCGCCGGCCGCGCGCGGGCGCACATTCGGCGCACGGTCGCATCGGCGGCGAGGCGTGACACGGCACGGGCGCACACCGCGCCGGCGCCCTCCGCGGCCCGCCCCGATCAGGACCTCCGGTGCCGCCGGGCGCTCCGCCCATCCGGGTGCGGCGACAGCCGACGAACCGTCAAGCCGTCGCTAATCTCAAGGAATTGACCTCACACATGTGGGTGAGGGCCGTCTGCGGCCGCACGGCACCGGACGGCCGGACCGGAGGGGGATGCATGAGCCCTGACGCGCTGATCGCGCACTTCGTGGCCGCCTCGGCCCTGATCCTGGTGGCCGCCCACGCGGCGGGCCGGCTGGCCCGGCGGCTCGGGCAGCCGTACATCATCGGCCAGCTGGCGGCCGGCATGGCGCTCGGCCCCTCGCTCCTCGGCAGTGCCGCGCCCGGCGCCTACGCGGCGCTGTTCCCCGACGGGATCGACCCCATGCTGACCGGGTTCGCCCAGTTCGCCCTGGTGGTGTTCCTGTTCGCGGTGGGCTACGAACTGGATCTGCGCCTGCTCGGCGGGCGGGCCCGGACGGCGGTGGCCGTGGCCCTGGCCTCGTTCCTGGTACCGATGGCGGTGGGCAGCGGCGGCGCTCTGCTGTTCCGGGACCAGTTGCGCTCCCTCGGCATGCCGCGCGACCTCACGCCGTCCATGGTCCTGTTCGCCGGAATCGCCCTGTCGATAACGGCGGTTCCGGTCCTGACGGCCATCGTGCGGGAGAACGGCCTCGCCTCCACGGTGCCCGGGGTGGTGGCGGTCTCGGCGGCCGGGCTCCTCGACGTCGTCTGCTGGACGGTGCTGGCCGGCACGATGATGGAGGACGGCGCGGAGCACACGCTCGCCCTGCCGTGGCGTGCCGTGCTCGCGGCCGGCTTCGTCGCCCTCATGCTGGTCGCGGCCCGTCCGCTGCTGCGCCGGCTGCTGTGGCGGACCCACATGGATCCGTCGGCGCGTCTGGCGCTGCTGATCGGCTTCGCCCTCGGCTCGGCCTGGGTGACGCACTCCCTCGGGCTGCACGTCATCTTCGGCGCCCTGCTGGCGGGTGTGGTGACGCCCCGGGAGCCCGGCGGCACGCTCGACCCCGATCTGGTGCGTCCGCTGCACGACGTCGGCTCGCTGCTGCTGCCGTTCTTCTTCGTCGTCTCGGGCCGCTCCGTCGTCGTGACCGGTATGGACGCCACGGGATGGGTGGCCGTCGTGGTGGTGACGGTCCTCGCGCTGGTCACCAAGATCGGCAGCGGGACGGTGACGGCCCGGCTCGGCGGCCTCGACCGCGACGACGCGCGCACCGTGGGCGTCCTGCTGAGCGCCCGCGGCCTCACCGAACTCATCGCCCTGGACGCGGGCCTGCGGGCCGGGCTGCTGAGCGTTCCGCTCTACACGGTCCTGGTGTTCATGGCCCTCGCCACCACCCTGCTGACCCAGCCGCTGCTGGGGCTGATCCGCCGCTCCGCCGGGCGGGAGCCGCTCCGGGGCCCCGTGGAAGCTCCTCGCGCACCGGAGGGGGCACGGGAGGAGTCGCCGCCTGCCCGGATGACGGATCCGGGCTGAGCCCCGCGGTTCCCGGCCGGCCGGAGCGGCATGTCGCGCCGCGCCGGCCGGCCCGCGTTCACAGCGGCATCGGTGCGATGTCGGTCTCGATCCGCCGCTTGTACTGGGCGGCGGCGAGCCAGGGGTGACCGCCGCGCACGACGCGGCCGAACCCGTCCACCGCCCTGCGCTGCGCCTCGTCCGCCTCCGGTCCGCGGCTCAGTCCGCGCAGGTCGAGGGCGAGGTTGGCGGTGCAGGCGAGCGTCAGCGGGTGGTCCTCACCGGCGACCTCGGCGAGCAGCGGCAGGTTGGCCTCGTCGATCGCGTGGGCCCGGTCGAAGTCCAGTTGCGCGTAGGCCGTGTTGGCCCGGCCGATGGCCGCCGTGAGGGTGAGTACGTGGTGTTCGCCCAGGGTGGCGGAGAGCCGGCGGGCCGCGTCGTCCTCGACCTCGCGCGCCTTGTCCAGTGTGCCGAGCGCGCGCAGCGTGGCCGCCAGGTTCGTCTTGGTCAGCAGGGTGTAGGCGTGGTCCTCACCGAGCAGCGAGGCATAGCTGCGGGCGGTCTCCTCGCCCAGTTCGCGGGATTGTTCGAGGTCTCCGGTGAGCCGCTGGTCGACGCTGTAGTTGATCGCCGTGGCGAGCGAGTCGGCGTGCCGGGTCCCGTACCGGGCCACGAAGCGGCGCAGGGTCTCCGCGGAGAGCTTGGCCGCGTCGCCGAGGTCGCCGTCCCGGCGCCGGCAGACCGCGAGGTTGCGTGCCACGCGCAGGGTGAGCGGGTGCTCCTCGCCCATCGCGGCGCGCGCCCGCCGGTAGACGTCCTCCTGGAAGTCCCGCGCGCCGGGGTAGTCACCGCTCTCCCGCATGTCGATGGCGAGACCGTTGAGGCTGTTGAGGGTGAAGTAGCTGGCCGGCCCGAACATCGTCTCGCGCTGGCGGGCGTTCTCCCCATCCAGCTCCAGGGCCTCCCGGAACTGCCCGCACAGCCGGAGGTCGACGCCCCAGCTGTGGGTGGCCCGCAGGGTCGCCGGGTCGTCCGGCCCGAACAGCGACCGGGCCTGCTCGGTGGCCTCCTGCCCGAGGTCCCGTGCCTCCGCGAAGCGGCCCTGGTAGCGGCGGGCGTCGGCCAGGCTGCACAGGGACTCGATGAGCTCCTCGGAGTCGACCTGGACGCGCCGGGAGACCTCCAGGGCCTTCTCGGTGAGGGGGATGGACTCCGGGATCTGGCCGATCTGGCGCAGCATGAACGAGAAGCTCTTCGCCATGCGGATGACGTCCGCGTCCTCCTCCCCCGAGGCCGCCAGCCAGGCGTTCCACGCCTGCCGGCCGAGCCGGGCGGCTCCCTCGTGGTCGCCCCAGTAGTAGAGGAACTGCACGGTGTCGAAGACCAGGTCGCGCACATAGGTGTCGGTGCTGGCCACCGCCTCGGAGGACAGGAGGTGCGGCAGCAGCTTCTGGTAGCGGGGCCATTCCGACGACGAGCCGTAGGGTCCGGGCTTGGCCGCGGACAGCAGCTGGTGGGCGGCGTCCCGCATCCGCTCACGGTCCGGCGGGGACAGCTTGGCGAGGAGCACCGTCTGGAGCAGGCGGTGCATCTGCAGGGTGTCGGCCCGCGGGTCCACCTTCACCAGGGAGAACTGGCTGAGGTCGCGCACGGCGCGGTTGAGCCGGATCGACTCGCGCAGCAGCGGGTCGATCTCGGGTGTGATGTTGATGCCCCGGCTGCTGCGCAGCATGGACCGCGGGATGGGCTCGGGCGCCATGCTGGCGCAGATGTCGAGGAGTTGGCGGGCGCCGGGGTTGTTCTCCCGGATGCGTTCCAGTGAGATGTCCCAGGCGGCGGCGACGGAGACGGGGTAGTCGGGGGCCGGGTCCAGTTCCAGGATCTCCGGGCGGCGCTGCGCCAGCAGCTCGAGGTAGTCGTCGACGAGCATCCCGGTGACCGCGCGCCAGGCGCCGGCCTGCTCCACGGCGAGCGGCAGGTCGCCGAGGGCCTCCGCGAGCCGGTCGGCGTCTTCGTGCGAGAGGTCGGGCGAGCGCTTCTGGAGCAGCTCGATGGACTCCGCGCGTTCGAACACGCTCACCGGGAGCGGGGTGGCCACCCGTTCCCAGGCCCGGTTCCGGGAGGTGACGATGACCTTGCCGGGCCCGTTGGTCGGGAAGTACTGGCGGACCGCCTCGACGTCCTCGGCGTTGTCGAAGACCAGCAGCCAGTTGTCGTACGGCTTGCCGACGCGCAGTGCCTCCAGGACGGCGGGCACGGCCGTGTTGGCGGTGGAGCTGCCGGAGCTGTCCTGCCCGGCCGGGGCGACGCCCAGCCGGGTCGCCAGCGTGGTCAGCGCAGCGAGGATGAGGCTGTCGCGCTCTGCCGGGATCCAGCAGACCACCTTGTGGTCGTGCTGGTGGGTGTAGATGTACTCCAGGGCCAGCTGGGACTTGCCGACGCCGCCGAGGCCGTGCAGGGCGTGCGGCAGGACCGCCGCGGTGTCCTGGGCCCCGAGCTGCTCCTCCACGGCCCTGAGCAGCGCCTGACGGCCGACGAACGAGGTGTTCCTGAGGGGAACGTTCACCATGAGGGCCGGCGTCGCGGTCGTGGTGCTCTGCATGAGCGGTTCAGCCTCCGGGGCTTCGTGTTGGATCTCGGTCACCAGGCTCGACATGGGGTCTCCCGTGTGGTCCGGATCGTCCGACACTGGAGTCATCCCGTCCTGATCGTCGCGGAAGTCGCCCCCGTCCGGGTGGTTCACCCCACCGGGCGGCACCCCGGACACGCCGACGTCCATCCGTTCGGGGGTATCCGGCAGGAACCTGGAGACGTCGGGCTGGATGCGGTGCGCCCTTTCGGAGTAGGGACCCGACAGGGCACGCATCACGGCGAGTTCGCTGCGCAGCCAGCCGCTCTCGGCCGGGTCGGGCAGCACGGTGCCGGCCGGGTCACGCAGCGCGGCGCGCAGCGCCACCCCCCGTTCACCGGCGGCCGGCAGGTCCCCCACCACGCTGACGGTGCGGGCGAGTTGGGACCGGGTGGTGGTGGCGAGCAGCGCCTCGCGCACGCCGTCGGCGAACTCGGGGCGGCCCTCGCCGCCGCTGTTCCAGTCGATCAGTCCGCCCATGAGGATCTCGGCGAGGTGGTCGGGGCCGGTCTCCGGCATGACCCGGCGCCGGAGTTGTTCCACCAGGTCGAACTCGAACGGGATGGCGGCCAGCTGGGTGGCGAGCCGGCGGGCGGCGGGCGTGGCGAGGGTGAAGAAGCGGCGTACGGCGGCGGCCGCGGCGCGCGGGAAGCGCGGGGCGCGCAGACCGGGGGCGGGCGCTCCCTTGGTGAGGGTGCCGGCGAGGACGACGGGCAGGGAGCGGCGGACTCCGCGCTCGCCGGTGACGAGGTCGGCCCAGGCGCCGACGGAGCCGGGCTTCAGGGAGAGCACGGGGACGGGCAGGGAGTCGTCGGCGGCCTCGGGCAGCGGGCGCAGGGGGTCGGGGCCGCCGGGCGGCGCCCAGTGGCCGAGGCAGTCGTTGGGCATGCCGAAGCCGCCGGCCTCCAGGACCGCCGGGTGGGGGTAGAGCGTGGTGCGGTGGCGCAGGTGGGGCGGGAGCAGGTGGACCAGCGCGGTGGGGCCGGAACGGGCGAGCCGGCTCAGCAGGGTGTCCGCGGCGGGGGCGGCCCAGCCGTGGGCGAGACCGTCGGTGACGACGAGGAAGACGCGGCCGCCCTGCCCGTCGAGGAGTTCGGCCGGGTCCGTGAGGCCGGCGCCGCCGGCCCAGCGCAGGACGGCGCTGCCGGTCCGCGGGAGGGTGAGCCGCAGGACGCGCACGCCGCGGAAGGCGCCGCTGTGTTCGGCGGCCTCGGCGAGTGAGGCGACCGTCTCCTCCCAGATCCGCATCGTGGGTGCTTCGTCGGTGAGCAGCACCAGGTCGAAGGCGGTGGTGGGGACCGAGCGGAAGAACGGCATCCACAGGCCGGCGGTGACCCCTTGCTCGGCGGTGGTCTCCTCGTCCAGCTCCAGGCTGTCGCGGGAGGGGACGCGGCGGGCGAGCTGGTGCAGGGCGCGGGCGAGCATCGCGGTGCGGCGGCCGGGCCCGTGCTGCGGCAGGTTGGCGTCGGGCAGCAGCGGCCCGCCGGCGTGGAGCGTGGCGGTGCCCTCGGGGTGGGGTAACAGGCGGTCGCCGGCCGGATCGGGTCCGGTCCGGGCGGCCCCGGCCCGGGGAGTGGCCCCGGACGGGCCGTCCGGGAGCGGCGGGATGCTCCCGGGGAGGCCGGAGCCGGCCGGGAAGTCGGCCGAATCCACACCTTCCGGGGACGCCTCGGTGCCCGTTCCGTCCTCCGGCAGGCCGGCCCCGCCGGCTTCCCGGGGGTCGGCGGCGGGCGCGGTCGGGTGGCCGGCGGACCGGTCCGGGGCGGTGTCCCGGCCGACGCCGCCGGGGCCGCCGTGGCGGCTGAAGTGCGCGGCGAGCCACACCGCGTCGGCGATCTCCTGCCAGCGCGGCGGGTCCTGGGCCTCGTCGTACGGGGGCGGCGACGGCCGGTCGTGGCTCGGGGCTTTCCGGTGCGGGGCAGCGGCGACCGGCTCGGGTACCTCACTCGCGTACTCGACGGACTCGGAGCACGCCGAAGCGGGCGACGACCCCGATTCAGGTCCGCCGTCGCCGGGTCCGGATGCGCGCTCCCTGGGAAAGCCGTTGTCCATTCAGCGGCCCTTCGCGAGGTCGCGGAGGAGCATTTCCACGAGCTTACGCCCGTTCCCGTCGGCCTGGAAACCACCCATGGTAGTGATCTGGACAGCGTTGAGTAACTGGTCGAGGGAGTGGGTGCCGCCGGCCTGGACGCGCTGGAGGAAGAGGTCGACCAGGTCCTCGCTGTCCCGTGAGCGCTCTCCGAGGTGCCGGCTCACCATGGCGAGCAGCTGGTCGCGGGTGGGCACGCCGAGTTCCAGGGGCAGACAGCGCCTGCGGAACGCGGCCGGGAACTCGCGTTCTCCGTTGCTGGTGATCACCACGACGGGGAACTCCCGGCATTCGACCCGTCCTTGCCGCAGCTCGGCGCGGACTCCGGGGTCGCTGGTGTGGACGCTCGCGGTGTCGGCGGCGTCTCGGACCAGCTCCGGGACGTCATAGCTTCCGTTCTCCAGGACGTGCAACAGGTCGTTCGGCAGGTCGATGTCGCTCTTGTCGAGTTCGTCGACGAGGAGCACCCGGGGACGATCGTAGGGCAGCAGAGCGGTTCCCAGTGGCCCCAGGGTGATGAAATCCCCGAGCAGCGGCGGAACATGACGGGGCGTCAGTTGCTCGGCCGTCTCGCCGTCGGGGGCCGTGGTGCCGGACGCCGGGGCGTCCCGCAGCCCCGCCTGCCAGGCGGCGATGGCCTGGGCGCGTCCCATCGCGTCGTGGACGTAGAGGCCGTCGCGCAGGGCCGTGCGGCTGACGATGTTCCACTCCAGGACCCGGCCGAGTCCCAGTTCCCGTGCGATCACGTAGGCGAGGGTGGACTTGCCGATGCCGGGCGGTCCGCTGATCAGCAGCGGCCGGCGCAGCAGCAGCGCGGCGTTGACCGTGTCGATCTCCTCGGGGCCGAGCTGCGCCGTGACCTCGCCGGGGCCGAGCCGGCGCAGCGCGGCCTCGCGGTCGTCGGGCGGGGCGGGCTGGAGCGGGGCTCCGCCGAACCGCCGCCAGGGCGGGGGCTCGGGCAACTCGACGGCGGAGGCCGGGACCTGTCCGGTGGCGTGGAAGATCCGCCAGTCGTCCGGGGCGGTCTGCTCCTCCTGCGCGGTCATGCCGATGCCTCCTCGTTGGCGAGATCGCCGTCGTCGTTGTGGATGTCGACCACCCGTGTCGGGTCGTCCCAGAAGAAGGCGATGTGACGGCCCAGCAGGTCCGGGCTCTGGGCGGGGTCGACGGCCTTCTTGCGCAGCCGGTGGATGGCCACGGGGATCTGGGCGGCGATCGGGACGGAGGCGAAGACGGCGGTCACGACCTCGCGCCGCTCCTCGATGAAGGCGCCCCGGCGGTCCCATATGGCCAGGGAGATCCCCTCCGCGATGGCGGCCTTCAGCGCTTCCAGGGCGGGCGTGTCGGCGGGGGCGTCGAGGACCACGGCGGTGCGTGCGGACTCCCCGGCGAGCGCGGTCTGCCACGCGTCGAGCCGCTGGGCGTCGGCGCCGGTCCACCCGTGCACCGTGACCCCGTTGCGGCGCAGGCTGCGCCAGCGTTCCCGCCACTGCCGCCGGACCAGCACGTCGTCGGTGCGCATCCGCTCCAGACTGCGCAGGTGCACGCCGTACTTGAGGCCGAGCGGCAGCGGACGGCCGTGGCCGGTGCGGAAGCGCAGCCCCGCGACGTCGTGGTTGAGGAGGTCGTAGGGGAGCACGAACTCGACGTAGGCGGGCTGCTCGCGCCCGTCGGGGTCGGCCGGGACGGACCAGAGCCGGGCGCCCTGTTGCAGGGCGCGTTCGACGGCCGGGCCGAGGCCGTCGAGCGTGGTGGTGGCGGGTTCCCCGGGCTGCGGGTCCCAGTGGCCCGGCACCGCGTTCAGCCAGGGACGGACGACGATCTCGCCGCTGCCGTCGCGGGCCGGTTCCACGGCGACGATCAGGCAGCAGGGGGTGTCGGGGTCGGCCGCGGCCTCACGGCGGGCCGCGCGGCGCTGGGCCACCGCCGCCGTCAGGCCCGAGCGCTGGGCCCAGCCGTCGACCCAGGTGAGGAGGGTCCCGCGGTGACCGGGTGACGCGGCCAGGGAGGCGGCCGTGTCGACCAGGAGCACCGCGGGCGGTAATCCGTCCGGTTGCGCGTTCCATTCCAGGACGTGCGCGAAGAGCTGTTCGGGTCCGAGCCCGGGGGGCAGGTAGAGGCCGTTGAGTTCCTCGGCGAGTCCCTCCCGCAGCCGGGAGGCGGACACCTCCCCCTTGGCGTCGGCCAGCAGGACCTGCGCGGTGGCGGTGTCGTGGCCGGAGAGCGGGCCGGGAAGGGTCGCACCGGCCGGCGCGGCGGGGGCGAGCAGCCGGTCGAGCTCCTCGGCCGGCGCGGGCCCCTCGAAGAGTTCGACCACCTTCACCAGTACGCGTTCCCCGCCCTCCGCGTTCAGCGCGGCGCGCACCATGGCCACCACGTCCTCGCGCAGCCGGACGCCGCGTACGTCGACGGTGCGGGCCATCTGCTCGCCGAGCACGGTGGCGAACTGGACCCGTCCCTGGGCGTCCTCCATGCAGCCCAGTTCGCACAGCACGGCGGTGAGCCGGGACAGCAGTTCCAGAGCCTGCGCGCGCGGGAGCCCGGCGCCGGGACCGCTGAGAACCTCGCTTCTCTCCACCGACCGTTTCCCCCATGAGTCGGTTCATCTGCCTGACCGGCCTGCGAAGTTAGCACGGTAACTGACGGTTAGCCAGGGACGGGTGGTGCCGTGGGAGCGAAGTCCGGCCGGAGTCACCCCTGAGGGTGGTTTCCGGCCGGACTCGTGTGCCACGTGCGGCGTGGTGGCCGGTCACAGCCGTGGGTCGACCGGTTCCGACTCCAGGGCCAGGACGGCGAAGACCGGCTCGTGCACGCGCCACAACGGCTCGCCCTCGGCCAGTCGGTCCAGCGCCTCCAGGCCGAGCGCGTACTCGCGGATCGCGAGGGAGCGCTTGTGGTTCAGGAAGCGGCCCCGCAGACGGGCCAGGTTCTCCGGGCGGGTGTACTCGGGGCCGTAGATGATCCGCAGGTACTCGCGGCCCCGGCACTTGATGCCGGGCTGCACCAGGCGGCCCGAGGGGTCGCGGACCAGGGCGCCGACCGGTTTGACGACCATGCCCTCGCCGCCACGTCCGGTCATCTCCAGCCACCAGTCGACTCCGGCGCGTACCGACTCGGGGTCGGTGGTGTCGACGTGGAGACGGCGGGTGGTCCGCAGCAGGCCGGTGGTGTCGTGCTCGACCATGCGGTCGATCAGGGCGAGTTGCTCGTCGTGGGGCAGGGCGGCGAGGCTGCGGCCCCGGACGGCGAGGATCTGGAACGGCGCGAGGCGCACGCCGTCCAGGCCGTCGGTGGTCCAGCAGTAGCGGCGGTAGGCGTCGGTGAACGCCGAGGCGGCGGCGGCGCGTTCACGCTGGCGGTCCAGCAGGTCCCGCACCTCCACCCCGCGGGCGGCCGCGCCCTCCAGTGCGGCCAGGGCGCCCGGGAAGACCGCGCCGGAGGCGGCGCCGACCGCCGCGTACTGCGAGCGCAGCAGCCCGGACGCCTTCAGGGACCACGGCATCAGTTCGGCGTCCAGAAGGAGCCAGTCGGTGTCCAGTTCCTCCCAGAGGCCGGCCTCGGTGACGGCGGTGCGCAGCCGGCCGAGGATCTCCTCCGTGACGGACGCGTCGTCGAAGAAGGGGCGGCCGGTACGGGTGTACAGCGAGCCGGTCCCGCCGCCTGCGGTGCCGAAGCGTCGGGCGGCCACGGGCGCGTCGCGGCAGACCAGGGCGACCGCGCGCGAACCCATGTGCTTCTCCTCGCACACCACCCGGGCCACGCCGTCCCGCTCGTACTGGGCGAACGCCTCCGCCGGGTGCTCCAGGTAGCCGTCGAGGTGCGAGGTGGCGGTGGGTGCCATGGTCGGCGGGAGGTACGGCAGCAGGCGGGGGTCGATCGCGAAGCGGCTCATGACCTCCAGGGCCGCCGCCGCGTTCTCCTCGCGGACGGAGACCCGGCCGGCGTGCCGGGTCTCCACCACGCGGCGGCCGTGCACGTCCGCCAGGTCCAGCGGGCGGCCCTCGTGCCCGCCGGGGGCCTCGGTGCGCAGCGGGCGGGCCGGCTCGTACCAGACCCGCTCGGCGGGTACGTCGACCAGTTCGCGCTCCGGCCAGCGCAGCGCGGTGAGCTTGCCGCCGAAGACGGCTCCGGTGTCCAGGCAGATGGTGTTGTTGAGCCAGGTGGCCTCCGGGACGGGCGTGTGCCCGTAGACGACGGCCGCCCGGCCCCGGTAGTCCTCGGCCCACGGGTAGCGCACGGGCAGGCCGAACTCGTCGGTCTCGCCGGTGGTGTCGCCGTACAGGGCGTGGCTGCGGACCCGGCCGGAGGTGCGGCCGTGGTACTTCTCGGGCAGTCCGGCGTGGCAGACCACGAGCCGGCCGCCGTCGAGGACGTAGTGGCTGACGAGGCCGTCGATGAACTGCCGCACCTCGGCGCGGAACTCGTCGCCCTCCTGGTCCATCTGGGCGATGGTCTCGGCGAGTCCGTGGGTGTGCTGGACGTTCCGGCCCTTGAGGTACCGGCCGAACTTGTTCTCGTGGTTCCCGGGTACGCACAGGGCGTTGCCCGATCGCACCATGGCCATCACCCGGCGCAGTACGGCCGGGCTGTCCGGGCCCCGGTCGACGAGGTCGCCGACGAACACGGCGGTGCGGCCCTCGGGGTGGACGCCGTCGGCGTACCCCAGCTTGGCGAGCAGCGCCTCCAGTTCGGCGGAGCAGCCGTGGATGTCGCCGACGATGTCGAAGGGGCCGGTGAGGTGGGTGAGGTCGTTGTACCGCTTCTCGGTGACGACGGTGGCGTGCTCGATCTCCTCCACGCCGCGCAGTACGTGCACCTTGCGGAAGCCCTCGCGCTCCAAGTGGCGCAGGGAGCGGCGCAGTTCGCGGGTGTGGCGCTGGATGACCCGGCGCGGCATGTCGGCGCGGTCGGTGCGGGCCGCGTTGCGTTCGGCGCACACCTGCTCGGGCACGTCGAGGACGATGGCGATGGGCAGCACGTCGTGCCGTCTGGCCAGGTCGATCAGCTGACGGCGGGCGTCCGGCTGGACGCTGGTGGCGTCGACGACGGTGCGGCGGCCGGCGGCGAGGCGCTTGCCGGCGATGTGGTGCAGCACGTCGAAGGCGTCGCGGGAGGCGCTCTGGTCGTTCTCGTCGTCGGCGACCAGGCCCCGGCAGAAGTCGGAGGAGAGGATCTCGGTGGGCTTGAAGTGACGTCGGGCGAAGGTGGACTTGCCCGAGCCGGAGGCGCCGATCAGCACGACGAGGGACAGGTCGGTGACGGGCAGCGCGCGGGCTCCCGCGGTGGTGCCGGTGGTGTCGGTGGTGGTCATGCGGCCTTCGCCTCCTTCGGGGTCTCCGCCTGGAACACGGCCATCTGGGTGGGTGGTCCGACCTCGGGGTCGTCCGGCCCGACGGGGACGAACCGGACGCCGTAGCCGTACCGTTCGGCGACCTTCTCAGCCCAGGCGCGGAACTCGCCGCGGGTCCACTCGAAGCGGTGGTCGCCGTGCCGGACGTGGCCGGCCGGGAGGCTCTCCCAGCGCACGTTGTACTCGACGTTCGGGGTGGTCACCAGGACCGTGCGGGGGCGGGCGGCGCCGAACACCGCGTACTCCAGGGCGGGCAGGCGGGGCAGGTCGAGATGTTCGATCACCTCGCTGAGCACGGCGGCGTCGTAGCCCCCCAGGCGTTTGTCGGTGTAGGCGAGGGAGCCCTGGAAGAGGTTCACGCGCGAGGACTGCCGCTCCCCCATGCGGTCCAGTCTCAGCCGCCGGGAGGCGATGGTGAGCGCCCGCATCGACACGTCGACGCCGGTGATCTCGGTGAAGGACGGGTCCTTGAGCAGCTGTTGCACCAGCTGGCCCTGGCCGCAGCCGAGGTCGAGCACCCGGGCGGCGCCCGCGGCGCGGAGCGCGGCGAGGATCGCCTCGCGGCGCTGCACGGCGAGCGGGGTCGGCCGCTCCTCCTGCTCGGTCTCCGCCTCCACGGCGTTGTCGATGTCCTCGACGTCGCTGTCGTCCGCCTCGGCCAGCCGGGCCAGCTCCAGGCGCTCCATGGCCTGCCGGGTCAGTGACCAGCGGCGGGAGAGGTAGCGGCTGGTGATCAGCCTCTGCTCGGGGTGCCCGGGCAGCCAGCCCTCGCCGGCCCGCAGCAGCTTGTCGACCTCGTCGGAGGAGACCCAGTAGTGCTTGGCGTCGTCGAGGACCGGAAGCAGGACGTAGAGGTGGCGCAGGGACTCGGCGAGGGTGAGCGTGTCCGCGTCCAGGACAAGGCGGATGTAGCGCGAGTCGCCCCACTGCGGGAACTCGGTGTCCAGCGGGACCGGTTCGGCGGTGACGGTCCAGCCGAGCGGTTCGAAGAGCCGGCCCACGAGCGCCGGGCCGCCGCGGGCGGGCAGCGCGGGTATCTCGACGCGCAACGGGCGCGGCTGTCCCGGAAGCTCCGGGCGGGCGGTGCACACCCCGCGCATGGCGCTGGAGAAGACACCGCTCAGGGCGACGGCGAGCAGCGAGGAGGCCGCGTACGGGCGGTCGTTGACGTACTGCGCGAGGGCGATGTCGGGTGCGCCGCGGCCCTTGCCCTTGCCCTTGCCGCGCCGGACCAGTGCCACCGCGTCCACCTCCAGCAGCAGCGCCGCCGTGCAGCGCTCGGCATCGGCCTCGGGATAGAGGACGTGGGCCGTGCCGTAGGACGTGGAGAACGCCTGCGCCTTCTCGGGATGCTTGTGCAGCAGGAAACCGAGGTCGGTCGCCGGGCGCTCGGCGGAGCCGGTGGTACTGATCGTCAGGAACACGGTGGTTACACCTCGAAACACCTTCTGAGCTGCGGGTACACACCGGGACTCCGGTGCGTCCGATCAACGTACAGGGAAGGGGTCGCGAGGTCGCGGGGAATTTCGGGGGCCCGGTGAGCGGGGCCGTCCCCGGTCGGGGCGGCCCCGCTCACCGGGCGTGCGTCACGACAGCTGGGACTGCACCTGGGAGGAGATCAGCTCCAGGTGGTCGAGGTCGGACAGGTCGAGCAGCTGGAGGTAGATGCGCTCGGAGCCGGTCTCGGCGTAGCGGCCGATCTTGTCGACGACCTCGGCCGGTGAGCCCGCCAGGCCGTTGGCCTTGAGTTCGTCGACCTCGCGGCCGATCGCGGCGGCGCGGCGGGCGACCTCCTGGTCGTCCCTGCCGACGCAGACGACGAGGGCGTTGGAGTAGACGAGGTCGCCCGGGTCGCGTCCGGCCGCACGGGCGGCGTCGCGGACCCGGCCGAACTGGCGGGCGGTGTCCTCCAGGGAGGCGAAGGGCATGTTGAACTCGTCCGCGTACCGGGCGGCGAGGCGGGGGGTGCGGGTCGCGCCGTGGCCGCCGATGAGCACCGGCACCTTGGCCTGGGCGGGCTTGGGGAGCGCGGGGGACTTGGTGAGGTCGTAGTAGGTGCCGTGGTAGTCGAAGGTCGCGCCGGGCTCGGTGGCCCACAGGCCGGTGACGATCTCCAGCTGTTCCTCCAGGCGGGCGAACTTCTCCTTCGGGAAGGGAATGCCGTACGCCTTGTGCTCCTCCTCGAACCAGCCCGCGCCCAGGCCCAGTTCGATGCGGCCGCCGGACATCTGGTCGACCTGGGCGACCTGGATGGCGAGCACGCCGGGGAGGCGGAAGGTGCCGGCGGTCATCAGGGTGCCGAGGCGGATGCGCTTGGTCTCGCGGGCGAGTCCGGCGAGGGTGATCCAGGCGTCGGTGGGGCCGGGCAGGCCGTCGGCGGAACCCATGCTGAGGTAGTGGTCGGAGCGGAAGAAGGCGTCGAAGCCGAGGTCCTCGGTGGCCCGGGCGACGGTGAGCAAGGTGTCGTAGGTGGCCCCCTGCTGGGGCTCGGTGAAGATACGCAGATCCATGCCTCCCATCCTGCACGTTCCCGCACGGACCGACCGCCCCCGCCCCTCCGGCGTGGCTCGGGCCACGCCGGGGCCCGGTGCCGCCGACACCACCGGGCCGGGGCGCCGCCGCGCGGCGAGACACGCTCGGAGCATCCCACCCCGCTGCGCCGACACCCGCCCCGAACGGACACGGAGCCCCGCCCGATACGGGCACGCCCCGAACGCCGGAGCCCGGTGCGGGTGCGGCGCTTGGCACGGCCGGTACGTCGGGCGCGGCGCGCCAGCACCCGGAGCCCCCTGCCCATACGGGCACGCCCGGACCGCCACTGCCCGGCACGGACGGGCACGGAAGCCCCGTGCCCGATGCGGGCATGGCCGGCGCGTCGGCACAACCGGTGCGTCGGGGCACGACGCGGGCACGCCCGGAGGGCCACTGCCCGGCGCGGGCGGGGCACAGCCCCGTGCCCGGCGGGGGTGTTCCGTGCACCGGCACGGGCCGGGCTTCGGTGCCAGGCCCGGGCATGAGCCGGGCGCCAGTACCCGGAACGAGCGTGTGTCCGGAGCGCTCTGCTCGGTGCGGGCGCGCCGACCGTCGGAGCCCGGCACGGGCGGGCTCGGAGTGCCCGTGCCTGGTACGGACATGGACACAGCGCCGGTACCCGGTGCGGGGGATCCGCGCGTCGATGCCAGGCGCGGGCATGAGTGGGGCGCCAGCTACGCAGAGCTAGCGTGTCCGGAGCTCCCTGTTCGGCGCGGGCGCGCAGCGCCCGTGCCCGGTGCGGGCGGGCGCGCAGCGCCCGTGCCCGGTGCGAGCATGGCCGGAGTGTCGGTGCGTACGGTGCGTCGGGGCGCGGCCCGGGCACGGGCGGGGGGTCGGTACTCGGAGCGAGCGGGGCCGGGTGCCCTGCTCGGTGCGGGCATGGCCGGAGCGTCGGCGCGGACGGTGCGTCGGAGCGCGGCCCGGGCACGGGCGGGGGGTCGGTACTCGGAGCGAGCGGGGCCGGGTGCCCTGCTCGGTGCGGGCATGGCCGGAGCGTCGGCGTGGACGGTGCGGGCATGGGCGGGGGGTCGGTACTCGGAGCGAGCGGGTGCGGGTGCCCTGCTCGGTGCGGGCATGGCCCGGGCCGGGTGGTGGGGGTCAGCCGGCTTCGCGGATGGGTGCGTCGTCTCGGGCGGTCAGTCTGCGGAGCATCTCCAGGACGCGGTCCCGGGACTCGTCCGCCGCGTCGATGGCCTCCATGCACTGCCAGTACGTCGCCTCGTCGTCCACGGAACAGGCGATGCCGACCAGGGCGATGCCGACCTCGCCGAGCAGTCCGCCGAGGCACATCAACGCCTGGCGGGCCTCGCCCAGTTCGGTGAGCTGCGCCGCGCGTGGTTCTCCCGGGGTGTCCAGGACACCGCAGCCGCGGCCCGCCAGCTCCGCCAGCACCAGCGCTTCGCCCCGCAGTTCGGGTGGTCCGACGACCGCGAGCCGGCTGCCCATCGCCTGTGCCAGGGCCTGCGCCTGCCACACCTCGGCCAGCAGTTCCGGCACGCCACCGCTCGCGGCCAGCGCCCTTCTGCTCGTCACGATGAGCCGCACAGCGTCCATGCGCTGCCCCCGTCTGTCCGACGCGCTGCCCACGCGTCCGCATCCGTTGCACTCCCCTGTTCACTACCCAGAGTGAGGGGGTGTGAGACAAAAAGCCAGAGGAAGGCCGAAATCTGCGGACAATAATTCGGTCTCGACCGATCCTTTGGACACGGAGAGTGATAGTGGAGTCGGCGGCTCCCTAGTCGTGAGGCCGCTTCCCGACCGGAAACCTGCGCTCGTTCCGGTCGATCTTCGCGGACAGCGCGGCCAGCGGATCGACGCCGAGGACCTCGCACAGCTGAAGGAGGTAGGCGAGCACGTCGGCGACCTCGTCGGTGACGCGGTGCGCGGTGTCCGGGTCGTCCATGACGCGGGCGGACTCCTCGGGCGTCAGCCACTGGAAGATCTCGAGGAGTTCGGAGGCCTCCACGCTGAGCGCGGCGACGAGGTTCTTCGGGGTGTGGTACGGCTGCCAGTCACGTGCGGCCGCGAACTCCGCGAGCCGGTGCCGGAGTCGCGTGAGGTCGGGCTCGCGCGGGGTGTCGTCGTCGTACGGATCGGTCACGGTCCAGGTGTACCACCGTCACCCCACCCGCCCGCTCAGACGCCCGGAACGCCCATCCCCTCCATCAGCCCCATGACCTCCGTACCGGCCGGGGTCAGCAGGAAGACGTTGCGGTCGACGCGGTGCATTCCGCTGGCCAGGCCGAAAACGACGCCCGTACTGAAGTCCAGGACGCGCTTGGCGACCTCGGGCTCCGCGCTGGTCAGGTCGAGCAGTACGGGTATGCCGGACATCAGGGTCTCGGCGACGTCGCGGGCGTCCGCGAACACGTTCACCCGCAGCACGACGAAGCGGCGCCGCGCCTCCGTCTCGGCCTCGGGCAGCGCGCGGTGGCCCACCGCGGAGGGCCATGCGTCGCGGCCCCGCAGCGGAACGACCTGGGCGAGCCCCTCCCACTGCTCGTCGGTGACATCGTGGCTGCTCACCGGCATGCTCCATCCCCTGTCGCGCTGGCTGTCTGCATCGGGCAATTCTTACTCATGGTCACCCGATCGGCCCAATACGACACGCTCCGCCATCGCTGCGCGCACACTCCGTGGATCGCCGGCCCGCCCCGCGGGAACGCCCGACTGCCGTGCGGGGCCCGGTCGTTGACCCGGGACGTCCGGGCCGGTTGCATGGGCCCATGGCTGGTGACGCGGAGGGTGTGGCGGGTCCGGTGCGGACCTTCGAGACGCAGGCGGACTGGGAGGCGTGGCTGGAGGAGCATCACGACGACGACGGCGGGATCTGGCTGAGGATTCCGCGGAAGGCGTCCGGGGCCGCCGGCGTCGATCACGCCACCGCGCTGGAGTCCGCGCTGTGCTACGGCTGGATCGACGGGCAGGGGAGGAAGCTGGACGAGACGTACTGGCTCCAGCGGTTCACTCCGCGACGGCCGCGCAGCCGATGGTCGGCGATCAACCGGCAGAAGGCCCTCGACCTCATCGAGCGGGGGCGGATGCGGCCGCCCGGCCTGCGGGAGGTGGAGAAGGCGCAGGCGGACGGCCGCTGGGAGGCCGCGTACGCGAACCCGAGCACGGCGACCGTCCCCGACGACCTGCGGGCCGCGCTGGACGCGGCGCCCGGCGCGGGTGACTTCTTCGCCACCCTCGACAGCCGCAACCGCTACGCGATCCTGCACCGGATCGAGGAGGCCAAGCGGCCGCAGACCCGCGCGGCCCGGATCGAGAAGTTCGTCGCCATGCTGGCCGAGGGGAAGAAGATCCACCCCTGACGGCCCGTGCCCGGCGCTCCCGGCGTCAGCCCGCGACGACCGCCTCCGCCGCCGCCACACCGCAGACGCGGGCCGCGCCGTGGGTGGCGATGTGCAGGGCGCCGCGCGGGGCGGACTGCGGTACGCCCATCTCGACCACCACGGTGTCCGGGTCGGCGGCGAGCAGGGTGTCGACGGCCGTGCGCATCCACGGGTGCCGGTGCTCGTCGCGGACCACGGCGACGACGCGCCGGCCGGCCGCCGCCTTCAGCGCCACCTCACCGGCGTCCGCACCGGTGAAGTGGCCGGTGGTGGTGCCGGGCAGCAGCCGCTCCAGCTCCGCGCCGACGCCCCAGGGGGTCTCGTCGCCCACGGCGATGTTCGGGGTGGGGTTGAAGGTGGCCACGTACACCGGCCCGGCGGCCGGCGCGGGGCCGGCGGCGCGGGTGACGGTCACCGCGCGGCGCGCCGCCGTGAGGCCGATCTCCGGCCGGGGGTCGGCGGCGGCGGCCGGGGAGCGCCGTGCCCCGGCGGTCCACTCGGCCAGGGCACGCACCCGGGCGGCGGCGTCGGCGAGCCGCTCCTCCGCCAGTTCGCCGGAGCGTACGGCGTTCACCAGCGCGTCCTGGAGGCTCTGCACGGTGCCCTCGTCGCACAGCCCGCCGCCCACGCAGATCGCGTCGGCGCCGGCGGCGATGGCGAGGACCACGCCCTGTTCGAGGCCGTACGTGCCGGAGATGGCGCGCATCTCCATGCCGTCGGTGACGATCAGGCCCTCGTAGCCGAGTTCGCCGCGCAGCAGGTCGGTGAGGATGCGCCGGGAGAGCGTGGCCGGGCGGTCCGGGTCGAGGACCGGGACCCGGATGTGGGCGCTCATGACGGCACGGGTGCCGGCCGCGATCGCCGCCCGGAAGGGCTGGAGCTCGCGCTCGTGCAGGGTGGTGGCGTCGAGGTCGATGTGCGGGATGGCGTGGTGGGAGTCGACGCTGGTGTCGCCGTGGCCGGGGAAGTGCTTGGTGCAGGCGGCGACGCCGGTGGACTGCAGGCCCTCCACGTAGGCGGCGGTGTGCCGGGCGACCAGGGCGGTGTCCCCGCCGAAGGAGCGCACGCCGATCACCGGGTTGTCGGCGTTGGCGTTGACGTCGGCGGACGGCGCCCAGTTGAAGTTGACCCCGCACTCGGCGAGCCGTCGGCCCAGTTCGCGGGCGACACCCCGGGTCAGGTCGGGGTCGTCGACCGCGCCGAGTGCGTGGTTGCCGGGGAAGGAGGAGCCGGTGCGGACCTCCAGGCGGGTGACGTCGCCGCTCTCCTCGTCGATGGCGACCAGCAGGTCGTCCCGTTCGGCCCGCAACTGGGCGGTGAGGGCGGTGACCTGCTCGGCGGTGGTGACGTTGCGGCCGAAGAGGGCGACGGAGGCGAGGCCCTCGCCGAGCCGGCGGCGCACCCAGTCGGGCGCGGTGGTGCCGGCGAAGCCGGGCTGGAGCACGGCCAGCGCGTCCCGGGTGAGGGTGTCGGTGCCGGTGGTGAATGTCGTCATCGGGTGGCGTTATCCCTTCACGGCGCCCGCGGTGAGGCCGCTGACGGCCTTGCGCTGCAGGTAGACGAAGAGGATCAGGATGGGAACGGCGAAGAGCGACGAGGCGGCCATGGTCGCGCCCCAGTCGTTGCCGAACTGGCTCTGGAAGCTGGACAGCCACAGCGGCAGGGTCTGCGCCTCGGCGTCCTTGTTGAGCACCAGGACGAGGGCGAACTCGTTCCACGCGGTGATGAACCCGAACAGCGAGGTGGCCATCAGGCCCGGGGCGAGCAGCGGCAGGATGACCCGGCGGAACGCCTGGGCGCGGGTGCAGCCGTCGACCATCGCCGCCTCCTCCAGTTCCTTCGGCACGGCGGCGACGAAGCCGCGCAGCGTCAGGATGGTGAGGGGCAGGATCATCATCATGTAGAAGAGCGTCAGCGGCACGAGGCTGTTCAGCATGGACGCGTCCCGCACGATCATGTACATCGCGATGATCATGACTTCCCAGGGCGCCATCTGCGCCAGCATGAAGCCGATGATGAAGCCGCGCCGCCCCTTGAACCGCATCCGCGCGAGGGCGAAGGAGCCGGCCAGGGCGATGATCAGCGAGAAGACCACGGCGAGGACCGTGACGGTCAGCGAGTTGGTGACGTACGTCCAGAAGTGGTCGACGGCGGTCGCCGTCCGGAAGTGCTCGAAGGTGATCGAGGTGGGGAACCAGACCGGGTCCTCGGAGAGGATGTCGCCGGTCGGCTTGAGGGCCGTGTTGAACATCCAGTACACGGGGAAGACGAAGCCGATGAACAGGACGACGGCCGTGACGTTGGGCCACAGGCGGCCGAAGAGCGAGCGCTTCACAGCTCGTCCTCCTCTTGCTTGAGCACGATCCGGAGGTAGTAGGCGGTCAGGCCCAGCAGGATCAGGATGGTCAGGACGGCGATCGCCGCGCCCATGCCGTAGTGCTGGTTGCCGACTCCCTCGACGTAGGCGTAGACGGGCAGGATCTCGGTGAGCCGGTCGGGGCCGCCCTCGTTGATGAGGTAGACCTGCACGAACGCCTTGAAGACCCAGATGACCTCCAGGAACGTGGTGGCGTAGAGGAACGGCCGCAGGAACGGCATGGTGACCGTGGTGAAGCTGCGCCAGGCGCCGGCGCCGTCGAGGGACGCGGCCTCGTAGAGCTCCTTGGGGATGGTCGTGGTCGCCGCGTAGAGGTTGATCGCGACGAACGGGATGGACATCCACACGATCAGCAGGGTGATGACGAAGAACGTCGACATCTGGCTGCTGGTCCAGCTGTAGTCGGCCATCGAGTGCCAGCCGAGCTTGTCCAGGACCCAGTTGACGACGCCGAAGCGCTGCGCGAACAGCCACTGGTAGACGGTGGTGGCGGCCACGATCGGCATGGCCCAGGCGAGCACCAGGCCCAGCAGCAGGGTGAACCGCATCCACTTGCCGAGACGGGCGAGCAGCAGGCCGATGAGGGAGCCCAGGACCATGATCAGGGCGACGTTGACCGCCGTGAACAGGATCGAGCGGAGGGTGACCCGCCAGAAGTCCTCGCTGGTGAGGGCGGCCTGGTAGTTGTCGACGCCGTTCCATTCGGTGACGCGCTGGATCAGCTGCGACATGTTGAGGTTCTGGAACGACAGCAGCAGGTCCTTCAGCAGCGGCCAGCCGAGCAGCAGCACGGAGGCCACGCAGGCGGGCAGCAGCAACAGGTACGGGGCGAGCGCGCCGATGCGCGACGCCCCTTTCGGCGCCGTCCTGCCGGGTCCCCCGTCGTCCGCCTTGCGGACGTCCGCCGGGCCGGAGGGCGGCCGTTCGGTCTGCACGGTCATGCTCGCGATCTCTCTTCTCGACATACTCGACGCCGGGGCGGGGGCCGGCGAGTGGCCGCCCCCCGCCCCGTCCGTGCGCTCGCTGCGTCCTACTGCTGCTGCGACAGACGCTTGTTGAACTCGCCCTCGACCTGCTTGGCGGCCTCGGCCGGGGTCTTGCCGTTCAGCACGGCCGTCAGGTAGGTCTTGATCGGGTTGGGGTCGTTCTCCACCGCGGCCCACTCGGGGATCAGCGGCGTGGTGCCGCCGACGGCGGCGGCCGGCGCGGCGGCCTCGGCGGGGGCGTTGCCCTTGAGGTTGCTCTGCAGCGACTCCTTGTTGGGGATGACGCCGTTGAGCTTGGCGAGCTGGCCCTCGAACTTGTCGGAGAGCGCGATCTTCAGGAACTCCTTGGCGAGCTCCTGCTTCTTGCTGCCGGCCGCGACGGCGAGGTTGGAGCCGCCGAGGAAGACGCCCTCGGGCTTGTCGGCGGTGGCACCGGGGATGGTGAAGTAGCCGATGTCCTGCTCGATCTTCGGGTTGGCCTCGGTGGCGATGCCGGCTTCCCAGCCCATGCCGATGAAGGCGCCGACCTTGCCGTCGGCGAAGACCTCACCCTGCTGCGGGGTGGCCTCGTCCTTGTCCTTGGGCGCCTTCGACAGGGCCTGGAACTTCTTGTAGGTCTCCGCGGCGGCGGCGACCTTCGGGTCGTCGAGGTTGGAGACGTACTTGTCGCCGTCCTTCTTGACCAGCTCGCCGCCCTCGCCGATCACCAGGCCGACGAAGTGGTACCAGTTCTGGCCGGGCAGGTAGATCGGCTCGGCGTCGGTCTTCTCACCGATCGTCTTGAGCGCGGCGTAGAACTCGTCGCGGGTCTTGGGCGTGTCCTTGAGGCCGGCCTCCGCCCAGATCTTCTTGTTGTAGAGGACGACACGGTTGGCGAAGTACCAGGGTGCCGCGTACTGCTTGCCCTCGTAGATGGACGACTCGTTGAGCGACTCGGTCCACTCGCCGCCGATCTCGGACTTGAGGTCGGCGAGGTCGGCGAGGCCGCCGGTCTTGGCGTAGGCCGGGGTCTGGGTGTTGCCGATCTCGAAGACGTCCGGCGGGTTCTCCTCGGACAGCGCGGTGGTCAGCTTCTGCTGGATGCCGTTCCACTGCTGGACCTCGAACTTGACCTTCGCCTTGGTCTTCTTCTCGAACTCGGCGGTGAGGTCCTTCTGCCACTGGTCCGGCGACGAGCCGTCCATCACCCACACGGTGAGCGTCTCGCCGGCGTAACCGTCCGCTCCGGCCTTCTTGTCGCCGTCGCCGCTGTCGCCGCCACACGCAGCGACGGAGAACAACATGCCCGCGACCCCGATCGCGGCTATCAGCTTGCGCTTCACGCGCCACCCCTCCTCAGGAATGCCTTCCACACCCACGCCCTCGGCGGTGACCCTCACAATGGCGCAACAGCTCGGCGGGCTGGGACCCGGCTTCCTCTAAATGGTTTAGACCAGCAAGGGGAGCTTGGCCTAGACCTATGGCTCTGTCAAGAGTCGTGGACTCACGCAAAGGTAACGGCTCGGACACCCTCACCGGGCCCCGGAACTCCACCCAAACGGGGACGGGTTGACGGTTGGACTAGACCAAAGGGAGAACGCGCCGTTATAACGGGATCGCCGAGCGTGCGGCGCCGAACCCGGCCGTCCGCCGACGTGCACCGCGGCCGGCTCCCCGCCGTCCGCGCGCCGGACACCGCAGCCGGGAAGGCAGGTCATGAGCACGGACGTCAGCAGCGCCCAGGCCGGAACGGGGGCGCCGGGCCGTATCGGCCGCGTTCCGAAGTACTACCGCATCAAGCAGCGGCTGCTGCAGATGACCGACGAGCGCGCACCGGGCGCCCCGATGCCGGCCGAGCGGCTGCTCGCCGTCGAGTTCCGCACCTCCCGCACCACGATCCGCAGGGCGCTTCAGGAACTGGTGAGCGAGGGCAGGCTGGACCGGATCCAGGGCAAGGGCACGTTCGTCGCCCGCCCCAAGGTCTACCGGACGCTCCAGCTCACCTCGTACACCGAGGACATGCGGGCCCAGGGGCTCAACCCCACCTCGCGGGTGCTGGAGATCGGCTACGTCCCCGCCGACGAGGAGCTGGCGGCCCTGCTGGAGGTGGAGCCGGAGGACAGGGTGCTGCGCATCGAGCGGCTGCGGCTGGCCGGCGGCGAGCCCATGGCCATCGAGGCGACCCATCTGTCCGCCCGGCGCTTCCCCCATCTGCGCCGCAACCTCCTGCGCTACACCTCCCTCTACACCACCCTGTCCGAGGTGTACGGGGTGCGGCCCGCGGAGGCCGACGAGACGATCGAGACCTCGCCCGCGACCCCGCGGGAGGCCGGTCTGCTCGGCACGGACGTGGGGCTGCCGATGCTGCTGCTGTCCCGCCACTCGCGCGACGAGACGGGCAGGCCGGTGGAATGGGTCCGCTCGGTCTACCGCGGCTCGCGCTACAAGTTCACGGCGATCCTGACCCGCCCCTCACCCTGACCAGGTGTTCATTCCCAACTCCCTTTATTTGAACGGGAGTTAAGAAGGACATTCCTTGACAGGGCACAGTGGTCCAGTCCACCATCCCAATGGTCTGAACCATTCGTGGCGCGTTCCCTTTCCGTCCGCCGCGCGCACAACCCCGCACGGAGGTCCCGCATGACCGAGAGCAGCCACCCGCGACTGCTGCGGTGGGCGCACTCCGTGCTCCAGCCGGGCTTCGAGGGGACGGCGGTGCCGGACTGGGTGCGCCGACGGATCTCCGAGGGGCTCTCCTCCGTCGTCCTCTTCGGCCGCAACATCCGGGGCCCGGAGCAGGTCGCGGAGCTCACCACCGCCCTGTACGCCGAGCATCCCGGCCTCGTCGTCGCCGTCGACGAGGAGGCCGGCGACGTCACCCGGATCGAGGCCCGTACCGGGGCGTCACGCCCGGGCAACCTGGCGCTCGGCACGCTCGACGACATCGATGTCACCGAGCAGGTCGCCCGGGACGTCGGCCGGGAACTGCACGGCCTCGGCATCACCCTGAACTACGCGCCGAGCGCCGACGTCAACACCAACCCGCTGAATCCGGTGATCGGGGTGCGCTCCTTCGGGGCGCGCCCCGATGTCGTCTCCCGGCACGCCGCCGCCTGGGTCCGGGGTCTGCAGTCGGCGGGCGTCGCCGCCTGCGCCAAGCACTTCCCGGGCCACGGCGACACCGTCGTCGACTCCCATCACGGGCTGCCGCGGGTCCCGGCGGGCGCCGGAACCCTCGCGCTCACCGCGCTGCCGCCGTTCATCGCCGCGATGGACGCGGGCGTACGGGCCGTGATGACCGGACATGTGCTGGTCCCCGCCTACGACAGCCGGTGGCCGGCGACCCTGAGCCGCCCCGTCGTCGGCGGGCTGCTGCGCGGGGAGCTGGGCTACACCGGCCTGGTCGTGACCGACTCGATGCAGATGGGCGCCGTGGCCGACCGCTACGGCGTGCCCGGCGCCGCCGTACGGGCCGTCGCCGCGGGCGCGGACGTGGTCTGTGTGGGCGGCGGGGAGGACGGCGAGGCGACCACGGCCCGGCTGGCCGGCGCCCTGGTGAGAGCGGTACGGGACGGGCGTCTGCCCGAGCAGCGGCTGGCCGAGGCGGCGGGGCGGGTGGCTGAGTTCGCCGAGTGGGCGGGCGCCCTGCGCCGTACCGCCCGCGTGCCCGAGGGCAGTCCCGGTATCGGGCTGGCGGCGGCCCGGCGGGCGGTCCGCGTCCACCGCGGGCCAGAGGCGGACACCGCGTTCCCCCTCGTGGGCATCCCCCATGTGGTGGAGCTGGCTCCCGCCACCACCCTCGCCGTCGACCCGGGAACCCCGTGGGGTGTGGCGGCACCGCTGAGGACGCTGTGTCCGGGCACCACCTCGGTCCGGCTCGGCGAACTGCGGCTCCAGGACGGCGACGAGGTGCTGGACCGGCTGGCGCTCCGCCCGGCGCGCGGCCGTCCGCTGGTCGTGGTGGTCCGGGACGCGGCCCGCCACCGCTGGATGACCCGCGCGCTCGCCGGTCTGGTCCGCAGGCGTCCCGACGCGTTCGTCGTCGAGATGGGTGTGCCCGCGGGTGAGCGCCCCGGCGCGGTGTACCTGGCGACGCACGGCGCCACGCGCGTGTCGGGCGTCGCCGCGGCCGAGGTCCTCCTGGGCCGCACCGGTCCGGGCTAGCGGCGCCGGTCACCGGTCCCTTCGTTCCTCATCCCTTTCCTCTCCCTTCCCCCTTCCTTCCTTCTGTCCGCATGCCCGAGTCCTTCCTTCCTTCTGTCCGCATGCCCGAGCGATCCCGAATTCCGGAGTACCGCATGACGACGCACCACCGTTTCTTACACCGCGCCGCCTCCCGGCGCCCCTACTTCAGCGCCGACGGTGAGACCTACCTCGCCGGGACGCAGCTGCGGCACCTGGAGAAGGACCTGCCGCTGCGGGTGCTCTCCGAGGAACAGTTCGCGTCCTGGCGGAACCACGGCTACGTGGTGGTCCCGGAGGCCGTCTCCCCCGACGCGGCCAAGCTGCTGCTGGAGTTCGCCTGGGAGTTCCAGGGCCTGGACCCGCAGCGCCCCGACACCTGGTACGAGGAGCGCGCCTTCCGCTCGGACCTCGACCGGGACCTGTACGTCTACGGCTTCGTCGAGGCGTACCACCACCAGCTGATCTGGGACAGCCGGCAGACGCGGCGGGTCTACGACGCCTTCGTGGACGTCTGGGACTGCGAGGAGCTGTGGGTCACCCTGGACCGTCTCAACCTCAACCCGCCCAACGTGAGGAACCGTTCGCGTTCGCTGATCGACCCGACGGACGAGGGCTTCGACATCGAGCTGCACTGGGACGTGGACACCACGGCGAGCGTGCCCCCGCAGCGGGTTCAGGGCATCATCGCGCTCACCGACACGGAGCCCGACCAGGGCGGTTTCCAGTGCTCGCCGGAGCTGTTCCGGCGGTTCGACGAGTGGAGGGTCGCCCAGCCGGCCGGCCGGGACCCGATCCGGCCCGGCGCCGACCGCACGGAGTTCCCGGTGGTCCGGCCCCGGCTGAACGCCGGTGACCTGCTGATCTTCAACGGGATGCTGGCGCACGGGGTGGCCGGCAACTCCTCGGCCGACGGGGTGCGCGCGGTGCAGTACCTGTCGATGATGCCCGCGCTGGAGGAGCACGAGGAGCTGCGCCGTTCGCGGGTGGAGTCCTGGCGCACGCTCAGCACACCCGACTGGAACCCGACGCTGCTCGGCGACGCGGCGAAGCACGAGTCCCTGCGCTACGGGCCCGCCGAACTCGACGGACTGGGCCGCAAGTTGCTCGGCCTGGACGGCTGGAACGGGTCGACGCGATGAGCGGGGGAACCGACGTGCACCGGATATGCCTGGCGCTCCCCACCGACCGGGAGTGCTCCGCGGCCATCGCCGCGATCGGCGGGGAAGCCTCGTACGCCGCCCGGCACTTCGACGTCGAGGTGCACCTGCTGGTCCTCGACTCCTCCGACGCGCGGACCCGCGAGGCCCATGCGCGGGCGGTCGCCGCGCTCCCCGCGACCGCGGGTGTCGTCGTGCACCACCTCGACGAGTCCGCCCAGCGGGACTTCCTGCGGGGCGCCATCGACCGGGCCGGGATCCCGGAGCCGGAGCGGGTCCTCGGCCTCATGCTCCCGGACGCGCTCTCCTACGGCGCCTGCACCAACCGGGCGTTCCTCGTCGCGGCGGCGCTGGGCTGCCGTTCGCTGCACCGGCGCGACTCCGACTGCGCCTACCAGGTCTTCGGCGGCGCCCCCGTCCATCCGGTCCACCACGAGCTGGCCTCCCTGGGCAAGCCCGCCCGTGACGCCGTCGCCGGGGTGTCGGAGGTGGTGCTCGACCCCGCGCTCGCCGACCGCCCCGTCTCCATGGTGGGCGCCTCCTTCATCGGGGAGCTCTCCGTGGACGTCGGCGGCATCCGGGAGCTGGACAAGGAGGTCTACGAGCAGGTCGTCGGCCTGTGGGCGCCGGGCCACTGGACGGCCGCGCGCAAGCGCGACCTGGTCGAGGAGTCCTTCAAGGGCGCCGGGCTGCTGCCCTTCACGGGCGACCACTCGACCCTGACGCTGGTGGACCCGATGCGCGTCGACATGTCCAACATCGCGTTCACCCGGGACGTGTACGAGCGGCTGCCGCTGCCGCCCGCGCCCGCCACCATCGGCAGCGACTACTTCCTCATCCACGCCGTGCACGACGCCGCCCTGCCCGGTGTCCTGCACAACCGGCACATCGAGAACCACTACACCGGGGAGCGCCGCACCCACGCCGGATTCCTGGCGTACCAGCGGCGGTTCGTGAAGTTCCTGCTGTCGATGCTGTACCTGCACCACGTCTACGAGCGGATGGGCGATGCGGGTGCCGGGCTGCTGGACGACGGCGGGCGGCTCGACCCGGCGCCGTTCGCCGCGTTCCTCACCGAGAGCGTCCGGCTGGACCGTACGGAGAACGAGCGGCGGCTGGACACGATCGAGGCGGCGTACGGCCGACTCGGCGGAAAGTACGCCGAGTTCGCGCGCGGCATGGCCGCGGAGCGGGAGAGTCTGCTGGACGAGGCGGCGCGGGACACCGAGGAGTTCGTGCTGCTGATCGGTGCCTGGGAGGCACTCGTGGACGCGTGCCGGGGCGCGCTCCGGTGAGCGGGGTCCTGCGCACCGCGCTCGCGGCCGCCGGCGAGGACGCGCTCGTCTACGACCTGGACGGCATCGCCGCCCGGTACGACGCGCTGACCGGTGAACTGCCCGGCGTCGACGTGCGGTTCGCCATGAAGGCCTGCCCGGTGGAGGAGGTCCTGGCCCGGCTGGCGGGCCTGGGCGCCGGCTTCGACGCGGCGAGCCCCCGGGAGATCGACCGGGCGCTGGCGACGGGTGTGCCCGCGCACCGCGTGCACTACGGCAACACGGTGAAGTCCGACCGCGACATCGCCCGGGCGTACGTGCTGGGCGTACGGGACTTCGCCACGGACAGCGCGGAGGACGTGGCGGCGCTCGCCCAACACGCCCCGGGGTCACGGGTGTTCTGCAGGCTGGCGACCACGGGCGAGGGTGCGCTGTGGGGGCTGAGCCGGAAGTTCGGGTGCTCGGCGGACGATGCCGTACGGGTGCTGGAGACCGCGCGGGAGGCGGGTCTCGTACCGGCCGGACTGTCGGTGCACGTCGGTTCGCAGCAGATGACCGCCGAGGCGTGGCAGCAGGCCTTCGCGGTCCTCGCCGAGGCGCTCACGGCGCTGCACGGGCGGGGGATCGTGCCGGACCACGTCAACCTGGGCGGGGGCCTGCCCGCGCTCGGCTACGCGGACCGGCGGGGCGAACGGCTGGACCCTCCGCTGGACAAGATCTTCGCCGTGCTGCGCGAGGGCATGGAACGGCTGGCGGAACTCTCCCCCCGCCCCCTGGACTTCGTCGTGGAGCCGGGCCGTCATCTGGTCGCCGACCACGGCGCGGTCCGGGCCCATGTCTCCCGGCTGACGTCCCGCCGTCAGCCGGACGGGGAGCGGGAGCACTGGCTCTATCTGAGCTGCGGCAAGTTCAACGGGCTGTACGAGATGGACGGGGTGCGGTACCCGCTGGTCTTCCCGTCGCACCCGGAGGCGGGCGACGCCGACCTGGTGCCGGCCGTCGTCGCGGGGCCCAGCTGCGACAGCGACGACGCCTACGCCCATGAGCACCGCCGGGTACGGGTGCCGAGGGCGGTCGCGTCCGGCGACCCGGTCTGGGTGCTGTCCGCCGGCGCGTACGCCGCCAGTTACATGACCGAGGGGTTCAACGGCTTCCGTCCGCTCCCCGTCGTCTGCGTCCGCGGGGACGCCCCCGAGGTGCGCGTCCGTGCCGTCGGCGAGGACGACTGGCCGCGGCTGGCCGCCCTGGAGGCCGAGGTGTACGCGCCGGCCTCGCTGTCCGAAGGGGCCGAGGCGCTGCGCTCCCGGGGCAGGGCGTCCCCGGCGACGTGCTTCGTCCTGAAGACCGGCGACCGTGTCGCGGGCTATGTGCTCGCGCTGCCGTACCCGCGGTTCCGCTACCCGGATCTCACCCGGCGGGAGGAGGGGACGTACGACTCGCGCAATCTGCACCTGCACGACCTGGTGATCGCCCGCGACCTCCGCGGCCGGGGGCTGGGCGGCAGGCTGCTGCGGCACCTCACCGGGGCCGCCGGGCGGTTGTCGTACGAGCGGATCTCGCTGATCGCCGTCGGCGGGACGGAGGGCTTCTGGGCCGGTCACGGCTACCGGCCCGACCCGGGGGCCGAGCTCCACGGCAGGTACGGCGACGGCGCCGTCTACATGTCCCGTCCGGTTCGACGCGACCGCTGGAGCGGTCCGGAAGAGGGGTGCTGACCACTCATGCTGCCCACCCCCGGCGATTTCCGCCGTGACCAGCTGGCCGCGGCCGCGCTGTTCTGCTTCCTCGGCTTCCAGTACGCCACCTGGGCCTCCCGTCTGCCCGCGCTCAAGTCCCGGTTCGGCCTGGGCGAGACCCAGCTCGGGCTGCTGCTGATGATCTGCGGGGTCGGGGCGGCGGTGTCCTTCCCGCTGGTCGCTCCGCTGATGCGGCGGCTCGGCTCGCGCGGGCTGGCGGTGTGGTCCGCCCTGGTGCTGGTGGCGGTGCTGCCCGCGCTGGCCGCGGCCGGCAACTACCCCCTCGCCCTGGCGGTGATCTTCGTCGACGGTGTCGCGGTCGGCTGTCTGAACGTGGCCATGAACGCGCGAGGCGCCGCCCTGGAGGAGCACTACGGCCGGGCCGCGATGGCCCAGTTGCACGCGATGTTCAGCGGCGGGGCGTTCGGGGGCGCGCTGCTGGCCTCCGGGACGAACACCGTCACGCACTCGGTGACCGCGCACTTCGCGCTGGCGGCGGTGCTGCTGGTGCTGCTGCTGGCCGCGTCCAGGCCCCGGGTCCTCGCCGAGGCCCCCGCTCCTCCGCCCGGGGAGCGGCCGGCGCAGGACGGCCGGAAGGGGCTCGGGAAGCTGACCGGGGCCTCGCGCACGGCGCTCTGGCTGGGCTGCGCCATGGTGTTCGGCACGGTCACCGAGGGCGCCATGAACGACTGGTCCGCGCTCTACCTGACGGAGGAGACGGGCGCGTCGGGGCGGCTGGCACCGCTGGGCATCGCGTTCTTCTCGGTGATGATGGTGCTGGCCCGCCTGCTGGGCGACGGCTGGCGAAGCCGGTGGGGCGACGCGTTCCTGGTGCGGGCGGGCAGCGTGCTGGCCGGCACCGGTCTCGCGCTCGCCCTGCTGACCGGCGGCACCTGGCCGGCGCTCATCGGCTTCGCCTGCGTCGGCCTGGGCATGGCGGCGGTGACCCCCTGCCTCTACGTGGCCGCGGCGGCCGAGGGGCCGGGCGCTCTGGCCCTGGTCGCCGCCATGGGCACCACCGGCCTCCTCGCGGGCCCGGCACTGATCGGCTTCGTCGCCGGCCACAGCGGTCTGACGGCCGGCATGGCGTTGGTCGCGGCCTGCGCGGTGCTGGTGGCGGTGTGTTCGCGGTGGGTCGGCTGGAAGAAGAGGGAGGCGGAGGCCGTGGCGCGCTGAGCGCCGGGGGCCCGTGCCGCGCGGGCCCCCGGCCGCGCCGTCACGGCGCGAGCAGCAGGCTGTCGCCCCGCTCCTTCGCGGCCGTGTAACGCCGGGCGACGTCCTGCCAGTCGACGACCTCCCACATCGCCTCGACGAAGTCGGCCTTCTGGTTCCGGTACTGGAGGTAGAAGGCGTGCTCCCAGGCGTCGAAGACGAGAAGGGGGGTGGAACCCTGGCCGACGTTGCCCTGGTGGTCGTAGACCTGCTCGACGATCAGCCGCCCGCTCAGCGGCTCGTACGCCAGTACGCCCCACCCCGAACCCTGCGTGGTGGCCGACGCCTTGGACAGCTGCGCCTTGAAGCGGGCGAAGGAACCGAAGGACTCGGCGATCGCGTCGGCCAGCTCCCCCACCCCGTCCTTCTCCAGCGGCTCGCCGCCGCCGTCACCGGTCATGTTGTGCCAGTAGATCGAGTGCAGGATGTGCCCGGAGAGATGGAAGGCCAGGCTCTTCTCGAGCCCGTTGATCGACCCCCAGGTCTCCTGCTCCCGCGCCTCCGCGAGCTGCTCGAGCGTGTCGTTGGCGCCCTTCACATAGGCCGCGTGGTGCTTGTCGTGGTGCAGCTCGATGATCTCCGGGCTGATCACCGGGGCGAGCGCCGCGTAGTCGTACGGGAGCTCCGGGAGGGTGTACAGGGCCATGTTCGACGTCCTCCGTAACTGCGAATGATGTGCAACTGCACGCTAGCAGCAGGAGGGGCGTACGCCGATGAGGCGCCGGTCCGGGGACCGACGCCTCATCGGGTGATCTGTTCGGGCCGCCCCCGGCGGCCGGCGCTCAGGAGCGCCGGGACCGCAGCACCGGGGCGAGCAGGATGACGAGCAGTCCGGCGAGGGGCACCACGAGCAGGCCCACGCGCAGACTGGTGGCGTCGGCGACGAGTCCGACGACGGGCGGGGAGCACAGGAAGCCCAGGCGCATCAGCCAGGAGACGATGGTGAGCCCCGATCCGGGCTTGAGCCCGGGCAGTTCGTCGGCCTCGTGCATCGCCGCCGGTACGAGGGTGGCCACGCCGAACCCGGCGGCGGCGAAGCCGAGGATCGTGCCCGGGACCGTTGGCACGGCCAGCGCCAGGCCCATCCCGGCCGCCACGACGAACCCGCCGGCGCGGGCCACCTGACGCTGGCCGAAGCGGTCGACGAGCCGGTCGCCGATCAGCCGGCCGATGAACTGCGCCCCGACGAGGGCGATGAACCCGCAGGCGGCAAGCGTCACCGACGCGTCCAGGGAGTCGGAAAGGTACAGGGTGGCCCAGGAGTTGCCGGCGTCCTCGACGAGCGTGCCGGCGGTGGCGATGAGGACCAGGGCGGCCAGCGTGTACGCGGTGCGCCTCGACCCCGTCCCCGGCTCGCGCCGCTGTCGCACGTCGGGGGTCCCGCCGCTCCCCTCCTCCCCGGCCGGTTCGATGTCCGGGCCGGGCAGGCAGTACCGCAGCGCGACACAGGCGGCGACGCCGAACAGCACTCCGGAGACGAGCAGATGCTGCCCCCGGGGCAGGTCGAGCGCGATCGCGCCGGCGGCCATGGCCCCGCCGGTGACCGCGCCGATGGACCAGATGGCGTGGAAGGAGTTGATGATGCTGCGTCCGTAGCGCCGCTGGACGCGCAGACCGTGGGCGTTCTGCGCGACGTCCGTGATCGCGTCCATGGCCCCGGCGAGGAACAGCGCCGCCGCGAACAGGGCCACCGAACCGGCCAGACCCGCCGCCAGGACCGCGGCGCCCGTCAGCAGGGTGCCGAGCACGGCCACGCGCGCCGAGCCCAGCCTGCGCACCAGCACGCCCGCCGCGAGGCCGGCCACGATCGCGCCCGTCGGGAACGCCGCGACGGCCAGGCCGTAGGCGGCGTTGCCGATGCCGAGGTCGTCCTTGATCTGCGGATAGCGCGGCAGCAGGTTGGCGAACAGGGCGCCGTTGGTGAGGAACAGCACCGCCACGGCCGCGCGGGCCCGCCGGTCGGCCCGGGTGGGCTCCCGCAGTACGTCGACAGTCATGCGGGGAGCCTACAGCGGGAGCGTACGTTCGTACATTTCAAGGTTGCACTACCGCGCGCTGCCGCCCTCCGCGGCAAGCCGCTCCGGGACCCTCCCCGGCCTCGCGGGCCCGCCGCGGTGGGGCGCCCCGTTCGCTGCGGCCTCCGCCGGAACCGCCGAGGGCCTCGACCGGCCACGGCAAGCGTTCGGCCCCCACCCCGCGTCGCGGGACACGACCGGACGCCGCACCGGGTGCCCACCGGAACCGCACCCCCGACGTCGCAGGACACCGCCGGACACCGCACCGGGGACCCGCCGGAACCGCATCCCCGGTCTCGCGGGACACCGCCGGACGCCGCACCGGGGACCCACCGGAACCGCATCCCCGGTCTCACAGGACACCGCCGGACACCGCACCGGGGACCCGCCGGGGCCGCGGCCCCGGCGGGCCGGTCCTACGCGTACATCGACTCGATCGTCCCCGCGTGCAGTTTGGCGATCGTCCTGCGCCGCAGGCTCAGTTTCGGGGTCAGCTCTCCCGACTCCGCGGTCCAGGGGCCGGCCAGTACCCGGTACTCCTTCACCTGCTCGGGGCGGGACAGTGCCGCGTTGGCCTCCGCGACGGCGGAGTCGAGGGCCGCGAGCACCTCGGGGTGGGCCGCCAGTTCCTCCAGGCCGTCGGCGGTGATTCCGTGGGCCCTCGCCCAGAGCGGGGCCGCCTCCTCGTCCAGCACCAGCAGCGCGGTGATGTACGGGCGCCGGTCGCCGATCGCGACGGCGTGGGCGATCAGGGGGTGGGCCCGCAGCAGGGACTCGATCCCGGTCGGGGCGATGTTCTTGCCCCCGCCGGTGATGATCATCTCCTTCTTGCGGTCCGTGACGGAGACGATGCCGCGGGCGTCGACCGTACCGATGTCACCGGTGGCCAGCCAGCCGTCCGCGTCGGCCACGGGCTCGACGGCGCCGTCCGCCCCCAGGTATCCGGGGGCAACCACCGGACCGCGGACGAACAGCTCCCCGTCGTCGGCGGCTCTGACCTCGATGCCGGGGCCCGGGCGGCCGACCGCGCCCAGGGCGTACGCCCCGGGGGTGCCGACCGTCGCCGCCCCGGTGGTCTCGCTCAGGCCCCACACCTCGTACACCGGGATCCCGGCGCTCGCCAGGAACTCCAGGACGGCGGTGGGGATCGGCGCCGCTCCGCTGAAGGCGCGGCGGCAGTCGTCGAGTCCGACGGCGGCCCGGATCGGCCGCAGCACCCGCTCGTCCAGCCGCTTCAGCTCCGCGGCGTGGTCCTCGGGGACGTCCTTGCCCTCGGAGCGCAGCCGGAACGCCTCCAGCGCGAGCTTCCGCGCCCGCTCCACCGACTCGGCCCGCTCCCCGGTCAGGGCGCCGAGCCGCTGCCGCAGTCCGCTCGCGAGCTTCTCCCACACCCGGGGCACGCCGAAGAACCCGTGCGGCCGCACCCGGAGCAGCGTGGGCAGGAGCCGGCCGGGGTCGGAGCAGATGGTGACATGGCCGGCGTTGCAGATCGGCAGGTGGATCCCGAGCACCTGCTCGGCGATGTGCGCCATCGGCAGGTAGGCCACCGACCGCGGATGCCGGGGGACGGCGACGAGCTGGTCCTGCATCAGGGATTCGTGGAGGACGTTGCGGTGCGTGAGCACCACGCCCTTGGGGTCGCCGGTGGTGCCCGAGGTGTACACGACGGTCAGCGGCTGATCGGTGGTGACCTCGTCGGTGAGCGCGTCGAAGGCGGCGTCGTCGGGCGGCGCCGCGCCGCGTACGGCCTGGTAGGCGACGAACCGCGGGTCGCCCTCCGGGGCGACGCCCCAGTCGAGGACCACGACGGCGCGCAGCTGCGGCAGGTCGTCCAGGACCGGCCGCCAGCGCCGCATCTGCTCCTCGCCCTCCAGGACGAGGACGGTGGCCGCGCTGTGCCGGGCGACGAAGCGGACCTGCTCGGTGCCGAGCGTGTCGTAGGTGCTGCACGGGAGGGCGCCGAGGTGGACGGCGGCCAGGGTGGCGACCCAGTGCTCGGCCCGTTGGGACATCGCGATGAGCATGCGCTCGCCCGGGTTCAGGCCGACGGCGGTGAGACCGCGGGTGAGGGCGGCGACCTCGGCGCGCAGCTGGAACCAGGTCAGGGTCCCGTCGTCGGGGCCGATGCCGGTGGTGAGCGCGGGGCGGTCGGGGAACTGCCGCGCGTTGCGGCGCAGCAGCCGGGGAATCGTCAATCCCTCGATGGACTGGTGCAGTTGCTCTGCTGCGGCCACGGCGGGCTCCCTCCATCGCGAACCGTGAGCGAGCGACTCCTCGGAGTGCTCGAACTCCTCGGCGGCACACAGTGGACCGGTTGCTGACCGAGTGTCAATAGAGCGCGCACGGCCCGTCGTTCACGGCCCGGGGCCGGTTGCCGGGTGTCAAGTGGGTCCGGAACGCGGCGGTTCCAGCATCGGCACGAGGAACTGCCGGGCCACCGCGCGCATCTGCTCGTCGTCGTCGAGGTCGACGACATGGCTGGGGATGACCAGGAAGGACGCGGAGACCCGGACCATCATCTCCGCCACGAGATCCACGTCGACGTCCGCCGGGACGGTGCCGGCGTGCTGCTCCCGGCGCAGTCTGCCCGCGAGGAACTTCCGCACGGTGCCCAGTGTGCGGCCGCCGTCGCTGGTCATGGAGGGTACGACGGCGTCCGGTTCGGCCGTCATCAGGCCCCCGATGAGGGGATTGCGGCGGATGGTGCGCAGTGAGCTGACGAAGCCGAGGACGACCCGGTCGGCGACGGTCTCGGCGTCCTGGATGTCGAGGATGAACCGGTCGAAGTACCGCCGGAACTCACGTCGTACGACCTGCTCGACCAGCATGTCCTTGGTGGCGAACCGGCGGTAGACGGTGATGCGGGAGACACCCGCGAGCCGTGCCACGTCCGCCATGGTGGACCGCTTGATGCCCATGCGGCAGAACTGCTCGTACGCGGCGTCCAGCAGGCGCGCGGCGATCGCGTCGTCCGGATCCGCGCCCTCGACCGCCTCGGTGAACGCGATCTCCAGCAGCGACGGGGAGTCGGAGGGCCTCATGAGGGCCGACAGTACCGCGTCCTCGTTCGCCTTCCCCATGTCCACGGGACCCTCCCTGATGCCGTCGCGCCTCTGGCGTTCATGCCCCGTCTGTGCTCCCCTGGGGAACCAGTGAGGGAAACAGCGATACCCGAACTGTTTCACCGTACCAAACGGCGTGAGGACGGCAGCGGCACTCGAGGAGAGGTCCGGGTCATGGATGTCATGGGGCGCGGCACGGTGGCGGCGGGCGGAGCGCTGGGCACGCTCGGCGCGCCGTCGCCGGACCGCGTGCGTTCCCCGTGGACGTGGTCGCCGGGCGGCTCGGTGGCCGGCCGGGGCACGGGCGCCGACCCCGGCCGGGTGGGCGACGAGGAGGCCGACCGGCTGGTCGCCTCCGTGATCGACCGCGGCGACGTGCCCAGGGTCAACCGGGAACTCGCCCAGTGGACCCGCAACGGCCAGCCCCTGCCCAGCGGTCTCCCCGCCGACGTGCGCGAGTGGATGGAGCGGGCCCGCCGGATGCCTTCCTGGGCGGACCGGGGCCGGCTGGACCGGGCGGCCGACTTCGGCGAACGCAGGAGCCTCTACCTCAACCTGCTCCACGGTGTCGGCGGCGGCCTGCTCAGCGCCGCCGTCCCCCGGGAGGCACGCGCCGTCCACCGCGCCGACGGGGAGGACCGGGTCACCAGGACGAGCCTGCTCGGCTTCGCCATCGGCGACCCGAACGCGTACCGGCCCGACGGCAGGGCCGTCGTCGAGACCGTCAGGACCCGGCTGGCGCACGCGGCCGTACGGCATCTGCTCGCGCGCTCCCCCGACCGGGCCCGCACCGGCGGCGGCCGGGCTGTCCCGGTCAGTCAGGCCGACCTGCTGGTCACCTGGCACATCCTGGCCACCCGCACCCTGCGCAAGCTGCGCGAGTGGGAGGTGCCGATGCCGGCCGCCGACGCGGCGGCGTACCTGCACCTGTGGCAGGTGAGCGCGCACCTGCTCGGCGTCCGCGACGAGTACATCCCGGCCACCTGGGACGAGGCGGGCGCCCAGTCCCGGCAGGTCCTCGACCCGGTCCTGGCCCCCACGCGGGAGGGCATCGAACTCACCGGCCTGCTGCTGGGCCGGCTCGCCGAGCAGACCAGCCCCGGCGGCATCGACCGGCCCCTGTGCAACGCCCTCGCCCGGTACCTGGCCGGTGACCGGATCGCCGACTGGAACCGCGTCCCGCGTGAGCCGTTCTGGGAGCGGGCGATCGCGACGGCCTGGCCGAAGCTGGTGGCGTTCCGCGAGAAGTCGATCCCGCTCGCGCTGGTGCCGCCGCTCGCCTGGACGATCGACGAGGCGATCGGCCAGTACCTCCTCTTCTACCTGACCCAGGGCCGGGGCACGCGGCTCGACCTCCCCGGCACCTGCCGTCCCACCGACCGGTGACAAGCGAGAAGGAGTGCACATCATGGCAGACATCAACCGGCGCAGATTACTGGCCGCCGGCGGCGCACTGGGCACCCTCGGGGCCCTGGGCCTCGCGTCTCCCGCCCGGGCCCGCTCCCTGTGGACCTGGTCGCCGGCCGGTTCGGTGGCGGGCAAGGGCGCGGGACTCGACCCGGAGTGGGTGTGGGACGACGACGTCGACGCGATCATCGCCCAGGTGATCGAGCGGGGACAGGTGCCCCGGGTCAACGACCTGCTGCGCGGCTGGGTCCGCAACGACCAGCCGTTGCCGGACGGACTCCCCGGTGACCTGCGGGACTGGATGGAGGAGGCCCGCAAGCTGCCCTCCTGGGCGGACCCGGACAAACTCCAGGACGCCGTCGACTTCACCAGGAAGAAGGGCCTGTACACCGGCGTCCTCTACGGCCTGGGCAGCGGTCTGCTGAGCACCGCCATCCCCAGGGAAGCGCGCGCCGTGTACTACTCCAAGGGCGGCGCCGACATGAAGGACCGCGTCGCCAAGACCGCCCAGCTGGGCTACGACGTCGGCGACCGGTACGCGTACAAGCCGCAGGGCGGGATGATCGCCACCTCGGTGCGGACCCGGCTGGTGCACGCGGCCGTACGGCACCTGCTGCCGCAGTCCCCCGGCTGGACCCGCACCAGCGGCGGCCAGACCATCCCGATCAGCCAGGCCGACATGATGGTCACCTGGCACAGCCTGCCCACCTACGTCATGGGCAAGCTGCGGGACTGGCGGGTGCCGATCACCGAGACCGAGTCGGAGGGCTTCCTGCACGTGTGGCAGGTGAGCGCGCACATGCTCGGCATCCTCGACGAGTACATCCCCGCCACCTGGGAGGAGGCGGGCGCACAGTCCCGGCAGGTCCTCGACCCGATCATCGACCACACCCCCGAGGGCGCCGCGCTGACCGACGCGCTCCTCGGCATCATCGCCGAGGTCGACGCCGGTCTCACCGAGCCGCTGATCAACGCGTTCTCCCGGTACATCGTCGGTGACCGGGTCGGCGACCTGATCGGCCTCGACCGGGAACCGATCCTGAAACCGATCATCAGCGGAGCCTGGCCGCTGGTGGTGGCCTTCCGCGAGGGACTGATCCCGCTGCCGGGCATCCCGTCGATCGCATGGGTCCTGGAGGAGGCGCTGCGCAAGTTCGTGCTGCTCTTCATGTCCGAGGGCAGGCCCATCCACCTGGAGATCCCCGACGCGAACCGCCCGTTCTGACCGCACCCGGCGCTTCGGGGACGCGGGGCCCGCCCCCCGCCGGCGGTTCCCGCGTCCCGGCGCCACCACGGGCCGGGCCGGGGCCGCCCCCTTGCCGTCCGGGCGGGCGCACGGAAAGGTGTGCGCCCCCGAACCGATATGCCGAGAGGGACACGTGACGAGCATGCGCAGTGACGGCACGGCACCCCGACCGGAACCCGGCCCGCCCGAAGGCCCCGGAAGACGCCGTTTCCTCGGATACGTGCTGGCGGCCCCGACCCTGGTGGCCGCCGCCGAACTCGCCCCCGCCTCCCCGGCGGTGGCCGACGGCATCCCCTCCCCGGAGATCACCGAACTGCTCGACCTCAACGACGTGATGACCGCCGCCGCCCTGCCGACCTCCGGCCTGATCAGGGTCGAGGTGCACGAGGACGGCACGGTGTCCTTCGCGCTGCCGCGCGCCGAGGTCGGGCAGGGCATCACCACCTCGACCGCCATGCTGATCGCCGAGGAACTCGACGTCCCGGTGGAGCGGGTACGGGTCACCCTGGCCGACGCCCGGCCGGAGCTGCTGTTCAACCAGCTCACCGGCGCGTCCAACACCACCATCTCCACCTACACCCCCGTCCGGGTCGCCGCCGCCGTCGCCCGGCAGCGGCTGCTGCGCGCGGCGTCCTCGGAACTCGGCGCCGACGTGGGCGAGCTGACCCTGAAGGCGGGTGTCGTCACCGCCCCCACCGGCCGCACCGCCGGCATCGGGGCACTGGCGCGGAAGGCCGCGGCGACGCGGACCGAGCAGGCGTCCGTGAGCCTCAAGCCGCGTGAGCGGTTCACCGTCATCGGCCGCCCCCGCACCCGCGTCGACGCGCTCGCCGCCGTCACCGGACGCAAGAAGTTCACCATGGACCTCGACGTCCCGGACGCCCGGCCGACCATGGTGTGCCGCCCGCCCACCATCAACGGCAGACCCGGGACGGTGGCCAACCTCGACGAGGTGCGCGCCATGCCCGGGGTCACCGACGTCGTGGTGATCTCCACCGGGGTGGCGGTGCGGGCGGGGACCTTCGGGCAGTGCGTCGACGCCGTCCGCGCCCTGCGGGTCTCCTGGCGACCGGGGACGGCGGAGGGCACGTCCGACGCCTCCGTCCAGAGACAGTTGCGTGCCGCCGAACTCCCCATGGGACTGCCGCCGTTGACGCCGAGCGTGGAGGGCGAGTTCACCTTCGCGTTCCGCAGCAACAGCGCCCTGGAGCCCAACTGCGCGATCGCCGACGTCCGGTCGGACCGCGCCGAGATCTGGTCGTCCCTGAAGTCGCCGATCGTCGCCCAGCAGACCATCGCCGCCAGGCTGCGGCTGCCGGTCGGCGCGGTCACCGTTCACGTCACCGAGGGCGGCGGCTCGTTCGGCCGCAAGCTGTTCTTCGACGCCGCGCTCGAAGCGGCCGAGATCTCCCAGAAGATGCGTAAACCCGTCAAGCTGATGTGGCACCGCGCGGACGACGCACGCCAGGGCCGCACCCACCCCATGGCCCGCTCCCGCGTACGCATCGCCTACGCCGGCGACACCGTCCTCGGCTACAAGCAGCGGCACACCGGCGTCCCCACCGACCTCGGCCACGGGCTCGGCGAGCTGTTCACCGCCATGGCCGCCCAACTGCCCGTCGGGGACGCCGCCTTCTCCCAGACGTTCTTCCAGCTCTCCCAGTCGATGCCGTACGGCTTCGGCGCCAACAGCCGCCTGCTGAACGAGACCGGCAAGGGCTTCAACACCGGCAGCATGCGCAACGTCTACTCCCCCGACGTCACCTGCGCCCGGGAACTGATGGTCGACCGGCTCGCCGAGAAGACGGGCCGGGACCCGTACGAACTGCGCCGCCGCTTCCTGCGTGACGACCGCGCCCGGGCGGTCCTGGAGAAGGTCGCCGAGGCCGGTGACTGGGGCCGCAGCATGCCGGCCGGCACGGCACAGGGCATCGCGCTGCACACCGAGTACCACGCGGCCAACGCGGTGCTGGTGGAGATCGACTGCCGCCCCGAGACGGTGAACCGGCGCGTCCGCGACGGGGTGACGGGCCCGCGCGTCACCCGGGCGGTCGTCGCCGTGGACGTCGGCCTCACCGTCAACCCGCGCGGCCTGGAGGCCCAGATGATGGGCTGCCTCATGGACGGCATCGCCCTCGCCCTCACCTCCGGTCTGCACCTGCGCGACGGCCACTTCCTCGAAGCGAGCTGGGACAACTACTTCTACACCCGGCAGTGGAACACCCCGACCGAGCTGGAGATCATCGTCATGCCGGACACCACCGGGAAACCCGGCGGAGCCGGGGAACTGGGCGTCGCCGCGTCCATGGCCGCGGTCGCCTGCGCCTACGGCCGCGCCACCGGCACGATGCCCACCAGCTTCCCGATCAACCACGACACGCTCTCCTTCGAGCCGAAACCGACCGTCCCGCCCGTCCCCGCGTCCCCGACCGACGGCCTGGACCACGTCCGCTGAACCCCGGGAGAACCCGTGCCGAAACACACGTTCCGCCTCAACGGCGAACAGGTCACCGTCGATGTCGCGGACGAGGAAAGGCTGTTGTGGGTGCTCCGGGACGTCCTCGGCGTCACCGGACCCAAGTACGGCTGCGGCATCAACGTCTGCAAGGCGTGCACCAGCCACCTCAACGGCCGTGCGGTCAACCCCTGCGCGGTCCCGGTGGGCGCCCTGAAACCCACCGACGAGATCACCACGATCGAGGGCCTCGCCGACACGGTCGACACCGACCTGCACCCCATGCAACAGGCCTGGCTCGACCTCGACGTGGCCCAGTGCGGCTACTGCCAGCCCGGCCAGATCATGGCCGCGGTCGCCCTGGTCCGCCGGGTCACCGAGGAGAACCGCGAGATCACCGAGGCCGACCTCGACGGCATCCGCAACATCTGCCGCTGCGGCACGTACCCGCGCATCCGCGCGGCGATCAGGGCGGGGGCCGCGAAGATGTGACGCCGGGTCGCGGCCGGCCCGGCCCCGAGGCGACTTCGTCGTAGCCATGTACGCGATCAGCAACAGAGCCGTGGCGCCGGCTTTGCGGGGGCCGTTCCCGGTGCAGAATCACCTGCATCCGACGGAACACCGGCCGTGTCCGGCCGCTCACAGGGGGACATCATGAACGCTGCTGCCTACAGCCACCGCCGCACCGCCCGTGTCCGCCGGGCCACCGCCCTGGGCGCCGCCGTGGTCGCCGCGCTGCTGGCGACCACGGCGTGCCAGCCCACCGACGACGCCGCGGACGGAGCCGAGTCCTCGCAGCGGCCCGGAACATCGGCGCCGGCGACGGCGACACCAGGCGCCGGCAGCGACACCGACAGCGGCACCGACAGTGGCAGCGGCAGCGAAGAGGACGCCGGCGTTCAGCTGTGCACCCTGGGGGACGTGTCGATCTCCGCCACGACGTACGACGCGAAGGACGAGCCGACCCGTCACCTCCTCCTCGTCGCCACCAACACGAGCGACAGGAAGTGCGACGTCCAGAACGCTCCCGAGGTGATGCTCGGCGACGCCCAGGGCCCGGCCCCGGTCCTGGACGGCACCTCCCCCGGCGAACCGGTCACCCTTGCCCCGGGCGAGAAGGCGTACGCCGGTCTGCGCGCCACCGGCGGGCACATGGACACCTACGACGTGACGTCGATGACCGTCACCCTCGGCAGTCCGGGCGGCGAGGCCGAGGCCGAACCGCCGGTCGACCTGGCCATGCCGGTCGAATCGTTCCCGGCCGACGACGGCCAGCGCGTCACCCACTGGGCGGGCACCGAGGGCCTCGCCATGCGCCCGATCACGACGTCCTGACCGGCCGAGCCGGGGCGTACGCGGCCCAGACCGTCCTGCCGGGGCCGGGACGGTCGCGCACGCCCCAGTCGGCGGCGGCTTCGTCATCGAGCAGGCTCTGCCGGACCGCCGCCCGGCCGGTGAGGCGGTCACGCAAGCAGCTACAGCGGCAGCTCCGGCGGTGACTGCGTCGAGGTCGCCGTGCGCACCGGAGCCGTTCTCGTCCGGGACTCGCAGGACGCGGGCAGGCGGGCGCCGGCCGTGTCCCGGGACGCCTGGTCGGCGTTCACGGCGCCGGCGGCCGGCTCGCGCGTCCGAACGTCCGGTGAGGAAGCCCGCGTCACTGGTCCGGTCACGCAATATGAGTTCCCGTACCCATGTGCCGGGCCGCTGGTGCTGGTTAGGCTGCCGCCGCCGGATGCGGGCAGGGAAGGCGGGGGCGGTATGCGGGCGGGCGGCGGAGCGGGCGGGCTGGAGGGGCTCAGGGGGAGTGATCCCCGGGAGATCGGGGGCTATCCGCTGTGTGCCCGGCTCGGTGAGGGCGGCATGGGCACGGTCTATCTGTCGCGCACCCGCGGGAACCGTCCGGTCGCGCTCAAGGTCATCCGCCGGGAGCACGCCGAGGACCCGCAGTACCGGCGCCGTTTCGCCCGGGAGGCGCAGGCGGCCCGGAAGGTCGCCGGCTACCACCTGGTCCCGGTGCTGGACTTCGACACCGACGCCGGACAGCCCTGGATCGCCACCGCGTACCAGCCGGGCCCGAGCCTGGGCTCCGTACTCGAGACGTACGGCCCGCTGCCGGTCGCGACCGCCCTGCAGGTCACGGGGTGCGTGGCGCGGGCGCTGCACGCCGTGCACACGGCCGGATACGTGCACCGGGACGTCAAGCCCGGCAACGTCCTGCTCGGGGCGGACGGGCCCTGGCTGATCGACTTCGGCATCGCGCGGTCCGCCGACTCCACCGACCTCACGGCGACCGGCGGCCTCGTGGGCACGCTCCGCTTCATGTCGCCGGAACACGCGCGCGGCCGGGAACCCGGGCCCGCCGCCGACGTGTTCTGCCTCGGTCTGCTGGCCGCCGTCGCGGCGACCGGGCGTCACCCCTACGGGGAGGGCGAGGGCATGGCCGTCGCCGCGGCGATCGCCGGTACGGACACCTCTCCCCCCGTGCTCGACGGTTACCCGGAGCCCCTGCGGCACGTCCTGCGGGCCACGCTCGCCGCCGATCCCGGACAGCGGCCGGACGCGGCCGGGCTGGCCGCCCTGTGCGAGGAGGCGGCCGGGCGGCCGCTGACCGACTTCGACGACTGGCTGCCCCCACCCCTCGCCTCGGCCGTGGCGTCGCTGGAGACGGAGGTCTCCGAGCTCACCCGGCGTTCGGCAGCGCCCGGTCCGCCCCCGCCGCCGGTGCCCGCACCCGCCGGCTTCGGACCGCCTCCGCTCATGCCCACGGTGCCGGGCCGTACGGAACCCGCACCGCCGGTACGGCGCGGACGGGTGCCGGCCGCCGTGCTCACCGCCGTCGCCGTGGTGGCCGGGGCCGTCGCCGTCACCTCGGTGTGGCCGGACGGGGCCGACCGGGCGGACGGCGCGACCGGGTCCGGCTCCCCGGCCCCGTCGAGCGCACGGCCGCACACGCCGAAGGAGCCCGCGCAGGAGGACGACGGCGGCGAACGGCGTCCCGTGCCGCACGCCCCCTCCGGCTACCGGCTGCTCTTCGCCAACAAACCCTTCACCTTCGCCCCTCCCCCGGGAAACGATCAGGCCAATCACCTGGACCTCGATGCCCCCCGGTCCACCTACATGGAGCGCGGAGCCCTCCCGGGACCTGCGGAACTCGTCTACAACTCCGACGGCTGGCTGGGCAGCATCCTCGTGGTCGTCGGGGAGCGCGAGACCGTCTGCACGGAGGAACAGCAGACCGCCGTCCTGTCCCACCCGCTGCCCGCCGCCGAACTGCGCCTGGGCCGGCAGGTGAGGGTCGGCACCATCCTCTGCTCGATCACCAGCAACGACGCCGTCGCGGAGGCGGAGATCACCGAGATCGTGCCGGGAGAGGGCGCCGACGGGCTCCCGACGTACAAGGGGTACGTCACCGCCTGGGAGCGGCCGGCAGAGAACCGACCGGCTTGAGCCCTTGGCCGGAACGGGCGCAACAGCTCTCAACGCTTGAACACGAATTGCACACAACCCCTCTTCATACCGGGGCCTCATGGTCTAGATTGACCGTGCTTCAAGTGTTCGGGCACAAGGCAACAAAAATGATCTATCGGTCCGGCGTGACGGGAAGCCGACAGTCGCATCCCCCGCGCCAGACGTGGGGGTGATCAATTCCTGGAGCCCGGGAGGGAGTTCGGGTGCGGGGAGCACCCGGGACTCCGGCGGGTTCCCGCGTACCTCGAGAGTTCGGCAGGTCGGGCAAGTCCCCTGCCGCCAGGGTGGGTTGTTCACACGGTTCTGCATCAGCCGGCATGTCATGCGCGGGAGGCGGGGGCCTCACCGCGGGGAGGAACGGCGCGGCACGGGGGGCGGGGGCTCCCCGGGGGTGGGAGGAACAGTGCTAGGCGAACACGTCGAACCACTGGGAACCTGGGGGGTTCTGTGCGGCAAGGGGGATTACTCAGTACGTTTCCGCCGGCGCGCGAGCGCCTGGCGAACGGGGGGGCCGACCGGCCCGCGAGCGACTGGGAGCACCGGTACCGCCGTACCGTGATCACCGCCGACACCGTGGCCACCGGCTGCGTGGTGGCGTCGATCGGCAACTTCTTCGGGGCCCGGGACGCGGCCGACTGGCACGAGAAGTGGGGGATCCTGGCCTTCGGCACCTGGCTGCTGGTGCTGGGTGCGCTCGCGGTGAGCCGGTCGTGGGCCCCCGCGGTGCTCGGCCAGGGCGCCGAGGAGTTCCGCCGGCTCGGACGCTCGCTGTTCATGGCGACCGTCGTGCTGGCCCTCGGCGGAATCGCCCTCACCTCGCGCAACATCAAGCTGTGGATCTTCGTCGCGGTCCCCGCCATCGCGGTCGTCACCATGACCGAGCGGTACGTGCTGCGCCTGTGGCTGCACCGGCAGCGCAAGGAGGGCCGGTGCCTGAGACCGGTGCTCGCCGCCGGAAGCCCGGCCACCGTGCGCGACCTGATCACCCGTACCCGCAAGTTCCCGCACCTCGGCTGGCGGGTGGACGCCGTGTGCACCACGTACGGCGCCGGACTCGACGGTGACCGGCTGGACGGGGTGCCGGTCGTCGGTCGGCTGGCGGACGTGGCGGACCACGTCCACCGCGACGGCTACCGCGTCGTCGCGGTCACCCCGGACCCGCACTGGTCACCCCACCGGCTCCAGCGGCTGGCCTGGAGCCTCGAAGGCAGCGACACCGAGATGGTCGTGGCGCCCGTGCTCATGGAGGTGGCCGGCCCGCGGCTGCACATCGACGCGGTGCTCGGGATCCCGCTGCTGCGGGTCAGCATGCCGGCCTTCACCGGGGGCCGCCGGGCGGTCAAAGGGGTCGTCGACCGGATGGGCGCGGCCGTCCTGATCCTGCTGCTCGCGCCGCTGATGCTGCTCGTCGGGCTGCTCGTGGTGGCCGACAGCCGGGGCGGGGTGTTCTACCGGCAGCGCAGAGTGGGCAAGGACGGCCGCGAGTTCACCATTCTGAAGTTCCGCACCATGGTGCCCGGGGCGCACCGGGCACGTGCCGAGCTGGCCCACCGCAACGAGGGCGCCGGGCTGCTGTTCAAGCTCCGCCGGGATCCGCGGGTGACCCGGGTGGGAACGGTGCTGCGCCGCTACTCGCTCGACGAACTCCCGCAACTGTTCAACGTACTGACCGGATCGATGTCGCTCGTCGGTCCGCGGCCCCCGCTGCCGGAGGAGTCCGCCGCCTACGGCCCGGACATCCGGCGGCGGCTGCTGGTCAAGCCCGGCCTCACCGGCCTGTGGCAGATCAGCGGGCGCAGCGACCTGTCGTGGGAGGAGGCGGTCCGGCTGGACCTGCGGTACGTGGAGGACTGGTCGCTCGCCCTGGACACGGTGATCCTGTGGAAGACGCTGCGCGCGGTGCTCCACGGGCAGGGGGCCTACTGATGCGCGGCGGCCGAGGACCGGCCGGAGCGCGGACCGCGGGCCGTGAGGGCCTGCCTGGGGGGAGGAACGGGTCATGAGAGTCAGCGTGTTCGGACTCGGCTACGTGGGCTGCGTGTCGGCCGCGTGCCTGGGGAGCATGGGGCACGAGGTCGTCGGGGTGGACGTGAACCAGGTGAAGGTGGACCTGGTCAACGACGGCAAGGCCCCGGTGGTCGAGGAGCGGATCGGCGAACTGCTCGCCGAGGTGGTGGGGAAGGGAGCGCTGCGCGCCACCGGTGACGTCCGCGAGGCGATCATGAACAGCGAGGTGTCGCTGGTCTGCGTGGGCACACCGTCGGAACCCAACGGCAGCCTGTGCACGACGTACTTGGAGCGGGTGACCGAGCAGATCGGCGCCGCGCTCGCCGAGCGGGGCGGCCGGCACACCGTCGTGTTCCGCAGCACCATGCTCCCGGGCACCTGCCTGAACCTGCTGGTGCCGATCCTGGAGAAGTACGTCGGCGGCACCGCCGGGGTGGACATCGGGGTCGCGGTCAACCCGGAGTTCCTGCGCGAGGGCACCAGCGTGCGGGACTTCTTCGACCCGCCCAAGACCGTCATCGGCGAACTGGACCGGGCCAGTGGTGACGTGGTGGCGGCGCTGTACGAGGGCCTGCCGGGCGAGGTGTTCCGGGTGCCGGTGCCGACCGCCGAGGCCATCAAGTACGCGGACAACGCCTTCCACGGCCTCAAGATCGGCTTCGCGAACGAGCTGGGCGCGGTGTGCCAGGCCCTCGGGGTGGACTCGCACCAGGTGATGGACGTGTTCCTGGCCGACCGCAAACTGAACATCAGCCCCGCCTACCTGCGGCCCGGCTTCGCCTTCGGCGGCTCCTGCCTGCCCAAGGACCTGCGCAGCCTGGTCCACGCGGCGCGGCAGGCCGACGTCTCGGTGCCCATCCTCTCCCACGTGCTGCCCTCCAACGCCGACCATCTGCAGCGCGCGGTGGAGCTGGTCGAACGCACCGGAAAACGCCGGGTGGGACTGTTCGGGCTGTCCTTCAAACCCGGCACCGACGACCTCCGCGAGAGCCCCCTCGTCGAACTGGCGGAGCGGCTCTTCGGCAAGGGGTACGACCTGCGGATCCACGACGCCAACGTGAGCCTCTCCCGGCTGCTCGGCGCGAACCGCGAGTACATCGAGACCCGGCTGCCGCACCTCGCGCAGCTGCTCGCGGACTCCGTCGAGGAGGTGCTGGAACACGCCGAGGTGTGCCTGGTCGGAACCAGGGACCCGGCCGTGCTGTCGGCGCTGCCCCAGGGCGGCCGCGGCCCGGTGATCGTCGACCTCGTCCGCCTCCCCGACGCCGAGGCGCGCCGGGCCGAACCGGGATACGTGGGCCTTGCTTGGTGACAGATCGTCCGACGACACGGCCGGCGGCGGCCGGCGCGCACTGGTCCTCGTGGAGAACCTGTCGGTGCCGTTCGACCGGCGGGTGTGGCAGGAGTGCACGACGCTGCGCGACGCCGGCTGGGAGGTGCACGTCATCTGCCCCCGCGGAACCAAGCGGGACACGGAGGCCGAGGCGGTGATCGACGGCGTACGGATCCACCGCTACCCGCTGCGCGCGGCCACCGGGGGTCCGGCCGGCTATCCGCGGGAGTACGGAACGGCGCTGTGGCACACGGTCCGGCTGGCCCGGAAGGTCGGCCCGGTCGACGTGGTGCACGCCTGCAACCCGCCCGACCTGCTGTTCCTGCCGGCCCTGTGGATGAAGCGGCGCGGCGCCCGGTTCGTCTTCGACCAGCACGACCTGGTGCCCGAGCTGTATCTGTCCCGGTTCGGCCGCGGCAAGGACCTGCTCTACCGCGGTGTGTGCGCGCTGGAACGGATGACCTACCGGGCCGCGGACGTCGTGCTCGCCACCAACGAGAGCTACCGGGACGTCGCGGTGCGCCGCGGCGGCCGGCGGCCCGAGGACGTCTTCGTGGTGCGCAGCGCGCCCGACACCGGCCGGTTCCACCCCGTACCGCCCGAGCCGGAGCTGAAGCGCGGCAAGCCCCATCTGCTGTGCTACCTGGGCGTCATGGGCCCCCAGGACGGCGTCGACTACGCGCTGCGGGCCCTGGCGAAGCTCCGCGACGAGCTGGGGCGGACCGACTGGCACGCGGTGTTCGTCGGCGCGGGCGACACCTTCGACGCGATGGTGGAGCTGTCGGGGCGGCTCGGGCTCGCCGAGCAGGTGCAGTTCACCGGGCGGATCCCGGACGCCGACCTGGTGCGCTACCTGTCCACCGCGGACGTGTGCCTCTCCCCCGACCCGCACAACCCGCTCAACGACGTGTCGACCATGAACAAGGTCCTGGAGTACATGGTGATGGGCCGGCCGATCGTCTCGTTCGACCTCCGGGAGGCGCGGGTCTCCGCCGGTGACGCCGCCCTCTACGCCCCGGCGAACGACGAGGCCGAGTTCGCGCGGCTCGTCGCGCTGCTGCTGGACGATCCCGAGCAGCGGGCCCGGATGGGCAAGAGCGGCCAGGAGCGGATCAACGGGCCGCTCGCCTGGCGCAATTCGCAGGCGTCGCTGCTGGCCGCCTACGCCGCCGCCTGCCGCGACCGCCCCGCGGGGCCCGCGGGCGGACCTCGCCGCGAAGGGAAGAGGCAGCGCCGTTGAACGACGACACGATACGCCTGGCCACGATCGGGCGGCTGATCCGCCGGCGCGGACGGCTGCTGACCGTCCTCGCCGTGCTGGGCGCCCTCGTGGGCCTGGGCACCTCCCTGGTGTTCCCGCCGCGCTACACGACGTCGGCGTCGGTACTGCTGCCGGGGGCGTGGGAGGAGCGCGAACTGCTGACCCAGGTGGAGATCGCGACCAGTTCGGTGGTGCTCGACCGGGCGGCGGCCGAGCTCGACTGGAACGGGGTCGGCGGCGAGGAGCTGCGGGACCGGGTGAGCGCCGAGGCGGCCGACGGGAACATCATCGAGATCTCGGGCACGGCCGACACCCCCGAGCGCGCACAGCAGCTCTCCGACCGGATGGTCGAGCAGTTCGTCGCCTTCGCCGCGCGCGTCGTCGGCGACAGCGCCGACCCGGAGGCGGCGGCGCGCCCCGAGGAACTGCGGCAGATCGTCGTGCGGACCAGCCGCCGCATCACCGAACTGGCCGACGCGGCCGACCCCGGGCGGACCGTGGAGAGCGTGCAGACCCGCACCGAGCTCGCGAAGCTGCGCACCGCGCTGCAGGAGGCCGTCGCCAAGCTGGACCAGGCCGACCCGGCCGCGGCCAGGGCCGGCCTGGTCGTCATGGGGCCGGCGGCCCGCCCGGACGGCGAGGCACCGCCGACCAGGCCGCAGCTGATCGCGGGCGGGGCGCTGCTGTTCTTCCTGCTCGCGATCGCGGGCCAGCTCACCGCCGCCCGCATGAGCCGGCGGCTGCGCACCGAGCCGGAGATCGCCGACGCGCTGCGCTCCCCGCTGCTGGGGACCGTCGACGTACCCGGGGAACAGCCCGCGCACCGGCCCGGGGACAGCGGTCCGCGGGACCGGATCCGCAGGCTGCTGGGCGTGGACACCCGCTGGGACACCCCCGTACCGCAGCGGTCGGGCGACGAGGCCGACCGGCGGCTCCGCTACCGGCGGGTGTGCGCCCGCCTCCGGGACCGGCTGCCCGCCCGCCGGCGGCTGCTGCTCGTGGTCCCGGAGGGCGACCGGACCGCCCTCCGGGCCGCCGGGCTGCTCGCCGCCGAGACGGGGGACGAACCCCGCTCGCGGGTGGTGGAGGTCCCGGTGTCCCGGCCGATGGTGCCGGACCAGGGCGACGAGTCCGGTGCCCTGGTCGTCGTCAGCGCGGGCCACTGGACCGCGGAGGAACTCGCCGGCATCGCCGGGGCCTGCGGGGACGCGGGTCACGAGATCGTCGGCGTGGTCCTCGCCGGCCCGGTCACGGCCGGTGCGGCGCGGTCCGCCGGCCGTCCCCGGGACACCGCCGCGCCGGCGCTCGCGGTGGGCGGCGGCACGAAGGGAGGTACGGCGTGACCACGCGTACGACACCCGAGTCACGGGCCTCCGCCCCGCTGCTGGACCTGCACGCCCTCGTGGTGGCGGTGCGCAGACGGCGCCGCGTCTGGTGCTCCCTGGCGCTGCTGGGGCTGCTCGCCGGCGCGGCGGTGGCCGTCCTGCTGCCGCCGCCGCCGACCGCGGTGACCAAGGTGCTGGTGGCGCATCAGCAGGACCAGCCGAACGACCCCGGAACACTGATCCGCACCGACGCCGCGCTGCTGCACACCACGCGGATCGCCGGTGAGGCACTGCGGTCCCTCGAGTCCCCCGAGAAGCCTGAGGACTTCATGGAGGACTACGAGGGACTCGGCCTGACCAACAACCTGCTCCGGATCACCGTGACCGGTGACAGCGACGCGGAAGCGGTGGCCCGCGCCGGAGCGCTGGCCGAGGCGTTCGTCGCCGACCACGTGCGACGCATCCGGGACGCGGCGGACGCCGACGCCGAGGCCCTGCTCGAACAGCGCGACCGCATGCGGAAGGAACTCGCCGAGGTCAACGAGGCGATCGGCGAGGGTCCGGAGTCGAGCGCGCCGCAGGACTCGGCGAACATGGAGTCGCTCTTCGCCCGCCGCGCCGAACTCACCTCCCGCATCAGCGACTTCGGCCAGCGCGCCGAGGAGGCGCGGGTGGGCACGCCCCAACTCGTCGCCGGGACGCAGATCGTGGACGCGCCGCGCGTGGTGCGGCACTCCCTGCCGATGGCCGCGGGCACCAACGCCGCGATCGGGCTCGTCCTCGGGCTGGCCCTCGGGCTCGCGGTGGCCGCGGTCACCTCGGTCGTGGCGGACCGCCCCGTACTGCGCCGGGACATCGCGGCGAACCTCGGCGCGTCGGTGATCGCGGAGCTGCCCCGCCGTACGGCCGGGCCGTGGCGGCGCCGCCGCGGCCGGGCGGCACGCAGCCGGCTCACCACGTCCCTGACCCGCACCGTGCGCGGCTCGGCGGAGCGGGTGTCGCTGCTGGAACTGGGCTGTGCGCGCGGCACGGCCGGGATCGCCCTGGACCTCGCGCGGGAACTGGCCGGGGAGGAGGCGGTGACCGTCGTCGACGGTCTGCCCGGCCCGCAGCTCTCCGGCCGCCGCCCGAAGCCGGGAGACCCGGCCGTGGTGGGCGCCGAGCGGGCCGCGGACCTGCCGTCCGGGCAGCGCGCGCTCGGCGTCGGATCGGTGGCGCCCGGCACGGCGTGGACCGACCTGCGCCACCTCGGCACCCGGACCGTGCTCGTGGTGCGGGCCGGGCACGGCAGCGCGGCATGGCTGCACACCGTGGCGCGGCAGCTCGCGGAACAGCGCATCACGGTGATCGGGGTGGTGCTGACCGACCCCGATCCGCGGGACCGGACCGACGGCACGCTGTGGGACGGGCCGCACGGCACGCCGCGCGCGCGGAGCGAGCGGCCGGCCCGGCAGAACGGCGGGGGCAGCTCCCCCGCCGCCCAGGCAGTGGGGGAGGTCCCGCGCCGCACTGAGCGGCTGCCGATGCCGGCGGCGCGGGTCCCCGGCAGCGACCAGGAGGCGCGGTAGCACATGTGTGGCATCGCAGGCACATACCGGTGGCCGGACGGGAAGGCCGTCACCGACCGCCTCACCGACACCCTCGCCCACCGCGGTCCGGACGGCGCGGGCCGGTACAGCCACGGCGCCGGTGACGGCGAGGTGCACCTCGGGCACCGCCGGCTGGCCGTCATCGACCTGTCCGCGACCGGCGCCCAGCCGATGGTCTCCGACGGGCTCGCCCTGACGTACAACGGCGAGCTGTACAACGCGCCCGAGCTGCGCGCCGAGTTGGAGGCCGCCGGAGTGCGCTTCCGCGGCACCTCCGACACCGAGGTGCTGCTGGAGGCGTGGCGGCGGTGGGGCACGGACTGTCTGCCCCGGCTGCGCGGCATGTTCGCGTTCGGGATCTTCGACGAGCGCACCGGTGAGCTGGTGCTCGCCCGCGACCAGCTCGGCATCAAGCCGCTGTTCCTGCTGCGGCGCGGCGAGGGGCTGGTGTTCGCCTCCGAACTCAAGGCGCTCGCCGCCGTGACCGGCGGGAAGCTGGAGGTGGACCACGCGGCCCTGGTGGCCTCCCTGCTGTACTACTGGGTGCCGGACTCGCGGTGCGCGTTCCGGGAGGCGGAGAAGCTGCCGCCGGGGAGCTGGCTGCGGTGCCGGCCCGACGGCCGGGTGGAACGGGGCCGGTACTGGCATCTGAAGGAGGTCGCCGCCGAGGGCCGGGAGCGGGCCCTGGCCGGTGAGCGGCCGGACATCGCGGCCGTCGTCGAGGAGTCGACCCGGCGCCACCTGCTCTCCGACGTGCCCGTGGCGACGTTCCTCTCCGGCGGCCTGGACTCCAGCTATCTGACCGCGCTGGCCGCCCGTGAGCGGCCCGGCATCTCCGCTTACACGATCGGGTTCCGCGCCGAGGACGCCAGGTTCGAGGCGATGCCGGACGACCTGCGCTACGCCCGGCAGGTGGCCGGGCGGTTCGGCGTCGACCTGCACGAGATCGAGATCGCCCCGGACGTGCTCGACCTGCTGCCGCGGATGACGTACCACCTGGACGAGCCGATCGGCGACCCCGCCGCGATCAACACGTTCCTGATCTGCTCGGCCGCCCGGGAGGCCGGGGTCAAGGTGATGCTCTCGGGGATGGGGGCCGACGAGCTGTTCGCCGGCTACCGCAAGCACCTGGCCAACCTGCTGGCGGTGCGCTACCAGCGGGTCCCGCGGCCGCTGCGGCGCGGGGTGTCCGGCGCGGTGGGGCGGCTGCCGGTGGCGACCAGCCGCCGGGGGCTGCGGTCGGTGCGCTTCGCGAAGCGGTTCCTGTCCTTCGCCGATCTGCCGGAGGAGACCGCGTTCCGGCGCAGTTACACCATGTACGACCGGGAGGAGCTGCTCGGCCTGGTCGATCCGGACCTGGCCGGAACGGTCGAGGACGTGCTGACCGAGCACGCGGACGTCTACGCCGACAACGAGCTGGACGACTTCGTCAACCGCATGTGCCTGGGCGACGCCCGCATGTTCCTGCCGGGTCTGAACCTGACGTACACGGACCGCTCCAGCATGGCCGCGTCGACGGAGGTGCGGGTGCCGTACGTGGACGTCGAGGTGGTCAGGGCGGCGTTCGCCGTGCCCGGCGACCGCAAGATCGTCGGACGGCAGGGCAAGGCCGTCCTCAAGGAGGCGGCCACCTCGATCCTGCCCCGGGAGATCGTCCACCGGCCCAAGGGCCTGTTCAGCGCCCCGCTGCGGGCCTGGATGAGCCGGGACCTGGCTCCGCTGGTGCGTGAGGTCGTCCACGACGGCGAGCTCGTGCGTTCCGGGTTCCTGCGCCGCGACGCGCTGCGGCGGCTGGTCGCCGCGGACGCCGCCGGGCAGCAGGACTACTCCAAGCATCTGTGGCACGTGCTGACCCTCGAGTACTGGTATCGCGGCGCGATCTCCGGGGCCGGCCAGAACTCCCTCGACGGCGTAGAGACAAGAGGACTTCGGTGAAACAGGTCGTACAGAACTACAAGAGCGGCGAGCTGGCCCTGCTCGACGTGCCGGAGCCGGGGTGCAAGCCGGGCGGTGTGCTGGTGCGCAGCGCCTACTCGCTGATCTCCACCGGGACCGAGCTGATGAAGGTGTCCGAGGCCGGCATGTCGATGCTGGGCAAGGCCCGTTCCCGGCCGGACCAGGTGGCCAAGGTCGTGCAGAGCGTGGCCACCAACGGCGTGCCCGCCACCTACCGCAAGGTGATGGGCAAGCTGGACTCGTACACGCCGCTGGGCTATTCGCTGTGCGGGGTGGTCGAGCAGGTGGGCGCCGGGATCGACGACGTGGCCGTCGGCGACCTGGTGGCCTGCGCGGGCAACGAGCACGCGCTGCACGCCGAGTTGAACTGGGTGCCGAAGAACCTCTACGCGCCGGTGCCGGACGGTCTCGCGCCGCAGCACGCCGCCTTCGGCACCGTCGGGTCGATCGCCCTTCAGGGCGTCCGCCAGGGCGAGCCGCAACTCGGCGAGGTGGCGCTGGTCGTGGGCCTGGGGCTGATCGGGCAGCTGGTGGTGCAGCTGCTGGCCGCCTCGGGGGTGCGGGTCGTCGGGGCCGACCCCGACCCGGTGCGCTGCGAGCTGGCCGAGCGGCTGGGCGCGGCGGCCTGCGGCGATCCGGCCTCCCCGGCCGTGGAGAACGCCGTCGCCGAACTCACCGACGGCCACGGCGTGGACCAGGTGTACCTGGCCGCCGGCGGGGGCAGCAACCAGCCCGTCGAGCTGGCCGCCCGGATGAGCCGGGACCGCGGCCGGGTGATCGACATCGGCAAGTGCCGCCTGGACCTGCCGTGGAACGCGTACTACGAGAAGGAGCTCGACGTCCGGTTCTCCCGCAGCTACGGCCCCGGGCGCTACGACCCGGAGTACGAACTCGACGGGCGGGACTACCCGATCGGCTACGTGCGCTGGACCGAGCGCCGCAACCTGGCGTGCTTCCTGGACCTCGCCGCCCGCGGCCGGGTCGACGTGGAGCCCCTGGTCTCCCACACGGCCGCCTTCGAGGATGCCGTGGAGACCTACCGCAGCCTGGAGGACGGCGGCCTGAAGGCCGTGGCCGTGCTGTTCCGGTACCCCGGGCGGACGGCGGAGGCGACGGCCCCGGAGGCGCGGGCCCCGGAGGTGGCGGTGCCCGCGGTCCGGCGCGGCGCCGGCACGGCGTCCGCACCGGCCCGGGCCGCCGGGACGCCGGTGCGGCTGGCGTTCGTCGGCGCGGGGAACTACGCCTCGTCGATGCTGCTCCCGCACCTGGCGGGGCGCGACGGCGTCGAGCTGTCCACGGTCGTCACCACGACGGCGCTGTCCGGGGCCAACGCGCAGCGGAAGTTCGGCTTCGCCGGGGCGACCACCGATCTCGACGCCGTGCTCGGCGACCCGTCCGTCGACGCGGTGTTCGTGGTCACCCGGCACAGTTCGCACGCCGAGCTGACCCGCCGGGCGCTGCTGGCCGGCAAGGCGGTGTTCGTGGAGAAGCCGCTGGCGCTCACCGGGGAGGAACTGGCCTCGGTGCTCGCCGCGGTGGAGGAGTCCGGCAACGACCGGCTCCAGGTGGGCTTCAACCGCCGCTTCGCCCCGCTGCTGCGGGAGGCCGGGGAGCTGTTCGGCCCCCGCACCGGGCCGGGCCACCTGCGCTACCTGGTCAACGCGGGCCGGCTGGACCACGGCAGCTGGTACCTGCGGCAGGCCACGGAGGGCTCCCGGTTCACGGGCGAGGGCGGGCACTTCATCGACACGGCGAGCCGGCTGCTCGGCGCCGACCCCGTCTCGGTGTACGCGGTCGCCACGTCCGGCAACGAGGACCTCCAGGTGCTGCTGCGCTACCCGGACGGGTCCACCGCCGCCATCAGCTACGTCACCACCGGCCCGGCCGGCTTCCCCAAGGAGACCCTGGACCTGGTCGCGGACGGCCGCGCGCTGCGCCTCGACGACTTCCTCCGGGCCTCCGTCCACGACGGCCGCCGCAAGCGGTGGGCCGGCTCCCGGCTGCCCAAGGCGCGGGACAAGGGCCAGTCCGCCGAACTGGCCGCGTTCGTCAGGGCCGTGCGGACCGGCGGGCCGATGCCGGTGCCGCTGGAGTCGCTGGTGGCCACCACGGCGGCCACCCTCGCCGTGCCGGCGAGCCTGGCCGCCGGTGCGCCGGTGACGCTGGCGGGGGCGCGATGACGGCGCGTTCGGGGAGTCCCGGCTGGTACCTGCGGCGGCTGTCCCGGATGGGGCCGCGGGAGGTCGGCGGCCGGGTCGGTGACACGGTGCGCAGGCGGCGGTGGCGGTCGGTGCGGCCCGACTGCCCGGCCGTGACCGGCGCCCGGTTCACCGCGGCGCTGCCGTCCGGGACGCTCGACGCGGTGCCGGCGGACGCCGTGAAGCGGCTCGTCGCCGAGGCGGACCGGCTGATGGCCGGGCACGGCGGGTTCTTCGGGGTGGAACGGCACGACCTGGCCGACCCGGACTGGTGCCTCGACCCGAAGACCGGGCGCCGGGCGCCCTCGGTGTACGCCTTCGACGTGCCGTACCGGGACGAGGACGCGGTCGGGGACATCAAGCAGATCTGGGAACCGTCCCGGCACCAGTACCTCACCGTGCTCGCCGCGGCGTACGCGGTCACCGGGAACGAGCGGTACGCCGAGCGGGTGGCCGAGCACCTGCGCTCCTGGTGGGCGGCCAACCCGCCGCTGCGCGGGGTGCACTGGGTGAGCGGCATCGAGCTGGGGATCCGGCTGCTGTCGTGGGTGTGGATCCGCCGACTGCTCGACGGCTGGCCGGGCGCGGCCGGGCTGTTCGAGGACGATCCGGTGGCGGTGGAGCAGATCTGGCACCACCAGCGCTGGCTGGCGGCCTTTCCCAGCCGGGGGTCCTCGGCGAACAACCATGCCGTCGCCGAGGCGGCCGGCCGGCTCGCCGCGGCCTGCGCGTTCGGGTGGTTCCCCGCCTCGGCGCGCTGGCGGGCCGACGCGCTGCGGTCGCTGGAGCGGCATCTGCGCGGCAACACCTTCCGCTCCGGCCTCAACCGCGAGCTGGCCACCGAGTACCACGGGCTGGTGCTGGAGCTGGGCCTGGCGGCGGTGGCCGAGGCGGACGCCGCGGGGGTGCCGGTGCCCGGGACGGTGCGGCTGGTGCTGCTGCGGATGACCGACGCGCTGGCGGCCGTCGTGGACGACCGGCTGCGTCCGCCGCGCCAGGGGGACGCGGACGACGGCCACGGACTGGTGCTGGATGGCGCGGGCACCGACCGCTGGGCCTCCCTACTGGCCACCGGCGACGCGGTCTTCGGCCGGCTCCCCTGGTGGCCGGAGGTCACCACCACCGACGTACGCACCCCACTGCTGACGGCACTCATCCACCCGGGAACCGCCCCGGACACCACGGCACCGGAGGTACGCCCCGGGACGGCCCCCCTGACCGGGCTCCCCCGCCCGACCCCCGGCACCCGCCCTCGGGCCACGACACCCCTGGCCGGACGGCTGCACCGCCTACCGGGTACCGCCGCCGCGACACCCGGCACACGCCCCGCGACGGCCCTGACCGCGTGGCTGCGCCGCGCGACCGGCCGCCCCGCCGCCACACCGGGCGCACGCCCGGGAGCGGCGCCCAGGCAACCCCACCCGACCGGTACCGCCGCCGCTGCACCCGGCACACGCCCCGCGACGGCCCTGACCGCGTGGCTGCGCCGCGCGACCGGCCGCCCCGCCGCCACACCGGGCACACGCCCGGGGGCGGCGCCCAGGCAACCCCGCCCGACCGGTGACGCCGCCGCTGCACCCGGCACACGCCCCGCGACGGCCCTGACCGCGTGGCTGCGCCGCGCGACCGGCCGCCCCGTCGTGGCACCGGGGGCACGCCCGGGGGCGGCGCCCAGGCAACCCCGCCCGACCGGTGACGCCGCCGCTGCACCCGGCACACGCCCCACGGCGGCCCTGACCGCGTGGCTGCGCCGCGCGACCGGCGGCCCCGCGGCGCCCCTCGGCAAGTGGTTCCGCCGGATAGCCGGCACCAGCTCCACGGCGCCCCTGGGCGGGTCGCTCCGCCGCGCAACCGGCGACGCCGCGTCCGGTGGGCAGGCGGCAGGGGGCGGGACGCCCGGGGGACGTCACCGGAGCGGGACCGGGGCCGCCCCCGCCGTGGTGCGGCCGGCGAGTCGGCCCGGGCACTTCGGCGACGCCGGGCTCACCGTCCTGCGCGGTCCGGACGGGATCTGGTGCCGCTGCGACGGCGGGCCGCACGGGTTCCTGTCCATCGCCGCGCACGCCCACGCGGACGCGCTGTCCGTGGAGGTCCGGCACGACGGGGTCGACGTGCTCGCCGACCCGGGGACGTACTGCTACCACGGGCAGCCCGAGTGGCGGAGCTACTTCCGCTCCACCCTCGGCCACAACACCCTGCAACTCGACGGCGTCGACCAGTCCGTCTCCGGCGGCCCGTTCCTGTGGACCCGGCACGCCCGCAGCCGCGTCCTGGCCGTGGACACCTGCGGCGACGGCGTGGCCCGCTGGTGCGCCGAACACGACGGCTACCGGCCGTCCGTGCACCGCCGCACAGTGGAACTCACCCACGCCACACAGGAGTTGAAGGTGATCGACGAGGTGCGCGGACCGAGCCGGCCGGTGCGCCTGGCGTTCCACCTCGGCCCCGCGATCACCGCGGACCTGGTGGGGAACCGGGCGGTGCTCACCTGGACCCGCGACGGCGAGGACCGCTCCGCGCGGCTCGAACTGCCCGGACGGCTGGACTGGCGGGCACACCGGGGCGAGAGCGGCCCGCCGCTGGGCTGGTACTCCCCCGGCTTCGGCCGCAAGGAGCCCGCCACCACGCTGGTCGGCACCGGACTCACCGACGGCACGGAGCCGTTCACCACCGTGCTCGGGTTCAAGGACTGAGAGGAGGAGAGCACTTGGGGAGCACGTGGCGACGCCGGGCGATACCGCCGGCGCTGGTCCTGCTGGCGGCGACCGGCTGTGACAGCGCACCGGACGCGCGGCCGGAGCCGACCCCCACGCCGTCCGTGTCCGTGTCCGTGGCCCGGGTGTGCGCAGGGCCCGAACCCGGGCCGGCGAAGGCACCCGCGGGCGCGGTGACGGTCGACCCCGCGGTCACCGGTGACCTGGCGGCGAAGACCAAGAGCAGCCCCCCGGACACCACGTTCTGGCTCATGCCCGGCAAGCACCGGCTGGAGCCGGACCGCTACGCCCAGGTCGTCCCCAAGGAGGGCAACACCTACCTCGGCGCGCCGGGCGCGGTGCTCGACGGCCGCGAGACCAACCAGTACGCGTTCGGCGGCACCGCCCCCGACGTCACCATCCGCCATCTGACCGTGCGGGGGTTCGCCGCGCCGCACGACGAGGGCGTGGTCAACCACGACTCGGCCGACGGGTGGGTGATCGAGCACTCCACGATCCGGGACAACTCCGGCGCCGGGCTGATGGCCGGTGCCCGCCAGCAGGTGCGCGCCAACTGCCTGCGGGACAACGGCCAGTACGGCATGAACGCCTACAAGGGCGACGGCCGGATCACCGACTTGGTGGTCGAGGGCAACGAGATCACCGGCAACAACACCGGTGACTGGGAGCGGCGCCGGCCGGGCTGCGGCTGCACCGGAGGGATCAAGTTCTGGGCCGTCGACGGCGCCGACGTGCGCGGCAACTGGGTGCACGACAACCGCGGCACCGGCCTGTGGGCGGACACCAACAACAACGACTTCCGCATCGAGGACAACGTGCTCGAGGCCAACGACGGTGCCGCGCTGATCTACGAGACCAGCTACAACGCGGTCATCCGCGGGAACACCGTCCGGCGGAACAACTGGGTCGAGGGCCGCCGGTACGCCGACCGCGGCGACACCTTCCCGTTCGCGACGGTCTACGTGTCCGAGTCGGGCGGCGAACCGCGGGTCCCGGCCCGCACGGACAAGATCGAGATCTACCGGAACGTCCTGGAGAACAACTGGTCCGGGATCACCCTGTGGGAGAACGCCGACCGGTTCTGCAACAGCCCGGCCAACACCTCCTCCGGTGACTGCACCCTGCTGGTGGAGGACGTCGACCGCTGCGCACAGCCGGGCATCGCCACCGCGCCGCTCTACGACGACTGCCGGTGGCGGACCCAGCGGGTGGACATCCACGACAACCGCTTCGTGCTGGACAAGTCCGTCGTCGACTGCGTGGACAAGTGCGACCGCATGGCGGTGCTGGCCAACTACGGCACCTACCCGGACTGGTCGCCGTACCAGGGCGAGCGGGTGGCCGAGGCGATCACCCTCGAACAGCACAACCGCTGGCACGACAACGTCTACGTCGGGCCGTGGAAGTTCGTCGCCCACGACCCGAGCCGGGTGCTCGACACCGCCCAGTGGCGGGGAGCGCCGTACCGGCAGGACGCGGACAGCACCTTCCGTTCCGGGAAGGGTGGTTGAGATGGAGACCGACGACCGCCGCACGCCGGGGCCCGTCAAGGCGGCCTGGGGGCTGCTGGTCCTCAACACGCTGGGCTCCGCCGGGGCGGAGACCATCGTCCCGCTGCCCCGCTCCCTCATCCAGATGGTCACCATGGGCTCGCTGGTCGTCGCGTTCGCGCTGGCGCTCGCGGTCAACACCCGGCTGCGCGTCCGGCCGAGCGCCTTCCTGTTCCTGCTGACCCTGCTGCTGGTGCCGAGCCTGATCTCCAGCGCGAGCCTGGAGTCCGGGTTCGGCGCGCTGTTCCGCTGCGCCCGGCTGGCGCTGTTCGTCACCACGCTGTGGCTGCTCAGCCGCTGGTGGGACGGCGGCACGACGTTCGTCCGGCACCACATCCGGATGTACTTCGCGGTCCTCGCGTCGGTGGCCGTCGGACTGGTCGTGGCACCGGGCACCGCCCTGCCCGACACCTACGGCGGGCGGCTGGTCGGCGCGCTGTGGCCGCTCACCCCGCCGCAGATCGGCCAGTACGCCGCGGTGATCACCGGGCTGGCCGTGCTGCTGGTGCTGGGCCGCCGTACCGACCGGCGCAGCGCGGCGCTGGTGGTGGTGCCGGCCCTCGTCCTGCTGGCGCTGACCCACACCCGTACGGCCACGCTCGGCCTGATCGCCGGGCTGGCGGTGGCGATCGGTTCGCTGGTGCTGACCAGCGCCGCCGCCCGCCGCTTCTTCACCTGGGCGGTGCTGTGCGCCGCCGTGGCCGCGGTGGCGTTCAGCTCCTGGCTGCAGGCGTGGTTCCTGCGCGGGCAGAGCGAGGAGAACTTCACCAGCCTCACCGGCCGGGCCAAGGTCTGGGACGCCCTGCTGTCCGCGCCCCGGACGACCTCGGAGTACCTGTTCGGGGCGGGGCTGGGCGACAAGTCGTTCGGCGGGCTGCCGATCGACAACAGCTGGCTGGCCGTCTACCACGAGCAGGGGATGACCGGCATCACCCTGGTCGCGGTGATGGTCCTCGTGCTGGGCGGCGTGGCGTTGCTGCGCCCGCCGTCGCTGTCGAGGGCCTGCGCGCTCTTCCTGATCAGCTACTGCGCGATCGCCTCGTACACCGAGGCCGGTCTCGGCGACGCCTCGCCGTATCTGCTGCATCTGGCCGTGGCCGCCTCGCTGCTCGCGGCACCGGCCGCGCCCGCTCCCCTGCCGGCGGCCGACGCGCCCCGACGGCGCGTCCCGCGCTGGGCCCAGAGATCGGAGGTGACCTGAGCATGCACGTTCTCGTGGTGCACAACCGCTACGCCTCGGCGCAGCCGAGCGGGGAGAACCTGGTCGTCGACCAGGAGGTGGCGCTGCTGCGCGGGGCCGGCCACCGGGTCGGGGTGTTCGAGCGGCGCAGCGACGACATCGCCGGCCGGTCCCTGCCGGCCAAGGCCGCGCTGCCGTTCCTCGTACCGTGGAACCCGGGCGTCCGCAGGGAGCTCGCCGCGCGGCTGCGCGCCGAGCGGCCGGACGTGGTGCACGTCCACAACGTCTTCCCGCTCCTGTCGCCCGCGGTGCTGGCCGCCTGCGCCGACGCCGGCGTGCCCGCCGTCGCCACGCTGCACAACTACACGCAGATCTGTCCGCCGGGCACGCTCCAGCGGGACGGCCGGCCGTGCACCGAGTGCGTCGGCGCCACGCCGCTGCCCGCCGTCCGGCACGGCTGTTACCGCGGCTCCCGGGCGGCGACGGTGCCACTCGCGGTGAGCCTGTCGGTCAACCGGCGGCGCTGGTGGTCCGGCGTGGAGCGGTTCTTCTGCATCTCCGCCGCGCAGCGCGAGGTGCTGGTGCGGGCCGGGATGCCGGCCGGACGGCTGGCGGTGAAGCACAACTTCGTGCCCGACCCGGGCGGGTGCCGCACGGGCGACGGCGAGCATCTGCTGTATCTGGGCCGGCTCGCGGAGGCCAAGGGCGTACGGCTGCTCATGGCCGCGTGGGACGAGCTCGCCGCCGGCGGAGGGGTGGGCGTACCGCTCGTGATCGCCGGGACGGGGCCGCTGGAGCGGGAGGTGACCGCCTGGGCGGCCGGCCGGGACGACGTGCGGTACGCCGGCCTGTACGACCGGGACCAGTGCCGGGAGGCCGTCGCCCGGTCGGTCGCCGTGGTGGCCCCCTCGACCTGGCTGGAGGCGTTCGGGCTGGTGGTCGTGGAGGCGATGGCGGCGGGCGTCCCGGTCGTCGCCGCCGGTCACGGCGCCTTCGTCGAACTCGTCGAGGACGGCCGTACGGGGCTGCTGCACCGGCCGGGCGACGTCGCCTCGCTCGTGTCCTGCCTGCGCCGGATCACCGGCGGGCGGGCCGCGGGCCGGGAGATGGGCCGGGCGGCCCGGCTCCGTTACGAGCGGGACTTCAGCCCGGCCGTCGGGCTGGAGCGCCTGGTGGAGGGGTACCGCGCCGCGATCGCGGGGCGGTCGACACTGGCTCGCGGCGGGGACACCCGCGCGGGCAGGGGGGATGGGGACAGCACATGACACGATGCCGACTCTGCGGCTCGGAGGCGATGGCGAGCGTCGTCGATCTCGGGGCGACGCCGCCGTGCGAGAGTTTCCTCGCCGCGGACCGACTGGACGATCCGGAGCCCGCGTACCCGCTGCACCTGCGGGTCTGCACCGCCTGCTGGCTCGCGCAGCTCCCTCCGCTGATCACACCGGAGGAGACGTTCAAGGAGTACGCGTACTTCTCCTCCTACTCGACCTCCTGGGTGGAGCACGCGCGCACGTTCGTCGCGGACGCGGCGGCGCGGCTGGGGCTCGGCGCCGGCTCCTTCGTGGTCGAGGTCGCCAGCAACGACGGCTATCTGCTGCGGCACGTGGTGGACCGCGGCATCCGCTGCCTGGGCATCGAGCCGTCGGTGAACGTCGGCGCCGCGGCGCGCGAGGCGGGTGTGCCGACGGTCACGGAGTTCCTGAGCCCGGACACCGGCGCCGCCGTCCGCGGGGAGCACGGTCCGGCGGACCTGGTCGTGGCCAACAACGTGTACGCGCACATCCCCGACGTGGTCGGGTTCACCCGGGGCCTGCGCGCCCTGGTCGCCGACGACGGCTGGGTCTCCGTCGAGGTGCAGCACCTGCTGACCCTGATCGAGGAGAACCAGTACGACACCATCTACCACGAGCACTTCCAGTACTACACGGTCGCGTCCGCGATCCGGGCGCTGGAGAGCGGCGGACTCGCGCTGGTGGACGTGGAGTTGCTGCCCACGCACGGCGGCTCGATCCGGCTGTGGGCCCGGCCCGCCGAGGCGGCCGGCGAGCCGAGCCGGCGTGTGGCCGACGTACTGGCGCGGGAGAAGGCCGCCGGGCTCCAGGAACTGTCCGGGTACACCGAGTTCTCCGCCCGGGTGGCCAAGGTGCGCCGGGACCTGCTGCGGTTCCTGATCGAGGCGGCCGAGCGGGGTGAGACGGTCGTCGGCTACGGAGCGCCGGGCAAGGGCAACACGCTCCTCAACCACTGCGGCATCCGGCCCGACCTGCTCCCGTACACGGTGGACCGCAACCCCTACAAGCACGGCAGGTTCACCCCGGGCACCCGCATCCCGGTGCTCCCGCCCGAGCGGATCGCCGCCGACCGGCCGGACTACGTCCTCGTCCTGCCGTGGAACCTGCGCGCCGAACTGGTCGAGCAGCTCTCCTTCGTGCACGACTGGGGCGGCCGGCTGGTCTTCCCCATACCGGAACTGAGCATCGTCGAGGCCGCCTCCCGGGAGGTCACAGCATGAAGGTCGTACTGTTCTGCGGCGGTTACGGGATGCGGATGCGCAGCGGTGCCGCCGACGACGTGCCCAAGCCGATGGCGATGGTCGGCCCGCGCCCGCTGATCTGGCACGTCATGCGCTACTACGCGCACTTCGGGCACAAGGAGTTCATCCTGTGCCTCGGGTACGGGGCGCACCACATCAAGGACTTCTTCCTCCACTACGAGGAGACGACGTCCAACGACTTCGTCCTGCGGGGCGGGCGTACGGAGTTGCTCTCCACCGACATCGCCGACTGGACGATCACGTTCGCGCAGACCGGTATCGAGTCACCGATCGGGGAGCGGCTGCGCCGGGTGCGGCACCATCTGGACGGCGACGAGATGTTCCTCGCCAACTACGCCGACGTGCTCACCGACGCCCCGCTGCCGGAGATGATCGACCGGTTCGCCCGGCGCGACGCCGGCGCGTCGATGATGGTGGTGCCGCCGCAGTCCTCGTTCCACTGCGTGGACCTGGGCGAGGACGGCCTGGTGGGGGGCATCACCCCGGTGAGCGAACTGCCGCTGTGGGAGAACGGCGGCTACTTCGTGCTCCGCCAGGAGGTCTTCGACCACATCCCCGAGGGCGGGGACCTGGTCGCCGACGGGTGCGCCCGACTGGCCAAGCAGGGGCGGCTGGTGGCCCACAAGCACCGCGGTTTCTGGAAGCCGACGGACACCGTGAAGGAACGGGCCGCGCTCGACGACGCCTACGCCCGCGGCGAGCGGCCGTGGGCCGTGTGGGAGCGGGACGGCGCGGGGGTGAGCGCGTGATCCGGCTCGGCACCGGGAGTCTGGAGCGGATCGTCGCGGTGGGCGCGCACTGCGACGACATCGCCATCGGCGCCGGCGGCACACTGCTCGCCCTGTGCCTCGCCCGGCCGGGGCTGCGCGTCGACGCGCTGGTGCTCACCGGCGGTGGCGGCGAACGGGAGCAGGAGGAGCGGGCCGCGCTCGCCGCCTTCTGCCCGGGCGCCGACCTGCGGCTGACCGTGCTCAAACTGCCGGACGGGCGGATACCGGCGCACTGGGAGGAGGCCAAGGGCGCGGTCGAGGAGCTGCGCGGGCGGACCGAGCCGGACCTGGTGCTCGCCCCGCGCACCGAGGACGCCCACCAGGACCACCGCGGCCTGGCGAAGCTGATGACCACCGCGTTCCGCGACCACCTCGTGCTCGGCTACGAGATCGTCAAGTGGGACGCCGACCTCGGCCGCCCGGTGGCGTACCAGCCGCTGTCACCGGACGTCGCCGAGCGGAAGGTGCGGCTGCTCCAGGAGCACTACCCCTCGCAGCGCCACCGGCCCTGGTACGACCGGGAGGCCTTCCTGGGGCTGGCCCGAATCCGCGGCATCGAATGCCACGCGCGGTACGCCGAGGCGTTCGCCGTCACCAAACTCACTCTCGACCTGGGGGAATGAACGTGCGCGTACTGCTGACCGGACACCAGGGCTACCTGGGCACCGTGATGGCCCCGGTCCTCACGGCCGCGGGCCACGAGGTCGTCGGCCTGGACGCCGGCCTGTTCGCCGACTGCGTGCTGGGCCCGGCGCCCGCGGACCCGCCGGGGACGCGGGTGGACCTGCGCGACGTCACGGCCGAGCACCTGGCCGGGGTGGACGCCGTGATCCACCTGGCCGCGCTCTCCAACGACCCGCTGGGTTCGCTGGCGCCGGAGCTCACCTACGACATCAACCACCACGCCTCGGTGCGGCTCGCCCGGCTGGCCCGCGACGCCGGGGTCCAGCGCTTCCTGTACGCGTCGACCTGCTCGGTCTACGGTGCCGCCGGCGGTGACGACCTGGTCGGCGAGGACGCCCCGCTGCGCCCGGTGACGCCGTACGCGGAGTCCAAGGTGCGGGTGGAGGACGACCTGCACGCGCTGTCCGACGGCGACTTCAGCCCGGTGTACATGCGCAACGCCACCGCCTTCGGCTACTCGCCCCGGCTGCGCGCCGACATCGTGCTGAACAACCTGGTGGGGCACGCGCTCCTGTCGGGCGAGGTCCTCGTGCTCTCCGACGGCACGCCCTGGCGGCCGCTGGTGCACGCCGCCGACATCGCACGGGCCTTCGCGGCCGCCCTGACCGCTCCGCGGAAGGCGGTGCACGACCGGGCGTTCAACATCGGCAGCGAGACCAACAACGTCACGGTCGCCGAGATCGCCCGGCAGGTCGCCGAGGCGGTGTCCGGTTCCGAGGTGGTGATCACCGGGGAGACGGGGGCCGATCCGCGGTCGTACCGGGTGGACTTCTCCCGGTTCCGCGCCGCCGTGCCCGGCTTCGACTGCGAGTGGACGGTGAAGCGGGGCGCGCTCGAACTCGCCGACGCCTACCGGGCGTACGGGCTGACCCGGGAGGACTTCGAGCGGCGCTTCACCCGGCTCGCCGTGCTGCGTTCGGCGTCCGACGCCGGCACCGTCGACGACACCCTGCGGTGGCGCCGGTGACCGCGCACGCGGCCGGCTCCGGCTCCGGCTCCGGCGAGGAGATGTACGCGCTGGTGGAGCGGCTGTACCCGCTGTGCCGGAGCATCACCGGCGACGGGGTGCGCGCCACCCTGGACATCGTCGGCGAGTACGTCCCGCTGCGCGTGCACGAGGTGCCGACCGGGACGCAGGTGCTCGACTGGACGGTGCCGCAGGAGTGGAACATCCGCGACGCGTACATCGCCGACGCCTCCGGCCGGCGGGTCGTCGACTTCACCGCGTCCAGCCTGCACGTGCTCGGCTACAGCGTGCCGGTGGCGGCGACCATGCCCCTGTCCGAACTGCGCCCGCATCTGCACACCCTGCCGGACCACCCGTCCTGGGTGCCCTACCGCACCAGTTACTACAAGCCGGAGTGGGGTTTCTGCCTGGCCCAGGAGACCCTGGACGCGCTGCCGGACGGCGAGTACGAGGTGCGGATCGACTCCACGCTCGCCGACGGCCACCTCACCTACGCCGAGCACGTGATCCCCGGGCAGGTCCCCGACGAGGTGATCGTCTCCTGCCATGTCTGCCACCCGTCGCTGGCCAACGACAACCTGGCCGGGATCGCGGTGGCGGTGTTCCTGGCACGGGCGCTGGCGGAGCAACGGCCGTACTACACCTACCGGTTCATTTTCGCGCCCGGCACCATCGGGGCGATCACCTGGCTGGCCCGCAACGCCGAGCGGGTGGACCGGGTCAGGCACGGGCTGGTGCTGGCCTGCGCCGGCGACCGGGGCGAGCTGACGTACAAGCGGAGCAGGCGCGGCGACGCGGAGATCGACCGGGTGCTGCGGCACGTACTGACCACGTCCGGACGCCCGCACCGGATCACCGAGTTCACCCCGTACGGCTACGACGAGCGGCAGTACTGCTCACCCGGGTTCGATCTCGGCGTGGGCTCGCTCAGCCGGACCCCGTACGCCGGATACCCCGAGTACCACACCTCGGCGGACGACCTGGACCTCGTCTCCCCGGAGGCGATGGCGGACACCCTCGCGGTCTGCCGCGAGGCGTTCGCCGTGCTCGACCGCAACCGGCGGTACGTCAACCTCAGCCCGTACGGCGAACCGCAGCTGGGGCGGCGGGGGCTGTACGACTCGCTCGGGGGACGCAGCGACGCCAAGGAGGCCCAGATGGCGATGCTGTGGGTGCTCAGTCTCTCCGACGGCGAGCACGGTCTGCTGGACGTCGCCGAGCGGTCCGGGCTGCCGTTCGACACCGTCGCCGCCGCGGCCGGCGCCCTGCACGGCGCCGGGCTGCTCAAGGCGTGACGCCGATGACCACCGAGGAGGGGACGACGGCACCGGCCGGGTCGGCCCGGCGGGCCGTCGCCGGGCGGCTGTCCTGGGGACTGGCCGACCAGGCGGCCTCCAGCCTGTCCAACTTCGCGGTGGGCATCTACGTGGCCCGCTCGCTCGGGGTGACCGCGTTCGGTGTGTTCAGCCTGGCCTGGGTGACCTACGGCGTGGTGCTCAACGTCTCGCGCGGGCTGGCCACCGATCCGCTGGTGGTGCGCTTCAGCGGCGTCCCGGACGCGTCCTGGCGGCAGGCGGTGGCCCGGTCGTCGGGCACGGCGCTCCTGGTCGGCGCCGGCATCGGCACGGTGTGTCTGGCCGCCGGGCTGGGCATGGGCGGCGACCTGGGGTACGCGTTCGCCGGGCTCGGCGTCATGCTGCCGGGGCTGCTGCTCCAGGACGCCTGGCGGTACGCGTTCTTCGCCGCCGGCACCGGCCGCAAGGCGTTCGTCAACGACGTCGTGTGGGGCGTCGCGCTCGTCCCGGCCATGGTCGTGGCGGCCCACGTGGGCACCGTGACCGCCTTCCTGCTCGCCTGGGGCGGGTCCGCCGCGGTGGCCGCGGGGTACGGCTGCCTCCAGTCCGGCATCCGGCCCCGGCCGGCCGGAGCGCGCGCGTGGATGCGCGACCACCGCGACCTCGGCTACCGGTACCTGGTCGAGAACGTCGGCGTCAGCGGCGCGAGCCAGATACGGGCCTACGGGCTCGGCGTGATCGTCGGAGTCGGCGCGGTGGGCGTGATCCGGGGCGCCGAGCTCCTGCTCGGCCCGTTCCTCGCCGTGCTGATGGGGCTGTCGCTGGTCACCGTCGCCGAGGCGGCGCGCGTACTGCGGCAGGCCCCGCGGCGGCTCGGCCCGTTCTGTCTCCTGCTCGGCGGCGGGCAGGCCGTCGGCGCGCTGCTGTGGGGCGCGGCGCTGCTGCTGGTACCGGACCGGCTCGGCGAGCTGGTCCTCGGCGACGTGTGGAGCTCCGCCGCGCAGCTCGTCGTGCCGGTCACGCTCGGCGTCGCGGGCGCCGGACTCGGCACCGGCGCGGCGGCCGGGCTCCGTGCGCTGGCCGCGGCCCGGCGCAGCCTGCGCTGCCAGATGTTCGCCTCCGCCTGCTATGTCGCCGGCGGGCTGGGCGGAGCGGCCTGGGGCGGCACGATCGGCTCGGCCTGGGGCGTCGCCGCGGCGTCCGCCTGCGGCTCGGCCGTGTGGTGGCTCCAGCTGCGGTCGGCCCTGCGCGAGCACCACCAGAAGACCATCCCCGAAGTGAGGACGTCATGACCGACCGACCCCGGCTGAGCATCGGCCTGCCCGTCTACAACGGCGAGGAGTATCTCGCCGAGGCGTTCGACGCCCTGCTCGGCCAGACCTACGAGGACTTCGAACTGGTCGTCTCCGACAACGCCTCGACCGACGGGACCCGGGACATCTGCCGGAAGTACGCCGCGCGGGACTCCCGCATCCGGTACATCCGGCTGACCCGGAACATCGGCGCCGCGCCGAACCACAACTACGTGTTCACCGAGTGCCGCGGCGAGCTGTTCAAGTGGGCCTCGCACGACGACCTGTACGCCCGGGACCTGCTGCGGGCCTGCGTCGAGGCGCTGGACGAACGGCCGGAGGTGATCCTCGCGCACAGCGGCCAGGCGGTCATCGACGCCGAGGGCAAGGTGAAGGTCCCCTACGAGTACGGGCTCCGCACCGACTCGCCGCACGCGCCGGAGCGCTTCCGCAGCCTGCTGTTCGAGCCCGGCGGCGACGACTTCTACGGCGTGATGCGGGCGGACATGCTGCGCCGGGTGAAGCCGCACGACAGCTACCACCACGCGGACCGCACGTTCGTCGCCGAGATCACCCTGCACGGGCCCTTCCACCAGGTGCCGGAGCTGCTGTACTTCCGCCGCGACCACCCCACCCGCGCCGAGCGGGCGAACCCCTCCAAGCGCTCCCGGTGCGTCAACCTCGACCCGCGCCGGGCCGGCCCGCTGCACCCGACGCCCCGGCTGCTCGCCGAGTACGTCTGGGGTTTCGTCGCGGCGGTCCGGCGGGCGCCGCTCTCCCCGGCCGACCGGCGCGCCTGCTACCGCCACCTGGCCGCGTGGATGACCGCCCGGGTCCGGCCGGGCGCCGGCGAGCGGGTCGAGGACCGCGCCCCGGTCGACCCGGACCGGCTCACCGTCTCCGTGGACGCGCTGGTGGCGGGACGTGAAGGGCGGCGGACGTGACCGCGGTGCGGGTGGGGGTGTTCGGTCTGCTCGGCTCCGGCAACGTCGGCAACGACGGGTCGCTCGAGGCCGTGCTGGGGTACCTGCGCGCCGAGCACCCGGAGGCGGTCGTGGACGCGATGTGCGGCGGACCCGAGGTCGTCGCGGCCCGGTACGGGATCCCCGCGACGCGGCTGCACTGGTACCGCGGGGAGTACCGGACCGCGACCCGTGCGGGCGCGATCGCGGGGAAGGGGCTGGGCAAGCTCGTCGACGTCTTCCGCACCGCCGCCTGGGCGCGCCGGCACGACGTGGTGATCGTCCCGGGCACGGGTGTCCTGGAGACCACGCTGCCGCTGCGGCCGTGGGGCTTCCCGTACTCGCTGTTCCTGCTCTGCGCGACCGGACGGCTGCTGCGCACCCGGGTCGCGCTGGTCGGCGTCGGCGCCGGCACGATCGGCAGCCGGCCGACCCGGGTCCTGACGCGCTGGTCCACACGGCTGGCCGCGTACCGGTCGTTCCGGGACACCATGTCCCGCGACGTGATGCGGGCGATGGGCGTGGACACCGCGCGCGACCAGGTCTACGAGGACCTCGTGTTCGCCCTGCCGGCACCGCCGCCGAGCACGCCGTCGGGCCCGCCGGGCCCGGTCTGCGTCGGCGTCATGGACTTCCACGGCAGCAACGACGAGCGCGACCGGGCCGAGGAGATCCACCGGCACTACGTCGACGGGACGACCCGTTTCGTCCGCGCGCTGGCCGAGGAGGGCCGGCCGGTCCGGCTGCTCACCGGCGACGAACTGGACCTGCCGGTGGCCGACGCGATCCTCGACGCGGTGGACTCGCCGCTGGTCACCATCGCCGAGACCGCTTCGGTGGCCGATCTGATGAAGGAGATGGCGGCCGCCGACACCGTGGTGGCGACCCGGTACCACAATCTGATCTGCGCGCTGAAGGCCGGCACACCGGCCCTCGCGCTCAGCTACTCGGCGAAGAGCGACGCGCTCATGGACCGGATGGGTCTCGGCGCGTACCGCCACCCGGCCCGCGAGGTCGACGCCGGCCGGCTGCTCGAACAGTTCCGCGAGCTGGAGCGGCGGTCGGCCGAGCTGCGGCGCCTCCTCGGCGAGCGGAACCTGGCCGCCACCCGGCGCGTCGAGCACCAGTTCGCCGCCCTGACCGCGGCCCTGTTCCCGGCGGCCGACCACGCCCGTACTCCGAGAGAGGCTCCATGAAGGCGACCGAAGTCCCGGCGATCGCCGGCGCATACCTGTTCGAGCCGACGCCGTACGCCGACGAACGCGGCTTCTTCTGCCGCACCTTCGACGCCGACGTGGTCCGCTCGGTGGGCCTCGACCCGGACGCCTTCGTCCAGGACAGCCTGTCCCGCTCGGTGCGGGGCGTGCTGCGCGGCCTGCACCTGCGCTCCGGCGCCGGCGAGGCGAAGCTGGTGCGGTGCTCGTACGGGAGGATCTTCGACGTCGTCGTGGACCTGCGGCCGGGCTCGCCGACCTACCTGGGCCGGGCCTTCTTCGAGCTGTCCGGCGAGACGCAGACGACCCTGTACGTCCCGGCGGGCTGCGCGCACGGCTTCCAGGCGCTGACGGAGACCGCCGACACCTCGTACCGGATCGACCGTCCGCACGATCCGGCCGAGGACGTGACGATCGCCTTCGACGACCCGGAGCTCGCCATCCCCTGGCCGCTGCCGGTCACCTCGATGTCCCGGCGGGACCGGGAGGCGCCGGGCCTCGCCGACGTCCTGAAGCACAGAGAGAACTGAGGTCGCCGTGGACACCGAAGAGTTCGAACTGCCCCGTTCCCGGGCGGCCGGCGAGCGGCTGCACGCCCTGGTCCCCGGCGGCGCGCACACCTACGCCAAGGGCGACGACCAGTACCCCGAGAATCTTGCCCCGGTCATCAGCCACGGCCGCGGCGCCCATGTGTGGGACGTCGACGGCAACCGCTACATCGAGTACGGCTCCGGCCTGCGGTCGGTCAGCCTCGGCCACGCCCACCCCCGCGTGACCGAGGCGGTGCGGCGGGAACTCGACCGCGGCAGCAACTTCGTCCGGCCGTCGGTCGTGGAGGTCGAGGCCGCCGAGCGCTTCCTGGCCACGGTGCCGACCGCCGAGATGGTGAAGTTCGCGAAGAACGGCTCCGACGCCACCACCGCCGCGGTGCGCCTCGCCCGCGCCGCCACCGGCCGCACACGGGTGGCCCTCTGCGCCGACCATCCGTTCTTCTCCGTCGACGACTGGTTCATCGGCACCACCCCGATGTCCGCGGGCATCCCGTCGTCGACCACCGACCTCACCGTGCCCTTCCCGTACGGCGACCTGGCCGCCACGGAGGAACTCCTCGGCCGCCACGGGGACGAGATCGCCTGCCTGATCCTGGAACCCGCCACCCACACCGAACCACCGCCCGGCTACCTCGCCGGCCTGCGCGAACTCGCCGACCGGCACGGCTGCGTGCTGATCTTCGACGAGATGATCACCGGCTTCCGCTGGTCCGAGGCGGGCGCCCAGGGCCTGTACGGCGTCGTCCCCGACCTCTCCACCTTCGGCAAGGCGCTGGGCAACGGTTTCGCCGTCTCGGCGCTGGCCGGGCGCCGCGAGCTGATGGAACGCGGCGGGCTGCGCCACCCCGGCGACCGGGTGTTCCTGCTGTCCACCACGCACGGTGCGGAAACCCACTCCCTGGCCGCCGCGATGGCGGTGCAGACCACCTACACCGAGGAGGGCGTCACGGCGCGGCTGCACGCCCTGGGCGAACGGCTGGCGGCCGGGGTCCGGGAGGCCGCGGCCGGCATGGGGGTCGCCGACCACGTGGTCGTCCGGGGCCGGGCCAGCAACCTGGTCTACGCCACCCTCGACGAGCACGGCCGGCCCTCGCAGGAGTACCGCACCCTGTTCCTGCGCCGGCTCCTCGCGGGCGGGGTGCTGGCCCCCTCCTTCGTGGTGAGCGCCGCCCTCACCGACGCCGACGTCGACCACACCGTCGAGGCGGTGGCCCAGGCGTGTGCGGTGTACCGGAAGGCACTGGACGCGGGCGACCCGGCCCCCTGGCTGGGCGGGCGCCCGGTCAAGCCGGTGTTCCGCCGCCGGGCCTGACGTCAACCGCCGCGCGGGTCACGGGAGTCGGCCGTCCGTCGCCCGGTCGATCAGCCACCCGGTCGCCGGTACCACCGCCAGCGCGGTGCACCAGCCGCCGAGGGCGTCGGTCGGGTAGTGGGCGTCCAGGGCGACCTGCGCCCAGCCCATGGCAGCGCCGGCGACCAGTGCCGCGCCGAGCACGAGCGACAGGCCGGCCGTCCTGCCGAGGCCGAGCCGGCCGGTCGCGAGCAGCGCCACCACGAGGGCGAAGGCGGTGAGGAAGGCGGTGTGCCCGCTCGGGTAGGACAGGTTGTCGGGGCCGTGGATGGTGCGCCCCACCAGGGGTTTGAGCAGCTTCGTGGTCCCCACGCCCAGGCCGGTGCCGGCGACGACGAACACCGCCGCCCGCGGACCGCGCGACCGTACGCACCCCACCACGGCGACCCCGACGAGCAGCGCCGCGCCCACCGGCTCCCCCAGGAAGTCGACGACCAGGGCGAGATTCCGCACCGGCGTCCCCACCCCGTGAACCACCGCCCGGACCCGCGCGTCCAGGCCACCGGGCTCACCGTCACCGGCGTACAGCACCCCGAACACCCCGGCCACCAGCGCCGCGAGCACCGCGATCACCCCGAGCCGGACGCGCAACGACGACGGCAGCACCGCGGGCTCCCGCACCCTGCCGTCCACCACCGCCCCGATGCCGTGCCCCCCGAGAACTACCGCCTGCCGACGTGGTCCCGGATCGCCGGACGTAACGGATTTACCACCCTAACATCCGCTCCTGTGCCGTGAGTTGGTGCGACCGGTCCGCGCATCACCGGTTGCGGTCCGGGCCCGCGCCCGCGGGGAGGGCCGTGCGGCCGGGGCGGACGGGGGCTCGCTGGAGGCGGCGTAATCGGCGGTCCGGGGGCGTCTCCTCGGGTGCGGTGCGGGACTCGGCGATCCGCTGGCGGCCTGTCTCGGGGTCCAGGCCGTCGTGCCAGAGGGTGTCCAGCAGCCGTTCACGGGCGTAGGCCCGGGTCACCGCGGGGATCATGTAGTGGGCCGTGTCGTTCTCCCAGCGGATGCTGATGAGGTGGCTGTCGACGAAGCGCTCCAGCTGGCGCTCCACCGTGCGGCTGTCGCTGCCGAGGAGTTCGACGACGGAGTCGGCGGTGAACTGGCTGGACGGGAGGATGCTCAGCAGCCGGAAGACGCTGCGTTCCACGCGGCCGAGTCCCTCGTAGCTGCGGTCGTACCGGGACCGTACGTCGAGGTCCCCCAGACGCAGCTCGTCCAGCAGCTTGTCCGAACAGGACAGTTGCAGGGCCAGGCCCGACAGGGTGAGCCCCGGGCTGCCGTTGAGGCGGCCCCCGATGCACCGCACCGCCAGGGGAAGGCCGCCGACGGTCTCCACGAGCTGTTCGGCGGCGTGCCGCTCCCGGCCGATGCGCGGGATGCCGATGATGCGGGAGAGCAGTTCGCTGCCCTCGGCCGTGTCCATGGCGTCCAGGTCGATGTTCCAGGCGCCGTCCAGGCCGTGCAGCCGCCTGCGGCTGGTGATGACGACGGCGCACTGCGGGTCGCCGGGGAGCAGCGGGCGCAGTTCCGCCAGCGAGGACACGTCGTCCAGCAGGATCAGCAGCCGCCGGCCGACCGTGGTGGACCTGAACAGCTTGGACCGTTCGTCGAGGTCGGCGGGGATGTCGCCGGGAGCGGTGCCCAGGGCGCGCAGGAATCCGTGGAGCACGTCCGCGGGGCCGCATCCCGCTCCGGTGGAGCCGCGCAGGTCCGCGTAGAGCTGCCCGTCCTGGAAGAGCGGGCGCACGGTGTGGGACAGGTGCACGGCGAGCGCGGTCTTGCCCACGCCCGGCATCCCGCTGATGACCGCGACGGGGGTGGCCGTGCGCGGGCGGGCGTGCTCCTCGTCCCCGGCCAGGACCGCCGGTGCCCGCCCGACGACGGACCGGCGTCCGGTGAAGTCGGTCAGGTCGGCCGGGAGCTGGGCGGGGACGGGGATGCCCTGAGGAGGGTGGGGGGTGGGGCCGGGCGCCGGGGGCGCCGCGGGTTTCCCGGGCTCGGGCCGGGGAGCCGTGGTCCGGTGCTGCTGCTCGGCGGGGGCGGGCCGGCGGCGTGGCTCGTAGGGTTCGCCGACGGTGCCCTCCGACAGGAGCGCCTGGTGCAGGGAGCGGAGTTCCTGGCCCGGTTCGAGGCCCAGGTTGTCTATCATGCTGCGGCGCAGGGTCTGGTAGACCTCGAGCGCCTCGTGGCGCCGTCCGGAGCGGTGCAGTGCGATCATCAGCGAGGCGTGCACGTTCTCGTGCAGGGGCCGGCTGAGCACGAGCGACTTCAGCTCGCTGATCAGCTCCTGATGGCGTCCCAGCCGCAGATCCGCCTCGATGCGCAGGTCGAGGGTCCGCTCGCGGAGCTCTTCCAGGCGCGTGACGTAGGACGACAGCAGTCCGCCGGGCACGACGTCGACCAGTGCGGAGCCCCGCCAGCGTCCGAGGGCCCGTTTGAGGACATCGGCCGCCGCGGCCGGCTCACCCTTCTTCAGCAGCGCTTTCCCGTCGTCGGCTTCCACTTCGAATTGGTGAAGGTCGGTGCAGGAATCGGGAACGGCGAGCGTATATCCTCCCGGCCGGGTGAGGAGAATATCCTCCGAATCGCGTGCCGTAAGGATTTTGCGGAGCTTGTAGATGTACGTCTGGAGGGTGGTCATCGCACTGGCCGGCGGATCGTTCTCCCAGAGCTCGTCGATCAGCTCCGACGTCTGCACCAAGGTGTTTCTCCGCATCAGCAGCAGAGCGATCACCTGGCGTGGTTTGGGTGCGGTGGGCACGACATTCCGCGTGCCGTCGAGAATTTCTAACGGTCCGAGCAACCGAAAATCCATCCCGTCCCCCGTTCGATGACATACACCTTTGCATGGTCTTTGCGCGAGACTGTCTGCATCTTTACGCAGATTAACCCTTGCCAATCAACCGGACAAGGTCATTCCCTCGGCGCTCGACGCATATTTCAGCCACGTCCCGAGGGCGTCCGAGCGCCCTCGCGGCCCTGTGACCGCGGCGTTCGAGCGGGTAAGTGATTCAACGTCGAATGGAAACGCGGACCGACTCCGGTACCGACCCGGCCGAATTCAGCCGTCGGGGTGCGGGGGCATCAGCGATCGAGGTCTCCACGATCCCGGCTCGACGGTGACACGGACGGCCTCCCGGTGGTCACCCGGGGCGTTCGAAGGGCGCGGTCCCGTCATTGCCTGACTCCGTTGCTGCCGCATGACGGCGAGTGGGTCCGCCGGGACGCCATCGCGTGGGGTCGTCATGGACGTACCTTCGACTCACGTCCTCGAAGAACGGTCGAGCCGAACGTCGGGCTCCAAATGGACGCCCGCATTCCGGTGGCCGGGCCCCGGGCCCGCCCCAGCGGTGGACGGACGGGTTCAGGGGGACTCAAGGTTCCTGCTGGCCGCCCGCACTGTACTGAGCCGTGCGCGCCGCCCCTGTCCTTCCAGCGCAAAGGAACCCTGGTGAACGGAACCGTCCAGCCGCCCTCGTCCTCGTCCCGTGCGCTCCGGGACCGGCTCGCGAGGTCGGTCCTCACCGAGGAGAGCAGAATCGATCAGCCCGGCACGTTCGCCTCCTGGTTCGCCGGCGCCCGTGAACGGTCCGGTCTGCGGGTCGAGCGGGTGGCGCTCGACCGTCTGCGGGACTGGGACCGGGACCCGCGCTCGGGCGCCCTGCGGCACCGCAGCGGCGGCTTCTTCGCCGTCGACGGCCTCGACGTCCGGTCCGCCTCCGGCCCGGTGCCCCATTGGCAGCAGCCGATCATCCACCAGCCGGAGATCGGCGTGCTGGGTCTGCTGGCCAAGGAGTTCGACGGGGTGCTGCACTTCCTGATGCAGGCCAAGGTCGAACCCGGCAACAGGAACCACCTGCAGCTCTCCCCCTCCGTGCAGGCCACCCGCAGCAACTTCCTGCGGCTGCACCGGGGCCGCGCGGTGCCGTACCTCGCCTACTTCCGGGAACGGACCCGGCACCACGTCATCGCCGACGTGCTCCAGTCGGAACAGGGCTCGTGGTTCTTCCGCAAGCGGAACCGGAACATCGTGGTGGAGGTCTCCGAGGACGTCACCGTCGGGGAGGACTTCCGCTGGATGACGCTCGGCGAGATCCACCGGCTGCTGGCCTCCGAGGACATCGTCAACATGGACGCGCGTACGGCGCTGTCCTGCCTCCCCCTCGCCGGTGACGGCGTCGACGGCGTGCTGGGCACGGGTGGGGGGTTCCGGGGGGCGCTGGTCCGCTCCTGCGCCGGTGGAGCGGGCGCCGCGCACCCCCTGGAGGAGATCCTGAGCTGGATCACCGAGCACCGCGCCCAGGGAGATCTCACCACCCGCCCGGCGCCGCTCGGCGAACTGCGCGGCTGGCGCGGCTCGGCGGACCGGATCTCCCACGAGAGCGGCCGCTTCTTCTCCGTGATCGGCGTGACCGTCTCGGCGGGCACCCGCGAGGTCGGCGGCTGGTCCCAGCCGATGGTCGAGCCGCACGGGACCGGTGTGATCGCCGTGCTGGTGAAGGAGATCGGCGGGGTGCTCCACGCCCTGATGCGGGCCGGCACGCAGCCCGGGTACGTGGACGGCGTCGAACTCTCCCCCACCGTCCAGTGCGTCCCCGGGAACTACGAGGTGCTGCCCGGAGCGGCACGGCCGCGCTTCCTGGACGACGTGCTGTCGGCCCCGCCGGAGCGAATCAGGTTCTCCTGTCTGCTGTCCGAGGAGGGCGGCCGCTTCCACCACGCCCTGAACCGCTACCTCGTCGTGGAGGCCGACGGCCCGGCCGAGGCCCTGGAGGACGCCGAGCACCGCTGGCTGACCCTGCACCAGCTCGGCGCGCTCCTGCGGCACAGCCACTACCTCAACGTCCAGGCCCGGAGCCTGGTCGCCTGTCTGCACGGTCTGCTGGCGCCGCGAGGCGGTACGGCCTCACACCCGTGAGGGGCCGGCGGCCCGGTCCGACACGGTCGAGGGGGGGGGGGGGGGGGGGGGGGGGGGGGGGGGGGGGGGGGGGGGGGGGGGGGGGGGGGGGGGGGGGGGGGGGGGGGGGGGGGGGGGGGGGGG